>NZ_JVSL01000024.1:0-81489 GCF_001053575.1 Parahaemophilus parainfluenzae | reverse complement strand
CAAGGAGGGGGTCACTGGTTCGAGACCGGTATCGCCCACCACTTAATTTTAGTGTTTAAATAAATCCGAATACCTTTTCAGGTGCATCGGGCGATTAGCTCAGTTGGGAGAGCACCTCCCTTACAAGGAGGGGGTCACTGGTTCGAGACCGGTATCGCCCACCACTTTTCTTAAAGTCCTTTTTTAAATCATTCAAAGTCACATTAATTCTGTTTTATTTTATAAATAAAAACGGCCACAAAACGTTTCGTTTTATGACCGCACTTCTATCTAATTTTGGGATTAAACTGGCTCTAAACCTAACACTTTACGTCCATTAATACTCGCAATATCAACCATTGCATCAAGATGTGGGAAACGACAGCCTGCAGCAAGCAAGCTTAGTTCTTGCCATAAATCCCCTTCACAAAGTGGCACCATATAATCACAGATATTATCCGTACCTAACGCGACTGTGATTCCTTCTGGAATCATTTCATCTGCAGGTGTCAAGGCATTATGGAAAGGCATCAAATCTTCTTTTCGGTTACTATCAATCCACGCCATTGGACAAGCAATCATCATCATTTTTGCCTGACGCATTTTTTTATAAAGTTTATAGCGGTATTCTTTGCTATGTGCACCAATGGAAATACCATGGATTGCCACGACTCTCCCTTCCATACCATGTTCAATGGTTTTATCACACAGCTGTTCGGTTTCTTTTTCTTTCGGAGAGTTGAATTGGTCCACGTGCACATGACACATAATGCCGCGAGACTTAGCCGCATCAAGTAAAATATCCATTGCCTCAAGGCCGCGACCATAATCAAGCTCATCGCGATAAGGTAAACCACCAATCATATCCACCATATCAGAACCAATATCAAACCATTTGCGTGCTTCTGGCTCAATGACCCCTTTTAAGGTTTGATTCGCAAATTTCAAAATAATGTCATGCTTATAAACTTCACGAGCTTTGTGTGCAGCAATGATGGCTCGGTCTTCACAAATCGGGTCGATATCCACAAAAGTACCAAATGCTGTCACCCCTTGGGAAATCATCAGCTCAATCGATTGACAGAAACGAGCGTAATAATCATCAACACTGGATGTACGTTTAACTTCGTCCACTAAATCCCATTTTTGTTGAAGATTACTATTGTGATAAATACCAATTTTTTCAGGTGTCATTGTAAAAGCACGATCTGCGTGAGCATGGGCATTAACCCAGCCACCTTTTTTAATGATTTCGTCTCGAATAAACGTTTTAAAGCTACGAACGTGATTTTTCATAATAACTCCGCCAAAAAAGAAAGGAAAAGAGAGACGAGAAGTGTATTAATTGAAAAGCAAACCCAATAAGGATCGGGTCTATTGTGAATTGTTTACAATGTTATGAAAAATTCGCAGATTTTAATTAATAACATCTTTTCAGTCTTTCAACTGAGTGCAAAGTATAAGATTTTAAGCACAAAAAAGCTATCTATTTATTGACAAAAGAACGCTCTTGTTTAAAGACATCTAAGAACAAGCCGAGTGGTGGGCGACTTGAAGATTGCTCAGTATAAGTGCGATCAAATTTCTTATAGTTTCCTTTACGATCAATATGATACTGTGTGCCATCCGGCTGAATAATGACATTCCAACGGAAATTCGATGCCAGCACCCAAGGATCGCCATTAAGCTCAAATAAATTGCGGCCTTGTGCATAATCAGAAACTGGATTTTTCACTTTAAAGATCGATGACATCAATGCTGGCAATAAATCGGTATGGCTTGTTAATTTTGTCACTTCTTGTACCGGCAAATCTTTCCAGTAAACAATAAATGGCACTTGGATTTCATCACGACCGAAATAGTTTTCTTGTGCTTTTTCATCCAGTTTATTAAACGTTTTACCATGCTCTGCCGTAATAATAACAATCGTATTATCTAAGGAAACTGATGCTAAAGTGTCATCAATTTGTTGATCAATCTCCGCAAGCGATTTGGTGTAATTTTCTTCCGCTTGATCCGCAACATCTAAATCCACATAAGCAAACCAAGGTTTATCCTCTTTTAAGAGAGATAAAACGCTATTTATCGCTTCTTTTGGCGAAGAGGCTTTCACTTTAGGTAATTTCACATTACGGAACAAGGCTTGTTTAAATAAGCTATCTTTAAATGCCGTAGACGAATAAGCAACAAATTGATATTTCTCGTCTTGTAGCTTTTTAATTAATACCGACGGTGTGTGATTACTCAAAATACTGTCCGTATAATTTGCATTCAGCCCATAGAATAAGCCTACTAAGCCGGCATTATTCGTATTGCCGCTGCTGTAATGATTCGTAAATTGAGTAGAGCTTGTGGCAAACTCAAACAATTTAGGCATTTTCTCGCTCGTTAGCGCATCATAACGTAAGCCTGAAACGGTAATCACGAGAATATTTGGTTTGTTTTCAACTTCTTCAAACTGAAGATCTTTTTTAGGATAATCAATTTTTAATGCATCCAAACGCCCTTCTTGCTCCAATCGCTGAGAATATGTTTCCGCATTAATAAACCCTTGTTTTTCTAAAAAGGTTCGCGCAGTCATTGGATAAGAAAGCGGAAAATTAGAACGTTGCATGGTAATCGGACGATATAAAAATGCATCCGCCCAAGCATAAATTAAGTGTGAGGCCACAAAAGTAGAAGTTAGCACTAATCCCACTTTTTTGAGCCATTTTTGACGCTCTAAACTACGTAACTTTTCCCAACTCCAACGAGAGAAAAGCATTTGAATCAGCAAAATAATAGGCATCGGTGCAAAGAAGATTTGCCAATCTCGTGAAAGATCACCTTTTTCTGGATTTACTAATAAATTCCAAACGATAGAAGAAAGGTGGATATTAAAGCGGTTAAAAACTTCCGTATCAAACAGCAATAATGTAGTGCAAATTGTCGCGATAATCACCGTTAGCCCACGGAAAGTGCGGTGATTTTTAATGATGAAACTCAGCGGAAATATAACCAGCAAATACAAGGCAAAAACACAAAAACTGAAATGCCCTAATAAGCTAATAAAGAAATAAATTTTACCGAGTAAGGTATCTGGCCAGTCAATGAGAAAGGCATAACGACTACCAATAAGAATTGCGATGATAATGTTAAAAAAAGCAAACCAATGTCCCCACGAAATTTTTCGTGAGGTCTCTTCACGGTATTCACGCCCGTTAAATTTGCTCTTTTTAAACCAAAACATTTTATTTTATTTTATTTTTACCGAATTCATTAGAGAGTTGGCAAAGGCTTGAGCTAGAGCTTCACGCTGTGCGGCTGGCACGCTAGTAGTCAATAAATTACTGGCCATATTGCCTAAAGCGATAAGCGAAAGATCAACGGGTGCTTTGTGAGTTTCAAGTACGCTAATCATGTCGTTAATGATGGCATTAACTTGCCCATCGGAATACTTTGAATGTTGAGCCATTTGGAATATTTAAGCCTGTTCTAAATACAAAAAAACTTCTCATATCATACCTGATAATTTGTCCAATCTGAATAATTTCTTTTTTCTTGCTTAAAAAGTGCGGTTATAATTTAAGGTAAATTTTACGAAGGAAAAAATTATGAGCATTACGGTTAATCAAATCGTGCTACATCAACTAGTTAAGCACGCTGAAAATGAAACCACTACGATGGAAAGCGTGTTGCGTGATGAACTTCTCACCATTACGCCGGAAGTCGAACAAATGATGTTGCAATTACATCAAGGTTATCAAAATAAAGGCAAAGCATTTGGTGTCTTCCAAGAGAATTCCATTTTTGCACAAGATCTGAATCGTTTATTAGAAAATGAAATCAACTTTTTAAATTTCAGCCAACAATCTACGAAACTATTAGCACAAGAATTGGGCAAATATAATTTTGCTGACAGCGGTACGCTTATCCTATGCCAATATAACTTTTTAGCAACGGATTACCTATTTATTGCGTTGTTAGACAGCCGCATCAGTATGTTAGTTGACGAAAATCTTGAAATTCGCCGTACGGAATACTTAGATATCACGCAATTTGATATAGCTGCACGTATCAACTTAACGGATTTGCAAGTGAATGCCAACTCAAACCGCTATCTCACCTTCATTAAAGGTCGTGTTGGTCGTAAAATTAGTGACTTCTTTATGGATTTCTTAGGGGCTGAAGAAGGGTTAAATCCACAAGTTCAAAACCAATGCTTATTACAAGCAGTCAGTGACTACTGTGAACAAGGGGAATTGAACAAAGAACAAACCCAAGCGGTGAAAAAACAGGTATTTGAATACTGCAAAGGTCAATTAGCAAGCGGTGATGAAATTGCCTTAACTGAACTTTCAGCGAATTTACCTACTCTAAACGAGCGCCCTTTTGTCACCTTTACAGAAGAGCAAGATTACGGCTTGGAAGAAACCATTCCTCCAGTACGTTCAGCCTTAAAAACATTAACGAAATTTTCAGGTTCTGGTAAAGGTGTGACATTAAGTTTTGATGCGGATTTATTGAATAACCGTATTAAATGGGATCCACTTACAGATACTTTAACAATCAAAGGGATACCACCAAATCTGAAAGATCAACTTCAAAAAGCATTAAAGTGCGATAATTAATTTGGCAAGATCATAAAGTTTCGGTATCATTCGACATAATTTTGCAGTAAAAGGTAAAAAATATGCAATTAAGAACATTTTTAGGTGCAGTTGTTTTAGCATTAAGTTTAACTTCTTGTTCAACAGTGCAAAAAGTTGTTTATCGTATTGATGTTCCACAAGGTAACTACTTAGAAGCGGCAACTGTGGCACAAGTTAAACCAGGCATGACCGCACAACAAGTACAATATTTGCTTGGCACACCGGTTTTAATCGATCCTTATAATAACCTAACTTGGTATTACGTGTTCTTACAACAACACTCTTACCAAAAACCTGAACAGCACACATTTACGGTGAAATTCGATCAAAACGGTCTAGTAAGCAGTGCAGAATTAGATAAGCCATTACCTGAAGTGGCAAAACAAGACGAAAATAATACTATTATCAGCACACCTGAAAATGCAGGTAAGAAAAGCTGGTGGAAATTCTGGTAATCATTAAAAAATAACACCTGCTTGTCTTATCAAGCAGGTTCGTTGTATTACAAGAGAATGAAAATGTCAAAGATTCTATTAGTTGATGATGATATTGAACTAACAGATTTACTTGCTGAAGTTTTACGACTGACTGGTTTTGAGGTTGAAGTTGCCAATAATGGGCAAGAAGCGTTAGATAAGCTAAATGCAAGCCACCAGTTAGTTTTATTAGATATCATGATGCCCGTATTAAACGGCATTGAAACACTCAAGAAAATTCGCCAAACATCAAATGTCCCTGTGATGATGCTTACCGCTCGTGGTGAAGAGATCGATCGTGTCCTTGGCTTAGAACTCGGGGCCGATGACTATTTACCAAAACCATTTAACGATCGTGAACTGGTTGCTCGTATTAAAGCCATTTTACGTCGTGCTACACCAGCAGAAAAAGAAACCTCACAAAATTCGATCGCACTTTCATCTGAAGAAAACACGTTGGAATTTTGTGGCTTAGTACTTCACTCTGGTCTTCAACAAGCCTCTTATAACGGTCAAGATCTTGGTCTAACCGGCTCTGAATTTGCTCTACTTCATAAACTGGTACTTCGTCCAGGACAAATTGTTTCTCGCGAAGAATTAAGCATGAATGTACTTGGCAAACACCTTTCTCCTTTTGATCGCTCGATTGATATGCATATGTCAAACTTGCGCAAAAAACTTCCAGAAAGAGACAATGGCTTACCATGGCTGAAAACGCTACGTGGTCGTGGTTACTTGTTGGTTTGTGAATAATGCTTATCAAGAAATTCAGCTTAAATCAGCTCACGATACGCACATTTACTGTTTTTTGGTTGGCATTCTTTGCCATGACCGCACTTTTGGTCGCACTCCCTTATTTTGATAGCCGCTTATATTCTGACTTGAATCAAAACGAAATATCGAGCTATCAAAAGAAACTCGTTGAATCCATTCGTAACAATAGAATCACCGGTATCCTCGCTGGCGTACCAGTGCTTCCAACCGATAAATTTGACTCTGCTCGTCCAGTCATCATGACGCCGGAAAAAGAAATTTTTGGTGCTTTAGGCGAAGAAAGAATGCATATTGCTCAGTTCGCCCAAGAGTCCAGTAACTTTGCCCAACCACAACGTAAAACCTTTAAAGATATTCAAATTGCAGGCCCCTTTAAAGTCTATATCGGGGATGCGGAACAATCCTCTGAATTATTTTTTGTGTCTCGAGCAAATGGTCAACAAGAAATTTTACGATATATGCTTGACCACCCTTGGGTCTTATTGCTCTTGACCTTAATTATTACAACTCCTTTACTTTGGTGGTTTACGCATACTATCGTCAAACCTATTACCAATTTACAAAAGGCGGCTAATAGCGTGGCGTTAGGAAACTTTAAGGTTGATAATGAATTAGCAAATCATGGTCCAGAAGAGTTACGAGAAGTAGGACAAAGCTTTAACAAGATGTCGATTGCGATTGATAATCTGATTTCAAACCAACACAATCTGCTTTCATCTATTTCTCATGAATTAAAAACACCGTTGACGCGTTTGCAACTTTCCACTGCTCTAGTTCGTCATCAAACAGGGGATATTGAACCAGTTAAACGCATTGAGAAAGAAATACAACGAATGGATAAAATGATCAGCGAGTTGTTACTCATTTCTCGCCAACAAATGCATTCTCAAATGGAGCATAATTTATTTCCTATTAATCAGCTTTGGGATGATGTGATCAAAGATGCCTTATTTGAAGCTGAACAGCGCAAGATCACCTGCGATGTCAATATTTCTATTTTACATCCTGAAAAACATATGATTTACGGCAACCTAAGCTTGCTTACCAGTGCAATTGAAAACATTATTCGAAATGCACTGAAATATACGAAAGATCGTATTTTCTTAACCATTGATTTACATAAAAATGAGCAGGATGATAATTGCCTACAAATTCGAGTAGATGATAATGGCTTAGGCCTACCACCAGAAGAGTTTGATAAAATCTTTAAGCCATTCTATCGAGTCGATGAAACTAGAACTCGAGCCACTGGTGGAACAGGACTAGGTTTAACAATTGTCTATAATGTAGTGAATGAACACAATGGAAAAGTATGGGCTGAATCCAGCAATTTAGGCGGGCTTGCCGTCACGATTCAACTTCCATTATGGAAACAACATTAATCCAAAAATAAAAGGCGATATTTTCATATCGCCTTTTTCTTATTTAATTTTCACTCGTTTTAACCGCAATGCATTGAATAGCACCGAAAGCGAACTCATTGCCATCGCTGCCCCTGCTAAAACAGGACTTAAGTAGCCTAATGCCGCAAGTGGAATACCTAGTACATTATAAATCAAGGCAAAGAATAAATTTTGTTTTATATTCGTTAATGTTGCTCTGGAAATCATTAATCCATCAACTAACTGATCCACCGAATGCTGCATGAGTGTCGCCGATGCAGTTTGTTCTGCAACATCAGAACCTGATTTCATCGCAAAGCTTACGTTAGCCATTGCTAATGCGGGTGCATCATTCACACCATCACCAACCATTGCGACCACTTTGCCTTGCTGACGTAATCTCTCAATATAAGCCGCTTTATCACGTGGACTACAATTGCCTCGTGCAGTTTTCACACCTACTTGCTGGGCAACATAATCAACGACAGATTGCTGATCGCCACTCATTATCACCACATCAATATTATGTTGGTGTAAGCGTTGAATCGCTTGCAAACTATCCTCTTTTAGACTGTCTGCTAGCGCAAATGCACCGATTGGACTGTTATCTACAGATACCGCAACAACACTCGCGATTTGCCAAATTTGAGGCATATTATCTGGTAAGGTTAATTCACAATAAGTCAGTTTACCTACTTTAACCAAACCAACTCCTTCAATGTGAGCAGATATACCCTGCCCCACTTCTGAATGAACCGAAAGTGCGGTCGGAATTTCAAGTGATTTTTCCTGTGCAGCCAGGACTATCGCTTTAGCTAAAGGATGATTGGCATTTTGCTCAACGGAAGCCGCAATGCGATATAAATCTTCCTCAGAATAGACCGCACTTTGTGGTTGCCAAACAGCGGCAATTTTGAGCTTTCCTTGAGTTATCGTTCCTGTTTTGTCTAATACCACCGTATCCACATGCGCCGCCTCTTCCATAGATGCCGCATCTTTAAACCAAATCCCTGCATTGACTGCTTTTCCCATTCCCACCATTATGGCAGCAGGTGTGGCAAGCCCTAATGCACAAGGACAGGCAATGACTAACACAGCAACCGCATGAATTAAAGCGGTTACCAAATCTCCTTTTATCCACCAGGTTAATCCAAATGTCATTACGGAAATCAATAACACGGTAGGCACAAATACAGCTGAAACTTTGTCAGCAAAACGAGCAATAGGAGCTTTTGTACCTTGCGCCTCGGAAAGCGCTTTCATCATATCGCCCAATAGCGTTTGCTGTCCGAGTTGATTAGCTCGATAAATAAGACTACCTTGTGTCACCATTGCCCCTGCAAGCACAGGGCTTTGAGACATTTTTTCTAATGGGTGAGATTCACCGGTTAAATGACTCTCATCGCACCAACCACTCCCTTGTTCAACAACACCATCCGCGGCAATACGTTCACCTTGATTAGCCCGTAAAATATCGCCTATTTTTACTTGATCGAGAGAAATCGTCTCCCAATGATTTTCACGTTGAACACTGACTTGTTTTGGGGTGAGTTGTAATAATAGCCCTAAACTGTTTAAGCTTTGTTTCTTCGTTCTTTCCTCAAGAAATTTCCCAAGGCTGACGAAACCGATGACCATCACCGATACTTCAAAATAGACATGAGATGCGCTATCATGCCCCATTGACTGATAATAAAACAGCATAAAGACCGAATAGAGATAAATCACCAACGTACCAGTACTCACGAGTACATCCATATTGGCCAAACCACCTCGAATACTACCAATCGCACCTTTATAAAAAGGAATGGCTAACCAAAGTTGCACAATGCTCGCAAGAACAAATTGCCACATTGGTGGTATCATCCAAGAATGATGATTAAACATCATCCCGCTCATTCCGATTAAAAAAGGAATGTTAATGAACAAAAGCAACCATAAACGCGGACTAATCTTCGTTTCATTAGGTGCGCTAGGCAGCACATTTTGCTTTAGAATGCCCTTATATCCCGCTTTTTGAATAATTGTCAAAATATCTTGTTCTGAAGCCTGAGATGAATCAAATACTACGTGCGCTTCCTCTGCCGCAAAATTCACGCCCGCGTCAGAGACAAAATCATTTCGATTCAATACTTTCTCAATCCGATTAGCACAGGATTGGCAGGTCATCCCCTCGATTTGAATGACTATTTTTTTATTCTGTTGCATCAAAACCTGCCTCTTCAATTGTTTCAATTAATTGTGCAATACTAACCGCACTTTCATCAAAGGTAATCACCGCTTTACCGTCATCAAGTGTTACAACAGCTTTTTCTACGCCATTAAGCTCTTCCAACACTCTTGTAACGCTTTTCACACAACCACCACAAGTCATCCCTGTTACATGTAATGTAATTGATTTCATATTTACTCCTTAATTATTGATATAGATTGAAATTGAGTTTACTATAAACCTTAACATAAGGTTAAGGTCAAGGATTTTTTATGAACATCAGTGAAGTGGCAAAATTAGTCGGTTTATCAAGTAAACAAATTCGGGATTATGAAAAGTCCGGCTTATTAAAACCAGCACAGCGAAGCCTTTCCGGTTATCGCCATTATGAAGAAAAGGATTTAGAACGACTACGTTTTATTCGTCACTCTCGAGATGTTGGTTTTTCCCTCCAACAAATTCACCAACTTTTGCAATTACAAGATAATCCCAATCGTAGTAGCCGAGAAGTTAAAGCACTTACGACGCAGCATATTAAAACATTGAATGAGCAAATTCATCACTTGCAAAAAATGGTAGAGGAATTGGAGCGATGGCATAACGCTTGTCAGGGCAATGATTGCCCTGAATGCAGTATTTTGGAAGGATTAAAAGGATAAAATTAATATTCCCAGCTTTCAGGATCAATGCCTAAATCACGCATGATTTCTTTGGCATTTTCAGGAATCTCATCATGGCGTTCTTTCATTAAATCCGCATCAGTCGGTAATGGCTGACCTGTAAAAGCATGTAAGAACGCCTCACAAAGCAATTCACTGTTTGTTGCATGGCGCAAACTTTTCAGCTGACGACGAGTACGCTCATTCGTCAAAATTTCCAATACTTTAATCGGAATAGACACTGTAATTTTTTTGACTTGTTCGCTCTTTTTGCCATGTTCTGCATAAGGGCTAATATATTTGCCATCCCAGTTTGCCATAATGCACCTTAAATAACCTGATAATTTATCCGTATTTTAATGAAAAATAAGCAAAATGACAATCTAGACGTCTAAAAGTATAGCATGCTATTTCCCTTACATTTACTTACAAACATTTACAATAATTTGCAGAACTAAAAACCATTACTTTTGACTAAATGCCTGTTGCATACGCAATACATTATTGTTATTTGAAGATAACGACATATTTAATATTGAGGTCTATTATGTCAAAAAAACTTTTTGCTGAATTTTTCGGTACATTTTGGTTAGTTTTCGGTGGTTGTGGTAGTGCAATCTTTGCTGCTTCTGTCAACCTAGGTATCGGTTATGTGGGCGTTGCATTTGCCTTCGGTTTAACCGTATTAACCATGGCTTACGCTGTAGGTCACATTTCTGGTGGTCACTTTAACCCTGCAGTAACACTTGGTTTAGTGGCTGGCGGTCGTTTCTCTGCGAAAGATGCTCTTCCATACATCATTTCTCAAGTTGTTGGTGGCTTACTAGCGGGTGCTGCACTTTACCTTATCGCATCAGGTAAAGCTGGCTTTGATGTTACTGCAGGTTTTGCATCTAATGGCTACGGCGAACATTCTCCAGAAGGTTATTCTTTAGAAGCAGTATTCGTAGCGGAAGTATTATTAACTGCATTCTTCTTATTAATCATCATGGGTTCAACTCATAAAAATGCAGCTGCAGGTTTTGCGCCAATCGCAATCGGTTTAGGTTTAACCTTAATCCACTTAATCAGCATTCCTGTATCAAATACCTCTGTAAACCCTGCTCGTAGTACTGCAGTTGCGGTATTCCAAGGTACTTGGGCAATCGACCAATTATGGTTATTCTGGGTGGCACCGATTATCGGTGGTATTTTAGGTGGTATTATCTACCGCACTTTATTAGCGAAAAATAACTAAGATTTCGTTTCATAGAAAAAAGAAGGCATCATCACGATGCCTTCTTTTTTATCTTTATTCGTATACAAATATATAAATAAAAACCACCTTTCGGTGGTTTCAGTTAATTATAAGGTTTTTGCAAGATCTTTTAGGAAAGCTTTAAACTCTTTGCCTAATTTATCATGACGAAGACCATATTCTACAAAAGCTTCCATATAGCCAATTTTGTCACCACAGTCAAAGCTTCTACCGGTCATATGAAACGCTTCAACGGTCTCTTTCTCGATAAGCATATCAATTGCGTCCGTTAATTGGATTTCATCGCCCACACCAACTGGTGTTTTTTCTAATAAATCCCAAATTGCCGCAGAGAAAACATAACGACCGACAACAGCAAGATTTGATGGAGCTTCTTCAACAGATGGTTTTTCAACAATGCTATTAATTTTAACGCTATCACCGCCTTTTAACTCTACACCACCACAATCCGCGATACCATAGCTACTCACTTCATCAGCGGCAACAGGCGCTACCATAATTTGGCTTGCTTGTGTTTCTTTAAAACGTTTAATCATTGCTGAAAGATTTTCTTTCTTTTGATTTGCTGTAAAATCGGCTAAAAGCACATCAGGTAACACGACTGCAAATGGCTCATTTCCAACAACTGGACGACCACATAACACCGCATGACCTAAACCTTTCGCATTGCCTTGACGAACATGCATAATTGTTACATCTTTAGGGCAAATAGAACGCACCTCTTCTAGAAGCTGACGTTTAACACGCTTCTCAAGCATGGTTTCCAACTCAAAAGACGTATCAAAGTGGTTTTCAATCGCATTTTTAGAAGAATGTGTGACTAACACGATTTCTTTGATACCAGCAGCCACACACTCATTCACAACATATTGAATCAGAGGCTTATCCACAAGCGTTAACATTTCTTTTGGAATCGCTTTTGTTGCTGGCAACATACGGGTACCCAAACCAGCTACGGGAATAATAACTTTCATTGATTTTCCTTTTTGTTTTAATATGGAATGACCACACTTCTATACTAAAAGTGCGGTCATTATTTATTAAATTTTGATAGATTTAAGTTGGAAAAGTTCCTTCTCTACCTTTATAACTCAAATTTCCGTTATTTAAAATCTTGCAAACCAATGGGTTTAATTTTTGAAAAAACGTTAATTAAATTATAAATAGAATGTAAAACATTCATAAAACTCTAGGTCTAAGATGCCTCATCTATATGTTCATCTTTTGACTGCAGAATTCGTTGGTAAATTTCCTCTCGGTGAACGGATACTTCTTTAGGCGCTTGCACACCGAGTTTGACTTGGTTTCCACGTACACTCAAAACCGTGATAGAAATATCGTCTCCAATGAGAACACTTTCGCCAACTTTTCGAGTTAAGATTAACATCTTTTATCTCCTTAGTTTGCATTTATTAGATATCCCTATCAATCAAGTAAAGATCGGCATCCCACCGACCTGCTTGTACTACAGATTATTGCTTAACCAGTTTTGTGCGACAGTTAATGCTAGATTCACATTTTCTGGTTGGGAGCCTCCTGCCATTGCCATATCAGGGCGACCACCGCCTTTCCCACCAACTTGCTGAGCCATTAAATTCACTAGCTCACCAGCCTTCACTTTAGTAGTTAAATCGCTTGTTACGCCAACGACGAGGTTGACTTTATCATCTAAAATAGATGCAAATACAATTACGCCTGAACCAAGTTGATTTTTTAAATCATCAACCATCACACGTAACGATTTAGTTTCAATTCCGTCTAGTTGATGTACGATTACAGAAACATCATTAATTTTAACCGCACTTTTCACTAAATCGGACCCCGCTTGCATTGCAGCTTTTTCTTTTAATCCTTGTAATTCTTTTTCTGCTTTCTTCGCTTTATCTTGAAGTTGCTGAATTTTCTCAACAAGGGTATTAACGTCAGATTTAAACAAATCTGCACTTTGAGTAAGAATACGTTGTTGGTTGTGTAACCAATTAATTGCATTTTCACCCGTTACCGCTTCAATACGACGAACACCTGCTGCAACTGCAGTTTCCGCCACAATTTTAAATAAACCGATATCACCGGTACGTTTAGCATGAATGCCACCACAAAGTTCAACGGAGAAATCTCCCATTGTTAAAACACGTACCACATCAGCATATTTTTCACCGAATAACGCCATTGCACCTTTCGCTTTTGCCGCTTCGATATCCATTATGTCCGTTTGAACTACAAAATTCTCACGCACTTTTTGGTTTACCAATGTTTCAATTTTATTAAGCTGTGCTTTGGTAATCGCTTCCGGATGAGCAAAGTCAAAACGTAATGCTGTATCAGATACTAACGATCCTTTTTGCACTACATGGTGACCTAAAACTTGACGCAATGCGGCATGTAATAAGTGTGTTGCAGAATGATTAAGTGACGTTTGATGACGTCTTGCTGCATCTACAACCGCATTGACTGTTTGCCCGACTTTTAAGGTACCCTGTTCTAACTCACCAATATGACCAAATACTTGACCATATTTTTGAGTATCTTTTACATTAAACTGAATACCTTGAGAGGTTAAATAACCACTGTCACCAATTTGACCACCTGATTCCGCATAGAATGGAGTATTTTCTAAAATCACCACGGCACTTTGGCCTGCAGTAATACTCTCTACTGATTTTCCATCATGGAAAAGTGCGGTCACTTTGGCTAAAGATTCTGATTCAGTATAGCCTTCAAATTTTGTTTCACCTTCTACACGAATAACACTGTTGTAATCCATGCCGAATTGGCTTGCAGATTGTGCGCGTAAGCGTTGTGCTTCCATTTCACGCTCAAAACCTGCTTCATCAATTGCAATATCACGCTCGCGACATACGTCCGCTGTTAAATCAAGTGGGAAGCCATAAGTATCATAAAGTTTAAAGGCGACTTCACCTGACAACACACCATCTTTCACTTGAGCAAGCGCATCGTCTAATAAGCTTAATCCGCGCTCTAATGTACGAGCAAATTGTTCTTCTTCTAAACGAAGTAATTTTTCGACATTCGCTTGTTTTTCTTTAACTTCTTTGCCAGCTTCCGCCATGACTTCAATTAAAGTCGGCACAAGTTTATAGAAGAACGCTTCTTTAGCACCTAACAAGTGACCATGACGTACTGCACGACGGATAATACGACGTAATACATAACCGCGACCTTCGTTTGATGGAATTACGCCATCTGCAATTAAATAAGCACAAGAACGAATGTGGTCTGCAATTACACGTAATGATTTGTTTGTTAAATCTGTTGTTCCTACGATTTCAGCTGTTTTCGCAATTAATTTTTGGAAAATATCGATCTCATAGTTAGAGTTTACATGCTGTAATACGGCAGAAATACGCTCTAAGCCCATCCCGGTATCAACTGATGGGCGTGGTAATTTTTCCATTGTACCGTCTGCTTGACGGTTAAATTGCATGAATACCACGTTCCAAATTTCGATATAGCGGTCACCATCTTCTTCTGGTGAGCCTGGAGGGCCACCCCAAATGTGATCACCGTGATCGTAGAAAATTTCAGTACATGGACCACAAGGACCTGTGTCACCCATTGCCCAGAAGTTATCTGATGCATAAGGCGCACCTTTGTTATCACCGATACGAATAATACGTTCTGCTGGCACACCAACTTCTTTATGCCAAATATCATAAGCTTCATTATCGGTTTCATACACGGTTACCCATAATTTTTCTTTTGGTAACCCGAGCCATTGTGGAGAAGTCAAATACTCCCAGGCAAAATTAATCGCATCATGTTTGAAATAGTCGCCAAAACTGAAGTTGCCGAGCATTTCAAAGAAAGTATGGTGACGAGCTGTATAACCTACGTTTTCTAAATCATTATGCTTACCACCTGCGCGCACACAACGTTGTGCAGTTGTCGCACGTGAGTAAGGACGTTTGTCCATACCAAGGAACACGTCTTTAAATTGGTTCATACCGGCATTAGTAAAAAGCAATGTCGGATCATTTTCAGGCACAAGCGAACTACTTGCGACGACTTGATGCCCCTTGCTATGGAAAAAATCAAGGAATGACTGTCTAATTTCTGCTGTTGTTTTCATTGATAAAACCTTGTGTCTCTATCTCGATCACGATTTATAAAAAAGCTCACTATTCTTGCATATTTTGACCTAGAGAAAAAGGCTTTTTCACTGATCTTAAAAAAGAAAACCGCACTCTACTGCATTAATTGAGAAGTGCGGTTACAATTTACGTTATTTTAATAGGGCTAAAAATAATTTTTGATCACTATTCGTCGCGAAGTGGCACAACCAACATATCAATTTTAATGGTATTCATCACTTGACGTGTTGAAGACATCAATTTACTCCAAAAATCTTGGTGATGACCTGTCACTAGTAGATCTACATCATACTGATCAATAGCGTCTGTCAAAACTTGACCTAAATCACCGCTACCGCTCAATTTTTCTTTTATTGGATAACCCGCATGTTCCGCTAAATTAATTAGCGCTTTTTGGGTTTCGCTCGAGATTCTATCTTGCATTGATGACATATTGACATCAATTAAACCAGTATAGAGATCCGAGAAGTTTACATCTACATGAATAATAGAAAGTTGCGCATCATTACGTTTTGCAATTCCCACGGCTTTTTTGAGTAGAAATTCACTTTCGTCAGAAAGATCTACCGCAACTAAAACATGTTTGTACATAATCGACTCCTTACTGATTTGATTGGTCTTTTTTATCTAACAGTATATTAGCACCTTAACTGCACAAAAAACTTGCACTAGATCACAATTTTGAGAATTCTTCTCAATTTTTCATTAAATTTTCAATGTCATCAATTTCTTTTGGTGCCGCCGCAGTCAGATTTTTATTGCCATATTCTGTCATTAGCAAGTTATCCTCAATACGCACACCAATGCCTTTATATTGGGGTGGCACATCTGCTTCTTCAGAAATATAAATACCTGGCTCAACAGTGATGATCATCCCCACTTCAAGCGTACGGCTACGATCATCATCATAGCGACCAACATCGTGCACATCCAAGCCAAGCCAATGGCCTAAACCATGCATATAAAATTGGCGATAGGCTTTTTCTTCAATCAGCTTATCTACATCCCCTTTCAGAATACCTAAATCCACCAAGCCTTGAGTCTTAATACGAATCACTTCGTCATTTGCCAGTTTAATTGAATTACCTGGCACTAATAGCTCAATCGCACGTTTTTGTGCTTTTAAAACTAATTCATAAATCTCACGTTGTGGCTGAGTAAATTTACCGTTCACCGGGAATGTACGTGTGATATCACCTGCATACATAGCAAATTCACAACCAGCATCAATTAACACAAGATCGCCATCTTTCAAAGGTTGATCATTTTCAGTGTAGTGCAAGATACAGGCATTATCGCCCCCGGCAATAATGGAATTGTAAGACGGGAATCTTGCTCCATGACGATTAAATTCATGCAGAATTTCGCTTTCTATTTCATATTCAAAACGATTTGGGCGAGTCACTTGCATCGCCTTAATATGCCCAAATGCCGTAATCTGTCCCGCTTGTTGCATTAAGCGAATTTCGTTTGGAGATTTAATTAAGCGCATTTCACTTAACATCGGCTGCCAATCAAAAACAGCATAAAATTTCACCGCACTTTCGGCTAATAATTTATCACCCCAAGGATGACGATCGGCCACATGATAAAGTGCGGTCAATTTTTCCGTTAATTTTGGAAATTCTGTTTTAAAATCATCGATAGAATAGGCTTCATCGACATTGAGTTTTTGCGGTGCGCGCTCAACGCCTAATCGGCGACCATTCCAGGTTTCAAGCAAAGGATCTCGCGGACGAAGAAATATCATTGCCTTTTCTGCCTCTTCCGTTTTAATCAATAACAACGCTGCATTTGGCTCATTAAATCCCGTTAAATACCAAAAGTAACTGTCTTGACGGAAAGGAAAATCGCAGTCGTTATTACGACGTTTCTCAATTTCGGAAAATAGCAATAAAGCAGAATTTGGCTGCATTTGTGCGAATACTTTTTGACGACGTTCTGTAAATTCTTCTTGCGGTAATGCCGCCATGTATGCGAGATCCATGTTTCGCTCCTTTTAATGTAATATCGGTTTTATTTCTTGTGCATCATCGTTGAAATGGGTGTAAAACAACATCGCAATGGTGCGAACATATTCAATAATTTCTTCTAATGCTTCAGCAAGCTCTTCTTCATCATCTTCTTCTTCATAACCAAGCTGACAAATATCTTGTAAATCATCTACCGCTTCGCCAATTTCGCCTTTTTCTTTATCCAATTCTGTCTGAACAAGACCTAAACCCAGTAAAAATTGGTTTGCCCAGTCTGATAGACTGTCTGCTCGTGCAAACACACTCTCATCTTTGGTTAAGCCCAATTCAAAATCAAACCCTTCTACATCCGATAAGGTTTTACCTATCTGCTCATAAATTTCGGTAATTGGCTGAATTAATGCGGTTGGATAAGCGTGGTTATCGTTACTGAATTGATATAGAAGAGGTAACCAACTTTGGTCTTTTAGCCCTCCACAAATTAAGCCGCTCAAAAAGCCATGTAATTCTGTTGCATTAATGCCAATACCAGCAGATTTGAGTTGTTGATTAAGTTCAGTTTGGGAAATTGTCATTGTTATACCTATAAAATCATCGAAAGCTATTAAAGTGTAGCACCACACAAATAAAAATGCGATCGCATTTCTATAAAGAAAAACGATCGCACTTTCTTTTGCAAAGGGGAATTACATCATTCCGCCCATGCCTCCCATACCGCCCATTCCGGCAGCACCTAAATCGGCTTTATCATCTTTTGGAAGATCAGTAACCATACATTCTGTGGTGATCATTAAGCCCGCTACAGAAGCCGCGAATTGTAACGCAGAACGAGTTACTTTAGTTGGATCTAGAATACCCATTTCGATCATATCGCCATACTGTTCAGTACCCGCGTTATAACCGAAGTTTCCTTCGCCATTTTTAACCGCACTTGCCACAACCGATGCTTCTTCACCTGCGTTAGTGACGATTTGACGAAGTGGCGCTTCCATTGCACGTAATGCAAGTTTAATACCTACATCTTGTTCTTCGTTATCACCTTTTAAGGTTGCCGCTACTTTGGTTGCAGCACGAACTAATGCAACACCACCACCCGCAACGATACCTTCTTCAACCGCAGCACGTGTTGCGTGTAATGCATCATCCACACGATCTTTTTTCTCTTTCATTTCAACTTCAGTTGCTGCACCGACTTTGATTACAGCCACACCACCGGCAAGTTTAGCTACGCGCTCTTGAAGTTTTTCTTTGTCATAATCAGAAGTTGATTCTTCGATTTGCTGACGAATTTGAGCCACACGACCTTTAATTTGTGCATCATCCCCCACACCATCGATAATCGTGGTATTGTCTTTGTTGATGACAACACGTTTCGCTTGGCCTAAATCTTCTAATGTCGCTTTTTCAAGTTCCATACCGATTTCTTCAGAAATCACAGTACCAGCAGTTAAGATCGCAATATCTTGTAACATTGCTTTACGGCGATCACCAAAGCCTGGCGCTTTCACTGCTGCCACTTTTACGATACCGCGCATGGTGTTCACAACTAAAGTTGCAAGCGCTTCACCTTCAATATCTTCAGCGATAATTAATAATGGTTTACCCGCTTTTGCGACACCTTCTAATACTGGAAGTAATTCGCGAATGTTTGATACTTTTTTATCTACTAAAAGAATGTATGGGTTATCTAATTCAACCGTTGCCGTTTCTGGTTTGTTGATGAAATAAGGTGATAAGTAACCACGATCGAACTGCATCCCTTCTACAACCGCTAATTCATCGTCAAGACCTGTACCGTCTTCTACGGTGATCACGCCTTCTTTACCTACTTTTTCCATTGCTTGAGCAATTAATTGACCTACAATGCTGTCAGAGTTAGCAGAAATTGTACCAACTTGTTCAATCTCTTTAGAGGTTTCACAAGGTTTAGATAAATTTTTAAGCTCAGAAACAACCGCACTTACCGCTTTATCGATACCGCGTTTTAAATCCATTGGGTTCATGCCCGCAGCTACCGCTTTTAAGCCTTCATTTACGATAGCTTGAGCTAGAACTGTCGCAGTCGTTGTACCGTCACCTGCTGCATCATTGGCTTTAGAGGCAACCTCTTTCACCATTTGCGCACCCATATTTTCAAATTTATCTTCTAATTCAATTTCACGTGCGACAGATACACCATCTTTAGTGATGGTTGGTGCACCAAATGATTTATCTAAAATGACATTACGACCTTTAGGGCCAAGGGTCACCTTTACTGCATCTGCTAATACATTCACGCCTTTTAGCATTTTTACGCGTGCATCATTACCAAATTTTACGTCTTTTGCTGCCATTTTCTTTTTTCCTTAATTTAAATTATTCCACAATCGCCAAAATATCGTTTTCAGAAATGATTAACACTTCTTCACCATCGATTTTTTCACTTTTCACGCCATAACCATCATTGAAAATGACTGTATCGCCAACTTTTACATCTAAAGGCTGAACGGTACCATTTTCCAAAATACGACCTTTACCCACTGCCAATACTTTCGCACGGGTTGATTTAGTCGCCGCTGAACCGGTTAATACGATACCGCCAGCTGAACGAGTTTCTACTTCTTCACGTTTAATGATTACACGATCGTGTAAAGGACGAATATTCATGATTAATTTCCTTCTTATTAAAATAAAGTGTTTTAAATGTGGGGATAACTTTTTCGGTTTCAAGGGGATAAATAAAAAAATTTCACCCTAAAAAAATTTATGCGAGAAATGAAAATATCTCTTATACGTCTTATTTGAAATGTGATCCATGTCAAATTTATTTTCTATGTAAATTCCTATAATTACCTCAAATTAATTAACAACCAAAAAAGGTGATTAAAATGACTCAATACAGAAAAGAAGTGGATTTATTAGGTGAACGTGATGTGCCAGCTGATGCATACTGGGGTATCCATACCTTAAGAGCGGTTGAAAACTTCAATATTTCTAATGTAACCATTTCTGATGTACCGGAATTTGTTCGCGGCATGGTAATGGTTAAAAAAGCGACTGCCCTAGCGAATGGTGAATTAGGTGCTATTCCAAGTGATATTGCAAAAGCGATTGTAGCTGCTTGTGATGAAATTCTTACCACGGGGAAATGCTTAGATCAATTCCCATCTGATGTATATCAAGGTGGTGCGGGTACTTCTGTGAATATGAATACCAACGAAGTAGTTGCTAACCTCGCGCTTGAAAAAATTGGTCATAAAAAAGGTGAATATGATGTTATTAACCCAATGGACCACGTGAACGCTAGCCAATCTACCAACGATGCATATCCTACCGGTTTCCGTATTGCGGTATATAACAGCATTTTAAAACTTATCGACAAAATCCAATACTTACATGATGGTTTCGATAATAAAGCAAAAGAATTTGCTAAAATTTTAAAAATGGGTCGTACTCAATTACAAGATGCTGTACCTATGACGGTTGGTCAAGAGTTTAAAGCCTTTGCTGTATTACTTGAAGAAGAAGTACGTAACTTAAAACGCACCGCTGAGTTACTCCTTGAAGTCAACCTTGGTGCAACAGCAATCGGTACTGGTTTAAATACACCAAAAGGTTATACAGAATTAGTAGTAAAACACCTTGCTGAGGTAACTGGATTACCTTGCGTTCCTGCTGAAAACTTAATTGAAGCAACATCTGACTGTGGTGCTTATGTCATGGTTCATGGTGCATTAAAACGTACCGCAGTAAAACTCTCTAAAGTATGTAACGACTTACGTTTACTCTCTTCTGGTCCACGTGCAGGTATTAAAGAAATTAACTTACCTGAATTACAAGCAGGTTCTTCTATCATGCCTGCAAAAGTAAACCCAGTTATTCCAGAAGTGGTGAACCAAGTATGCTTTAAAGTAATTGGTAACGATACTACCGTTACTTTCGCATCTGAAGCGGGTCAATTACAATTAAACGTAATGGAACCAGTGATTGGTCAAGCGATGTTTGAATCTATCGACATCTTAACCAATGCTTGCGTGAACTTACGCGATAAATGTGTAGACGGTATTACGGTAAACAAAGAAATTTGTGAAAACTATGTATTTAACTCAATCGGTATCGTGACTTACTTGAATCCATTTATCGGTCACCATAATGGCGACTTAGTGGGTAAAATCTGTGCTCAAACCGGTAAAGGCGTACGTGAAGTGGTATTAGAAAAAGGTTTATTAACAGCAGAACAATTGGATGACATTCTTTCTGTAGAAAACTTAATGAACCCAACTTACAAAGCAAAATTAAATAAATAATCTCGCTGAGGTATAAAAAGAGCGGTCAATTTTGACCGCTCTTTTGTTTAATCTAAAACTAAATCTATTATTTATATCCATAGATTCGAGCAAAATTATCTACACTAGGATCTTTTTGCCAATGATATTCGGTGTGGTTAGCGATGTCTTGAGCCAAGTCATTGCCGTAATAATCAGCAATAAACCCAAGCGCCATATCCATACCAGCAGAAACGCCTGATGAAGTGTAAAACTTGCCCTCTTTCACCCATCTTGCAACAGGTTCCCATTTTACAGCTTGACAACATTGTTTTACCCATTCAAAAGATTTTTTATTAGAAGTCGCTTTTAAACTATCTAATCTCCCCGTACAAGCCAATAATACTGAACCTGTACAAACACTGAGACAAACCTCTGACTCATCAATCCATTTACCAAGCTGATTAATAAATTGTTCATCGTTTACTAACTGACGAGTTCCCTGTCCTCCAACAACCAATAACACACTATGAGGTAATAAATGTTCTAGCTTTTCTGTTTCAATATAAAATCCTTGCTTACTACGAATTAATCCACCAACTTGGGATACATAGTGAAGCTTACCATTAGGGACTCTTGCTAAAAACTCAACAGGTCCCATTAAATCTAACGTTTCATAATCATCAAAGATAAGGCAATAAATATCCATTTTATATTATTCAATCTTAAAAATCTTTCAAGCTCACTAGTCTTCTATGCCTAGCGCTTTCTTCACAGGTGAAAAACTCCGACGATACTCAGGTAAAGGCCCCAGTTCCGCTAATTTTTCTAAGTGTAATTTGGTCGGATACCCTTTATGTTGAGCAAAAGCATATTCTGGATACTTTTTATCTAATGCTTCCATTTCCTGATCGCGTGCAACTTTTGCCAAAATAGAGGCGGCGCTAATTTCAGCCACAAGTGAATCCCCTTTCACCACCGCTTGAGCAGGTAAACCAAGGTTAGGCGGAATACGATTGCCATCCACCAACACGAAGTGCGGTTGAATTTTTAAGGCTTTTACGGCTCGTTCCATGGCTAACATAGAGGCATGAAGAATATTCAATTCATCAATCTCGGCTGGCTCTGCTCGACCCATTGCCCAAGCTAAGGCTTTCTCTTTAATTTCTGCTGCGAGTGCAAGACGTTTTTTCTCGCTGAGCTTTTTAGAATCTGCCAACCCCGCTATCGGGTTATTCGGATCTAAGAGCACTGCAGCCGTGACAACTGCGCCAACTAAAGGGCCTCGGCCTACTTCATCAACACCTGCAAATAATTGATAGCCTTCAGGGTAAACAAAATCAGTCATGGTTTTGCTCCAATAAATCAATCACTGCTTGTGCGGCTTGGCTGTCCGCATCACATTGAATTAATTTGTGTAATTCAGTAAAGCGTTGAATTAAAACACTGCGAGATTTGACTGCACTTTCGTCATCGCCCAAATACTGAGAAAGTTGTTCTGCTAATTTTTGCGGTTCGCAATCTTCTTGAATCATTTCTGACACAAGCATTTCATCCGCTAATAAATTAGGCAATGAAATATATTTTGTTTTAACTAATCGTTTTGCCAAGAAATAGGTGAATGGTTTCATTCGATACCCCACTACCATTGGCGATTTACACAACATCGCCTCAAGCGCTGCGGTACCCGAAGCAAGTAAAGTTGCCTCAGCTGCGATCATCACTTGGCGTGCTTTACCATCAATTAAATGCATATCAAGATCAGGAGCAATCTGAGCCTTTATTTCCTCAAATTGTTGACGACGTTTTTCATTCACCAAAGGGACTAAAAACTGCAAATCTGGATATTTTTCTTTTAATAACAAAGCGGTTTTTAGAAATGGCTCTGTCAGAAACCCCACTTCGCTTCCTCGACTACCCACTAAAATAGCAAGATAACGTCCTTTTTCATCAACACCTAAGGTCTGGCAAGCTTCCGTTCTATTTGGTTTTAATGGAATCGCATCCGCCATGGTATGGCCAATAAAACGGCAAGGCACATTAAAACGATCGTAAAAGGCTTTTTCAAAAGGAAGAAAAGCTAATACTTGATGGGTTGCTTTGGCAATTTTATAAATACGATTTTGACGCCAAGCCCATACAGATGGACTCACATAATGAATGGTTTTAATCCCTTTTTCTTTTAATTTCAGTTCAACGGTGAGATTAAAATCCGGTGCATCAATACCAATAAATACATCAGGTTTAATATCAGAAAGTTGTTCGATGATACTACGACGAATTTTTAGCAATCGCGGCAAATGTTTGAGGACTTCTACTAGCCCCATGACAGAGAGCTCTTCCATATCAAAAAAGCTTTCAAAGCCTTGAGCAATCATTCGCTCGCCACCAATCCCGACAAATTTAGCTTGCGGATAGTGGCGTTTTAGCGCTTGAATGAGACCTGCACCAAGAATATCGCCAGAGACCTCACCAGCAATAATCGCAATAGTCGGATTTTCTTTAATCATTAAATTTATCCTAAAAAACGACCGCACTTTGAACAAATCATAGTGCGGTCTCTTTGTTATTTCATCATTTTCTCTTAATGAGAAAAGAAACGTTAATTAACGAATAATGCCACGAGTAGAACGTTTGAAGAACTCCACAAAGAAACTAATTGCAGATTCAGTTTGTGCAATTTGTTCAATTTCAGGCAATACTTCTTCAAGGGTTTTACCACTACGGTAAATCATTTTATAGACATTACGAATCGCGTGCATGGTTGGTTTATCAAAACCACGACGTTTTAATCCTTCAAGGTTAACGCCGAAAGGCTGAGCATGGTTACCTTGAGCCATCACATAAGGTGGCACATCTTGGCTAACCATTGAACCGCCACCTAGCATAACGTGTGCCCCTACGATCACAAATTGGTGAATCGCAGACATACCACCAACAATCACAAAATCATCTAACTCAACATGACCAGCAAGTGTTGCGTTATTTGCTAAGATACAGTTATTCTTGATTTGGCAATCATGAGCAACATGTACGTTTACCATGAGTAAATTGTTATTACCAATACGTGTTACACCACCACCTTGGATAGTGCCGCGGTGAATCGTCACATGCTCGCGAATACGGTTTCCATTACCAATAATGGTTTTTGTTGCTTCGCCCTTATATTTTAAATCTTGGTTCACTTCACCAATGCTGGCGAATTGATAAATCTGGTTATCTTCACCAATCACGGTATCGCCTTTCACGACAATGTGAGAATTTAAAACAGTACGTGCTTTAATCTCAACGCTCCCTTCAATAATACAGAAAGGACCGATAACAACATCTTCGCCAATAACTGCGCCATCAGCAACAATCGCGGTCGGATGAATTTTTGCACTTGGGTGGATCATACTTACCCCTTAATTTTCTTTAATTATCGACGAGCACACATTAATTTGGCTTCACAAGCTACTTCACCGTTTACGGTTGCAATACCCGTGAATGCTGTAATACCACGACGTTCTTTAATCACTTGAACGTTCAATTCCATTTGATCTCCAGGTAATACTGGGCGTTTGAAACGCGCTTCATCAATACCTGCGAAATAGAATAATTCGCCACCTTTTAATTCATGCGTTTTAAATGCAAGTAATCCCATTGCTTGTGCCAAAGCTTCAAGAATTAACACACCTGGTAAAATCGGTTCACTCGGAAAATGGCCCGTAAAGCAAGGTTCGTTTACACTGATATTTTTAATTGCTTTTAACCACTCACCTTCTTTATAGTCCAACACGCGATCCACTAATAAAAATGGATAACGATGTGGCAATAAGGTCATAATTTCTTTTGCTTCAATCACTTTACTTACTTGATTCTCTGACACGTCTAATACCTTTAAAATAAATAATAATAAAACGTTGAGATTATACGATATTTCTGTATAAAAATAAAACGCACCCTAAGGTACGTTTTAAAATCTTAGCCAAGTTTTTTCTCTAGGGCTTTCAATCGTTTATTCATACCATCAATTCCCAAGGTAAGTGCGGCTGTTTTTCGCCACTCTTTATTGGTTTGTAATGGAATGCCCGATGAGTATACGCCAGGCTCAGTAATTGGGCGCATCACCATGCCCATGCCTGTCACGGTTACTTTATCGCAGATCTCCATGTGACCATTAATCACACTTGCTCCACCAATTAAGCAATAACGGCCCACTTTTAAGCTACCCGCCATAATCACACCGCCAGCTACTGCTGTACCTGTGCCAATATGAACGTTATGGGCAATTTGGCAAAGATTATCAATAATGACGTTATCTTCTATGACTGTCGCGTCTAAGGCACCACGGTCAATACAAGTACAAGCACCGATTTCGACATTATTACCAATAATCACTTGCCCAACTTGTGGGATTTTCACCCAGCGGCCACGATCATTCGCATAGCCAAAGCCATCACTACCAATGACTGCACCTGATTGAATTAAGCAATTTTGCCCAATTTCTACTTCATGATAAACGCTTACGTTTGCCCAAAGCTGTGTACCTGCACCAATTTTTGTGAATTTACCGACAAAACAACCCGCGCCAATAATCACGTTATCGCCTAATAGAACACCTTCTTCAATAACGGCATTTGCACCAATTGATACATTTTCACCAATTGAAGCTTTTTCAGAAATAACCGCACTTGGGTGGATATTTTGAGCAGCTTTCGGAGTGGTATCCATATATTGAGCTAATACAGCGTAAGCAACATAAGGATCTTTGACGATAAGTAAATTACTTTCAGGTGAGCAAAACTCCACATCCGCTTCTGACACGACAAGAATACCTGCTTTAGATTCCGCTAATAAAGGACGGAATTTTGCATTAGAAATGAAGGTAAGCTGGTTAGGTTCTGCTTTTGACAGTGCGGCGATATTATTAACGACAACGTCGGCGTTACCACGAAGGGTACCGCCGACTTTTGCTGCTAATTCCTGTAAAGAATAGGATTTTTGCATTATGAGAACCTATTATTTTTTCTCTTCAGTTTTTGCTGGAGCTGCTTTTTCAGTTGCAGGAATAGATTTTAATACTTCTTCAGTAATGTCTTTACCATCTACCGCAAATACTACAGAGTTAGCATCTAAAACATAAGTATAACCTTTTGCTTTTGCTAAGTTATTAGTTGCAACTTGAATGCTTTCTAATAATTTACCACGCTCTTCAGTTTGACGTTTTTCGTTTAACTCTTGGAACTCTGCTACTTTTTTATCTTGCTCTTGCATTAATTTATTTAATGCAGCTTCTTCATCTGAACCAAATTTAGTGATTTCTTCTTGGCGTTTTTGAATTTCAGCTTGACGTAAACGAGGTGCATCTTTTTGTAAAGCAGCCACTTTTGCTTCTACTTTTTTACGAGATGCTACGATTTTGTCATCAATTTCTTTCTTACTTGCAGCAAGTTTGTCCGCCATTGGTTTGAATTCTGCATCTAACTTATCTGCTACAGCTTGACGATCTGGGTGATTTTGGAATAAGTAACCCGCGTTGATGAATGCGATATTCTCATCTGCAGCAGCAAAACCTGATGCAAGTGCAAGACCTAAAGAAAGTGCGGTAACTTTTACTACGTTTTTCATATTTGAATTTCCTTAAATTAGTTTAGTAAATATTTCTGTGCCAGCTAACTCACTGACACAGAACGAAGATTTTGACTTAAATAGAACGTAAAAGTTCAATTTATTAGAAAGAACCACCAATACTAAATTGGAATTGTTCTACATCATCATTTTCATATTTTTTGATTGGTTTCGCGTAAGAGAATACCAAAGGTCCAATTGGTGATTGCCATTGGAAAGCAACACCAGTTGAAGCACGGATTCGACCCGCTTTGCTGTAATCAGGTAATGTTGAATAAATCGGAGATGATTTTAAGCCCTCTTTATCTGATTTCCATTTTGTATTCCAAACGCTTGCTGCATCAACGAAAAGTGAGGTTCTCACGCTATTTTGGCTTTTATCTCCAACAAATGGGGTTGGAACAATAAGTTCGACACTTGCTGTAGCCATCGCGTTACCACCAACGACATCAGTACTTTGATACCATTGGCCATATTTGTCTTGATAAATCGCATTAGGACCTACTGCACCGTAAGCAAAGCCACGTAATGAACCGATACCACCCGCCGTATAAAGTTGATAGAACGGTACACGTTTACCACCTAAGCCATTTGCATAAGAAGCGGTTGCTTTTCCAGATAATACCCAACGATGATCACGATCTAATGGGTAGAAACCTTGAAGCTCAGCGCTTAATTTATAATATTTATTGTCAGATCCTGGAATAGTGACACGACCACCTAAACTTGCTTTTACCCCTTTAGTTGGGAAATAACCACGGTTTAGGCTGTTGTAGTTCCAACCAAATGAGAAATCAAAATCATTCGTTTTGATTGAGTTTCCAGTCAGATTCATTGACTTCATGTATAAATCACGGTTGTATTCATACGCGAAGTTACTGATTTTATTATAAGTATAACCTAATCCCACATAATATGAGTTGTTCTCATTAACAGGGAATCCTAATGTGACATTACCACCGTAAGTTGTACGTTTATAGGTTGATGAAGTATCACTTTTCGAGTTATCGTAAGTTTCATAGAATACGTTTCCACCTAAACTTACTCCATCTTTAGTAAAGTATGGTTCTGTATAACCCAAGTTTACACTTGTACCGTAGTCATTACGTGTACCTGCTAAACTTACCGCTGCACCAGTTCCCAAGAAATTGTCTTGTTTCACGCTTGCTTGATAGCTGATACCACTCTCTGTACCATAACCGATACCAAAGTTAATACTACCGGTATTACGTTCTCTTACTTTATATACGACATCGACTTCATCATTAGAACCTTGAATTGGTTCAATACGATTTTCTACACTCTCAAAGAAACCCGTTCTATCTAAACGTACTTTACCTAGCTCAACTAATTGAGAGTTATACCAAGTACCTTCTTGCTGACGCATTTCTTGACGCAATGTGCTATCTGCAGAAACCGTATTACCTTCAAAGCGAACTTGACGCACAGATAAACGACGTCCCGCATCAACCACAAAGGTTAATGCTAATGTTTTATTCGCATCATCAAAAGTTGGTACAGTATTCACTGTTGCACTACCGTAACCACGTTCACCTAATTTATCTTTAATTAAGCTTTCAACATTTTGCACATCCGCACGACTGAAAGTATCGTTTAAGTGAAGTTCACCTAATAATGGTTGCAATTCATCAGCCATACCACCTAAGTTACCGACAATACGAGCAGAACTTAAGTTATATTTTTCACCTTCACTTACATCAATAGTGACATCTGCTTTTGTATGCTCTTCATTTAACTGAACATCTGTTTTTGTCACTCTGGCTTTGGCATAACCATTATTTTGGTAATAGTCTTGGATAGCTTGAATATCTTTATCAAATTGAGAACCATCAAACTTATTACCCCAAAGTTTCCACCAAGAATCTGGTTGAAGCTCCATTTGTTCTTGTAACTTACTGCTAGAAATCGCTTCATTTCCATTAAAGGTGACTGAGCGAAGTTTTGCCGTATCATCTTCATCAATTTGAAGTGTAATTTCTGCGCGGTTATTTGGTAAAGTTGTCACGATCGGATCAACTTTCGCATTATAACGACCTATACTCTTATAATGTTCTCTTAAGGTTTTCGCAAACTCTTCTAATTTCGCACGATTTAAGACATCACCACTTTTGAAACCATTTGCATCAAGGTTTTGTTTTAATGCTTCTGTTGGAATAACTGAGTTACCTTTAATATTCACTTCAGAAATGATTGGTTTCGCAATAACGCTCACAACTAATGCGTCGCCATCTTGGAAAGCTTTAACATCATCAAACTGTCCACTTACGAATAATGAACGTACAATATTGGCAACATCTTTATCCGTTACACGCTGACCACTACGAACAGGAAGGCTTGCTAGAATTTGCTGTTCTAAGTCTCCTTGAGCACCGTCAACACGAATGTCTTTTGCTACAAATGGTGCCGCAAATACACTCGTTGTAGTACCGAATAATAAACTTGCGATTAGAAGTTTTTTCATCGACTTTATCCTATAAAAAACAATAGTTATAAACGTAAGAAATCATTAAAAAGCACAAATATTGTTTGAATTAACAAGATTGTGAGCCCTATACGATAACTTAAATTTTGTACCCGTTCTGAAACAGGTTTTCCTTTGATAGCTTCCGCCGCAAAAAATACGAGATGTCCGCCATCTAAAACTGGCAACGGAAATAAATTCATTATGCCTAAATTAACACTGATTAGCGCGAGAAAACTTAAGAAATAAATCACGCCAGCGTTAGAAGATGCGCCTGCACCTTGGGCAATTGAAATTGGCCCAGCCAAACTGGAAAATGAAAGCTCTCCACTAAACAATTTCCCGATTGCCTTCACAATAAACCACGAAATTTGGCCTGTCTTTTCCACACCTTTTTGTAGGGCATCAAGAATACCATATTTTAATTCAGTTCGATACTGTTCGCCAACTTTTAAGAACGTCGGACTTAACCCCACAAACCATTTACCATCTCGATTTTTCTCAGGTTGCAAGATTTTGTCAAAAATTTCTTGATTACGTTCGACCTTGATTGTAAAAGGCTGACCTTGTTGTACCAATGCAACAAAAGCTTTCCAGTCAAGTGCGGTCGAATTTTCTGCTAAAATTTTATCGCCAATCAATAAGCCTGCTTTTTCTGCAGGTGAGTTCTCCACCACTTTTGATAGTGTCATCTCCACTTTACTTGAAACGGGATTGATCCCTAATGTTTCAAATGCTGTTTCTTTATCTGGTTGAAATGCCCAATTTTGCAGATTAATGGTTCGTTGATAAGGTTGGTCTTTACCAAAAGGCGTTAATGTGAGTTCAACCGAATCAGAACCTAACTTATCAGTGAGCAATAAATTAATGGTTTCCCAATCGGGTGCATTCTTTCCATCAATTGCTAAAATCTGGCTATTCGGTTCAATTTGAGCTATCGCAGCGGGAGAATTTGGCGTGACATTTTCAATGACCGGTTTAACACTCGGAATCCCAACAGAATAAATCACCCAATATGCCAAAATCGCAAAAATAAAATTAGCCAAAGGGCCTGCAGCAATCACAAAAGCACGTTGAGCTACCGATTTGCTTTCAAATGCCTGCGATTTTAATTCTGCGGGAACGTCTTCATTTCGTCCATCAAGCATTTTGACATAGCCACCAAGCGGAATGGCTGAAATAGCAAATTCGGTGCCTAATTTATCTGTCCGTCGCCAAATCACTTTACCAAAGCCAATCGAAAAACGATGAACTTTAATACCGCACTTTCTTGCTGCCCAAAAGTGACCGTATTCGTGTACGGCAACCAGTACGGCAATTGCAACAATAAATGAGCCAAGCGACCACAAAAATGACATGTTCTTTCCCTATAACACAAAGAAATAGAAGTATGTGAAGAATGGTACTGCCGCCGTTAAGCTATCAATACGATCTAAAATACCGCCATGTCCTGGAATTAATTGACTACTGTCTTTAATGCCTGATTCACGTTTAAACATACTTTCTGCTAAATCACCTAATACAGAAATAGCTACAGTTGCCACTGAAAGCACAACAAAACCGCTCATTGCACGGCTACCTAATAAGGTTTCACCTGAGAAGTGAATAAACACAAATGCCAATACCGCTGCGGTAATCATGCCACCAAATACGCCTTGCCATGTTTTCCCCGGTGATACTTTCGGTGCAAGCTTGTGCTTACCAAAGGCTCGTCCGGCAAAATAGGCACCAGAGTCCGCTGCCCATACCAATACAAACACATAGAGCAATAAGAATAAACCATGATGAGGATCAGCAGTATAATTATCTAAACGTAAACGTAAGACAGCGGCAACAAAAGGAATCAGCGTAGAGAAAGCAAACAAGAGTTGTAAAGGTATATTTTTACCCCAAAACTTCGCTGAACTTGGATAAGTCACCACTAATACTAATGCAAGTGCCCACCAACCGACTGAATTTAGCAATAAAAGCGGTAAGTAGTTTTCAAACACTCGCCCAGCATCTAAATAATTACCTTCGTTATAAAGCCAGAGGAAGATAAATGCGCCTAAAAATGCCGCGATACAAAGACGCGCCAAAGGATTTTTAAAACGAGCAAATTGAGCCCACTCCCAAATACCAAGCGTCGCCACAAAGCCTAAGGCTAGGGCAAAATAAAATGGGGTAAATAAGAACAAGGCACATAATACCAAAGCAATCAACACAATGGCTGATAATACACGTTCTTTAAGCATAAGTTCTCCGCTTATTCTGTCCCGCCAAAACGGCGATGACGTTGTTGATAGCAGGCAATTGCCTGATTAAAATCTTTTTCACTAAAATCTGGCCAAAGCACATCTAAAAAACACAATTCCGCATATGCAATTTGCCAAAGCAAGAAATTACTAATGCGTTGCTCACCGCTTGTGCGAATTAGTAAATCGACAGACGGTTCATCTTGTGTCACTAAATGTTGCTGGAAAAGTGATTCATTAATATCACTCACCGAAATCTCATTATTTTTTACTTTTTCAGCGAGTTGTTGAGTCGCTTGAACAATATCCCAACAACCACCGTAATTCGCCGCAATATTTAAAGTCAGTGCGGTATTATTTTCTGTTAAATTTTCTGCTTTTGCGATCTTCTCTTGCAATTTCTCACTAAAACGAGAAACATCACCGATAATCTTTAGACGAATATTGTTTTTGTGTAATTTTTTAACTTCTCGATCAAGTGCTTGCATAAAAAGCGTCATTAATGCGCTTACTTCTTGCTCGGGACGATTCCAGTTTTCACTGCTAAACGCATATAACGTCAAAAATTTAATACCTGTTTGTCGTGCATAACTCACCGCACGACGCACAGCTGCCACACCGTTTGTATGTCCAAAAATACGCAGCTTATTTTGTTGTTTCGCCCAACGTCCATTGCCATCCATAATAATAGCAACATGTTCGGGAATGTTATTGTTATCAAGTTCTTTCATTCTAAAATATTCGGATTTTATGACCGCACTTTTGCGTATTCTACATCAACTTTTTAATCAGCGAATCGGCTAATTTACGAGATTGCTTATCTACCGCTAATACATCATCAATGCTTGAAATGATAGAAGATGGCATTTGTTCAACCGATGCTTGGTTAATTTTCGCAATATCCGTAAATTTAATATATCCATCTAAAAAAGCTTGTACGGCAATTTCGTTTGCTGCATTCATTGCGGTTGTCGCATACTGCCCTTCTGCAAACGCATCGATCGCTAATTTTAAATTTGGATAACGATTAAAATCAGGTTCGATAAATGTCAATTCTTTGATTTTAAAGAAATCTAATGGTTCCACACCACTGACTGTACGATTTGGATAAGCCATGGTTTCCGCAATGGGCGTACGCATATCCGGGTTACCCATTTGAGCGATGACCGAGCCATCTACATAACGCACCATTGAATGAATAATAGATTGAGGATGAATAATCACTTCCATTTCATCTGCTGATGCATTAAATAACCAGCGTGCCTCAATGTACTCTAAACCTTTATTCATCATTGTGGCAGAATCCACAGAGATTTTTTTGCCCATTGACCAGTTTGGATGAGCAACGGCTTGTTCGGGAGTTATATGCTCAAACTCGTTTAATGGCGTATAACGGAAAGGTCCACCAGAACCAGTTAAGACAATTTTACTGACCCCTAATTCTTTCAAAGGACAAAATCCAACCTTTTCTTGTGCCTCAGGCGGTAAGGATTGAAAAATCGCGTTATGCTCACTATCAACAGGCAATAATTTTGCTTTTGATTGTTTCACTGCATCAATAAAGAGCTGGCCACAAGTCACCAACGATTCTTTATTCGCAAGCAAGACTTTCTTACTCGCTTTTACTGCTGAAAGAGTCGGTAGTAATCCAGCTGCCCCAACAATGGCTGCCATAACTTGATCTGCATCTGGATGTGCTGCTAGCTCACAAATGGCTTTCTGCCCAGCTAAAACTTCCGTTTTAATGTGATGCGAGGCTAATTTTTCTCGCAATACCTTTACTGCATTTTCATCATCTAATGCAGCAAAGTGCGGTTGAAATTTCACGCATTGTTCAAACATTGTCTCAACATTTTTGCCCCCTACTAACGCAAAGGCATGATATTTGTCAGGATTATGTTCGATAACAGAAAGGGTGCTATGACCAATAGAACCGGTTGATCCTAAAATAACAAGATTTTGTTTTTGCATAAAATTTCGACCGCACTTTGTGCTTTTATTTTTTTATCAGAATAGAACAAGGGCAGACACTTGGTCTGCCCCAAAACATGGTTCGACAATTAGAAATCCATTAATTCTTTTTCTTTATCTGCTAAGATCTCATCCACTTTTTTGATATAGCTATCAGTGACTTTTTGAATGATTTCTTCTGCTTTATGTTGATCGTTTTCGCTGATTTCTTTGTCTTTTAATAATGCTTTGATTTTATCATTTGCATCACGACGCACATTACGAATTGCAACTTTACCTTGCTCACCTTCGCTTTTTACGATTTTGATTAAATCACGACGGCGTTCTTCAGTTAATGGAGGAAGAGGCACGCGAATTGTTGTACCTGCTGAAGATGGGTTTAAACCTAAATCAGAGGTTAAAATTGCTTTTTCTACTGCACTGATTAAAGAACGGTCAAATACTGTTACCGCTAAAGTACGTGCATCTTCTGCAACAACGTTAGCTAATTGACGAAGTGGTGTCGCTGCACCATAGTATTCCACTTGGATTGCGTCTAATAAGCTTGGTTGTGCACGGCCTGTACGGATTTTTGCAATATGCCCACGCAACGCTTCGAGGCTTTTTTCCATGCGAGCTTCAGCATCTTGTTTGATTTCATTAATCATTCATCTGTCCTTTTTAATAAATAAAGATAAAACACAGTGATTTTACTGGATTTTTAGGGAGTTTTGAATAAATTTATTCATAAAAAAGGCGAGATTGTCTCTCGCCATTTTATTCTTGAAAAAATTAACTAATCGTTGTGCCTTCTTCTGTACCAAGTACCACTTTACGTAACGCACCTGGTTTACACATATTAAATACACGAATTGGCATACCGTGGTCACGAGCGAGTGTGAACGCAGCTAAATCCATTACTTGTAATTCTTTATCAATCACTTCTGCATAAGATAATTTATGATATAGCTTCGCATTAGGATTTTTTGCAGGGTCGCAATCATACACGCCATCAACTTTGGTCGCTTTTAACACGATATCCGCTTCAATTTCAATACCACGTAAGCATGCTGCAGAATCTGTAGTAAAGAACGGGCTACCCGTACCGGCTGAGAAAATCACTACACGTTTTTCACGCAACATTTTGATGGCTTCAGACCAGTTATAGGTATCGCAAATACCATTTAATTGGAAAGCAGACATTAATTTTGCATTCACATCTGCACGGTGAAGCGCATCACGCATCGCCAAGCCATTCATCACAGTTGCAAGCATCCCCATATGGTCGCCCACGACACGATTCATTCCTGCTTTAGCTAATTTTGCGCCACGGAATAAGTTACCACCGCCGAGCACAACACCAACTTCCACGCCCATTTCAATTAATTCTTTAATCTCTAAAGCCATACGATCGAGAATAGAAGGATCGATACCGAAGCCCTCATCACCTTGTAATGCTTCACCACTTAATTTCAATAAAATACGTTTGTAAATTGGTTGGCTCATTTGTCTTTTCCTTTGTCGGTTACAAAATTTGGCTTATTCTAGCAAAAGAGCGAAAAAGTTAAAAATGGAAATTGGTCAGAAAAGTGCGATAAAATATCGCTGTTTTGATTTTATAGGTAAACTTTATGAAGATTTCAAAAACCTCACAAATTTTAACCGCACTTTTTTCTTTGGCTTGTGCCATTGCTGCTGGTTATTTAATTTTACGAGGCTCAGGGATGTTTCCTGAGCCATCTATTAGTCTGATTTTACTCACGGCTATTTTCATTATTTTGTTAAGTAGCAGCCGAAAATCCTTCTATTTAATTTTGTTGCCATTAGTTTGCTTACATGCATTTTATACACCAACAGGTTTAAATTTTGGCGCACCAAGTTATCAATATATCGCTTCGGTTCTTGCGACAGATATGTTAGAAACCAAAGAATTTCTGCTGCAAATTCCAGTAAGTAGCTATTTAGCCGCATTGGCTATTCCACTATTAGTCTTTTTACATTACAAAAGTGCGGTCAAATTTGGCGTGAAATTTTATCGCAATAAAACATTTATCGCTTTGGCTACCTTGTTAATTGGTTATAACTTACCAATTGCTGCACCATTAAAAGAAACCATTGATTCCACTGCTAAAATCGTTGATGAATGGCAAAAATTGAAAAAAATGTCACAAGAAAGCAACTGGGGACAATCCACATTAGAAAATTCGAAATACCAAGATTATGTGATTATTTTAGGTGAAAGTGCGCGAAAAGACTACTTGCATGCGTATGGATACCCCGTCAATGACACACCATTCATGTCATCAGCAAATGGCACTCTTATTGATGGGATGACATCTGCCGGAACCAACACTGTCGCCTCATTGCGCTTAATGTTAACTTTACCTGATAAAGAAAAATGGGAACCCAACTATGATTTAAGTTTAGTGGATCTCATTAAATCTGCTGGTCTAAAAACCTACTGGCTGTCTAACCAAGGCTTCTTAGGTGAATATGACACGCCGGTTGCTTCGCTTGCATCAAAATCTGATGAAACCATTTTTTTGAAAAAAGGCGGTAGCTTTAATTCTACAAACTACAGCGATTTTGATTTAATTCCTAAATTTGCCCAAGTTTTAGAAGATCCAACACAAGGTAAACGCTTTATCGTGTTACACATTTATGGTTCACATCCTCTTGCTTGCGATCGTGTTGAAGATTATCCGAAAATTTTCAATGATAATGACATTGAGAAAAAGAACGAGTACTTGAATTGCTATATTTCATCCATTAAGAAAACCGATGATTTTATTAAGAAAGTGTATGAAACCCTCAAAGAAAACGAGCAAAAAACGCACCGCACTTTCTCAATGATTTATTTCTCCGATCATGGTTTATGTCACCAAGAAGATGATAAACATGGTGTAACCTTGTTTAATCAAAACTGTCACAGCCAATTACATCATAATATTCCGCTCTTTAAGATTTCATCTGATGATACGGCACGTAAAGAATACAAAGCCTTTAAATCTGGTTTGAATTTCTTAGAAGGCATCGCTAATTGGATAGGGATTAAAAATCCGAAGCTCACATTAGAGGAAGATTTATTCTCTGAACAAGCTGACAAAGATGACTATGGACTGAAAAAAATGATTGAAGAAAAATATCGTAAAGATGCAGACCCTGCCATCGATATTCGTCCTAAGAAATAGAAGATCTCAAATTTAAGACAACAAAAAAGCCGATATTGAATATCGGCTTTTTTTATATCTCAATGGAGAAAATTAGGCGTTACCGCCTGTGATTTTTGCAACTTCAGCTGCGAAATCTTCTTCTTTTTTCTCAATACCTTCACCTACTTCTAAACGGATGAAGTTAGACACTGAAGTATTTACTGATTTTAAGAAGTCGCCTACAGATACTGAAGGATCCATGACGAATGGTTGACCTGTTAATGAAACTTCACCAGTGAATTTCTTCATACGGCCTTCAACCATTTTTTCTGCGATTTCTTTTGGTTTACCAGAGTTAACTGCGATATCAATTTGGATTTGACGCTCGTGTTCAACCACTTCTGCAGGTACATCTTCTGGGTTCACGAATTCTGGTTTAGATGCCGCTACGTGCATTGCCACTTTTTTAAGTTCATCAGCAGAACCTTCACCCGCAACTAACACACCGATTTTCGCACCGTGTAAGTATTGAGCAATAACTTGACCCTCTAAGTAAGCAACACGACGGATGTTCATGTTCTCACCGATTTTAGCCACTAATGCAGCACGTTTTTCTTCAAATTGTGCTTGTAACGCTTCGATAGTGGTACCTTTGTGTGCTGCTGCGAAATCAGCTACTTCGTTTGCTAAACCTAAGAAGCCAGCATCTTTTGCTACGAAGTCAGTTTCACAGTTCATTTCAACTAATACACCGAAACCATTTTCTACACGAGCAAGGATAACACCTTCAGCTGCAACACGGCCTGCTTTTTTAGCTGCTTTAGCTTGACCAGATTTACGCATATTGTCGATTGCTAACTCGATATCACCGTTTGCTTCAACTAATGCTTTTTTACATTCCATCATACCGGCACCGGTACGTTCACGAAGTTCTTTTACTAATGATGCTGTGATTTCAGCCATTTTAAAAATCCTCTGTCGAAAGTACGATTTATTTTGACCGCACTTTTAGATAAAAATATAGGGGCTAAATTTTAGCCCCTATGCCAATTAATCGTTTGATTATTAAGGGCTTCGCCTTATTGCAAAACTTAAATTATTCTGCGTCAGCTGCTAATTCTTCAGCAACTTGAGCTTCGTTACCACGACCTTCTTTAACCGCTGCTGCAGCTGCAGAAACGTAAAGTTGGATAGCACGAGTCGCATCATCGTTACCAGGGATAACGAAATCTACGCCAGCTGGAGTTGAGTTAGTATCAACGATAGCAAATACAGGAATACCTAGGTTGTTTGCTTCTTTAACAGCGATATGTTCGTGGTCTGCACCGATAACGAATAACGCATCTGGTAAGCCACCCATATCTTTGATACCACCAAGGCTTAATTCAAGTTTTTCCATCTCACGGGTACGCATTAACGCTTCTTTTTTGGTTAATTTGTCAAAAGTACCGTCTTGAGATTGAGTTTCTAAATCTTTTAAACGTTTAATTGATTGACGAACGGTTTTCCAGTTAGTCAACATACCACCTAACCAACGGTGGTTTACGTAATATTGTTGACAGTCTAATGCTGCAGCTTGTACTGCTTCTTGAGCCGCGCGTTTAGTACCAACGAATAATACTTTACCGTTGTTGCTAGCAATACGGGTTAATTCCGCTAAAGCTTCGTTGAATAAAGGTAAAGTTTTTTCTAAGTTGATGATATGAACACCGTTACGAGCACCAAAAATGAAAGGTTTCATTTGTGGATTCCAGTAACGAGTTTGGTGTCCGAAGTGTACGCCCGCGTTGATCATGTCGCGCATTGAAACTTGTGCCATAATATTTTCCTTTTGTTGGGGTTGAGCCTCCACATATCAGCTAATCGACCGTTTGGCACCCCGATTAAGCCTTAATGATATGTGTGTGTTGTTAATAATTAAAAACGCTGCTTTTGAAACCCAAAAACAGCGGTGCGATTTATACCATAAAGTGCGGTCAAAAACCAGTTTATTTTGTTAAATTCATCACTTTTCTTGCTTTAATAAACAATAAAGGGGGACGATGCCGCAAATCTTTAAATTCATCATGCCATTGTGGCTGCCCGGCTAACATAGGCTCAGCCATCTGTTCTATTTGAAAACCTGCAGCAATTAAATCATTAATAATCGTTGCTGTCGTGCGGTGATAGGTTTTGAAAGGTTGTTGAAACCAATTTCGCTCTCTCAGTCCTTCATCACGGTAATGATTTAAACGATAAGCGACTTGCTGTTTTCTCTCATTTTTTTCCCAGCGCTCCCCTTCTTTATGGCAAGTTGTAATCGGATGCTCTTGGGAAAAAACTAATGTACCATTAGGCTTAAGTTTATTGGCAATCAAAGATAATAAAGCGGGAAAATCCTCAATATAATGAAAAGCAAAAGAGCTGGTAATGATATCAAAATCACTTTCTGGCAATTCCGTTAGTTTTTCCATCGGTAACTGATATAACGAAAAACGTCCTGAAAATTGACCGCACTTTTGTAGATCTTGTTCAGCTTGTTCTAGCATTTTAGCTGAAAGATCTGTTCCTACGACTCTCTCCGCATTGCGTTCTAAATAGCGTTGTAAGTGTCCGCCCGTTCCACAACCTAGATCGAGCAATTTTTTCCCTTGTAAATCAGGTAACAGGGAAAGCATAGTCGGCTTTTCCACTATTTCATTGAGGCTGATTGGGTTAGATCGCAGTTTTTGATAAAGCGCAAAGAAGTTTTCTTTATCGTAAACGCTCGTTTGGTTACTCATTTCGTTTCCTATATAAAATTAAAAAGGGCGTATGAGATACCCCCCTACAATATAACGCGAAAACTTATCCTGCGAAACTTGCAAACCATCCTAAGTTTGCGCCTACTTGTGCCACAATATTTAACACACCGAATAAGATCACAAAGCCAATCATAAAATTACCACCATACACTTTATAAGTTGCATTTGGGAATTTTTGACGACTTGCTTTAGCAAGTAGTGCCGGCACGATTGCTGCCCAAATTGTTGCGGCTAATCCAGCATAACCAATGGCAATCACAAAACCATAAGGAAATTGTAAACTTAACAATAGTGGAGGTAAGAACGTCACCAATGTGGTTTTTGTTCTGCCTAATAAGCTGTCATCAAATTTAAATAAGTCGGCAATATAGTCAAATAAACCTAAAGTCACCCCTAAGAATGAGGTTGCAATAGCCATATAAGCAAAGAAATTCAACACAACTGCAATGTATTCCACTTCAATATATTTGTGTAATGCTTCTAATAATGCCGATACATCGCCGCCTTTTTCAATTACGGGTGCGAATTCTGTACGTGGTAAATTACCTTGCACCGCAAGCTGCCATAAGATGTAAATCACTAAAGCTAAGCCTGTACCGATAAAGATCGATTTCATCACGCGGCTACCATCACGATCGTAATATTTGACGAGGCTTGGTACATTTCCGTGGAAACCAAAAGACACTAAGCAAACAGGAAGTGCAGTCAATAAATAAGGCAAATAAGTTTGCTCACCTCCTGCAATACTATTGAATAACACCTCTGTTTTCACCGAACTCAATAAACCTGCAGTAGAAAGGAAGAAAGCGACTACCATCCCAACAATCAATACCGTCGTGAAACGGTCCACCGCTTTAGTAGAAAGCCATACAAAAGCCGCAAGAATAAAACAGAAAATTAAGGATCCAGAAGTACGCCCAATATCGACCGCACTTTCTGCTGAGCCAAAAGCTTGATTAAGCAAGTTTTGTGTAATACCACCACCAGAGGTGATATAAGCATAAGTTAAAATATATAAGACGAAAGCAACAGAAAGACCATTGATAATATTCCAACCTTTCCCTAACAAATCTTTTACGATGGTGTCAAAGCTTGAGCCGGTAGGATAATGTAAGTTGGCTTCTAGAATCATCAAACCTGATGTGGTCATACAGAACCAAGTGTAAATCAAAGCCAGAATAGAGCCGATAAACCATACACCTGCTGTCGAGGTTGGGTTAGCAAGCATGCCAGCACCAATCGCGGTCCCCGCAATAATCATGGCGCCGCCTAATAAAGAAGGAGATTTTTTTATTGTCATCGTTAAGTCCTAAAACAAAAATTTGCACTATTATAGTAGTACAAATTTAAAAGACAATCTTTTTGTATCGACAAAACACAATAAATTTATATAATCAGCCATCTCAACAAAAGGATAATTTATGAAAAAACAACTCAAAAGTTTTGCTTTTGCTGTATTAGCAGGGGCGGTTATCACGTCTTGTGCGGATTCTGCCTCAATTAATCAAGAAGCAGCTAGCAGCTATACACAAGAAATGGGGAAAATTCGCTCACAAGGTGCGATTGATACCACATCAAATACCGCAAGACGTATTCATCATGTCTTTAATAAAATGGTGCCTTATGCTAACCAACAGAATGAGACAGGCTTGGAGTTTAATTGGCAAATCAATGTCATTAAATCTAAAGAGCTCAATGCTTGGGCTATGCCTGGCGGGAAAATGGCTTTCTATACAGGTTTAGTGGATACCTTACAACTAAACGATAATGAAATCGCCGTTGTAATGGGACATGAAATGGCACATGCCTTAAAAGAACACGGTAAAGCCAAAGCCAACTTCGGCACCATGAGTGCCATTGCTGGTGCTATTGGAGGGACAGCGCTCTCTGTTGTCGTTGGGGCCGATGTGACTGATTTAGTGACACTCACGAAAGACTTTGCTTTAGATAAACCGTACTCTCGTAGTGCAGAAACTGAAGCTGATGAAGTGGGTCTCATGTTAATGGCTCGCTCAGGTTATAACCCACAAGTTGCGCCTGGCTTATGGCAAAAAATGGCTAAAGCCTCTGGTGGTTCTAAAGGTGTGCTTGACGTGTTAGCTTCTACTCACCCGAGTGATGAGTCCCGTCAAGAAAACTTACAACGCTTATTACCTGAAGCGATGGAACTTTACAAAGCCGCTAAAAATAAAAATGGCTAAATAAAACAGTCAAAAAATTGACCGCACTTTCATAAATAAAAAGCGAACATCATGTTCGCTTTTTTAATCTCTAAAAGAAAACCGCACTTGAAAAATCAAAGTGCGGTTTGTTTTTATCGTATTTTCAATTAATGTTGTTCGTTAATGTGACCTTCAATTGGTTTTACATTTTCATCAAACACTGGTAACGGTTTGTGTTCGCTTGCAATGTAAGAATAAATCACTGGCAACACGAACAAGGTAAACAATGTACCGATTGCCAAACCTGCCACGATAACGATACCAATACTGAAACGAGATACCGCACCTGCACCTGTTGCATAAAGCAACGGTACAAGACCTGCAATCATCGCTGCGGTTGTCATCAGAATTGGACGTAAACGTACTTTAGCCGCTTCGGTAATCGCTTCAACACGCGTTTTACCATGATTTAACTGCTCTTCTTTCGCTACTTCACACATTAAAATACCGTGTTTTGTGATAAGACCAACTAAGGTAATCAAACCAACCTGTGAGTAGATATTTAGCGTTGTTCCTGCAACACCCAAAAATCCGAAGGCATTTAAAGCTAACAATGCACCACTCACCGCTAACGGCACAGAAATCATAATCACGATTGGATCGCGAATTGATTCAAACTGAATCGCCAAGACTAAGAAAATAATCACTACCGCAAGTAAGAAGGTTACAGCAAGTGCATTACCTTCTTGTACTAACTGACGCGCTTCACTTTTAAAGTCATAATTATAACCCTGTGGTAACGTATTTTTCGCATTGTCCTGTAACCATTGGATCGCATCACCAATTGAAGTACCTGGCATCGGTACAGCACTAATCACCGCAGAGTTTAACTGGCTGAAACGAGGCAATGTACTTGGTTGCGGTTCCAATGTAGCCGTCACCAAGCTGCTTAATGGAACAGAGGTACCATTTGCTGCGGTGATGTAATACTTATTAAAACTTTCCGGCGATAAACGATTGTCACGTTTTACTTGAGAAATAATTTTGTAAGCTCGACCATCAATATCCACACGTTCAATGGTTGCGGCAGATAAGAAACTCCCTAACGTACGGCTGATTTGTTGCATTGTAATGCCATAAGTTCCTGCTTTTTCACGATCGATCTTAATACGCATTTGAGCAGTATCAAATTTAAGATCGAGATTGGTATAAACGAACTTGCTGGATTTTTGCATATCCTCTAAGAATTTACCCGCCACATTTGCTAAATCACCGTAGTCTTGTGATGTGCTGATCACAAAACCAATTGGAGGACCTTGCTCCCCTGTATCAATTTCTGGGAACGCAAAGCCTTGTACAGACACTTCAGGAATAGATTTCGCTTTTTCATTCAACTCATTCATGATAGCTGTTTGGCTTTTTGAGCGTTCTTTCCAATCTTTTAAAGTCACAACGTTTAAAGATTGGTTAGAGCTTGGTGCCCCTGAAATCGTCATCGCAAACTGTACTTCTGGCGTATTGGTTAAAATCTCTTGATAAGGTGTCATCGCATTTTGCACGTAATCTATGTTTACGTTAGAAGGTGCAGAACCGACCGCTATAAATGCGCCCTTATCTTCTGTAGGTGTTAATTCACTTGAAAGTGATTTAAACAACACTGGTAAGGTTGCAAAAATGATTGCCGCAAACATCAACATACATTTACGGTTTACCATCACCAAATCAAGTACATACGCATAAGCTGCATTCACTTTACTAAGGGTATGCTCTACTCGTTGTTCCAATTTACTTGGAGCCTCGTTGGATTTCAGCAATTTACTGGTCATCATTGGTGAAAGCGTTAATGCTACGATACCCGAAATAAATACCGCACCAGCAAGGGTTAAAGCAAACTCTTTAAACAACGTACCCGTAATACCGCCCATTAACGCCATTGGAGAATATACTGCAATCAAGGCAATGGTCATGGAAATAACTGGAACGGCAATTTCACGCGTACCTATAATCGCCGCACGGAATGGCGTTTCACCTAACTTAATGTGGCGGTCTACGTTTTCCAATACCACAATCGCATCATCCACCACCAAACCGATGGCTAGAATCAATGCTAGCAAAGTCATCAAGTTAATGGAGAAATCAAATGATTGAAGCAACATGATTACCCCAATTAATGAAATCGGAATAGTGATAACAGGGATTAAAATCGCGCGGAATGAACCAATAAACATGGTAATCACCACCAACACTATTATCGTTGCCTCAACAATCGTTTTGATTACTTCATTAATTGAGTTATTAATCGCAATTGTACTGTCATATAAGATGTCAGATTCAATAGCATCCGGTAGATTATTTTTAATACTGTCATATAGCGGACGTACTTTCGCAGCTACCGTTAATGGGTTTGCTGACGAGGTTGGATTAATCGCTAATACAACAGAATCTGCGCCATTGGCTACCGCACGTGAGCTATCGCTTGATTTATTTAACTCAATATCAGCGATATCGCGTAAACGTACTAACTTATCACCGTTAGACGTCACAATTAAGTTACCTAATTCTTCAACCGATTTTGTCGTGGTTTCTACTTTGTTTTTATAGGTTACAAAATAGCCATTATCATTACCTGCTGCTGTTTGAACGTTATTCGCTGATAATGCGGACATCACTTGTGTGGCAGAAAGGTTTTGAGCCGCCATTTTTTCTGGGTCTAACCAAACACGAAGTGCGTACTCCGAAGCACCAAAGATCTGTACGCTTGCTACACCTTCTACGGTAAAGAATTGTGGTTTCACCACACGTTGAATGTAGTCAGTTACTTGGCTTGCATCAAGTTTGTTAGAACGGAAACTAATATACATAATCCCCGAACCACCGGTTGATGAAGAAATCGTTGGATCTTCAATACCACTTGGTAATTCAGAACGAACTGAGTTAACTTTAGCTAAAACATCTGCCAAGGCCGCATTCGGATCCGTATTTAATTTCATTTTTACAGTGACCGTTGACGTACTTGGGCTAGAGCTTGAAGACATATAGTCCACATTATCTGCTTGCGCTACCGCCTCTTCAATTTTGGAAGTAACAAACGCTTGAATTAAGTTCGCATCCGCCCCTGGATATGCAGTGGTCACCGTAATCACCGTCGTGGTCATTTTCGGATATTCGCGCACAGCCAATTTCGAGATCGCTTGTAATCCTAAAATAATGATTAACAAGCTAATCGAAACCGCCAAAACAGGACGACGAATAAATATATCGGTAAATTTCATTCGCTTTTCCTAATTAAAGATTCGTTTTATTCGCAGGTTGTTCAGTACCTACGCCCGCTTTATCTGCAACAGAGACTAATGCACCGTTACTTAAGTTTTGCTGACCGCCGGTCACAATTTTATCGCCGACTTTAACTTCATCGCCTTTTAATTGTGCATAAATACCTTGACGATCTTTCGTAAATACAGTGATTGATTTTGCACGGTACATATTCGCCGCTTTTTCTGCTCCGCCTAATTTCTCAATATCTTCATCGGAAAGTGCGGTCAAAATATAAAGCGATTCGCCATACATGTTGTAGCTCACTGCCACTTGTGGCACAACGATTTGATTATGCTCAGTTGGTAAAGCAACATTTAAGCGAGTAAACATACCGGATAATAATTTTGCGCCATCTTCTGGTTCAAACGTTGCTTGAACATCGACTAAACCCGTTGAAGAATTAATTGCTGGCTCAATTGCAGTAACCTTCGCGGCAAAAGTTTCACCTTTACGCGCATCCGCCGTAGCCGTTACTTTTTGACCAATATGCAATTTATCTAATAGGTTTTGAGCAATTGCAAAATCCACTTTCATAGAAGAACGATCTTCCACACGCACAATTTCAGTACCGTTTGAAACGTACTGACCAACATTCACTTTCACGATACCGGCTTTACCATCAAATGGTGCCACGATTTGGCGACGTTCAATCGCCGCTTTTAATGACTCAATATTTGCCGCTTGTGCTTCATAAGCTGCTTTTGCATTATCTAATTCTTGACGAGAAACAGCCCCGCTGCCCGCAAGGTTTGCATAACGTTGATAAGTTTGACGTAATGACACCACCTGAGCTTGTGCGGCTTGTAAGCTTGCACGCTCAACTGAGCTATCTAACTCAACTAACAAATCACCTTTTTTCACGCTCTGTCCATTTTGCACGAGCACTTTAGACACGGTTCCTGCACTTTGAGCGCTTAACATCGCCCCTTGATTCGGACGAACAATACCTGTCGTTTCAATGATTGGCGTCCATTCAGAAGCCTTAACTGTCATTGCAGTCACAGGAGAGGCTGTTTCTGGTTTATTTGTTAAGAAATCAGCAATGGCTTTTGCCTTCATTTGATTAAGGAAAATCATTGCTGCAAAAATTAACACAAATACGCCTAACGCTAATTTCAAAAAGAAAACGTGTGAACGCTTTGGTCTATTAGTTTGAGTTATACTCATTTGGAAAACTCCATTAAGACAATAAAATTACTACTTCTGAATTGCACGCCAAGAGCGTTCAATGACAGATTCTAACATCGCATCGGTTACTGCCGTACCGAGAAACTTGATATCTGAGGCTAAAACTATTGCCGTTTTAAGACTCAGCAAAAATAACATGTGAGGATCTAAATCAGCTAACACATTTGCGGCTTGTCCCTTGAGACAAAACTGTTCCCAACACGAATGCTCCGTTTCTTTGCAGGTTTCAATAAACTCTGGTAAAGATCGATATTGATTCATTTTTAACAGAATCGTTGGATTTTCTTGAAGAAAATGCCAAATATTCCACCACATTTTTCTGTATTGCTCGAAAAAAGATTGGCTTTCATCAAAACCTTCTTCAATCGCCACAACAAACTTATTGAATACTCGACGAGCAAATTGTGCTAATAACTCGTCTTTACTCTTAAAATAAAGATAAATCGTACCTGCTGCGATGCCTGCTTCCTTAGCTAACTTATGCATAGAAAGATAATGTAATCCTTCTTTTGCCATAAGACGATCTGTTGCATCAAAGATCTGCTCACTGACATCAAGCTTCGTTTTAGAAGCTTTTACTTGTCGCATAATAAAAAATTAAATTCTTAGGGTTATATATGAGAAAGGTCATTTAAGATGAATACTTAAAATGAATGAACGTTCATTTTATTGATTTTTCGTTTTTTGGCAAGTGAAAATATAAAAAAAGTGCGGTTATTTTTAACCGCACTTTTAAATTCTGAATTACATTCCAATCACAACGCAACTTGCCACAGATTTTGCTTTATCTTGTGCTGCTGTTGCGGCATCTCGACTACCAAATGGTCCTACACGTACGCGGTTCCATTCTTCACTTGTCGCAATTTGTGCATTTACGCCAGCCATCGCTAGACGACCTTGTAAGCTTTCTGCTTGTGCACGATTTTTAAATGCACCACATTGTAAGCCAAATCTTTTGCCGCCAGCCTGTACTTGTTGTTCAGCGGGTTTCGGTTCTGCTTTTTTCAGTTGCTCAGTTTTAGCCGGTTCTGTTTTTACTGGTTCAGCTTTTACTACTTCCGCTTTTTTCGGCGGTTCAGGCTTTTTAACTGGCTCAGGCTTTTTCGCGTCTGGTTTTGCTGTTTGCTGAGCTGGCTGAGTTTGAGCTGTCTGTGCTGATTGAGCTTGTTGTGCTTGAGCTACGGCTTTTTCTGCATTCGCCGCTTCTTGCTCTTTACGCTGGGCTTCTAATTTTTTCGCTTCTTCTGCCGCTTTTTGCTCTTTTTCCATCTGGATAAGCACTTGACGTTGTTCTTCCGTCAAACGCATATTTTTTTCAACAGAAGAAGGATTATTATCCACCGGCACCGTACGGGTTTCTAATTCTTTAATATAGTGCCATACTTCTTCTGGACGATTCGGCAACACACTTTTTGGTTGCGGTTTTTCTGGTTGAACCGTTGTTGTCACGACAGGTTCAGGTGTTTTACTTTTTAAGAAGTAAAGCCCTAAACCAAAACCTAATACTGCTACCAACGCAAGACCAATTAAAGTATTACGATTAAAACGTTTCTTTGCTTTCTTTTTATTATTTTTTGAGCCGCTTCGACCGGCAAAATCTCGATGAGCCACGATAAAATCCTAAAATATTCGATAAATTAAACTTAGAGTATAAAAAACGCTTAATTCTACTGAAAAACTGTGCATTTTTCTAGGGAATTTTTGCTAACTCAAATCCAATGGATCTACGTCTAAAATTACCCGTACTTGAGAATACTTTATCAGCTCTGGTGAATATCGACTCAATGCTGCCTGTAATTGTTTCCGAGACGCGTGCTGTAATAATAACTGCCAACGATACTGCCCCGCTTTTTTGCTAAACGGTGCAGGAATCGGCCCCAATACTTGCAAGCCTTCTATTTTTTGTTCATAGAAGAAAGACGCTAATTGCGATAATGCATTTTCCGCCTCTTCAGAATGACGGCATTGTGCTTTAAACAACGCTTGGAAACTAAATGGAGGCAAACCCATATTATGCCGCAACTTCAAGGTTTCTTCTGCAAAGGCTTGATAGCCCTTTTCAAGTAAGGTGGTTAATAACGGGTGATCCGGATAATGCGTCTGCAAAACCACTTCGCCCTGTTTTTCCGCCCTGCCTGATCGTCCTGCAACCTGCACATAAAGCTGAGCCAAACGTTCTTCGGCTCTGAAATCAAGGGAAAATAAGGCATTATCCACATTCACTAAAGCAACCAAGGTGACATTCGGGAAATGGTGCCCTTTGGCTAACATTTGGGTGCCAATTAAAATCTGGCTTTTACCTTGCTGAATATCGTCTAAATAACCTTCAAGCTTGCCTTTTCGCGCTGTACTATCACGATCGATACGTGCAATATTATATTGAGGGAAACGTGCTTTTAGAGTTTCCTCCAGTTGTTCTGTACCTAAACCTGTTGTGACTAAATGCGTTGAACCACAATGACCACATTGCATCGGCACTGTTTTTTGTGCACCACAATGATGGCAGCGTAAAACGCGCTGATGTTGGTGATAGGTATAAGGTTTTTCGCAATGATGACATTCATCAATCCAGCCACACTCATGACATAACAACACAGGCGCAAATCCACGTCGATTAAGGAATAACAATACTTGATTACCTTTTTCTAAGTGTTCCTGCATACGTTGCAACAGCGGTTCAGATAAGCCGTTTTGAATTCGTTGATGTTTTAAATCAATCACAAATTGACGAAGTGCGGTCGCATTTCCAGCCCTTTTTGATAGCACCAAATGATGATATTTGCCATTTTGTACATTATTCACACTTTCCAAACTTGGTGTGGCAGAACCTAATAAGATAGGAATATTGAGTTTTTGAGCAAGCACAATGCCTAAATCTCTCGCATGATAGCGCCAACCATCTTGCTGTTTAAATGAGCCGTCATGTTCTTCATCTAAAATGATTAAGCCGAGATCTGAAAACTGGGTGAAAAGAGCCGATCTCGTGCCAATTACGATTGCACTTTGTCCTGTTCTTGCGCGTTCCCAAACATTTAAGCGCTGTGTATCATTCAAGTTGGAATGCAATACATCAATTTCGACATTAAAGCGAGCTTGGAAACGTCTAACAGTCTGAGGAGTAAGCCCAATTTCAGGAACAAGCACTAAAACCTGTTTGCCTTTCTTTAAAACTTCTTCAATGTATTGCAGGTAAATTTCAGTTTTACCCGAACCAGTCACGCCCTCTAACAACCACACATTAAAGCCTTCTTGGAAAAGCAACTGGCTAAATGCAAGGGCTTGTTGCTTGTTTAAGGTCAATCGGTTATCAAGATTAACTAAAGGCTCATCCCCTAAAGCTTGTTGCCAACTTTTTTGTTCAGTAGGCACGATAATCTCTTCCACATAATCTTTGCCCTTTAAGGCTGACCAAATCGCGGAACTAATCTCATTGTTACCTTTTTCTAGATCTTGCGTTATCAATAAATTTAAGACTTCAATTTGTTTTTTAGCGCGTTTTAATTCACCTGATTCTAACGCTTGTTTTCCAAGGTCCGTAATACGCCAAAAAGTGCGGTCATTTTTAACCGCACTTTCTCCATTGCGGAGTTTGACTGGCAACGCTTGAAACAACACATCGCCTAATGCTGCACGATAATAATTAGCCGACCAAGCTAACCAATCCCAAGTTGTGGAATTAAAAAGTGATTCAGCATCAAGTACATCAATAATCGGTTTTAACTTTTCTTTTGCGACATCCGAAGAAGCGGGCAAATCCACCACGATCCCGACTCGTTTTTGCGAACCAAAAGGCACCAACACGCGTCCACCTACGATTGGCGTCAAGTCTGGCGAATAGAGATAATCAAAAAATCGGGGAAGCGGTACGGCTAATGCAACTCGGACAATATTCATAACAAAAAACAATTAAAAATTTTCGCTATTATACGGGAATTAGGTGGAAAAATCCCACAACCTTGCCTTTTAGTGTATAATCGCCGCCAATTTTAATTGAGCGAATAAAAACCATGACAGAAGAGCAAAAAACCTTTGCTGATCAAAAACGTAAAACCGTTGAAACGGCTGAATTTACAGAAGATGGTCGTTATAAACGTAAAGTTCGTAGCTTTGTGTTGCGGACAGGTCGCTTAAGTGATTTTCAAAAAAATATGATGAATGATCACTGGGCTGATCTTGGATTAGATTATCAAAATGCCCCTTTTGATTTTGTCGCTATTTATGGTAATACGAATCCCGTTATATTAGAAATTGGCTTCGGAATGGGGAAATCTTTAGTGGATATGGCTGAAGCGAATCCTGATAAAAATTATCTCGGTATTGAAGTACACACACCTGGTGTAGGTGCCTGTATTGCTTATGCGGTAGAAAAAGGCGTGAAAAACCTTCGCGTGATTTGCCATGATGCCACTGAAATTCTACGTGATTGTGTAAAAGACGGCGAATTGGGCGGCTTACAACTTTTCTTCCCTGACCCTTGGCATAAAGCGAAACATCATAAACGCCGTATTGTTCAACCGCACTTTGTGGAGCAAGTCGTGCAAAAATTACAACCAAATGGTTTTATTCATATGGCAACGGACTGGGAAAACTATGCGGAACAAATGCTCGAAGTGCTTTCAGCCAATGAAAATTTAGTCAATACTGCCGAACAAGATTATATTCCACGTCCTGATTTCCGCCCTCTCACAAAATTTGAGGCGCGCGGTCATCGCTTAGGTCACGGTGTGTGGGATTTATACTTTAAGAAAAAATAATCATCGAGATGATGACTATACCCATTACCTTAACATAGGAGAACATTGAAATGACAACTCGTAATCAACGTCAACGTAAAAAACTTCACTTAGCAGAATTCCAAGAATTAGGCTTTTTAGTGAATTGGCAATTTGCTGAAGGTACCAGCATCGAAACTATCGATGGAACCGTTGATCGTTTTATTGCTGAAGTGATTCAACCAAACGGCTTAGCTTATGAAGGTAGCGGCTATTTACATTGGGAAGGCTTAGTTTGCTTAGAGAAAATCGGTAAATGTGATGAAAGCCATCGTCAATTAGTGAAAAAATGGTTAGAAGAAAATAAATTACAACAAATCGAAATCAGTGAATTATTCGATATTTGGTGGGATTACCCAACCCAAAACGCATAATATTTTAAACTCACTTCAGGGCGGTTCTTCCGCCCTATTTAATAATCATTTTCACTTATATTTTAACAATTTATTTACACTAATAACATATTTTCAAAATATCATTGATCTATCTCAACAAAAGTGTATATTTCTTAAAAACTACTCCTTTTAGGTAGTTACTATTTTTTTATTAGCACTAGATAATGCATCCCTTGAAAATACCGAACTTTAAAGAAAAATATGGCGATTGAAAATCCTTCTCGCAGACAATTATTACGTGGGCAATTTTTACAATCGTTACATTCTGAAAACGCGAAAATTCAAGGTATTAATGCTATCCGTCCACCTTGGTCGATAAACGAGAGCAACTTTACGGATAAATGTACGCGGTGCGGTGATTGCATACTAGTATGTGAAACCCAAATTATCGTAAAAGGCGATGGCGGTTTTCCTGAAATACAATTTGACAAGGGCGAATGCACGTTCTGCCAAAAATGTGTTTTAGTCTGTGAACAACCGATTTTTCGTTCATTAGAAGAAGAGCCTTGGGCACATAAAGTTGAAATTACAACGCAATGTCTCACAGAAAATCGAGTGGAATGTCGAAGTTGCCAAGATAGCTGTCCGATGAATGCCATCCGTTTTCGATTACAACTTGGTGGCGTCGCAAAACCCATATTGGATTTAGAAAGTTGTAATGGTTGTGGTGCTTGCCTAAGTGTTTGCCCAACAAAAGCAATAAAAATTTTTAATATTGAAACAAATATCGATGAGTCAATTTAGCGAAAATGAGAACTGGTATGTATGCAGCATTGTTGTGCAAGCCAGACCAGAAAAACTTAACCAAGTCAAAGAAGCCATTTTAGCGATTCCAACCGCTGAGATTCATGGCGAAAAATCTGATGAAGGCAAATTGGTGGTCACCCTTGAAAGTAACCGTCAATTAGCATTAGCGGATCTTATGGATGAAATTAAAGATATCCCAGGAGTAATTGTCATTTCTTTAATTTCGAATTACTTAGATGAAAAATAAATAATTTAGGAATACATACTCTTTTGTATATTCTAAAACATTCAACAACGAGTGGGGAAAACTATGGAACTTAATCGTAGAGATTTTATGAAAGCCAATGCTGCACTTGCAGCGGCAGCGGCTGCCGGTATGACCATCCCTGTTAAACAGGTTAATGCGACCGAAGATATGGGCATCAAATGGGATAAAGCCCCATGCCGTTTCTGTGGTACAGGATGTAGCGTATTGGTAGGAACCAAAGATGGTCGAGTTGTCGCAACTCAAGGTGACCCGGATGCAGAAGTAAACCGCGGTTTAAACTGTATCAAAGGTTACTTCCTTTCTAAAATCATGTACGGTGCAGACCGTGTACAAACTCCGTTATTACGTATGAAAGATGGTAAATTCCATAAAGAAGGTGACTTTACACCAGTTTCTTGGGATCAAGCTTTCACTATCATGGCGGAAAAAATCAAAGACATCTTGAAGAAAAAAGAACCAAATGCTGTTGGGATGTTCTCTTCCGGTCAAACTACTATCTATGAAGGCTATGCAAAAGTAAAACTTTGGAAAGCTGGTCTTCGTTCAAATACTATCGATCCTAATGCTCGTCACTGTATGGCGTCTGCAGCGGTTGCGTTTATGCGTACATTCGGTATGGATGAGCCAATGGGTTGCTATAACGATATCGAGAAAACCGATGCATTTGTGCTTTGGGGTTCAAACATGGCGGAAATGCACCCAATTTTATGGTCTCGTATTTCTGACCGTCGTCTTTCTTCTGATAACGTGAAAGTTGTAGTTATGTCAACATTCGAACACCGTTCGTTTGAATTAGCTGATGTGCCTATCGTATTTAATCCACATGCAGACCTTGCAATCCTTAACTACATTGCAAACTACATTATCCAAAACGATAAAGTAAACTGGGACTTCGTTAATAAACATACTAAATTCAAACGTGGTGAAACTGATATCGGTTATGGTCTACGTCCAGAACACCCACTTGAAGTTGCAGCGAAAAACCGTAAAACTGCAGGTAAAATGTATGACTCTGACTTCGAAGAATTCAAGAAAATCGTTGCACCTTATACATTAGACGAAGCACACCGTATTTCTGGTGTACCAAAAGATCAGCTTGAAACCCTCGCGAAAATGTACGCGGATCCAGAACAGAACTTAGTGTCTTACTGGACAATGGGCTTTAACCAACACACTCGTGGTGTATGGGTTAACCACATGATCTATAACGTACACTTATTAACCGGTAAAATTTCTAAACCAGGTTGTGGTCCGTTCTCATTAACTGGTCAACCTTCAGCTTGTGGTACCGCACGTGAAGTGGGTACTTTCGTTCACCGTTTACCAGCGGACATGGTAGTAACCAATCCTAAACACGTTGAAATCGCTGAGAAAAAATGGAAATTACCAAAAGGTACCATTCCAACTGTACCTGGATACGCAGCTGTACAACAAAGCCGTGCATTAAAAGATGGTAAATTAAACTTCTTATGGCAACTTTGTACCAACAACATGCAAGGTGGTCCAAACATTAACGACGAAATTTTCCCTGGTTGGCGTAACCCTGAAAACTTCATCGTTGTTTCAGACCCTTACCCATCCGTTTCTGCAGTTGCAGCAGACCTAATTCTCCCTACTTGTATGTGGGTAGAAAAAGAAGGGGGCTATGGTAACGCAGAACGTCGTACCCAATTATGGCGTCAACAAGTGAAAGGTCCTGGTGAGTCTCGTTCTGACTTATGGCAAATTGTGGAATTCTCTAAATACTTCAAAACAGATGAAGTATGGGGCGAAGAATTATTAGCTCAAATGCCAGAATATCGTGGTAAGACTTTATATGAAGTACTTTACGAGAATGGTGAAGTAAACAAATATAAAATACCAACGGATGTTCCAGGATACATCAATGATGAAGCAGATCACTTTGGTTACTACCTACAAAAAGGCTTATTCGAAGAATACGCAAGCTTTGGTCGTGGTCATGGCCATGACTTAGCACCATTTGATACTTACCACCAAGTACGTGGTTTACGTTGGCCGGTTGTTGACGGTAAAGAAACCTTATGGCGTTACCGTGAAGGCTTTGACCCGTACGTTAAAGCAGGCGAAGATGTTGCGTTCTACGGTTATCCGGATAAAAAAGCAATTATCTTAGGTGTGCCTTATGAAGACCCTGCAGAATCACCAGATGAAGAATATCCATTATGGTTATGTACTGGTCGTGTACTTGAACACTGGCATACCGGTACCATGACTCGTCGTGTACCTGAATTACACCGTGCGTTCCCGAATAACTTAGTTTGGATGCACCCAGCGGATGCGAAAAAATATGGCTTACGTCATGGGGATAAAGTGAAATTAATTACACGTCGTGGTGAAATGGTTTCTTACTTAGATACCCGTGGTCGTAACAAATGTCCTCAGGGCTTAATTTACACCACCTTCTTTGATGCGGGTCAGCTTGCTAACAAATTAACATTGGATGCAACCGATCCAATTTCAGGTGAAACCGACTTCAAAAAATGTGCTGTAAAAGTGGAAAAAGCGTAGGATTTTCCTTTTGTTTCTAGTCGCTCCTCTCTTTAAAGAGAAGGGAATTTAAAATAAGAGCGGTCAAATTTTGCAATATTTTTACAAAATTAGGCCGCTTATAAAAGGAAACGCAGATGAGACTTGATCCTAACCGTCGTCAGTTTTTAAAAAATGTGACAAGAACGGCTGCCGGAGTATGTGGGGTTGGTATTATTCTTGGCTTACAGCAACAACAAGCTAAAGCTAAAGAAGGGATCGCCTTGCGTCCACCTGGTGCTTTACCGGAAAAGGATTTCTTGGCAGCTTGTACCCGTTGCGGACAATGCGTCCAAGCGTGTCCATATGATATGTTGCATTTAGCTTCGCTGATTTCACCAATGGAAGCTGGCACACCTTATTTTATCGCTCGGGATAAACCTTGCGAAATGTGTCCGGATATTCCATGTATGAATGCTTGTCCAAGTGGCGCATTAAGTGAGGAACTTAAAGACATCAATGATGCGAGAATGGGGTTAGCCGTATTGCTAGACCATGAAACTTGTCTTAACTGGCAGGGGTTGCGTTGTGATGTGTGTTATCGCGTTTGTCCATTAGTAGATAAAGCGATTACACTTGAACGTATCCACAATGATCGTACTGGGATTCATGCAAAGCTTATTCCAACTGTTCACTCTGATGCTTGCACCGGATGCGGTAAATGCGAACAAGCTTGTGTGTTAGAAGAAGCGGCAATTAAAGTCTTACCGATGGATATCGCCAAAGGGCTACTCGGTCGCCACTATCGCTTAGGCTGGAAAGAAAAACAAAACGCCGGAAAATCCTTAATTGAGGAGCAACATCCAGATGGCTTACGTCCAGCAATGGATGCTCGTATGCCGGAAGGCTCACATGAGCCGGTTTATCAGCCAATGCAAGTTCAACCGAACCAAAAAGTTGCAACACCAAACCGTGCAACAATGGATTATGTACCAAATCCAACAACAGTTCCGGAAGCAGAGCAATTCCCAAATCTGGACTTAAACATTAAGGGGGTTAAATAATGGCTGAAAAATATACCCCGAATAAGCCTAAAGATGCAGGCTTAGAAGCTCGCCAAAAACTCGGTTGGTGGCATGCTTATCGCTTTTTAATTCTACGTCGAATTAGTCAATTAAGTATTATTTTAATGTTCTTAAGTGGTCCGATTTGGCAAGTTTGGATTCTAAAAGGCAATTACAGCTCAAGCATGCTTTTGGATACTGTGCCATTGACAGATCCATTGATTACCGCTGAAAGTTTAGCGACAGGTTACCTACCAGAAATCACAACGATTATTGGAGCCTTGGTTATCGTCGTATTCTACGCCATCGTTGCGAGCAAAGCCTTTTGTAGTTGGGTCTGTCCAATGAACATCGTGACTGATGCAGCAGCTTGGCTACGTAGAAAATTAGGTATTAGACAATCATTAAAAATTTCACGTCAACTTCGCTATGTGATTTTAGCCGTGATTTTAGTTGGTAGCGCAATAACGGGTACGCTTTTATGGGAGTGGATAAACCCTGTTGCAGCACTTGGACGCATCTTCGTCTTTGGAACAGGTGCAACGCTTTGGTTAGTAGCAGTGATTTTCCTATTTGACTTACTCGTTGCTGAACATGGTTGGTGTGGTCACCTTTGTCCAATTGGTGCAATCTATGGTGTCATTGGAGCTAAAAGCCTAATAAAAATTAATGTAATCGATCGCGATCGCTGTGACCGTTGTATGGACTGTTATAATGTTTGCCCAGAACCGCAAGTTTTAAGACTTCCTTTACACGGTGGACCTGAAGATAGCCAAATTATATTGGCAAAAGATTGTATTACTTGTGGACGCTGTATTGACGTGTGCGCAGAAAATGTATTTACATTTGGATCTCGATTTGAGAAACAAATAAAAATTAAAAATATTTAATTATTTAATGGAGTGGATTTCATGAAAAAATCATTTATTTTCATGCTGGCTTTATGTAGTGGATTGGCATTTGCTGATGCACCACAAGTTGCAAACAGCATCGATAAAACAGCAGAAAGTCTTGCACCTGCATTTAATAATCCTTATAAAGATGTAGGCAATATTCCTGTTACTTTTCCTAACCAACCCCCACTTGTTCCACACAGCATTCGTGGCTTACAAGTAACTAAAAATGCGAATCAATGTTTAGGTTGCCACGCGCCAGATGTTGCCCCAACAACGGGTGCGCCACGTGTTCCTGAGAGTCATTTCTTAACACGTGATGGTCAAAAAACAGAAGGTACCTCACCACGTCGTTATTTCTGTTTACAATGCCACGTTCAGCAAACTAACGTAAATCCAATTATTCAAAATAAATTCGAAACCATTCGTAAAACGCAAGGTAAATAAGGAGCTAAACCATGATTAAATCAAGCATTCAAAAAGTTTGTCGTTGGTTACGCTCGCCGAGCAAAATGGCAATTGGTGGGGTGATTTTATTAACTATCATTGGTACTATTGTTGGAACTAACCTATTTAATGTCGGTATGTCAGCAACTAATACTGAACAATTCTGTTCAGATTGTCATACTAACGATGTTGTACCTGAATACCAAGCATCAATTCACTTTAGCAACCGTTCAGGTGTGAAAGCGATTTGTTCTGACTGTCACGTTCCTCATGAATTTGTGCCAAAAATGATTCGTAAAATGCAGGCTTCTACTGAAGTATTAGCATACTATACGGGTAAAGTTGATACTAAAGAGAAATTTGAAAAACATCGTTTAGAAATGGCTGAACGCGAATGGGCGCGTATGAAAGCGAATAACTCACAAGAGTGTCGTAACTGCCATAACTTTAATGATATGGATTACTCACAACAAAAAACTGTGGCACAACAAATGCACGCACTTGCACAGGAACAAAACAAAACCTGTATCGACTGTCACAAAGGGATTGCACACCATCTTCCAGATATGTCAAAAGTACAACAAACTTTTATTCCTGCTGATATGTTAAAAACAGATGAAAAACCAACTGATAACAAAGAAGCAAAATAATTTTATAAATTAACAATAACAAATCGGCACCCATTGAGTGCCGATTTTATTTTTATTTCTTAAGGAAAGATTTATCTAATAATACTCTTAACGGTTGCATATCACTGTTTCCCATAATAACCAAACTCGGGTCTGAGCGTAAACAGCTACCACCATAATGCCCCCCTACAGTGAAAGTACAAACCTGAACATATTGGTCTTCCACTTTTGGTAAACACCACAGTTGTTGATAAATACTTTCCTGCTTATCAAATCGACCGTCTGTGCTATCAAGTACAGATTTGCACTCACCAATGAGTTTCACATTATCACCTCGACGACCCGCAATTGGTTTTTGCGCATAACCATTTTTAACCAACTCTGGTGTCAATTCAAATCCTGCTTCAAGTAAATAACGATGATTTGGGAATAATGACCATAATACAGGTAAGATCGCTTTATTACTTGGAATCGCAGTCCACAGTGGCTCATAGACCAAAACTTCTGGACGAAGTAACACGTCAATTAACCGCACTTTATCTTCCGGGTAGCCTGTACGAATTGGTGGAGCCACTTCCATGCCTGTCGCATCTTCACGAAGTTGCTCTAACATGGTTTCCCAAGCCCATGTTTTCCACACCGTTTTTATCTGGTTATCTTCATCATCAATTAAACGACCACGACTATCCCAATGTAGCCCCTCTGTACCATGAATAATTTTGGCTTGAAATCCTGCTTGAACCAGTGCGTTACGCATAAACAATGAGTGGTAATCTTCTTCATCATCATGATCCTGCATAATATGAACAAGCGGCGTTGCTTCACTGTGTTTCCAACAATCCGCTAATGCATTACGTAAACCATCAGCAGGATTTTCACCTATATTCAATCCGCCTTGGATTGCCCATCGATTCATAAACTCACCGGCTTCCGCATGGCAAGAGGCTGAATCTGCGTTGTATTCATACACTTTTAATCCACGACTATCCATGCAGAAATCTAAACGCCCCGTAATGGTTTGATAACGGCGATTTTGCCAAGATAAACGTAAGCGAGGCCATAATAATTTTGGAATATTAAAATATTCTAATAACTTATCGTCTTTTAAAACTTTATCTGTGGCATGCAAATACATTAAATGTAATTCATTGGTTGCACGAATCAACTCATGCTGTGCTGTTTCAGACATCGTAAAGTAACGATATTGATCAGAATGACTGACTTTATGCCCTCCCATGGCTTTCACATAGGCAGCTTCAAATTCATTGTTCTCATTCAGCCATTTATGTTCAAACTGACCGTTGTTTTCAATATGTTCTGCATGAATTTCAAGTTTCTCTTTTTCAGGTGTTGGCTGTGGCAGACTGTATTCGGTGTCTTCCGTTTGGATCATCCAACCTAAAATTTCGGTATCATCAAAGGTATCATGCAAAAAATAGCCTGTTTCAGAAACTGTCATTGGTAATTCACGCGTCCATTGCTGCCCGCTAGGTAAGCGGGAGTGAATCACGTTTTGCTCAGCAATGCGGATTTTATCCTCTAAGACTTCGGTAATAATCGCCACATGCCCCGTATGTTTAAATTCGCCCCCCTCTTGCCAAATTAAAAGGGCGCCAGCTTCAGGCTTACGTTTGCAACCATTTGCAAAGGCTTGTAAGGGTAATAAGGCATCATTCACCACTTGACGTAAAAATCGTAGAGAAAAGATCTCGTAAGCCATTCCTACATCAGTAAACACCATGCCATGATTGAGATATAAATAACGGCGCGCAAATTCTACACACTGCCATTTGTAGCCCATGTACTCTCTTCCTAAATAACTGCGAAAGGCAGCATCATCCGGATACTCTTTCTCATCAGCTGTATGATAATCTGATGAATAAATCGCAATCCCACCCGGTGCATAACCTAATAAACTTCCGAAAGGATCATGTGTACTAATATTGGCTGAACGTTCAGGCATAAAAACTCCCTGGTAAATAACTACTCGGAATAGTATAGATCTTTTGTCTAGCTTCCCCCAAAAACTTTATGAAAGAAAGATGAAAAATTGACTGAGTCATCATTTTAAAAAAGAAAAAGGCTGACATCTGCCAGCCTTGAAAATAAGTGTAAAAATAACCGCACTTGAGGTTATTTCACATACCAATGTGCTAATAAAATCCCTGTATTTACCGCAATATTTAATCCTGCTTTTAATGGATTACTTAAAGAAAGACGCACATTTACATCTTCTTTCTCACGAATATCATCCGTACTACCTTCACTCAATACCAACGCGACTTTCTCGGCAAATTTAAGTTGTTCCAACGCAACGCCTTGTTTATTGGTTGAGACATGAATAATCTGATAACCCGCCTTACGTAAAGCCTCTAACGCAATTTCAGTACTTTCTGTTTCTAAAATACGAATATGCTCCATTCCGCCTTCAGCTACACGCATCGCAGCCGGTGCATAAAGCTGTTCAACTTGATTTGTTACCACATTTTTAATGCCATAGAAGGCGCAAGTACGCACAACGCCACCTAAGTTCTGCGCATTGTTGACTTGATCAAGCACCACTAAGCAGTCTTCTTGACGCGGGACATCTAAATAACCTTGTAAAGAGAAAGTACGTTGCTTCTTCACTAGCATACAAATGCCACCATGATGCTCAGTGCCACTTACTAAGCTTAGCTCATCGCTGTCCACCACGTGATACACTTTTTTATTCGCGGCTAAATAACTGAAAATCTCGCCAATTCTATGCGCCATTTGCACCGTTGCCCATACGCGAACAATGCTCTCTGGACGTTCAGCAAACAATTCTAAGCACGCATTTTCACCATACACTTTCATTTCTTCAGCACGGTTCTTTTTAATTTTCTCCGGTGCTCGTGGTGATAATGCGCCCGTTTTCTTTTCTTTCGGTTTATAACTCACGCCAGTACTTTTCACTGTTACTTTTACCGAGCCCCTTTCACCATTCGCTTTATTTAATGAAAGTTCAGCAATTTTCGGTTCTCTCACTTCTTGCTGTTGGAAGCCACGAGAAGGTTTGCGATCATCCCGTTTTTTATCGAAGTGCGGTCGATTTCCCCCACGTTTTTCATTATTACGACGATCATCAAAGCGACGTTCTTTGTCATTAAATGTACGTTTTGGGCTACGCTCTTGAAAAGATTTGGCGGAATTTGTTTGGAATGATGGTTTGCGTGAATTGCTCATAATTTGCTTCTCGAAGGAAAAATTGGATAATAATTCGCCAAAAAATGCGAAAATTTGTGAGCATTATAACGAAAAAAAACCTTTTTTCTATCAATCCACAAGGGAAATATTGTAAACTAGAGCATTAATTTTTAGTGTAGAGATCGATTATGTTAATCAATAAAGCTAAACGAGCAGAACAAAATTTAAAAAATTTGCCTTTTCTTCCTTTACAGGCAGAACAGGTTGAGTTTCTGTTTAGTCCGCTTGAATTCAAAGCACAAATTATAGAATTAATTCGCCAAGCTAAAAAACGCATTTACGTGACCGCACTTTATTGGCAAAAAGATGAAGCGGGACAAGAAATTCTCAATGAAATTTATCGCGTAAAACAAGATCATCCAGAATTGGATGTGAAAATTTTAGTGGATTGGCATCGCGGACAACGCAATTTACTCGGTGCAGAAAAATCTGCTACTAACGCTGATTGGTATTGTGAACAACGCCAAACCTATCAACTTCCCGATGAACCGAATATGTTCTTCGGTGTGCCAATTAATACCCGTGAAGTCTTCGGCGTGTTGCATATTAAAGGCTTTGTCTTTGACGATACCGTGCTTTATAGCGGCGCAAGTATCAATAATGTGTATTTACAACAACAAGATAAATACCGTTACGACCGCTATCAAAAAATCCATAATGCTGCATTGGCAGACTCTATGGTTAATTTCATCAATGATTATTTATTGGATTTCAGCGCGGTTCATCCATTAGATGTAGCTAATCGTCCTCGCACCAAAGAAATTCGCAGTGCAATAAAAGCTTATCGTAAAAACTTATCTGCCCATGCTGAATATCAGTTAGAAAGTGCGGTTGGTTTTTCCGATGTTTTAAGCATTTCACCACTTTTTGGTTTAGGTGCATCCGGCAATGAATTAAATCAAGTTATCGAAGATTTATTCTTACAAGTGCAGGAAAAATTGGTGATTTGCACCCCTTATTTCAACTTCCCGCGCACGTTAAGAAGTAAACTTGCCCGCTTATTAGAGCAAGGAAAGCGTGTCGAAATTATCGTGGGTGATAAAGTCGCGAACGATTTCTATATTCCACCAGATCAGCCGTTTAAAATGGCAGGTGCATTGCCTTATTTATATGAAAGCAATCTTCGTCGTTTCTGCGAGAAATTTGATGCTTACATTAAAAATGGCCATTTAACTGTGCGTTTATGGAAAGATGGCGATAACACTTATCACCTCAAAGGTGTTTGGGTGGACAACCAGTATATTCTTTTAACGGGAAACAACTTAAACCCACGCGCATGGCGTTTAGATGCGGAAAATGGATTATTAATCCACGATCCAAAACAAGAACTTCTGCCTCAAGTGGAACAAGAATTGTCGCACATCCGCCAACATACCAAAGTATTGCAAGATTATTCTGAATTAGAAGAATTGACGCAATATCCTGAACCGGTGCAAAAACTGCTGAAAAAATTTGCTCGGATTCAAGCAGACAAATTAGTCAAAATGATTTTATAAACGCAAAAAGAGGCCGACAAATGTCGGCTTCTTGCTTGTATCTTACGCAAAAACATCAACTAACATTGCACAAGTGAAATAAGTTGTTATAATCGCCCGACTTTTAAATCTTATTGGAGAAATCAATGAACCCAATTTCTTATTGGCAACGCCTAAAAGTTGCATTTCAATATGTGATGCCTCAAATCTATATGACACAAGCAGCAGGTTGGTTAGCTAAACAAAAATGGGGCGCAGTGACACATTTTGTGATTAAAGCGTTTGCAAAAAAATACAACATTGATATGAGCATTGCTGAAAAAGAAAAATTCAGTGATTACGCTAGTTTTAATGAATTCTTTATCCGTCCATTAAAAGAAAATGCACGTCCAATTAACCAAAATCCTACCGCACTTTGCTGCCCTGCGGATGGCCGTGTAAGTGAATGTGGACACATTGAAGATGACCGCCTATTACAAGCAAAAGGTCACTTCTTCAGCTTAAACGATTTATTAGCGGAAGATAAAGATTTAACCGAGACCTTTAAAAATGGGGAGTTCGTCACCACTTATTTATCACCACGTGATTATCACCGTGTGCATATGCCATGTGATGGTACACTTCGCAAAATGATTTACGTACCGGGTGATTTATTCTCCGTCAATCCATTTTTAGCGAAACATGTGCCGAACCTCTTCGCACGTAATGAACGTGTGATTTGTGTCTTTGATACTGAATTTGGCACCATGGTACAAATCTTAGTAGGTGCAACAATTACTGCAAGTATCGGCACTGTTTGGGCTGGTGTCATTAACCCACCACGTCATAACGAAGTGAAAGTCTGGACTTATGAAGGTGAAAGTGCGGTTAAATTAAGCAAGGGTCAAGAAATGGGTTGGTTCCAACTTGGTTCTACCGTAATTAATTTATTCCAAGCCGGTCAAGTGCAAATTGCCGATCATTTAAGTGTTGATGAACCTGTTCGCATGGGTGAAATCTTGGCATTGAAAAAATAGTTTTACAACAAAGGAAAAAACAATGACAGCTCAAATTTTTGAACAAGTAAAATTAGAAAGTATTTCTGAAAAAGGCAGCTACGGTATCGGTTTACAAATCGGTCAACAATTAGCAGATAGCCAAATGGATATTTCTGTTGAAGCGGTAGCAAAAGGCATTTTCGACGCGTTAAACCGCAATCAACCTGCATTAGAAATTAATGATTTAATGCATTCTGTTCAAGCGCTTCAACAACAAGCGGCTGAAGCACAACAAGCGCAATTCAAAGCGATTGAAGAAGAAGGTAAAAAATTCTTAGAAGAAAACGCGAAAAAAGCGGGCGTAAAAGTGACTGACAGCGGTTTACAATACGAAATTTTAACTGAAGGTAACGGTAACAAACCAGCTGCAACGGACAAAGTACGTGTTCACTACACAGGTACATTACCAGATGGTACTGTATTCGATAGCTCTGTTGCACGTGGTACACCGGCTGAATTCCCAGTAAATGGCGTAATTCGTGGTTGGGTTGAAGCATTACAAATGATGCCTGTTGGTTCTAAATGGAAACTCACTATTCCACACGAACTGGCTTACGGCGAACGTGGTGCAGGCGCATCTATCCCACCATTCTCAACCTTAGTGTTTGAAGTCGAATTACTCGACATCCTTTAAAACGAAAAAGTGCGGTTAAAATTAACCGCACTTTTTTATTCTTCTTCGTCTTCGCTATAACGATCATCATCGTCATAATCATAGGTTAAGATCGCATCCTCATCATAACCCTCTATATCAATCTGAACACCATTTGAACCTGCATCAAAACCATTAAACCATGCGGTTCGTAATTCTTCAGGTATTCGTCGGCCACAAAAGTTAATTCGTTTATTCAGTTGAGATTGGCTTTGTGCTTGGAAATCTTTCCCGACACGATAACCATCTAAATACCAGTCATCTTTATCATGACAAGCCGTCGTATTTAAACGTTTTACGTGTTTGCTCACTGAAATGGGGCTATGATGTTTTACATAATAGCCCTGCGTACAAGCGCTTAATAGCCCAACAGCTAAAACGGTCGTTATTAATCTCATGTTGTCTCCTTTTACTACTTAATATCGGGCTATCACCCTTTTTATGGTTTTATAGACCGACAAAATAAAAGGAAGGTTCAGAAAATATGAGAGATCCGATTTCTATTACAGGCTATAGCACAATCATATCATCACGATGTAGCGCAACTGCACCGTACTCATAACCAAGAATTTGCTCAATATCTTGAGATTTTTTCCCTTTGATTAATTCCAACGCATCGCTGTTATAACGAGGCATACCGAGTGCAATCACTTTACCTGAAGTATTTTTAATTTTGACGACTTCACCGCGTGAGAAACGCCCTTCCACAGCCGTAATTCCTGCAGGCAGCAACGATTTATTCTGTACTAACATGGCATTTTCAGCGCCTTCATCAATCGTCAGCATGCCCGCTGATGGTGCGGCAAATAACCACTGTTTACGGCTTTCGAGACGATCTGAGTGATGAGCAATAAATTTAGTGCCAATTGGTTTATCGTAAGCCAAATCCACAATAACATCAGGTCGGCTACCTGGCGCAATAATCGTTTCTATACCCGAACGCGTTGCCACATCTGCCGCAATTATTTTTGTACTCATCCCGCCAGTACCAAGCTTTGTACCGCTACCGCCTGCAATCGAACGAATATGATCGGTAATTTGCTCAACCACAGGAATTAATTTCGCATCTGGATTTTTACGAGGATCACTTTCGAACAAACCTTGTTGATCCGTTAATAAATAAAGTTGTTCCGCTTGCACTAAAATCGCGACTAATGCAGATAAGTTATCATTATCTCCTACTTTAATCTCAGCTGTTGCCACCGCATCATTCTCGTTAATCACAGGAATAATATGATTGTCTAACAGGGCATGTAATGTATCGCGTGCATTTAAAAAACGTTCACGGTCTTCAATATCAGCACGAGTTAATAAAATTTGTCCAATATGAATATCATAAATCGCAAATAATTTTTCCCAGGCTTGGATCAGCTGACTCTGCCCTACTGCGGCTAGAAGCTGTTTTGACGCAATGGTTGGCGGAAGTTGAGGATGATTTAAATAATGTCGTCCTGCTGCAATCGCACCTGATGTCACAATCACAACACGAAAACCCGCTTGATGAAGTTGTGCAATCTGACGAACAATATCGACCATGTGAGGGGCATTTAATTTAGGTGAACCATGCGTTAATGTACTGGTACCAAATTTTACAACGATTGTTTTGTGATTTGCCGACATAGTTTGTCCTCAATAAAAAAATAGTAAATTGGCGTTAAATTAGCACTAAAATAAATAAAAATCACGAAAAAAACCATCTCAAATTCAGATTTTCTGAATAGCTATGATATAGTGCAAAAAAAAGAAAAATAGGATAGAAAATATGACATTAAGTTTGATCGTTGCGACAACAAAAAATAACGTCATCGGAAAAGATAATCAAATGCCTTGGCACTTACCTGCCGATTTAGCCTGGTTTCGTAAAAATACCACGGGCAAACCGGTAATTATGGGACGTAAAACCTTTGAAAGCATTGGTCGTCCACTGCCGAAACGTACCAATATTGTCCTTTCACGTACACCTTACGAACATGAAGGTGTCATCTGGAAAGAGAATTTTGAAAGTGCGGTCAATTTTGTCAAAGAATTTGATGAAATTATGTTGATTGGCGGCGGCGAGTTATTTAAACAATATTTACCTAAAGCAGATAAACTATACCTCACGCAAATTCAAGCTGACATTGATGGCGATACCTTCTTCCCTGAAATTAATTGGGCAGAATGGAACATCGAGTTTGAAGAATATCGTCAAGCGGATGCAGATAATCCTTATGATTGTCGTTTTTTAATTTTGCAACGTAAGAAAAATAAACTAAAAGCCTAATCTAAGCATATAAAAATCGGGCTAAAACAATGATTGTTTTAGCCCGATTTCTTTTGTTTTAAATAACCTTTAAAAGATTATTCTAAGCGTTTAGCCATTTCTAACCAATCTGCTTTAAATTCACGGCGCATATTGTTGATTGCATCAATAATATCATGGTGAACTAATTTTTCATTTTGAATACCCACACAGTAGCCACCTTTACCTTGTAGCAATATATCTACCGCATATACGCCCATACGTGAAGCTAAAATACGGTCGAAGGCACAAGGTGAACCACCACGTTGAATATGGCCTAATACGGTTGCACGGGTTTCATGGCCTACGCGCGCTTCAATCTCACGAGCGAGAGAATGCACGTCAGTGATTAGCTCAGTAATCGCAATGATGGCGTGGCGTTTTCCACGAATAATACTGCGTTCAATTTGGCGAATTAATTCTTCACGATTAAACTCCATTTCAGATGCCACAATATATTCACAACCACCGGCAATACCTGCAGAAATAGTCAAGTCACTACAGTGACGGCCCATGATTTCTACGATAGAAATACGTTGGTGAGAACTTGAGGTGTCACGTAAACGGTCAATCGCATCAACGGCTGTTTGTAACGCTGTTTCGTAACCGATTGTGTAATCCGTACCCGCCACATCATTATCAATCGTACCTGGAATACCCACACAAGGGAAACCATGTTCTTCTGTGAGCAATTTCGCCCCCATGTAAGAACCGTCACCACCGATAACAACTAAGGCATCAATGCCATGGGAACGTAAAATTTCTGCACATTTTTCACGTACTGCAGGATCTTTAAATTCTGGGAAACGCGCAGAGCCTAAGAATGTACCGCCACGATTAATAATATCGGACACACTATAACGGTTTAACTGTTTGATTTTATTGTTATATAGACCTTGATAACCGTCATAAATTCCAAATACTTCAAGCCCTTCTGCAAGAGCTGCACGAACAACGCCACGGATGGCAGCATTCATACCTGGTGCATCACCACCACTGGTTAATACAGCAATTTTTTTAATCATATTTACCTACTTTGAACTCTAAGAATAATTGGCGTCAAGATTACACCATCCATTATTTCTGCTCTAGAAAAATTTTTAAAATTTACGTGGAATTTGATCTAGTATAAGTTTTAGTGATGGAAAGAACTTTCACATTTCCAAGAAAGATCGGCTTTTTGTAATGTTTTACTTTCTTTTGCGACAAGATACTTTTGTAAATTTTTCACAATTTTTACTTTGCTTAAGCGCTGAAACTTTTTCATTTCCATTTTTTGGGAATATTGGTATTGCACGAAACCACAACGTGGCACATTTTTGCCCTTAGCAATATCCACTTGCCAGGACGGATTTTGTTCTGTCGGAGCATAAATGACATAACCATTTAACTCAGTAGCGGGCTTTTTCGGATTCGTTGAATTCGCAAGAATTTTGAAATCTGTCACGCCTAAATTACGGTATACCTTCTCACGCAATGCTACGCGTTGCTCAATAGAACGGGATAAATCACGATCAAGCAACACTTCAATTTGAGATTGCCAATTTTCCAAGGTATCAGGCTCTGCAAGATAAACATAACGCGCAATCGTATCCAAATCTTGGCTTGCTGTAAGTTTATAAGTTTTGCCGTTGTACTCTATTTTTTCAGGAGTTTGAAGCTGACTCACTTTTGCTGCACAACCTGAGAGTAAAAGTGCGGTCAATATAACCAGGATTTTATTCATTGATATCTCGCTTAAATACAAATTCTTTTTCAGTTGAGGATGTCGAATCAAACCAATAACCACCTAGGTCGAACTCTTTCAGTTGTTCAACACGTTCCAAACGATTTTGAATGATAAAACGACACATTAAACCACGGGCTTTTTTTGCATAAAAGCTGACTACTTTGTATTTACCATTCTTATTATCTAAGAAAACAGGCTTAACAATTTGTGCATCTAATTGGTTTTCTTTTACTGATTTATAGTATTCATCAGAAGCTAAATTGATCAAAACACGATCGCCTTGCTCATCAAGCGCTTGTTGCACAGATTGAGTAATGATGTTCCCCCAAAAAGCATAAAGATCTTTTCCTTTGGGATTCGCTAACTTCGTGCCCATTTCCAAGCGGTAAGGTTGCATTAAATCAAGGGGTTTAAGTAAGCCATATAAACCGGAAAGCATACGTAAATGGCGTTGTGCGAATTGCACATCTTCATCAGTTAAGCTATCCGCATCCAAACCGGTGTAAACATCACCTTTGAATGCCCAAATGGCTGCGCGTGAATTTTTTTCGTTGTGAGATTTTGTCCATTCAGCAAAGCGAGCGGCATTTAATCCTGCAAGCTTGTCGCTGATAGACATTAAGGAAGAAAGATCTTGGGGAGATAATTGACGACAGATTTCAATCAGTTGCTCACTATAATCCGTCAAGTGCGGTTGAGAAACAGGAAGATTTCTGACCGCACTTTCAAAATCTAAGGTTTTTGCCGGGGAAATAATGGCTAACATAGGTTCTCCTTTCTAAAACTGAACCGTATCTTAGCACAGGATTACCTCCTCACTCTACCCCGTTTATGCTATCCGCTTATAGAGTCCATTCTCATTGACGATTAAATCTTGTAACTCCAAATCTAATAACTGCACTAAAAGCAAATCCACCGGCAAATTCAATGCAACCGATAAATCATCAAGACTTATCGGTGTATAACTGATATGTTGATAAAGTTCAGGATGGCTTGGCTCCACGGTTGGTGTTTTTGCTGTTAGTGGTTTAGCTATCGGCTTATTAATTTGCGTATTATGTACTGGAGGCTGAAAAACAACGTTATGATTAAGACAATCTAAAATGTCTTTAACATTTTCTACCAACATCGCCCCTTGCTTAATCAGTTTATGACAGCCTTGACTGTATTCACTTTGAATATTTCCTGGCAACGCAAAAATGTCGCGGTTTTGTTCTAAGGCATAGCGTGCTGTAATGAGTGAACCGCTTTTCTCTGTGGCTTCAATCACTAACGTTCCTAATGAAAGCCCGCTGATAATGCGATTACGACGAGGAAAATTTTCAGCAATCGGCGCTTGCGTAGGGATAAATTCAGAAACTAATGCCCCATTATTTTCGATAATTTGCTCGGCTAATCGGCGGTGTTTGGCGGGATAAATGTGATCTAATCCGCTGCCCAATACGGCAATGGTCTGCCCTTGAATATCCACCACCGCTTGATGACTAAATCCATCGATACCTAAAGCCAGCCCACTCGTGACCATCAATCCTGCAAGAGAAAGCTCTGTCGCAAAATATTTTGCCCAATATTCACCATAAGCCGAACAATAACGGCTTCCAACCATGGCAATTTGCTGAGCAGAAAGTGCGGTCAAATTGCCTTTCACAAATAACAAGGGCGGAAAACCAGTAATTTGTTTGAGTAAAAAAGGATAGTCATCTGAAAAACAATGGATTAAATGATGGCCTTCTTTTTCGGCCCAGCTCAAAGCGGGTTCAATAAATTTCATTTCCGGCTGAAACCAACGACGAATCTGCAAAGCATCCCAGCCTATTTGCTGAAATGCCACTTCATCATAATTTAATAAGTCTTCTATATTCACATGGGCCAAAATTTGTTGAATCCGCACACTGCCCAATTTGGGCACTTGAGCTAATCGCAGCAAAATTGACGTAAAATCGCTCATCTTTCTCTCCTTTAAAAAGTGAATTATGGCAAAATTGGTCTTAAAAAATGAAAAGTTTGTCTTAATTCTGCGATTCAGATCGCAAAAAGAGAAAAAATTTTAGAAAAAATCTGCATACCAGAAACAAGGAATAAAACAGGACAAAAATGGCTTCTTAAAAGCTATTTTCAGAGATTAATTCCGAGCAATGATTCATATTTAGAGAAATAAACTTTTAAGATTATGTTGAGATATTTATTTTAGATATAAATCACTGATAAATGATTTGACAGCAACATTTTTATCCGTAATATGGACAGCGTTTTACAGAATTTTTTACAGGATTATCTTTTTATGTACCAAGCTGTTTCTTTATCTCTCAACCTCCTGCTCTCACATTCTTTGTGCGGCTAAGTTGTGGATAAAAAACACCTTTATGTAAAAAATCTATTATCAACCCGCACTTTTAAGATTGCGGGTTTTTTCGTTTTAAAATCACGGTAAAAATGACCGCACTTTGAGTGATAAAAGAAGGAAAATACTATGACAGATCGCGTTATTATTTTTGATACCACCTTGCGTGATGGCGAACAAGCGTTAAAAGCAAGCTTAACCGTTAAAGAGAAATTACAGATTGCTTTAGCCCTTGAGCGTCTCGGCGTAGATGTGATGGAAGTCGGTTTCCCGGTTTCTTCTCAAGGTGATTTTGAATCTGTTCAAACCATTGCACGCCATATCAAAAATAGTCGAGTTGCAGCACTTTCCCGTGCAGTAATTAAAGATATTGATGCTGCAGCTGAAGCCTTAAAAGTGGCAGAAGCGTTTCGTATCCATACATTTATTGCAGTTTCAGCATTACACGTTGAAGCCAAATTAAAACGTACCTTTGATGATGTGGTTGAAATGGCTGTAGCCGCAGTAAAACATGCACGTAATTATACTGACGATGTCGAATTTTCTTGCGAAGATGCAGGCCGTACCGGTATCGACAATATTTGTCGTATTGTTGAAGCGGCAATTAATGCAGGTGCAACAACTGTAAATATTCCTGACACTGTTGGTTTCTGCTTACCTAATCAATTCGGCAATATTATTGCTGAAGTACGTAACCGCGTACCAAATATCGATAAAGCTGTGATTTCCGTACATTGCCACAATGACTTGGGTATGGCAACAGCTAACTCCTTAACCGCTGTACAAAATGGTGCACGTCAAATTGAATGTACTATCAACGGCATTGGTGAACGTGCAGGTAATACCTCACTTGAAGAAGTGGTAATGGCAATGAAAGTTCGCCAAGAATTCATGGGCGTGGATACACGTATCAACACACAAGAAATTCATCGTGTCAGCCAAATGGTGAGCCAACTCTGTAACATGCCAATCCAACCGAATAAAGCGATTGTAGGTTCAAATGCTTTCGCACATTCATCCGGTATTCACCAAGATGGTATGTTAAAAAACCAAAATACCTACGAAATCATGTCACCAGAAACTATCGGCTTGAAGAAAGAGAAATTGAACTTAACCGCACGTTCTGGTCGCGCCGCGGTAAAAGGCCACATGGCAGATATGGGCTACACCGAACAAGATTACGATTTAGATAAATTGTATGAAGCGTTCTTAAAATTGGCAGACAAAAAAGGCCAAGTGTTCGATTATGACTTAGAAGCCTTAGCATTTATTGATATGCAACAAGGGGATGAAGATCGTTTAGTGTTAGATAAACTTTCTGCACATTCCACTAAAGAGTATCCAGCAACTGCGTTTGTTCAAGTGGAATTAGATGGTAAAAAATTAAGCACCTCTTCTATCGGTGGTAATGGTCCGGTTGATGCAGTTTACAATGCGATCTTGAATTTAACCGGCTTAGATATCAAAATGTCCCACTATAACTTAACTGCAAAAGGCGAAGGTGCTGAAGCCTTAGGTCAGGTGGATATCGTGGTTGAACACGAAGGCCGTAAATTCCACGGTGTTGGTTTAGCAACAGACATCGTTGAATCTTCCGCGCTTGCTTTAGTTCATGCAATTAATGCTATTTATCGTGCGCATAAAGTCGCCGATATTAAAAGCCACAAACATCATTAATCCAATCCCCCTCTTTAGCAAAGAGGGGTTAGGGGAGATTTGGCAGAAGCAACATCAACCTCTGCAGTGAATTTTATATCGTAAAAATCTCCCCCCAGCCCCTCTTTACAAAAGAGGGGAGAAAATTAACCGCACTTTGGTGTGACTGAAATAGGAAAAACAATATGCAATCATACAACATCGCTGTTCTACCGGGAGACGGTATTGGTCCAGAAGTGATGGCTGAAGCCATCAAAGTATTAAACAAAGTCCAAGAAAAATTCGGTTTCAAACTTAACTTTAACGAGTTTTATGTGGGTGGTGCTGCAATTGATTATTGTGGTTGCCCATTACCGGCAGAAACCTTAAAAGGTTGTGATGATGCTGATGCGATTTTGTTTGGCTCTGTAGGTGGCCCAAAATGGACAAATTTACCACCGGATCAACAACCAGAACGCGGTGCATTATTACCATTGCGTAAACATTTCAAATTATTCTGCAATCTTCGCCCTGCTACCCTTTATAAAGGACTCGAAAAATTCTGTCCATTACGTGCAGATATTGCAGCGAAAGGGTTTGATATGGTGGTTGTGCGTGAATTAACGGGCGGGATTTATTTCGGTCAGCCTAAAGGCCGTGAAGGCGAAGGTGTGCAAACCAAAGCATTCGATACCGAAGTTTATTACAAATATGAAATCGAACGTATTGCGCGTGCGGCTTTTGATGCGGCAATGAAACGTCGTAAACACGTCACTTCTGTGGATAAAGCTAACGTACTACAAGCCTCAATCTTATGGCGTGAAACCGTAACTGAAGTGGCGAAAGACTACCCTGAAGTCACCTTAGATCACATTTATATCGACAACGCGACCATGCAATTAATCAAAGCGCCTGAGTCTTTCGATGTGCTCCTCTGCTCTAACATTTTCGGTGATATTATTTCTGATGAAGCGGCAATGATCACGGGTTCTATGGGGATGTTACCATCTGCTAGCTTAAATGAAGAAGGTTTTGGTTTATATGAACCCGCTGGCGGTTCTGCTCCAGATATCGCAGGCAAAGGCATTGCTAACCCAATCGCACAAATTCTTTCTGCCGCGATGATGTTGCGTTATAGCTTCAACTTAAATGATGCGGCTGATGCAATTGAAAATGCCGTACAAAAAGTCTTAGCAAATGGTCACCGTACCGGTGATTTAGCCGATGATTCTGCCCCTGTTTCAACTGCAGAAATGGGTACATTGATTGCTGAAGCAATCTAATCGTAGGGTGGGCATTTTGTCCACCATTAACAAATTTAACAGAAAGGATCAAGCAGCCCTAGAAACAAAGGAGATTATATGTTTATCGTTTCATTAACCTATATTCAACCTTTAGAGAAAATTGAAGAATTTCTAGCTGAACACAGAACATTTTTAGATAAGTTTTATCAACAAGGTAAGTTTCTAATGTCTGGGCGTAAAGAACCTAGAACTGGTGGAATCATTATTATGAATGCAAAAGATCTTGATGAAGTAAATCAAATTATTGAACAAGATCCATTTCACCAACACCAAATAGCAGATTATCAAGTGATAGAGTTCTATCCATCTAAAGTTGCGAATGGATTAGAAAAATACCAACAGACAATTTAAAACTTACTACTCTAACAAAGCCCCTAACGAATTGAGAAAAATTATGGCAAAAACACTCTACGAGAAACTATTCGATGCCCATGTGGTGTACGAAGCTGAAGGCGAAACGCCGATTTTGTATATTAACCGTCATTTAATCCATGAAGTAACCAGTCCACAAGCCTTTGATGGTCTACGTGTAGCTGGCCGCCAAGTACGTCAAGTCAGTAAAACTTTCGGTACCATGGATCACAGTATTTCTACCCAAGTACGTGATGTGAACAAACTTGAAGGCCAAGCGAAAATTCAAGTATTGGAACTTGAAAAAAACACGAAAGCAACCGGTATTCAATTGTTCGATATGACTACAAAGGAACAAGGTATCGTGCATGTGATGGGGCCTGAGCAAGGCTTAACCTTACCGGGCATGACTATCGTTTGTGGTGACTCTCATACCGCCACTCATGGTGCGTTCGGTGCTTTGGCATTTGGTATCGGTACATCTGAAGTAGAACACGTATTAGCCACACAAACCTTAAAACAAGCTCGCGCAAAAAATATGAAAATTGAAGTGCGCGGCAAAGTCGCGCCAGGCATTACCGCAAAAGACATTATTCTTGCCATTATCGGTAAAACAACTATGGCGGGCGGTACAGGCCATGTAGTGGAATTCTGCGGTGAAGCGATTCGTGACCTTTCTATGGAAGGCCGTATGACCGTTTGTAATATGGCGATTGAAATGGGCGCGAAAGCGGGCTTAATCGCACCAGATGAAACGACTTTCGAATACTTAAAAGGTCGTCCACATGCCCCGAAAGGGAAAGATTGGGATGATGCAGTTGCTTATTGGAAAACCTTAAAATCCGATGATGATGCGAAATTTGACACGGTCATCACATTAGAAGCGAAAGATATTGCGCCACAGGTAACTTGGGGAACAAACCCAGGCCAAGTAATCGGTATCGATCAGCCAGTGCCAAACCCAGCAGAAATGACCGATCCTGTGACTCGTGCTTCAGCAGAAAAAGCCTTGAATTATATTGGCTTAGACGCTAACACTGATTTAAAAGATATCCCTGTAGATCAAGTCTTTATCGGTTCTTGTACTAATGCTCGTATCGAAGATTTACGTGCGGCAGCGGCTGTGATGAAAGGGCGCAAAAAAGCCGATAACGTAAAACGTATTTTAGTGGTACCAGGTTCCGGTTTAGTGAAAGAACAAGCAGAAAAAGAAGGCTTAGATAAAATCTTTATCGAAGCGGGGGCTGAATGGCGTAATCCGGGCTGCTCAATGTGCTTAGGGATGAACGATGACCGTTTAGGCGAATGGGAACGTTGTGCTTCCACTTCAAACCGTAACTTTGAAGGTCGCCAAGGTCGTAACGGTCGTACCCACTTGGTGAGTCCTGCCATGGCTGCCGCAGCGGGAATGTTCGGTAAATTCGTTGATATTCGTGATGTGACATTAAACTAAGGAGCAGAAAATGGCAGGATTTAAACAACTTTCAGGCTTAGTAGTGCCATTGGATGCAGCAAACGTGGATACGGATGCGATTATTCCAAAACAATTTTTACAAGCGATTACGCGCGTAGGTTTCGGCAAACACTTATTCCATGAATGGCGTTATTTGGATGTAGAAGGCACTAAACCAAATCCAGATTTCGTATTAAATTATCCACAATATCAAGGCGCGACCATTTTATTAGCACGTAAAAACCTTGGTTGCGGTTCTTCTCGTGAACACGCGCCTTGGGCATTAGCCGATTACGGTTTCAAAGTGATGATCGCACCAAGTTTTGCAGATATTTTCTATAACAACAGCTTAAACAACCACATGTTACCGATTCGTTTAAGCGAAGAAGAAGTAGAAGAAATCTTCCAATGGGTGTGGGCAAATGAAGGCAAACAAATCCATGTAGATTTGGAAGCGATGACCGTCACTGTAGGTGACAAAGTCTATCACTTTGAACTGGATGAATTCCGCCGTCATTGTTTGTTAAACGGCTTGGATAACATCGGTTTGACGTTACAACACGAAAATGCCATCAGTGAATACGAAAAAAATATTCCGGCATTTTTACGTTAATCTGTTTTTTTACTCGGACAGCAAATATTGCTAACCATTCGGCGGACACATTGTCCGCCTTTCTTTTTGAAAACATTCCATTTTTTTACCGCACTTTCTCCCCTTTTATTTGACAGTACCCATGCTTATCCCTATTATTCCGACCAATATTGATTGATTTTAAAAAGAGCTGTCTATGTCACATAATCAAACCGAATTACTGAAAAAATCCCTCGCTGAACGCATCCTCATTTTAGATGGTGCGATGGGAACGATGATCCAAAAATACAAACTTACTGAGGCTGATTTTAGAGGCGAGCGTTTTAAAGAAAGTGCGGTTGATTTACGTGGCAATAATGACTTGCTCACCTTGACCCAACCGCTGTTAATTTCTGCGATTCATGAGAAATACTTACAAGCGGGCGCCGATATTATTGAAACCAATACTTTCAGTTCTACCACCATTGCGCAAGCGGATTATGATTTACAGTCTATTGCCTACGAACTGAATTTTGCAGGGGCAAAACTAGCGCGTTTAGCCGCAGATAAATATAGCACACCAGAAAAACCTCGCTTTGTTGCAGGTGTATTAGGGCCAACTAACCGTACCGCCTCTATTTCTCCTGATGTAAACGATCCGGGTTTCCGTAATGTGACCTTTATGGAATTGGTCGATGCCTATGCTGAGGCAACTAAAGGTTTAATTAAAGGTGGTGCTGATTTGATCATGATCGAAACCATTTTCGACACGTTAAACGCAAAAGCCGCCATTTTCGCCATTGAAACCATATTTGAAGAATTAGGTGTGGAATTGCCGATCATGATCTCCGGCACCATTACCGATGCTTCTGGTCGTACGCTTTCTGGGCAAACCACTGAAGCGTTCTACAACTCGCTTCGTCATGCTAAACCACTGACTTTTGGTTTGAACTGTGCGCTAGGCCCGAAAGAACTTCGCCAATATGTTGAACAACTCTCTAAAATCAGCGAAACCTATGTTTCCGTCCATCCAAATGCAGGCTTACCAAATGCCTTTGGTGGCTATGATCTAGGTGCTGAAGAGATGGCTGCACATCTTAAAGAGTGGGCTGAAAGTGGCTTTGTGAACATTGTCGGCGGTTGTTGTGGTACGACGCCAGAGCACATAAAAGCCTTTGCGGATGCCATGCAAGGGATTGCGCCGCGTAAATTGCCTGAAATTAAAACTGCGATGCGTTTATCCGGCTTAGAACCACTCAATATTGATGATGAAAGCCTATTTGTGAACGTGGGCGAACGTAATAACGTGACAGGTTCAGCAAAATTCAAACGCTTAATTAAAGAAGACAAATTTGCCGAAGCCATTGAAATTGCTATCGATCAAGTAGAAAACGGCGCGCAAGTGATCGACGTGAACATGGACGAAGCCTTGCTCGACGGCAAAAAATGCATGACCCGTTTTCTCAACATTATGGCGACGGAACCTGATGCAGCCAAAGTGCCAGTCATGATTGACTCTTCTAAATGGGAAGTGATTGAGGCGGGTTTACAGTCGGTACAAGGTAAACCGATTGTGAACTCTATTTCCTTAAAGGAAGGCGAGGAAAAATTTATTCATCAGGCTAAATTGGTGCGTAAATACGGTGCAGCTGTGGTGGTGATGGCGTTTGACGAAGTGGGTCAAGCCGATACTGAAGATCGCAAAGTTGAAATTTGTAGCCGTGCTTATGACATGTTAGTAAACCAAGTCGGCTTCCCACCAGAAGACATTATTTTCGACCCGAATATTTTTGCCATCGGTACGGGGATTGAAGAACACAACAACTACGGTGTAGATTTCATCAACGCTACAGGTCGTATCAAACGTGCGCTACCGCATGCGAAAATCTCAGGCGGGGTGTCGAATGTGTCTTTCTCATTCCGTGGTAACAACGTGATGCGTGAAGCCATTCACGCCGTCTTCCTCTATCACGCTATCAAACAAGGCATGGATATGGGGATTGTGAATGCAGGACAACTTGCGATTTATGACGATCTCGCTCCTGAATTGCGTGAAATCGTGGAAGATGCAGTATTAAACCGCAGCCCTGATGCCACCGAAAAATTACTCGATATTGCAGAAAAATATCGCAATCAAGGCAACGATGAAAGTGCGGCTGATTCTGTGGCTGAATGGCGCACTTGGCCAGTGGAAGAACGTTTAAAACACGCGCTGGTGAAAGGGATTACCACTTACATCGTGGAAGATACGGAAGAAGCTCGCCAAACCTTACCAAGTCCATTAGATGTGATTGAAGGCCCGTTGATGGCAGGTATGGACGTAGTCGGTGATTTATTCGGTGACGGTAAAATGTTCCTCCCACAAGTGGTAAAATCTGCGCGCGTGATGAAACAATCTGTGGCGTATTTAGAGCCATTCATCAACGCCACCAAACAAAAAGGTTCAAGCAACGGTAAAGTGGTGATTGCAACCGTAAAAGGCGACGTGCACGACATCGGTAAAAATATCGTGAGCGTGGTAATGCAATGTAATAACTTTGAAGTAATTGACTTGGGCGTGATGGTGCCAGCGGACAAAATCATTCAAACCGCTATTGATGAAAAAGCGGACATCATCGCATTAAGTGGTTTGATTACCCCTTCTCTAGATGAAATGGAATACTTCTTGGGTGAAATGACTCGCTTAGGTTTAAATCTGCCTGTGATGATTGGCGGTGCAACCACTTCTAAAGAACATACGGCGATTAAACTTTATCCAAAATATAAAGAACACGGCGTATTTTATACCTCAAATGCCTCCCGTGCGGTAACGGTGTGCGCGACCTTGATGAACCCAGAAAGCCGTGCGGCATTGTGGGAACAATTCAAGAAAGATTACGAGAAAATTCAGCAGTCTTTCTCTAACCGTAAACCACTTCGTAAGCAACTAAGCATTGAAGAAGCACGTGCAAACCGCTTTGATGGCTTTAGTGGTGAATGGGCTGATTACGTGCCGCCAAAACCAAATCAAACGGGCATTGTAGAATTTAAAAATGTGCCGATTGCTGAATTACGAAAATTCATCGACTGGTCGCCATTCTTCCGCATTTGGGGCTTGATGGGCGGCTATCCTGATGCCTTTGATTATCCAGAAGGCGGCGAAGAAGCTCGCAAAGTGTGGAACGATGCACAAGTGGTTTTAGATGAATTAGAGCAAAACCATAAACTCAACCCAAGCGGTATTTTAGGCATTTTCCCTGCAGAACGTGTAGGCGATGATGTCGTGCTTTTCTCTGATGAAGAACACACACAACCCATTGGCACGGCTTATGGCTTACGCCAGCAAACAGAACGTGGCAAAAACAGCAAAAGTCCGTTTAACTTTGCCCTAAGTGACTTTATTGCGGATCGCGAAAGCGGCAAAAAAGACTGGATGGGGATGTTCGCCGTCTGTGCGGGTATTGAAGAAATGGCATTAGTGGAAGGCTATAAAGCAGCGGGCGATGACTACAATGCTATCCTGCTACAAGCCGTGGGCGACCGCTTAGCGGAAGCCATGGCGGAATATTTGCACTTTGAGCTTCGCACCCGCATTTGGGGTTACACGCAAGAGGAATTCGATAACCAAGGTTTAATCAACGAAAACTATGTCGGCATCCGTCCTGCTCCGGGTTATCCAAGCTGCCCTGAACACACGGAAAAAGCCTTGATTTGGGATTTATTAGAAGTCGAACAACGCATCGGCATGAAACTCACCGAAAGCTACGCCATGTGGCCGGCGGCTTCCGTCTGCGGTTGGTACTTCACCCACCCTGCAAGTAACTATTTCACACTTGGTCGCATTGATGAAGACCAAGCTCAAGATTATACCAAACGTAAAGGTTGGGATGAGAGAGAGATGATGAAATGGTTAGGTGTGGTGATGAAGTAAAAGCTTATTGAAAATTAACCGCTTATAGGGTGGGATTTATCCCACCGTTTAATTTAAGAGAATCTTTCTATATGAAAAATACAGGTAAAGAATACGAATTATTTGTTAGAGATGTACAACAAATTCTATTAAATATGGAGGGTAGGGAAACCATCACGGTAGAACAAAATAAGATTCTTCATGACCGAATGGGAAATAAAAGGCAATTCGATGTTTATTGGGAATTTAGAGTTGGCGGACATTTATATAAAAATGTTATCGAATGCAAAGATTATTCATCACCTATTTCCATTGATAAAATTGATGCTTTTGTTTCTAAAATCTTAGATATACCAGGATTAAGAGGTATTTTTGCAACAAAGGTGGGTTATCAACAAGGAGCAAAAAATAAAGCTGAGTATAATAATATTGGATTATTCACTATCCGAGAGCCTCAAAACGATGATTGGACTCTAGATGATGGAACGTCTCTTTTAAGAGAAATTAATATTCAAGGCACTGCTCATCTACCTTGCAGGATAATTAACTTTATACCCAAGATAACTGAAAAAACAGATGAACTTCAATTTAGTGCACTGACAAATGAAATTTTTATTATTGAAAATGATAAAAAGATATCTTTATATGATTTAATAGAAAGCCTACCTAGAGGATTAGATAAAATTGTTTCTGAAGATATCTCTCTTGAAAATGGTTTTATTGAAATTAAAGGAAAACGTTTAAAATCTAGTGGATATTATTTAGAATATCAGTCTTTTAAGGATCTTATCATGCCTCCTATTATAATAGATTCTCAGGAACATACAAAAGCCTATATTGAAGATCATATCGAAAAGAAAAGACAATTATTGAAAAATGATGGATCGATTGTAGATTTAAGCTAAAAAATCCCCTTTTAAAAGGGGATTTTTAAATTACTGATCTGCACCCCAAAAGTTGGACTAAACAACCAACTCACTAAGGTGCAGATTTTTTATGACTAAATACAATCAACTTTTCAAACAACAAGTCGTGAATTTCTATTTCGAACATCACGAAAACCTTGCTTTCACATTGAAGCATTTCAATTTAGCGACAAAAACCGTTAGATGTTGGATTGCACAATACAAATATTCAGGCACTAATGGATTAGCAGTATTACACCGCAAAAGACTTTATTCTCCTGAATTTAAACATAGCGTTATTCAAACCATTCTCTCTGGCAGATTTACGATGGAAAATGCGGCACTTTACTTTGGTATTGC
>NZ_JVSL01000023.1:0-5724 GCF_001053575.1 Parahaemophilus parainfluenzae | reverse complement strand
GACTAAACAACCAACTCACTAAGGTGCAGATTTTTTATGACTAAATACAATCAACTTTTCAAACAACAAGTCGTGAATTTCTATTTCGAACATCACGAAAACCTTGCTTTCACATTGAAGCATTTCAATTTAGCGACAAAAACCGTTAGATGTTGGATTGCACAATACAAATATTCAGGCACTAATGGATTAGCAGTATTACACCGCAAAAGACTTTATTCTCCTGAATTTAAACATAGCGTTATTCAAACCATTCTCTCTGGCAGATTTACGATGGAAAATGCGGCACTTTACTTTGGTATTGCGAGTAGTGGAAAACCCTTAGTCAATGGTTGAAAGCCTTTCAGAAAAACGGTATAAATGGGCTCCATCCCAAACCTAAAGCTCGCCCAAGTATGAAACCCAAATACGCTAAAATGCCTCCCCCACCCAAAACAGAAGAAGAACGTTTACGCCTACGCATCCTTGAGTGAGAAGCCGAGGTGGCTTTTCTAAAAAAGTTGGACGAAATAATCAAGAGGGAGGAAGCCAAACGGCAGAAACAGTCCAAAGTTTGAGAGTGCATTATCCGTTAGAAATACTTTTGCCTATAGCGAAATTAGCGCAAAGTACCTTCTTCTATCATCGCCAATCCAAACCTGATAGAGATAGCACACTAAAGCCCAAATTCGTGATATTAAGCAGGCAGAGCCTAATTATGGCTATCGGCGAGTCAGTGTGAAGCTCGTGGGGGGAACCATAAGCGCGTACAACGCTTGATTCAAGAAATGGGTTTACAAGTTCGCACGAAGAAACTGCGTAAATATCGTTCATATAAAGGTGAACAAGGCAAAATTGCGCCGAACCTGTTACAACGGGATTTTAGCTTGCTTTAATAATGAACTGATTGCTTACGGATTAAGTCGTCGCCCAAATGCTATGTTAGTGCAAGAAATGCTGTTACAAGCTGTTGAAAAATTGCCGAGAAATGCGAATTTAATATTACATTCAGACCAAGGAACCCATTATCAAATGCCTAACTATTAATGTCTATTAGCAAAAAATAGGATTTCTCAAAGTATGTCGCAAAAAGGAAATTGTTTGGATAATGCGGCAATGGAAAGCTTTTTGGGCGAATGAAAACGGAATGTTTTCACGGAAAATCATTTACTAACATTGATGAACTTGAAAAGGTTATCAATGATTATGTCTGGCACTATAATGAAGACCGAATCCAATTAAAATTAAAAGGACTGAGTCCGATACAATATCGAAAGCAGTCCTTTAAATAACAGTCTAACTTTTGGGGGCAGATCAGTTAATTTATCTACGTTAACTACGCCGTCTTGCGTGTTTTCAATAATATGACGAACAACTGCAGAGCCGATGAAGTCTGCACCGCCTGTAACTAAGATTTTTTTCATTTTTTTTCACGTTAATAAAAATTCATTTAACTTAATTGAGTAATTTCTTAAATGGTTGTAGAATTAATTTGATAGATTAAAGCTATCAAACGACCTGTGATATATGATTTTTTTTAAAATTTTCAGATTATAGTAATATTAGTTAACAAAATTACAACTCATACGTAATTTCTAATATTGTCTATCGCCTACACTAAAACTAGACAACCATTTTTATCCCCTCATTATAGTGTATCGGCAAGTATCATGATTCATAAACAACAATCATTTTAAATTTGCCGAAAACCTAGGAAGTTGTTATACTCAAAGAACCTTTTAGCGTATGTCTATGAAAGCTTAGCTTTAGTTCGGTGTTTAGCCGCAACGTATTTATATTGGGCAGATAAGGGTTGCGAGACAAATGTCAAGCAACTCCGGGTAAGTTGCTTGACATTTGTCTCGCTTCCATTAGTAAAAGGTTAAGGGGCTAAGGCCCCTTTTTTATATACAATAGAGAGTATCTAATGAAATCCAAACGGAAATTTGAGCTATTTTATAAATTACACGAAGGTGAAAGATTTTCCTCTAAACTTGATGAGTTGATAGCTCTTACGCCTACAGCTCCTATATCTTATAAAGTTTATTCTATACCCAAGAAAAAAGGGGGGCGTAGGACAATAGCTCACCCGACCAAAAAACTAAAAGAAATACAAAAAAAACTCTTAGAATTACTACAATTACAAATTCATAAATCTGCCTATGCATATAGAAAAGGAAGGAATATTGCTCAAAACGCAGAAACTCATAAAGAAAATAAATTCCTATTAAAATTAGATTTTCATGATTTCTTTAATAGTATAAATAACATTATCTTCACTAGGTATCTAGATAAAATAGGTATTCATTATAATGAGGATGACAAGTGGTTAATTAATCATATTTTTTTCTGGAATCCTAATAAAAAAGACAATTCACACAAAAAACTTATATTAAGCGTAGGGGCTCCAAGCTCACCTACAATATCGAATGCCGTCATGTATTTCTTTGATAAAGAAATAGAAGAATACTGCGAATCAAAATCAATGAAATATAGTAGATATGCTGATGATATATCAATTAGTGGGAATAATAAAAATGAATTAAAAACTATAATTCCAGTTATTCGAGAGAAACTTAATGAGTTGTTTAATGGAAGAATTATATTAAATGAATTAAAAACAGTTATTATATCACCTGGCTATAATAAATTTATTACAGGCATTACACTTACTTCACAAGGGAGTATATCCATCGGTAGAAAACGCAAAAGATATATTTTTAGCCTAGTTTATAAGTATAAAGTAAACGAGTTATCTAAAGATTTAATACCTCATTTAAAAGGATTGCTAGTCTTCTCTAAAAATATAGAACCTTCATTTATAGTTAGGTTAGAATTAAAATATGGTAAAGAAATCATCAGGAGAATTTTAGATGAAAAATAAAGACATTCTTGAACTATATAAAAATTGGGATGGAGAAACACTCCCTCCAGATGAACTAATGGAATTGGTTTCTCAAAATCCATTTAGTTTGCTTGATGTTCAGATTGTTAATTACAAAGCATTTTCTGATAAAGTATCAGTTAAGTTTGAAGACAATAAAAAACCAATTTTATTTGTGGGCATTAATGCTAGTGGTAAAACAACTATCGCTGATGCTATTGCTACATCATTAAGTAAAATTAATAGTGCTATTTATAATAAGAATACTGATTCAGGTGATGTAATAGAAGAAAGAGATATAAACAAGAAAAATGATCCATATCAACCGGCTTTAATAGAGTTAAATTTAGGATATGCTAAAACTAAATTAACTGAAGTTATCGTTGCAAGATCACCTAATGGCTCTCCTAAGACAATTTCTAGCACGCTCATACAGGCGAAAAAATTAGGTACGCTATATAGCTATATACTAGCTAAAGATAATTTAGATTTACCTCTTTATTTATTTTATGGAGTAGATCGCTCATCGTTAAAAACTAAAGATAAATTTGATAAAGCAGATTTTATATCTAAAGTAGAAAGATTAAATGCGATACCACAGAAACTAAAAAGCACATTAAATTTTAATGATTTTTTATTATGGTTTAAGTATTTAGATGATGCTAATAATCAAGATCTAGTAAATGCATTAGAAAGTGTTAAAAGTGAATTAGCTAATATAGAAGGGAAAGTTAATGAACTAGATTCATATGACAACGATATGTTAACTGGATTGAATGCAGCTAATGAATTACTAAAAAAAATGAATTCAATAACATCTATTTATTCTAAACTAGAAAACGTAAAAAATAATAATAAAGTAGACACAGAAAAAGGAAAACAATTACAGAAGATTAAAGAAATTATTATTACTTTTATTCCAAATATCATAGATATAAAAATAGATAGAAATCTTTCCTATCCATTTATAGTTAAAAAGCAAGATGGTTCACAATTTCCTTTGTCAGAATTGTCTCAAGGAGAAAAATCAATCATATCTTTAGTGGGAGATCTTGTTAGACGTATGCTTATCTTAAACCCACATAAAGAAAATCCTCTTGATACTCCAGCGATTGTTATTATTGATGAATTAGAACTTCACTTACATCCACAATGGCAAGAAGAAATTATTTCTAAATTAGAACGTACCTTTAAAAATACTAAATTTATTTTAACTACGCATACTCCAACTATTGTTAGTTCAATCATAAATGAAAATCTTTACCTTATTAAAGGGAATCAGATTATAGCAGGTAAACATCTTGATTTTGGTACATATGGTGCTGAATACGCTAGTATCTATACACTCTTATATAATATAAATTCAAGATCAGATAATGAAATAAAAGAAAAATTAGACCGGTATTTATCTTTAGTAAATGAAAATCAATATACTTCTGAAGAAGCAATAATGCTTAGGAAGGAATTAGAAAAAAACTTTAAAGGTAATGAACCATCTCTAGAAGAAGCTAAGTTAATTATCGAAAATAAAGAATGGGAAAAGTCTTTATATGAAGAAGGTCAATAAGTCAAGCATACCAAATGCTTTACTAAATTATAGAAGCACAAGTAAATTTTATACTTGGAGAGCTTTCAGAAAAAAGAAAAAATCTTATAAAAGAGTAAAAAAACAAATTTTTAAAGATCAAGGAGGGATATGTGCTTATTGTGAACAAGATTTTTCCTGTTCACAAGGAGATGATGACTATATAACTCAGATGATTGAACATTTCCATCCTAAAAGAGATATTGGTTCTAATAAGAATTGGACTTTAGATTGGAATAACTTGCTTGGTTGCTGTACAGGAGGAAAAGAATCTAATAAAAATATATTTCCTACTCCAGAAAATTTAAGTTGTGATCAATATAAAGAAATCGCATTAGATAATATAAATAATGTCGAAGGTTATCTTATAAACCCAATTGATATGCCAGCATTTCCTTGTTTATTTAAAATTAATCAAGTTACGGGACATATTTTAGCAAATGAAAAAAATTGTGGAGAAGTTAGTTTTAACATAAATAATTTTAAAACAACAGTAGAACTTGTTGAGAATACTATAAGAGTATTAAATTTGAATTGCATACGGTTATTACAGAAGAGAAAAGCCCACATTAAAAATTATAATAATCTCATTAATATAGCTAAGAAAAATGAAAACTCCGCTATTTTCCAAGAACTATGTAGCCGTTTCCTAGCAAAAAAGGATGATAAATACCATTCTTTCTTTACAACATACCGTATTTTATTGTCTTCTCATGCTGAAAATTATTTACAAAAAAATAATTTTTCAGGATAAGACTTAGAGTTAGTTAATAAAGATTGCTAATAATTATTCAGAAGTTTTGATTTTAAAAGGTATATAGGACAAAATAGTTAGTAAAAATGTGATTAACGCCTTATAGCACAAGGCGTTAATCACTCTTTTTGAAATATGACAAAAAACAGTCCTTTTTGCCAAAGTACAAAATAAAGAAATATGGTACATCAAATAATGATCTGCACCCCAAAAGTTAGACTAAACAACCAACTCACTAAGGTGCAGATTTTTTATGACTAAATACAATCAACTTTTCAAACAACAAGTCGTGAATTTCTATTTCGAACATCACGAAAACCTTGCTTTCACATTGAAGCATTTCAATTTAGCGACAAAAACCGTTAGATGTTGGATTGCACAATACAAATATTCAGGCACTAATGGATTAGCAGTATTACACCGCAAAAGACTTTATTCTCCTGAATTTAAACATAGCGTTATTCAAACCATTCTCTCTGGCAGATTTACGATGGAAAATGCGGCACTTTACTTTGGTATTGC
>NZ_JVSL01000022.1:0-105084 GCF_001053575.1 Parahaemophilus parainfluenzae | reverse complement strand
CCCGAGAGGCTTAACTATACAACGCTCAAGGGTTTTGGGTGTTGAGAAGACGAAACAAACTCAGAGAAGAAGAAAGTATTGAAGGTTATCAGCTTGTTTGGTTGTGAGCGCTAGAGATAGCGGAGCAGAAAGAGAGAGAAAAGTTATTAAAGGAATAATCCTGGCGGCGATAGAGCGGTGGTCCCACCTGACCCCATACCGAACTCAGAAGTGAAACGCCGATGCGCCGATGGTAGTGTGGGGCTTCCCCATGTGAGAGTAGGACACCGCCAGGTACTGAATGTGAACCCCGAGCTGAATGGCTTGGGGTTTTTGTTTATGGAGTTTTCAATATTTTAGCAAAGCGTTGATTATATGATACAATCACCGCTGTAATTTTTATAAAACAAGAGAAAATATGACCGCACTTAATGTATTAATTTATCCAGATGATCACCTAAAGATTGTTTGTGAGCCAGTTGCAGAAGTCAATGATGACATTCGTAAAATTGTAGATGATATGTTTGATACGATGTACCAAGAAGAAGGCATTGGTCTTGCTGCTCCACAGGTAGATATCTTGCAGCGTATTATTACGATTGATATTGAAGGCGACAAACAAAATCAATTAGTGTTGATCAATCCAGAAATTTTGGCTTCTGAAGGTGAAACAGGCATTGAAGAAGGTTGTTTATCTATTCCTGGATTCCGTGCTTTAGTGCCTCGTAAAGAAAAAGTCACGGTAAAAGCGTTAGATCGTCATGGAAAAGAATTTACGCTTGATGCAGATGGTTTATTAGCAATCTGTATTCAGCATGAGATCGATCATTTGAACGGTATTTTATTTGTGGATTATCTTTCATCGTTGAAACGTCAACGTATCAAAGAAAAATTAGTGAAATACAAAAAGCAAATTGCAAAACAATAATCAAAAGTGCGGTATAAATGACCGCACTTTTCCTATCAACGCCATAACGTAGAACATTATGAAACCATTGAATATCATCTTTGCCGGTACACCGGACTTCGCAGCACAGCATCTTGCTGCACTTTTAAATTCTCATCACAATATTATTGCTGTTTATACGCAGCCAGATAAACCGGCTGGCCGTGGTAAAAAATTGCAGGCGAGTCCTGTAAAACAATTAGCAGAACAGCATCAAATTCCTGTTTATCAACCAAAATCCTTGCGTAAAGAAGAAGCACAAGCAGAGCTTAAAGCGTTAAATGCTGATGTAATGGTTGTTGTCGCTTATGGTTTAATTTTACCTCAAGCAGTGTTAGATATGCCTCGTTTAGGTTGTTTAAATGTGCATGGCTCTCTCTTACCATGTTGGCGTGGCGCAGCACCTATTCAGCGATCTATTTGGGCGGGTGATCAACAAACAGGTGTGACAATTATGCAGATGGATGCAGGCTTAGATACTGGCGATATGTTACACAAAGTGTATTGCGATATTGATGCGCAAGAAACTTCTGCTTCGCTTTACCATAAATTAGCTGAAATTGCGCCAGCTGCATTGATTGATGTTTTGGATCATTTGGAAGAAGGGAAATTCATTGCAGAAAAACAAGATGATAGCCAAAGTAACTATGCAGAAAAACTTTCCAAAGAAGAGGCTAAATTAGATTGGTCGCTATCGGCAGTCCAGCTTGAACGCAATATTCGTGCGTTTAATCCTTGGCCGATTAGTTTCCTACAATTAACCGATGAGCAAGGTAATGAACAAACCTTAAAAGTTTATGCTGCTACCGTGTTGCCACATGTAGATAAACCAGCTGGGACGATTTTAAGTGTCGATAAAAAAGGTATCCAAATTGCCACGAAAGAAGGCGTTTTAAATTTATTGCAACTTCAGCCTGCAGGCAAGAAACCTATGTCTGTGCAAGACTTCCTCAATGGTCGAGCAGATTGGTTCCAGGTAGGTAAGGTTCTAAACTAATGGTATTTCAACGAAAAAAAACGGAAAAATCGACCGCACTTTCGGTACGCGCTATTGCTGCTCAAGTGATTTTACAGGTTTTAGATCAAGGTAAGTCCTTATCAACGTTGCTTCCTGAAGTGCAATCACAGGTAAAACCACAGGATTTTCCTTTATTACAGGAAATTACCTTTGGTATTTGTCGCGTATTGCCTCGTTTAGAAAATATTATAAAAAAACTATTAGATAAACCATTGAAGGGTAAAACCCGCATAGTGCACTGCCTACTATTGGTGGGATTGTACCAATTACTTTATATGCGAGTGCCCGCTCATGCGGCTGTGGATGAAGTGGTGAATGCCACAAAATCATTGAAATCGGATAGTTTCCGTGGTTTGGTTAATGGTGTACTGCGTCGCTTCTTACGGGAACAAGAAGATATTCTTGCTGTAGTAGATAAACATTGGCAAACGCTTCATCCTGAATGGTTTGTGAATAAACTCAAAAAAGCTTATCCGAATTGGCGTGAAATTATTGAGGCGAATAACCAAAAGCCACCAATGTGGTTACGGGTCAATCAACAGCAAAATAACACGAAAACTTACCGCACTTTGCTAGAAGAGCAAGAAATAGCAGCATTTGAATGTGACAATCCACATGCTTTACGTTTAGCTCAACCGCTTTCTGTCTCGAAATTACCAAATTTTGAACAAGGCGCAGTAACAGTCCAGGATCTCAATGCCCAATGGTCCGCTTTATTGCTTGAGTCACAAAATGATGAATTAATTTTAGATGCTTGCGCGGCGCCAGGTGGGAAAACTACACATATTTTAGAGATGGCGCCGAAAGCGAAGGTAATAGCGCTTGATGTGGAGGCTCATCGATTAAAACGTGTCGAAGAAAATCTTACCCGTTTGAATCAGCAGGCGACAGTTGTTTGTGGTGATGCGACAGAGCCAGAAAAGTGGCTCTCAGAAATAGGTTTAAGTGGTGCATCCTTTGATCGTATTTTATTAGATGCACCTTGCTCAGCAACGGGCGTGATTCGTCGTCATCCAGATATTAAATGGTTACGTCAAGAAACGGATATTGCTCAATTGGTTGCCTTGCAAGGACAAATTCTAAAAGCGCTTTGGGCAAAATTGAAACCTAATGGCATTTTGCTTTACGCGACCTGCTCAGTGCTTCCCGATGAGAATAGTCAGCAAATACAGCATTTTTTAGCTGAAACACCCGATGCAGAATTAATGCCATTGCCGCTTGAACAAACGGAAAATACGATTGGAATCCAATTCTTACCACAAGAGAATGGCGGGGATGGGTTCTATTATGCAAAATTGAGAAAACGGTCAGCTTAAATGAATTTGCCTTTAATTGATGTCGTCATTCCTTGCTATAACGCGGAAAAAACGCTTGTTCGTGCAGTAGAGTCTGTGTTGCAGCAAAATAATCTTGGTAACCTTTGGCTGATTGATGATGCATCGACAGATAATACATTTGAATTAGCCTTACAGCTTGCAGAACAATATCCAGACAGAATCTCTGTCGAGCAAATGCCGAAAAATAGTGGTGTAGCTATGACTCGAAATTGGGGTGCGATGCTCTCTGCTAAGAGTGCGGTCGATTTTGTCGCATTTTTAGATGCGGATGATGCATACGAACCTGGAGCACTAGAAGTGGTAGCGGCAACCTTTCATTTTCAGCCAGATACTTCGGTAGTAAGATTAGCATTAAAACCAATAAATTTAGCCCAACGTTATGCGGAACACCCTAATTTTGATCAGGCGTGGCAATATATGCGCATGACCTGCGGGGGAAACATCGTTTTTAATAAGGCTTTTTTCTTAGCTTGCGGCGGATTTCCAACACATCAATTATTTCGAGAGCTCGGCGGTGAAGATGGCGCTTTAGGCATTGCAACCACTAAAACAGCTAAAGTGGCAACATTATTTGAAGATGTAGGCGTGTTGCATTTTTGTCGAGAAGGTATGCATGCTGAACGTTTACTCGATGGCCTGTTATTTGGTAAACAAGATCCAGCGATTACCGCAGAAAAAATGGCAGAAGCTGAACAAGTCACATCGACGATTTGTCGCCGTATTGAGGCATTAAAGTGCGGTCTAAATTCAGCTGAAATTGGCATCCAACCTTTGGTTGTGGAGAGAACAGAATGAAAATAATCATCTTAGGTGCAGGGCAAGTAGGCACAACACTTGCGGCAAATTTAGTGAGTGAAGATAACGACATCACACTGGTAGATAATGAATCTCAACATTTGCAGAATTTGCAAGATAAGCATGATTTACGTGTGGTTAAAGGTTCGCCTTCTTCACCCAAGATTTTACGAGATGCTGGGGCAGCAGATGCAGACTTGATGGTTGCGGTAACCGCATCTGATGAAACTAATATGATTGCTTGCCAGTTGGGATATACCCTTTTCAACACCCCAACACGTATTGCGCGTATTCGTAATGCGGAATATTTGCGTGAGAAAGATAAATTATTTAATGATGAAAACGTACCAATTGATCATCTGATTTCACCAGAAAATTTAGTTACGGATGAGATTACACGTTTAATTGCTTATCCAGGTGCCTTACAAGTGGCGCATTTTGCCAATAATCGAATTAGCATTGTGGTTGTAAAAGCTTATTACGGTGGTCCTTTAGTAGGTTATGCGTTATCCGCTTTTAAAGAGCATATGCCACACATTGATTGCCGTATCATTTCGATTTTACGTAATGATAGATTAATTCGTCCGCAAGGCTCGACCATTATTGAGGCGGGAGATGAAATCACCTTCATTTGTGCGACAGAGCATATTAAAGCGGTGATGAGTGAGTTGCAACGCCTTGAGAAAACCTACAAACGTATCATGATCGTTGGTAGCGGGAATATTGCCTCAGGTGTGGCAAAACAGTTAGAAGATAAGTATCAAGTAAAACTCATTGAGCGCGATGGAGAAAAAGCGAAAGTTTTAGCTGAAAGGCTCTCTAAAACCCTGGTTTTCCATGGTGATGCTTCTGACCAAAATTTACTTTTTGAAGAGCATATTGAGAGCGTTGATGTTTTTTTATCTCTAAGTGCGGATGATGAAGCCAATATTATGTCGGCGTTACTGGCAAAACGCCTAGGGGCTAAAAAAGCCATGGTGCTTATTCAACGCATGGCGTATATCAATTTGATTCAAGGCGGAACCATTGATATTGCGGTTTCACCACAACAAGCAACAATCTCAGCTTTATTAGGACATGTGCGTAAAGGGGATATCAAAAATGTGGCCTCTTTGCGTCATGGTACCGCGGAAGCCATTGAACTTGTGGTACATGGCGATGCGACAACATCCAATGTGGTTGGAAGACAAATTGGCGATATTAAGCTGCCAGTTGGAGCGATGATTGCGGCAATTTTACGTAAAAATGAAGTAATCATTGCTCGTCGTCAGGTTGTTATTGAAGAAGGCGATAATGTGATTGTTTATATTAATGACAAGAAATCTGTGTCAGAAATTGAAAAATTATTCCAACCAAGTGCATTTTTTATTTAAATAACAGTTTACTTTTTAATCTGAAAACCTATAATACGCACTCTTTTAATTTTTTAAACCAACACAAAAGGAAATTTTATGAGCTTTCTTAAAGAATTCCGCGAATTCGCAATGCGCGGCAACGTAGTAGATATGGCAGTCGGTGTGATCATCGGTGGTGCTTTTGGTAAAATCGTAAGTTCACTTGTCGGTGACGTAGTAATGCCTGTATTAGGTATTTTAACAGGTGGCGTGGATTTCAAAGATTTGAAAATCACGTTAGCTCAAGCTGTAGGTGAAACCCCAGCAGTAACCTTAAACTACGGTGTATTTATTCAAAACGTCTTTGATTTCATCATCATTGCATTTGCAATCTTCATGATGATCAAAGGTATCAACAAAGTGAAAAAACCAGTAGAAGAAGTAAAAGGTCCTTCACAAGAAGAATTACTTACTGAAATTCGCGATTTATTAAAAAAACAATAAGAATTTAATTCAAATAAAAAAGGTTGGTATTTTACCAACCTTTTCTTTTACCTAAAATTTAAGCTTTTAATAATAATGCGACAGCCTCGCAAGCAATGCCTTCACTTCGGCCTGTAAAGCCAAGTTTTTCTGTTGTGGTTGCTTTCACGTTGACTTGTTCAATATCACAATGTAAATTTTCTGCAATCTTCGCTCGCATTGCATCGATATGAGGACGCATTTTAGGGGCTTGTGCAATAATGGTTACATCCACATTACCTACTTTATAGCCTTTTTCTTGTACTTGGCGGAATGCTTCTCGTAATAAAACACGGCTATCTGCATTTTTATATTGCATATCGGTATCAGGGAAGAGTTTACCAATATCCCCTAATGCTGCTGCACCTAATAAAGCATCTGTTAAGGCATGTAAGGCGACATCACCATCAGAATGGGCAATAAACCCAGTGTGGTAAGGCACTTCAACGCCACCAATAATTAAAGGGCGGTCTTCACCAAAGGCATGAACATCAAACCCATGTCCAATTCGTATCATAGTGTTTTCCTTGTTAAATAAAATTCGGCTAAAGCTAAATCTTCTGGACGTGTCACTTTAATATTATCACTTCGTCCTGCGACTAAGTGCGGTTGAAATCCAGCAAGTTCCATTGCAGAGGCTTCATCTGTAATATTGGCGCCTTGAGAAAGCCCCTGTTTAAGTGCATTTCTTAATAGATCGCAACGGAAAAATTGAGGCGTCTGAGCAAGCCAAAGTTCTGAGCGATCTTCTGTTTTAATAATATCTTGTTGTTCATTTGCGCGTTTAATTGTATCCACCGCAGGAATGGCCAAAATAGCACCTTGTTCATCATCGATTTGGAGCAATTTATCTAAATCTTGATGTGTTAAACAAGGTCTAGCCGCATCATGCACCAATACCCAAGCTTGGTCATTTTTGATTGCGCTGAGTCCATTTAGAACTGATTCAGCGCGTGTTTCTCCCCCTTCAACGAGGGTGATGTTTTGATGTGGGAATAAAGTTATTTCAAAAAGATAGGGGTCATTTTTTCCTACTGCAAGAATAACATGATTAATTGCAGGGTGGGATAGAATGACTGAGAGCGTATGTTCCAGAATCGTCTTGTCTCGGATTTTCAGATATTGTTTAGGCTTATTTGCTTGCATACGGCTTCCAACGCCTGCAGCAGGAATGACGGCGATAATTTCACGGCTCATTATTTATGCTCTTTGACGATGTGATAGAACACTTCGTTTGGTTTGACCATATCATGACTCATGCGCGCACGCTCTTCAATAGATTCAAAGCCTTTTGTTAATCCTTGAATTTCGGCGGAAATCATTTGATTTCTTTGTGAGAGCTTTTCATTTTCAGCTTTATTCTCTTTGATTTGAGCTTCGACATCTTTGTAGTCAAAATAGCCGTTTTTACCAAACCAAAGATCGTACTGAAATAGCACGAGAATACCCACTAAAATTCCAATGAAAAGACGCATAAATTACCTATTATTTCTGAAAACTAGGGATAGTTTACCGTGAAATACAGCGAAATGCGATGAAAAAGTGCGGTTAAAAAATAAGATGATTTTGAAATGATCTCATTGGGTTTGTTAGATAGCTTTAAAATGAAAAATGTGATCTAACTCACAAATTAGTTATAAAGTTTGATAAACCCATAGTCACTGCCCAAATAGGCTTGTTATACTTTTGTCTGTCATTATGACTTTTTAACAGAAGGAACAATCAATGAAAACAACATTAAAACTTACCGCTATTGCAGCGATGTCAGCATTTATTTTAACCGGTTGCGCGACTCAAAATAAAAGTGCAGAAGCGGATGCTCAGCTTCAACAACAAGCGGTATTAGGTCTAAACTGGATTCAACAATCAGGTGAATACCAAGCCCTTTCTTACCAAGCATACAATGCGGCAAAAGTGGCATTTGATCACGCTAAAGTGAAAAAAGGTAAGAAAAAAGCCGTTGTGGTGGATTTAGATGAAACCATGTTAGATAACAGCCCTTATGCAGGTTGGCAAGTTCAAAACAACAAACCATTTGATGGCAAAGACTGGACTCGTTGGGTAGAAGCTCGTCAATCAGGTGTTGTACCAGGTGCAGTAGAATTCAATAACTATGTAAATACCCACGGCGGTAAAATGTTCTACGTTTCTAATCGTAAAGAAAGCAATGAAAAAGCAGGTACGATTGATGACATGAAACGTTTAGGTTTTAATGGTGTTGAAGACTCAGCATTTTACTTGAAAAAAGATAAATCACCAAAAGCAGCACGTTTTGAAGAAATTGAAAAACAAGGCTATGAAATCGTCGTTTATGTGGGTGATAACCTCGATGACTTCGGTGATGCGATCTACGGTAAACAAAATGCAGAACGTCGTGATTTCGTTGCACAAAACAAAGCGAAATTTGGTAAAACATTCATCGTTTTACCTAACCCGAACTACGGCGGTTTTGAAGGTGGTTTAGCGAAAGATTACTTCAAAGGTGATTCAAGCAGCAAAGTGAAAGCGCGTTTAGATGCAATTAAAGCTTGGGATGGTAAATAATTCCCTTCTTGAGATAAAGCAACACCCGCAGAGATGCGGGTGTTTTGTTTTAGTCGAAAAGTGCGGTCTATTTTCGCATCATTTTTTCTTTATGCGCTGCGAAGTCACCACCTTTAGCAAGCATGCGAAGCTGTAAGATAACGCGTTCTTTTAACAAATCTTGTTCAGCTTTGGTCATATCTAAGGCATTAGAACCAGCCGTGAATACGATGGTTACCATGCCTTCTGCTTGTACATAAGAGACATATTGAGAGTAGTGATTTTTCTTCGCAATGTATTCAGCTAATTCATCGACAAAGTGTTTGATTTCACGGGCCGCTGCAGTACGGAACGCTTGAGAGGTTCCCGAACTTTCACGTAAAAGCAAACGGAACACATTGGTGCTGTGAGTGATAAATTCAAAAAAGGTTTCAACAGAAACACGGATGACACTGCCGCCGGCATCAATGCGTTTACGCGCTTGGCGCATTAATTGGCGAAGCGTTAAGCCAGCCTCATCAACCATTTCTAATCCGAGCTCATCCATATCGCTAAAGTGGCGATAGAAAGAAGTTGGTGCAATACCCGCCTCTCGTGCAACTTCACGTAAACTTAAATTAGAAAAGCTCTTTTCTGCACTCAACTGATTGAACGCTGCGTCAATTAAGGCTCGACGGGTTTTTTCTTTTTGAATTGCTCGAACGCCTGCCATTTGGTTTTCCTCAGTCTATGATGAATTATTTTTTATTCGCTAAAATTGATTTAACTTGTTCACTGATCGCATTTGCAACGCGTTCATAACGATTACGTAATGGCGATCCTGGGCGATAAACAAGCGCAATAGTACGAGCGGGTTCTGGTGAATGGCAAGGAATATATTTTACGCCTTTACGTGTACCTTCATTTAATACAGCAAGTTCTGGCATAAAGGTAATACCTGCATTAGCTGCCACCATATTGCGTAAGGTTTCTAGGCTCGTCGCTTGGAAGTGAGAGTCTTCTTTAGCACCTGCTGTAAAACAATAATCCAGTGCTTGATTACGTAAGCAGTGTCCATCATCTAGCATGAGCATTTCTTGCCCTTTTAAGGTATTCATGGCAATTTTGCTTTCTGACGCCCATGGATGCTGTTCTGAAACTGCCAGTAACATTTTTTCATCAAAAATGGGTACTTCGATAAAGGCTTCAGTTTCAGGTACACGAGCCACAATTGCACAATCTAGGCGACCCGTTTCTAATTGTTCTAATAATTGATGCGTTTGAGCTTCGTAAAGAAATACTTCAAGATCAGGGAAAGTTTCTTTTAATGTTGGTACAATGTAAGGAAGTAGATAAGGACCAACAGTTGGGATGAGTCCGATGTGTAATGGACCGGTCATTTCTTTACCTTGATTGCTAGCCATCTCTTTAAGTAATTTTACTTCACGTAATACAGTGCGAGCTTGCTCAACAAGCAACATACCTGATTGCGTGAAGAGCACTTTACGGCTAGTACGTTCAAGTAAAATAATGCCTAACTCATCTTCGAGTTTGCGGATTTGGCCACTTAAAGTGGGTTGGCTAACATTGCAAGAATCCGCCGCTCGACGGAAATGTTTAAACTCGGAAAGGGCTACTAAGTATTCTAAATCACGAATATTCATAGGGTTCTCACTTTATAGAATATGTCAATTAAAAGGATAGAATTAATTGATTGTAACTATATCACAAAACTTTCTATAATGCCTATCAAGTTTTTAAGGCAAATTCATTTAACTAACAGAGGAGACACATTATGTCTAATATGGAAGGAAAAAAAGTCCCACAAGTTACATTTCGTACTCGTCAAGGTGATCAATGGGTTGATGTGACTACATCTGAATTATTTGATAACAAAACAGTTGTTGTATTCTCATTACCAGGTGCTTTCACGCCAACTTGTTCATCTTCTCACTTACCACGTTATAACGAGCTTGCACCCGTTTTCAAACAACATGGTGTAGATGATATTTTAGTAGTATCAGTAAATGATACGTTTGTGATGAATGCGTGGAAAGAAGCAGAAGAAGCACATAACGTAAAATTCATTCCAGATGGTAACGGTACTTTCACTGAAGGTATGGGCATGTTAGTTGGAAAAGATGATTTAGGTTTTGGTAAACGTTCTTGGCGTTATTCTATGCTCGTGAAAAATGGCGTAGTGGAAAAAATGTTTATTGAACCAAATGAACCAGGCGATCCATTTAAAGTATCAGATGCAGATACCATGTTGAAATACATTGCACCAAATTACCAAGTGCAAGAATCAATCTCAATCTTCACTAAACCTGGTTGCCCATATTGTGCGAAAGCAAAACAACTTTTACGCGATAAAGGTTTAAGCTTTGAAGAAATCGTATTAGGTCACGATGCAACAATCGTGAGTGTACGTGCAGTTTCTGGTCGTTCAACTGTGCCACAAGTATTCATTGGTGGTAAACACATCGGCGGTAGCGACGATTTAGAAAAATACTTTGCATAATTGATTGCAGGTAGGAATTTTTTATATTTTTGATTATTAGGAACATAAATTAAAAGGGAGCGAAAGCTCCCTTTTTGTTGTTTGTGATTTTGTTTTTATATTCTTAAGCATTAAAGCCAATGTAGCAAACCGAAACTAAAACAATGTAAAAAATGACCGCACTTAGTAGCAATAATTTTACGGCAAGTTTAGGTTTGTGCTGATGTAATTTATAAAGTAAACGCGCAATCAAAACCAAAACAAAGGGATACACCCAAAAGATAATCGAGAAAAGATCGATCTGAAAGTCGCTTAATGTTGGGTTTTTCGCAAAAGCAGTGGAAAGTAGAGAAGCCATAGGCCACAGTAAAATGGGTAAACAAAATGCCGCGATTCCCCAAGCGAAGCCGCTAAATTCTGTCGGCATAGTTTGTTTTTTCATAATGAACCTTATATGATGAACAAAAATTAAATGAAAAAGGAATATAGCAAATGCAGCCTTTATTTGGTAGCGAAACAGATGGTATTCAAGAGAGAAAATTGGTGAAACGTCTATTAAGAAAGAAAAAAATTACGTTTATTTTGACCGCACTTTGCGCGGTGATTTATCTCTTGCAGAATATCGGATTTGAAGAGCCAATTATGGATTTATTCCATTATCCGGCTTATTCTTGGGAAGATCAGGAAATATGGCGCTATTTCACTCATGCTATTGTTCATTTGTCGGTACCGCATATTTTATTTAACCTTTCGTGGTTTTGGTTATTCGGTGGCGCGATTGAACGCCGATTTGGTTCTCTCCATTTTTTATTATTCGTTTTAGTCTCAGCTGCAGTGAGTGGCGCTGTACAGAATTATTTTACCGGTCCCGCCTTTTTCGGGCTATCTGGTGTGGTTTATGCCGTGTTAGGTTATGTGTTGGTGGTGGACAAATTGCACCCGCATAGTTTTGACTTACCAGAAGGCTTTTTTACAATGTTACTGGTAGGGCTTGTATTTGGCTTTATTAGTCCGCTTTTTGGTATTAATATAGGAAACGCTGCTCACATTTCAGGCTTTATCTTAGGATTGGTTTGGGGATTTCTGCAGAGTAAAATTAAGGCTAAATTGTTTAGCTAATTCAAATTTATAGGCATTTATATGAAGCAATCATTACGCCATCAGAAAATAATTGAGCTTGTGAAGCTAAAAGGGTATGCCAGTACAGAAGAGCTGGTTATCGAACTGGAAGTCAGCCCACAGACCATTAGACGAGATCTGAATATCCTTGCAGAACAAGATTTAATTCGTCGTCATCATGGTGGTGCCGCTCCTTCTTCTACCGCAGAAAACTCTGATTACATTGAACGTAAACAATTTTTCCCTTCTCAAAAAAGTGCCATTGCTCGTGAAGTGGCAAAACGTATTCCAAACGGTGCATCCTTATTTATTGATATTGGTACCACGCCTGAAGCGGTAGCTAGCGCCTTGTTAAACCATGAACGGTTACGCATTGTGACAAATAATATCAATGCAGCTCATCTATTACGCCAAAATGAAACCTTTGATATTACGATGGCAGGTGGTTCCTTACGTAAGGATGGGGGCATTATTGGTGAGGCAACGGTTAATTTTATTTCTCAGTTTCGTTTAGATTTCGGGATTCTGGGTATTAGTGCAATTGACCTTGACGGTTCATTATTGGACTATGATTATCATGAAGTCCAAGTGAAACGTGCCATTATAGAAAGCTCACGTCAAACGTTATTAGCGACTGATCATTCAAAATTTTCTCGACAAGCCATTGTGCGATTAGGGGAGCTCAAAGACGTGGATTATCTTTTCACGGATGATGTGCCAAAACAAATTGCGGATTATTTAGAAAATAGCAACACAAAGTTAGTGATTTGCAAATAATAGAAATAGGAAGTGCGGCCAAAATTGACCGCACTTTTTTGGTAAGCATCCATGCCTAGCCACTGCTGTTTCGACCAATTCAAAATTAACTTCATTCACCCAACCTCCTTATTGATGTGAGATGAAACTAATTTTGCTGCAATAGTTGTTAAATTTTAGGGATACAAACGGAGGGCAAATCATTCGACTGCCAATTCTTTATTTAGGACAACGGGGAAGGTTTGCTTGAAGAGTCAAGAAAGACTAGAGCTTGATAGATCAAGTGGGTACATCGAGATCCCTCTCTAAATGTAATTTATTTATACTGCTGTTTTGGTAAAAAGGGAATCTTAAAATTATAAATATGTGATCAAGATCACAAATTAAATGCAAAAAGAAAGCTGCTTATTTTTGTGTATAAAATAAGCAGCTATTTTACTGGTTTTTTATCGATTTAAATTCACCGCGCCTTCGTAACCAAGTTGTCGCCAAGCCTCATAAACTGCAACAGCTACCGAGTTAGATAAGTTCATACTGCGGCTATTTGCGGTCATTGGGATACGGATTTTTTGTTCCATTGGCATTTTATCCAAAATAGACATTGGAATACCACGTGTTTCAGGGCCAAACATTAAATAATCCCCTAATTCAAATTGCACTTCGCTATGCGCAGGGCCGCCTTTAGTAGTGAGTGCAAAAAGACGTTTCGGTTTTTCGCTTTCTAAAAAGGCTTCAAAGGTTTTATGTTTTTTGATTTCAGCAAATTCATGATAATCCAAGCCGGAACGACGTAATTTTTTATCATCCCAGGTAAAGCCAAGTGGCTCGATTAAATGAAGTCGAAAGCCAGTGTTGGCACAAAGACGAATAATATTTCCCGTATTTTGTGGAATTTCAGGTTCGTATAACACAATGTCTAACATAATGATTTCCTAATCTTTTTGATACAGGCGGTAACTCACCATACCTGTGGTTTTTTCTTTTAGTAATTGCCAATTTTCAGGCACGCTTAGCGGTTTGTCTTTTTCTGTTTCCACATAAATCAATGCATGAGGTAAGAGCCAATTCTTTTCCTCTAATAGGGTAATTGCTTGTTCAGCTAAACCAAAATGAAAAGGTGGATCCAAAAATACCACATCAAAGTGCGGTTGATTTTGTGCTTGTTTTAAAAATTCTAAACTATTTTGATTGATCACTTGGGCTTGTTCAGCTGTCGTTTTCAGCGTTTGCAAATTTTTTTTTAATTGATTCGCTACGGTTTTATCCAACTCTAAAAACGTTACCTGTTTCGCTTGTCGAGAAAGAGCCTCAAAGCCAAGTGAGCCACTACCCGCAAAGCAATCAAGACAATGGCTATCCACAATGTAAGGCATTAACCAGTTGAATAAGGTTTCTTTCACGCGATCACCTGTAGGGCGCAAGCCTTCCGCATTTAAAACCGGTAATTTTCGTCCACGCCAAAGACCCGCGATGATTCGAACTTCGCCTTTGGCATTTTGAACTTGCATTTTTTTCATAAAGAAACAGATTTTTAGTGAAAATTGTGCTTAGTTTAGACGATTTTTTGCTAGAATAGGCAGTATTTTTTAAAGATTTGTGTTTAAGAGAAGAATTTATGTCAGAAGAAAAGAAAAAAGGCGGGTTTTGGGCCTCTCTTTTTGGTCGCAATAAAAAGCAAGAAGAACAAAAAATTGAGCCAACTATTGAAGAGTCATCTGTTGAATCTGCCGATGTTTCGCCTACGGAAGAGATTGTTCACAATAGCGAGAACGTTCAATTAGAACAAGTTGAACAGGAAGAATTACAGGAGTTAGCGGAACAGCTGCAAGAGGATAAAGCTGAGAATACCATTGTTGAGCATATTGAACCTGTTGTAGAAGAAGTGATTTCACCTGAAAGTGCGGTCAATATTGAGCCAGTTTTAGATACACCGGTGATTGAGGCAACGGCTGAAGAGACAGAAAAAACAGAAGAAATTTCTACCGCACTTTCTGCGGAAGAACCAACAGAAAGCATTATTGAGCAAGATAATGTCGTTGAAGATCTTCCTGTAGTTGATGCTGAGATTGAGCCTGAAATTGTTGAAGATGTTAAAGATGAATTCCGTTCAGATATTAATACCGAAACGCAAGAAAAACCAAGTGAAGGTGGCTTTTTTAGTCGTTTAGTCAAAGGCTTACTCAAAACTAAACAAAATATTGGTGCAGGTTTCCGAGCGTTCTTTTTAGGTAAAAAGATTGACGATGATTTATTTGAAGAGTTGGAAGAGCAGCTTTTAATTGCGGATATTGGTGTACCAACAACCAATAAAATCATTAAGAATTTAACGGAGCACGCAAGCCGTAAACAGTTACAAGATGCGGAATTGCTTTACCAACAACTTAAAGTTGAAATGGTAGAAATTCTAAAACCAGTTGCAAAACCATTGGTCATTGATACGACTAAAAAGCCTTATGTTATTTTGATGGTTGGCGTAAACGGTGTAGGTAAAACAACCACAATTGGTAAATTGGCTCGTAAATTCCAAAATGAAGGTAAATCAGTCATGTTAGCCGCAGGGGATACTTTCCGTGCCGCAGCAGTAGAACAACTTCAAGTATGGGGTGAACGTAACAATATCCCGGTTGTGGCACAAAGTACAGGTTCAGATTCTGCGTCGGTGATTTTTGATGCGATGCAATCTGCCGCAGCACGTAATATTGATATTTTAATTGCGGATACGGCCGGTCGTTTACAAAATAAAAATAATCTCATGGATGAATTGAAGAAAATCGTTCGTGTCATGAGAAAATACGATGAAACCGCACCGCACGAAATTATGCTTACCTTAGATGCGGGTACAGGGCAGAATGCAATTAGCCAAGCCAAACTCTTTAATGAGGCGGTTGGGTTAACAGGTATTACATTAACCAAATTAGACGGAACAGCAAAAGGTGGGGTAATTTTCGCCATTGCAGATCAGTTTAATTTACCAATTCGTTATATTGGTGTGGGTGAAAAAATTGAAGATTTACGCGAATTTAATGCAGAAGAATTTATTGAAGCATTGTTTGTTCACGAAAATGAAGAATAAAAAGGAATAATAAAGTGATTCGATTTTCAAATGTCTCTAAAGCTTATCACGGTGCGACTCAGCCGGCCTTGCAAGGCTTGAATTTTCATCTTCCTGTTGGAAGTATGACTTATCTTGTTGGGCATTCTGGCGCGGGTAAAAGTACCTTGCTTAAATTAATCATGGGAATGGAAAAGGCGAATGCCGGTAATATTTGGTTTAATGGTCATGATATTACGCGTTTGTCTAAATATGAAATCCCATTTTTACGCCGCCAAATCGGTATGGTTCACCAAGATTACCGTCTATTAACGGATCGTAGCGTAGCAGAAAATGTGGCGTTGCCATTGATTATTGCTGGCATGAACCCGAAAGAAGCACATACACGCGCATTGGTTGCATTAGATCGTGTGGGCTTACGTAGTAAAGCGAATTATATGCCGCCACAAATTTCAGGTGGGGAGCAACAACGCGTGGATATCGCGCGTGCCATTGTGCATAAACCGCAACTTTTATTAGCGGATGAGCCCACAGGTAACCTTGATGATGAACTTTCCTTAGGGATTTTTAATCTTTTTGAAGAGTTTAATCGTTTAGGCATGACGGTGTTAATTGCGACACACGATATCAATTTAATTCAACAAAAACCAAAACCATGTCTTGTGCTTGAACAAGGCTACTTACGCTATTAAGGATAAAAAATGACAAGACGTATTGATGCTTCTTTTGGCGTGCAAACTGCTTATACTTTGCGTTCTGTGTTGAACGATTTAGTAAAACGTAAATTTGGTACATTACTAACAATTCTTGTGATTGCCGTGTCTCTTACGATTCCAACGGTGAGCTATTTGTTATGGAAAAATTTACACTTAGCGACAACTCAATTTTATCCGGAAAGCGAGCTCACAATCTATTTACATAAAAATTTAAGTGAAGAAGATGCTAACTTGGTGGTGGAAAAAATTCGTCAGCAAGAAGGTGTTGAATCGTTAAATTATGTTTCTCGTCAAGACAGTTTGAAAGAATTTAAAAGTTGGTCTGGTTTTGGTGAAGAGTTAGAAATTTTAGATGACAACCCATTACCGGCTGTGGTGATGGTGAAACCCTCTAAAGCGTTTAATGAATCAGAAAAACGAGCTGAGTTACGTGCAAATTTAAATAAAATTAAAGGCGTGCAAGAAGTTCGACTAGATAATGATTGGATGGAAAAATTGACCGCACTTTCGTGGCTTTTCGCACACGTGGCAATTTTCTGTACAGTGTTAATGACAATAGCCGTATTCCTTGTTATCGGAAATAGCATTCGTTCCGATGTTTATAGCAGTCGTGCAAGTATTGATGTGATGAAGCTATTAGGTGCAACGGATCAATTTATTCTTCGTCCTTATCTTTACACTGGTATGATTTATGCAGTGCTAGGTGGATTTGTTGCAGCTGTATTTAGTAGTCTTATTGTGGGTTACTTTACTTCTGCAGTGAAATATGTGACGGATATCTTTGCGGTCACCTTTGAGCTCAATGGATTAGGTGTGGGCGAGCTGATCTTCTTATTAGTAAGTTGCTTGATTATGGGTTATGTTGGTGCATGGATTGCCGCAACAAGACATATTGCAATGTTAGATAATAAGCTGTAGATTTCATTTTATAAAAGTGCGGTCATTTTTTCAGGTGAAAAATACTCGAGAAAATGACCGCACTTTTTTATTTGTGGAAATTAATTGAACAAAAAGCTTGCATAATTAGGTGTTTTTGTGTAATATCCACGGGCTTTCAGATATTGAAAGCCGTTTAATGTAATCATTTATTAAACGAGTATTACGATATGTAATACTAACAATGTTTCCGATTTGGAGACTATATAACAGGTAACTTACACCTCCTTTTCTATTTTGAAGTTAGAATTGTGATTGGTGTTAGTTTTTTATTAGCTAAATTTTATTGGAGCTCTGGTCTAATGCAGAACCAAAGAATCCGTATCCGCTTAAAAGCTTTCGATCACCGTTTGATCGATCAATCTACTGCGGAGATCGTAGAAACAGCTAAACGTACTGGTGCACAAGTTCGTGGTCCAATCCCTTTACCAACTCGTAAAGAGCGTTTCACCGTGTTGATTTCTCCACACGTGAACAAAGACGCGCGTGACCAATACGAAATTCGTACACACAAACGTTTAGTAGATATCGTAGAGCCAACAGAAAAAACTGTTGATGCATTAATGCGTTTAGATTTGGCTGCCGGCGTGGACGTGCAGATCAGCCTAGGTTAATTAAGAGGTTATTACAATGATTGGTTTAGTCGGTCGTAAAGTTGGTATGACCCGTATCTTCAATGAAGACGGTGTTTCTGTACCAGTTACCGTTATCGAAATCGAAGCCAACCGCGTAACTCAAGTTAAAACTCTTGAAAACGATGGCTATACTGCAGTTCAAGTTACTACTGGTTCTAAAAAAGCGAATCGTGTAACTAAACCTGAAGCAGGCCATTTTGTGAAAGCAGGTGTTGAAGCTGGTCGCGGTTTATGGGAATTTCGTACTGAAGGTGAAGAATTCACTTTAGGTCAAGAAATCAATGTTGACATCTTTGCAGATGTTAAAAAAGTAGATGTTACTGGTACTTCTAAAGGTAAAGGTTTCCAAGGTGGTGTTAAACGTTGGAACTTCCGTACTCAAGATGCTACACACGGTAACTCTTTATCACATCGTGTACTTGGTTCTATTGGTCAAAACCAAACTCCAGGTCGTGTGTTTAAAGGTAAAAAAATGGCAGGACATTTAGGTGCTGAGCGTGTAACCGTTCAATCACTTGAAGTTGTTCGTGTAGATGCTGAGCGTAAATTGCTATTAGTAAAAGGTTCTGTACCTGGTGCTATCAATGGCGATGTTATCGTTAAGCCGGCAGTTAAAGCATAAGTCTAGGAGATAGAGATGGAATTACAAGTTGTAGGTGCAAACGCACTAACTGTTTCTGAAACTACCTTCGGACGTGAGTTTAACGAAGCTTTGATTCACCAAGTTGTTGTTGCTTATGCAGCAGGTGCTCGTCAAGGTACTCGTGCGCAAAAAACTCGTGCTGAAGTGTCTGGTTCAGGTAAAAAACCTTGGCGTCAAAAAGGTACAGGTCGTGCTCGTTCTGGTGATATCAAATCACCAATCTGGCGTTCTGGTGGTACAACCTTCGCGGCTAAACCACAAGATCACAGCCAAAAAGTGAACAAGAAAATGTACCGTGGTGCTATCAAAAGCATTCTTTCTGAATTAGTTCGTCAAGACCGTTTGGTTGTTGTTGAAAAATTCGAATTAGATGCACCAAAAACTAAAGTATTAGTACAAAAATTAAAAGATTTAGCAGTTGAAGATGCGTTAATTATCACAGCAAGTTTAGATGAAAATCTATTCTTAGCGGCACGTAACTTATATAAAGTTGATGTACGTGATGTTCAAGGTATCGATCCAGTTAGCTTAATCGCTTTCGATAAAGTGATTGTTACTGTTGACGCTGTGAAACAAATTGAGGAGATCCTAGCATGAGTCAAGAACGTTTGCTAAGCGTGCTACGTGCACCGCACATCTCTGAAAAAGCAACTAACAATGCTGAAAAATCTAACACTGTTGTACTTAAAGTTGCTTTAGATGCGAACAAAGCTGAAATTGCTGCTGCTGTTGCTCAATTATTTGAAGTAAAAGTTGACTCAGTTCGTACCGTGGTTGTTAAAGGTAAAACTAAACGCCGTGGTAACAAAATGGGTCGTCGCAGCGACTGGAAAAAAGCTTATGTAACTTTAGCCGAAGGCCAAAACTTGGACTTCGTGGACAGTGCAGAGTAATCGGAGGAAATTAGAGAATGGCTATCGTTAAATGTAAGCCGACCTCCGCTGGTCGTCGTCACGTTGTTAAAATCGTGAACCCTGAATTATACAAGGGTAAACCTTACGCGCCTCTTCTAGATACTAAATCTAAAACTGGTGGTCGTAACAATTATGGTCGTATTACCACTCGCCACATCGGTGGTGGTCATAAACAACATTACCGTTTAATCGATTTCAAACGTAACAAGTTAGATATCCCAGCGGTTGTTGAACGTTTAGAATATGATCCAAACCGTTCAGCTAACATTGCTTTAGTGCTTTATAAAGATGGTGAACGCCGTTATATCTTAGCACCTAAAGGTTTGTCAGTTGGCGATCAAATCCAATCTGGCGTTAACTCACCAATTAAAGTGGGTAACTCATTACCAATGCGTAATATCCCAGTTGGTTCAACAGTACATAACGTTGAATTAAAACCAGGTAAAGGCGGTCAGATCGCTCGTTCTGCTGGTGCTTATGTACAAATCATCGCTCGTGAAGGCAACTACGTAACTTTACGTTTACGTTCAGGCGAAATGCGTAAAGTATTAGCTGAATGTGTTGCTACAATCGGTGAAGTTGGTAACTCAGAACATATGCTTCGCGTATTGGGTAAAGCTGGTGCTAACCGCTGGAGAGGCATTCGCCCTACAGTTCGTGGTACTGCAATGAACCCAGTAGATCACCCACACGGTGGTGGTGAAGGTCGTAACTTTGGTAAACACCCAGTAACTCCTTGGGGCGTTCAAACTAAAGGTAAGAAAACTCGTCACAACAAACGTACTGATAAATATATCGTACGTCGTCGTGGCAAATAATTTAAATTAATAAGAGGATAAGCCATGCCACGTTCTCTCAAGAAAGGTCCTTTCCTTGACCTACACTTGTTGAAGAAGGTAGAGAAGGCGGTGGAAAGCGGGGATAAAAAACCAATCAAAACTTGGTCCCGTCGTTCAATGATCATTCCTTCAATGATCGGATTGACCATCGCAGTCCATAATGGTCGTCAGCACGTTCCTGTTTATGTATCTGATGAAATGATCGGCCATAAATTAGGTGAATTTGCACCGACTCGTACATACCGCGGTCACGCGGCAGATAAGAAAGCTAAGAAATAAGAGGTAAATAGATGGAAACTATCGCAAAACATCGTTACGCTCGCACTTCTGCCCAAAAAGCTCGCTTAGTTGCCGATTTAATTCGTGGTAAAAAAGTTGCGCAAGCATTAGAAATCTTAACTTTTACTAACAAAAAAGCTGCGGCTTTAGTGAAAAAAGTATTAGAGTCTGCTATTGCTAACGCAGAGCATAATGATGGTGCAGATATCGATGATCTTAAAGTTGCTAAAATCTTCGTTGACGAAGGTCCTAGCATGAAACGTGTTATGCCACGTGCTAAAGGTCGTGCAGATCGTATTTTAAAACGTACTAGCCACATCACTGTGGTTGTGTCAGATCGTTAATAAGTAGAGGAATAGCAATGGGTCAAAAAGTAAATCCAAATGGTATTCGCCTAGGTATTGTAAAACCTTGGAACTCTACTTGGTTCGCGAATACACAAGATTTCGCCGACAATCTTGACGGTGACTTCAAAGTACGCAAATTCTTAACAAAAGAATTAGCAAACGCTTCGGTTTCACGTATTACTATTGAGCGTCCAGCGAAAAGTATTCGTGTAACAATTCACACAGCTCGCCCTGGTATCGTTATCGGTAAAAAAGGTGAAGATGTTGAAAAATTACGTAACGCAGTATCTCAAATCGCTGGCGTTCCGGCTCAAATCAACATTGCTGAAGTGAAAAAACCGGAATTAGATGCAAAATTAGTTGCAGACAGCATCGCTTCTCAATTAGAACGTCGTGTAATGTTCCGTCGTGCTATGAAACGTGCGGTACAAAGCGCAATGCGTTTAGGTGCTAAAGGTATCAAAGTTGAAGTTAGCGGTCGTTTAGGTGGTGCAGAAATCGCACGTTCTGAATGGTATCGTGAAGGTCGTGTACCTCTACATACTCTTCGTGCGGACATCGATTATAACACTGCAGAAGCTCATACTACATACGGCGTAATCGGCGTTAAAGTATGGATCTTCAAAGGTGAAATTTTGGGTGGAATGGCTGCAGTTGCGCAATCAGAACAACAACCTGCCGACAAGCCTAAAAAGGCTCCACGTGGCAAAGGTCGTAAGTAAGGAGAAACGCTAAATGTTGCAACCAAAACGTACAAAATTCCGTAAAGTTCACAAAGGCCGTAACCGTGGTATCGCGGGTGGTACTGAAGTTAGTTTCGGTACATTCGGGTTAAAAGCAGTTGGTCGTGGTCGTTTAACCGCTCGTCAAATTGAAGCGGCTCGTCGTGCAATGACACGTGCAGTTAAACGTCAAGGTAAAATCTGGATCCGTGTTTTCCCAGATAAACCAATTACTGAAAAACCATTAGAAGTCCGTATGGGTAAAGGTAAAGGTAACGTTGAGTACTGGGTAGCCTTAATCCAACCGGGTAAAGTACTTTATGAAATGGATGGTGTGTCTGAAGAGATCGCAAGACAAGCATTTGCATTAGCAGCTGCTAAATTGCCAATCAAGACTACCTTCGTAACTAAGACGGTGATGTAATGAAAGCTCAAGATTTACGTACAAAAAGTGTTGAAGAGCTGAATGATGAATTAGTGAACCTTTTAGGTGAACAGTTCAAATTGCGTATGCAAACAGCCACCGGTCAGCTTCAACAAACCCATCAGGCTAAACAAGTGCGTCGTGATATCGCACGCGTTAAAACCATTTTAACTGAGAAGGCGGGTGAGTAATGACTGATAAAATTCGTAGCGTACAAGGTAAAGTTGTTAGCGACAAAATGGAAAAATCTTTCGTTGTTGCTATTGAACGTAAGGTAAAACACCCGTTATACGGTAAGTTTATCCGTCGTACAACTAAATTACACGTACACGATGAGAACAACGAAGCCAAATTAGGTGATGTAGTAGAGATTCGCGAATGTCGTCCTCTCTCTAAAACCAAATCTTGGACTTTAGTTCGTGTTGTTGAGAAAGCAGTTATTGCTTAATTAACAAATTAAAAAATAAAAGCCAATGGTTATGCCGTTGGCTTTTTTCTTTCCAAGACTTGCTAAAAAGTCATAAAAATTTGATCGCACTTTAAATACGCTAACTTAAGTATAAAATTTTGATTGCGTTTATAGCTTGATTTTGATAAACTCCGCCACCTATCCGCCATATATCTTTATAAGGCATGGATAGGTTCGTCCCGCAAGGGTGTATTATTAACTTAACGGAGCATAAAATATGATCCAAGAACAGACTATGCTGGATGTTGCCGATAACTCTGGTGCTCGCAGCGTAATGTGTATCAAGGTTCTAGGTGGATCGCACCGTCGTTATGCTGCTATTGGTGATATCATCAAAGTTACTGTGAAAGAAGCAATTCCACGCGGTAAAGTTAAAAAAGGTGATGTATTAAAAGCAGTTGTTGTGCGCACCAAGAAGGGTGTTCGTCGCCCAGACGGATCAGTCATTCGCTTCGATGGTAACGCTTGTGTAATTTTAAACAATAACACAGAGCAACCAATCGGTACTCGTATTTTTGGACCGGTGACTCGTGAACTTCGTTCTGAGAAATTCATGAAGATCATTTCTTTGGCACCAGAAGTACTGTAAGGAGAAGTGAGAAATGGCTGCAAAAATTCGTCAAAACGATGAAGTAATCGTACTTGCCGGTAAAGACAAAGGCAAGCGTGGCAAGGTAACTAAAGTGTTACCAAACGGTAAAGTGTTTGTTGAAGGTATCAACATCATCACTAAACATGAAAAACCAGTTCCTGCTTTAGGACAAGCTGGTGGTTTAGTGAAAAAAGAAGCGGCTATCGATGCTTCTAATGTTGCGATTTTCAATCCAAAAACAAACAAAGCTGACCGTGTAGGTTTTAGATTCGAAGACGGCAAAAAAGTACGTTTCTTCAAATCTAACAATGAAATTATCTAACAAACTGGAGTAATGCGATGGCGAAACTGCATGATTACTACAGAGATCAAGTAGTAAACGAGTTAAAAAATAAATTCGGCTACAAATCTGTCATGCAAGTCCCACGAATCGAAAAGATTACCCTGAATATGGGTGTGGGTGAAGCATTGACCGATAAGAAATTGCTAGACAACGCAGTAGCGGACTTAGCAGCAATTAGCGGTCAAAAACCTTTAGTAACTAAAGCTCGTAAATCTGTTGCTGGCTTTAAAATCCGTCAGGGATATCCAATCGGTTGTAAAGTAACACTACGCGGTGAGCGTATGTGGGAGTTCTTTGAACGTTTAATTACAATTGCTGTTCCACGTATTCGTGACTTCCGCGGTTTAAGCGCGAAATCATTTGATGGTCGTGGTAACTACAGCATGGGTGTGCGTGAACAAATCATCTTCCCTGAAATCGATTACGATAAAGTAGATCGTGTACGTGGTTTAGATATCACTATCACAACTACTGCTAAGAATGATGAAGAAGGTCAAGCACTACTTGCTGCCTTTAATTTCCCATTCCGTAAATAAGGCAGGTTATAATGGCAAAACAATCAATGAAAGCACGCGATGTAAAACGCGTTAAATTGGCTGAAAAATTCTTCGCTAAACGTGCAGAATTAAAGAAAATCATTTCTGATGTCAATGCCTCTGACGAAGATCGTTGGAATGCAGTGTTAAAATTACAAACTTTACCACGTGATTCTAGCCCTAGTCGTCAACGTAACCGTTGCCGCCAAACTGGACGTCCTCACGGCGTTTTACGTAAGTTTGGTTTAAGCCGTATTAAGGTTCGTGAAGCTGCTATGCGCGGCGAGATCCCAGGCCTTAGAAAAGCGAGCTGGTAATATACCACTTTATTTTGGAATCGGAGAAAAAGTACAATGAGTATGCAAGATCCAATCGCAGATATGTTGACCCGTATTCGTAACGGTCAAGCTGCGAACAAAGTTGCAATCAATATGCCTTCTTCCAAGCTAAAAGTGGCAATTGCCAACGTATTAGCTGCTGAAGGTTATATCGAAAGCGTTAAAGTTTTAGAAGGTGCAAAACCTGAATTGGAAATTACTTTAAAATATTTCCAAGGCAAACCGGTTGTAGAAAGCATCCAACGTGTAAGCCGTCCTGGTCTTCGTATTTACAAACGTAAAGACGAATTACCGAAAGTTATGGGTGGTTTAGGTGTTGCTGTAATTTCTACATCTAAAGGTGTTATGACTGACCGTGCAGCTCGTCAAGCGGGCTTAGGCGGTGAGATCATCTGTTACGTAGCTTAATAGAGGGGTAGGAAAATGTCTCGTGTTGCAAAGGCACCTGTTAATATTCCTGCCGGCGTTGAAGTTAAACTCGACGGTCAGCTATTAACAGTAAAAGGAAAAAATGGCGAGTTATCTCGCACAATTCATCACTCAGTTGAAGTTAAACAAGATAATGGTCAATTTACTTTCACTCCGCGTGAAGGTTTTGTTGAAGCGAATGCTCAATCGGGTACAGCTCGTGCATTAGTTAATGCAATGGTTATCGGTGTTACTGAAGGCTTCACTAAGAAATTACAACTAGTGGGTGTTGGTTACAGAGCTCAAATTAAAGGCAACGCAGTTGCATTAAGTTTAGGTTTCTCTCACCCTGTGGAGCACACTTTACCAGCAGGTATTACTGCAGAATGCCCTTCACAAACGGAAATCGTTTTAAAAGGTGCTGATAAGCAGTTAATTGGTCAAGTTGCAGCAGATATTCGTGCTTATCGCCGTCCTGAACCTTATAAAGGTAAAGGTGTACGTTACTCTGATGAAGTAGTACGTATGAAAGAGGCTAAGAAGAAATAATTAAGGTAACACTATGGATAAGAAATCAGCTCGTATCCGTCGTGCAGCTCGTGCACGCCATATGATGAGAGAGCAAGGTGTAACTCGTCTAGTTATTCACCGTACTCCGCGTCATATCTACGCACAAGTTATTGCACCAAACGGTTCAGAAGTGCTTGCCGCTGCTTCAACTGTTGAAAAAGCAATTCGTGAGCAAGTTAAATATACCGGTAATAAAGATGCCGCAGCAGTAGTAGGTAAACTTGTTGCTGAGCGCGCATTAGCAAAAGGCGTTAAAGACGTTGCTTTTGACCGTTCCGGTTTTAAATATCATGGTCGTGTCCAAACTTTAGCGGACGCTGCACGTGAAGCTGGTCTACAGTTCTAATGAGGTAAATTGAGATGTCAAACATCGAAAAACAAGCTGGTGAACTGCAAGAGAAGCTAATCGCAGTAAACCGTGTATCAAAAACTGTAAAAGGTGGTCGTATTATGAGCTTTACTGCTTTAACAGTAGTAGGCGATGGTAACGGTCGCGTAGGTTTTGGTTATGGTAAAGCTCGCGAAGTTCCGGCAGCGATCCAAAAAGCGATGGAAAAAGCACGTCGCAATATGATTAATGTCGCTTTAAATGAAGGTACATTACAACACCCAGTTAAAGGTGTTCACACTGGTTCTCGCGTATTTATGCAACCAGCTAGCGAAGGTACAGGTATCATCGCAGGTGGTGCAATGCGTTCAGTGTTAGAAGTTGCTGGTGTACGTAACGTTCTTTCTAAAGCGTATGGTTCAACCAACCCAATCAACGTTGTTCGTGCAACTATTGATGCATTAGCAAATATGAAATCACCAGAAATGGTTGCTGCTAAACGTGGCAAAACCGTTGATGAAATTTTGGGGTAATTGATAATGGCTAAAACTATTAAAGTAACTCAAGTTCGTAGCTCAATTGCTCGTTTACCGAAGCACAAAGCTACCTTGCGTGGTCTTGGTCTTCGCCATATGCACCATACTGTTGAGTTAATCGATACTCCGGCAGTACGTGGTATGATTAACCAAGTTTCATACATGGTTAAAGTGGAGGAGTAAGAGAATGCGTTTAAATACTCTATCTCCGGCTGAAGGTGCTAAGCACAGCGCAAAACGCCTTGGTCGTGGTATTGGTTCAGGTTTAGGAAAAACTGGTGGTCGTGGTCATAAAGGTCAAAAATCTCGTACTGGCGGCGGTGTTCGTCGTGGTTTCGAGGGTGGCCAAATGCCATTATACCGTCGTTTACCAAAATTTGGTTTCACTTCAATGAAATCAGCGGTAACTGCTGAAGTTCGTTTAAACGAATTAACAAAAGTTGAAGGAAATGTTGTCACTTTAGAAGCATTAAAAGCTGCAAACATTTTAACTAAAGATATTCAATTCGCTAAAGTTATCTTAGCTGGTGAAGTGAAATCTGCAGTTACTGTACGTGGTTTACGTGTAACTAAAGGTGCAAAAGCAGCAATCGAAGCTGCTGGCGGTTCAGTTGAGGAATAATTAGCAAATGGCTAAACAACCAGGTTATCAAAGCAGAAGTACTAATAGTGGTACTGGTGAACTAAAAAGCAGATTGCTTTTTGTATTAGGTGCACTTATCGTTTATCGTATTGGTTCTTTTATTCCGCTTCCTGGTATTGATGCCGCCGTGCTAGCTCAATTAGTTGAACAACAAAAAGGCACCATCATTGATATGTTAAACATGTTCTCTGGTGGTGCATTGAGCCGAGCATCAATTTTAGCATTAGGTATCATGCCGTATATCTCGGCATCTATCGTAATGCAATTGCTTGCTACGGTTTCACCTGCTTTAGCAGAATTGAAAAAAGAAGGCGCTGCAGGACAAAGAAAAATCACCAAGTATACTCGTTATGCAACGGTGGTTTTTGCTACTATCCAAGCTATCGCAATTTCTACCGGTTTACCGAATATGTTGCCACAATTAGTGCCAAATATCGGTTTTACTTTTTACTTCACTGCAGTAGTGAGTCTTGTTACCGGAACCATGTTCTTAATGTGGTTAGGTGAGCAAATTACTGAAAGAGGTATTGGTAACGGTATCTCAATTCTTGTTTTTGGTGGTATTGTTGCAGGATTGCCACATGCAATCATCGAAACAGTTGAGCAAGCTCGTCAAGGACAAATGCATCCTTTAGTTCTTCTACTAATCGCTGCTATTGTTTTTGCAGTAACTTACTTTGTTGTCTTCGTAGAGCGTGGACAACGTAGAATTCGTGTTGAATATGCTAAGCGTCAACAAGGGCGTCAAATTTTAGGTGGTCATTCAACTCACTTACCATTAAAAGTTAATATGGCAAACGTAATGCCAGCAATTTTTGCTTCAAGCATTATTTTATTCCCTGCTACATTGACACAATGGTTTGGTCAGAATGATAAGTTTGAGTGGTTAAATGACTTATCAATGTTGTTGAATCCTGGACAACCTTTATATCTTCTTGTTTATGCGGTAGCGATTATTTTCTTCAGTTTCTTCTACACTGCAATGCAATATAATCCACGTGATACAGCAGATAATCTAAAAAAATCTGGTGCATTTATCCCAGGAATTAGACCAGGTGAACAAACATCTCGTTACATTGATAAAGTAATGACTCGCTTAACATTAATTGGCGGTCTTTATGTAACGTTCGTATGTTTAGTCCCTTATATTATGACATCAGCATGGGATGTTAAATTCTACTTCGGTGGTACTTCCTTATTAATCGTTGTTGTTGTAATTATGGATTTTATCGTGCAAGTTCAGAGTCACTTAATGTCGTCTCAATATGAATCTGCGTTAAAAAAAGCAAACCTTAAAGGTTTTGGACAGTAATTGTTCATTTAAGTAAAAAGGATAAGCAATGAAAGTTCGTGCTTCCGTTAAGAAGATGTGTCGTAACTGTAAAATTGTTAAACGTGAAGGTGTTGTTCGCGTATTATGCAGCGACCCTAAACACAAACAACGTCAAGGTTAATTAACATTTCTTCTTGCAAAGAACCGGTTGAGTAGTTATACTACTCAACTCATTTATGTCCTTGGTATTCTGTTTGAGTATCCTGAAAACGGGCTTTTCAAGATCAGAATACCAAATTAGTTAAAATAATAGGAGTGCATAGTGGCCCGTATTGCAGGCATTAACATTCCTGATCACAAACACGCTGTAATCGCTTTAACTGCAATTTACGGTATCGGTAAAACTCGTTCTAAAAGCATTTGTGCTGCAGCGGGTATTGCTGAAGATGTTAAGATCAGCGAATTGTCTGAAGAGCAGATTGACAAACTGCGTGACGAAGTTGGTAAATTTACCGTTGAAGGTGACTTACGTCGTGAAGTAACACTAAACATCAAACGTCTTTTAGACTTAGGTTGTTACCGTGGTTTACGTCATCGTCGTAGTTTACCGGTACGTGGTCAACGTACTAAAACTAATGCGCGTACCCGTAAGGGTCCACGTAAGCCGATCAAAAAATAGTCGGGGTAAATAAAGAATGGCTAAAACACCAGTTCGTGCACGTAAACGTGTAAAAAAACAAGTTGTAGATGGCGTAGCACATATTCACGCATCTTTCAATAATACAATCGTTACCATTACTGACCGTCAAGGTAATGCTTTAGCTTGGGCTACAGCAGGTGGTTCAGGTTTCCGTGGTTCTCGTAAATCTACCCCGTTCGCTGCACAAGTTGCTGCAGAACGTTGTGCTGAAATCGTTAAAGAATTCGGCTTAAAGAACTTGGAAGTTATGGTTAAAGGTCCGGGTCCGGGTCGTGAATCAACAATCCGTGCGTTAAATGCAGCGGGTTTCCGTATCACGAACATCACTGATGTGACTCCGATTCCTCATAACGGTTGTCGTCCACCGAAAAAACGTCGTGTTTAATGGCGTAATAGGATAGTTGGAGAAAGAAAATGGCAAGATATTTGGGCCCTAAACTCAAGCTCAGCCGTCGTGAAGGCACTGATTTATTCCTTAAATCAGGTGTGCGTGCGATTGATTCAAAATGTAAAATTGATACAGCACCAGGTCAACACGGTGCTCGTAAACCGCGTTTGTCTGACTATGGTAGTCAATTACGTGAAAAACAAAAAGTTCGTCGTATCTATGGTATTTTAGAACGTCAATTCCGTAACTACTATAAAGAAGCAAACCGTTTAAAAGGTAATACTGGTGAAAACTTACTAGTATTATTAGAAGGTAGATTGGATAACGTTGTTTATCGCATGGGATTTGCTGCAACTCGCGCAGAAGCTCGTCAATTAGTGAGCCACAAAGCGATTGTCGTAAATGGTCGTGTTGTAAATATCCCATCTTTCCAAGTTTCTGTAAATGATGTTGTTGCTGTTCGTGAGAAATCTAAAAAACAAGCACGTATTAAAGCATCATTAGAATTAGCAGAACAAAGAGAAAAACCAACTTGGTTAGAAGTTGATTCTGCAAAAATGGAAGGTGTGTTCAAACGTGTTCCTGAACGTTCTGATTTATCAGCAGACATTAACGAACATCTGATCGTTGAGCTTTACTCTAAATAATAGTTAAGCTTAAAAGCAAAGAGAGGATAAAATGCAGGGTTCTGTTACAGAATTTTTAAAGCCACGCTTAGTAGATATCGAGCAAATTAGCTCTACTCATGCTAAGGTGATCTTAGAACCGTTAGAGCGTGGCTTTGGTCATACTCTAGGGAATGCATTACGTCGTATCCTTCTGTCTTCAATGCCAGGTTGTGCTGTAACTGAAGTAGAAATTGATGGCGTACTGCACGAATATAGTAGTAAAGAAGGTGTTCAGGAAGATATTCTTGAAGTTCTTTTAAACCTTAAAGGTCTAGCGGTTAAAGTACAGAATAAAGATGATGTTATTCTGACATTAAATAAATCTGGAATTGGCCCTGTTGTTGCAGCAGATATCACCCACGATGGTGATGTTGAGATTGTTAATCCATCACATGTAATCTGTCACTTAACAGACGAAAACGCATCTATTAATATGCGTATTCGTGTTCAACGTGGTAGAGGTTATGTACCTGCATCTGCTCGTACTCATTCACAAAATGAAGACCGTCCTATCGGTCGTTTATTAGTAGACGCTTGTTATAGCCCGGTTGACCGTATTGCTTACAATGTTGAAGCAGCACGTGTTGAACAACGTACTGACTTAGATAAACTAGTTATCGAGTTAGAAACTAACGGGACTATTGATCCGGAAGAAGCAATTCGTCGTGCAGCAACAATTTTAGCAGAGCAACTCGATGCATTCGTTGATTTGCGTGATGTTCGTCAACCTGAAGTCAAGGAAGAAAAACCGGAATTTGATCCGATTTTATTACGTCCTGTTGATGACTTAGAGTTGACAGTTCGTTCTGCTAACTGTTTGAAAGCAGAAACAATTCACTATATCGGTGACTTAGTACAACGTACAGAAGTTGAGTTATTAAAAACGCCTAATCTTGGTAAGAAATCTCTTACTGAAATTAAAGACGTTCTCGCTTCACGTGGCTTGTCACTTGGTATGCGCCTTGAGAATTGGCCACCAGCAAGTATTGCTGAAGACTAGTTTGGTCATAGGTTAAGATTTTTCTGAGAAGGATAAGATCATGCGCCATCGTAAGAGTGGTCGTCAACTAAACCGTAATAGCAGCCATCGCCAAGCGATGTTCCGTAACTTAGCAAGTGCTTTAGTTAGTCATGAAATCATCAAGACTACTTTACCAAAAGCTAAAGAATTACGTCGTGTAGTTGAACCGTTAATTACATTAGCAAAAGAAGATAGCGTTGCAAACCGTCGTTTAGCATTCGCTCGTACTCGTAACATCGAAACTGTTGCGAAATTATTCAATGAATTAGGTCCACGTTTTGCTCAACGTGCAGGTGGTTACACCCGTATCTTAAAATGTGGTTTCCGTGCAGGTGACAACGCTCCAATGGCATACATTGAGTTAGTTGATCGTCCAGAAGTTGCAGAAGCAGCAGCGGAATAATAATTTGTTATAAATAAAAAGGCTCACATCAGTGAGCCTTTTTTATATTTCTTTTTTTCTAAAATTCAGCTTCAGCTCTGAATGTCATTTTTTCACCTGTAATAGGGTGAGTAATCGTAAGTTCTTCTGCATGTAAGCATAAGCGAGGTGACATCGATTTAGCTTGTGGGTGAGAATAAAACTTGTCACCTAAAATTGGATGTCCAAGTGCAAGTGTATGTAAACGTAGTTGGTGTGAGCGTCCTGTAATTGGAGTCAGTTTAACTCGAGTACAGTTGGTCGGTAATCGTTCTAAAACTTCATAAAAAGTGACCGCTCTTTTGCCAAATACAAAATCAATGCGCTGACGAGGGCGATTTTCCCAATCGCAAATCATAGGAAGATTTATTTCCCCACTATCTTGTTCTAAGTGTCCCCATACTAAAGCTTGATAATATTTCTTTGGCTCACGTTCACGAAATTGACGTTTCAACTCTTTATCTGCCGCTTTACTTAATGCAAATAGAATAATCCCACTTGTGGCCATATCTAAGCGGTGTGCAGGTTCACAAAATCCAAATTTCTCTTTTACCCGACTCATTGCACTATCATAGTACTCTGGCTGGTTACCTGGTACAGAAAGTAAACCACTTGGTTTGTTCACCACGCAGATATGATTATCTTGGTAGATAATATCTAAATAAGGTTCTAAAGGGGGATGGTATTCAATAAGTGCCATATTATTCCTTGTTTGTCACTATTACCCGAAGACTATCTAATCGCCAGCTTGCTTTACTTAACTCTTCCAAAGAAACTAAACGTTGTTTTTCTAATAAATCAATTTCCGCCTGACGAATATTTTTATTTACAGCTTTCAAGGCGATAAGTCGATTGAGCTCAGTGCTCAATGTTTGATCGGCTAATTTACTGGCTTCTCGAATTTGAGCTTGTGCAATTTCAGTCATTTTGTGATCGCCTAGTTTAATTAATTGCTCAATATTTGGACGAGCCATTTTAACCATTTTATTCGCAATGTCTTTACCTAGCGGCTTAAGTTTATTTTGCAATGTATCAAAATTAACTTGTCCGGCGAGATCATTTCCTTTGCTGTCCAACAATAAGCGAACAGGTGTAGGTGGAAGAAAACGATTCAGTTGCAAACCTTTTGGTGATTGGCTTTCAATCATATAAATCAATTCAACCAACAGAGTACCAGCAGGAAGTTGTTTATTGACTAATAATGCCATCGATGCTTTGCCAATGTCACCAGAAACAATTAAATCAATACCTTGGCGTATCATTGGGTGATCCCAGGTAAGAAATTCTAATTCCTCACGCGCAAGAGCAAGTTGTCGGTCAAAGGTTACTGTAACACCTTCTTCTTTGAGTCCTGGAAAATCGGGAACAAGCATGGTGCCCGTTGGCGTGATGACAATGCTGTTTTCACCTAAATCATCTTGTTCTACACCAATAATGTCAAATAAATTCAGTGCAAAATCGACTAATTGGGGTGAATTATCGGTTTGAGATATTTCTGCCGCAAGTCTTTGTGCGTTTTCGCCACCATTCGAATTTAACTCTAACAAACGATCACGCCCTTTCTCTAAGGTTAAACGTAATGTTTTTGCTTGTTTTTGCGTTTGGAGGATGAGTTGCTCAAAATCTGCTTTATTTTCTGACCGCACTTTTAATAAAGCTTCATATTGTTCAAACAATGCCATACCAATCGGACAAGTTTGTTCAAAGGCATTTAAACCTTCATGATACCAACGTGCTAAATCTTGCTGTGCAGAACCTAATAGGCAAGGTACGTAAATTTGTACGTCTCGCGTTTGCCCGATGCGATCTAAACGGCCAATACATTGCTCAAGTAAGTCAGGATTTTCTGGTAAATCGAAGAGTACGAGATGACAAGCAAATTGGAAATTTCTGCCTTCAGAACCAATGCTAGAACTCAGTAAAACTTGAGCACCATTTTCGGTATCAGAAAAATAAGCTGCCGCGCGATCTCGTTCAATGATTGACATTCTTTCATGGAAAACAGCACTGCGAATGGCTTCTTTTTCTCGTAAGATTTGCTCAAGTTGAATTGCCGTTTGTGCTGTTTTACAAATGACTAAGATTTTTTTATTTCGGTGTGATTTTAAGAAATCAATTAACCAATGAATTTTTTCATCAGCCTCAGTAGCATCAATCGTTACTTGGTGATAAACCCTGTGAGGGAAACCTTTTACACCTTGGCGTGTATTGCGAAATAAAATACGACTTGTACCGTGTCTATCGATGAGATTTTGAATGAGCTCTTGTCTCGCAGCTTGCTTCTCCTCATCATTATGACAGGCTAAAGCTTTAAATAATGGTTCGACATCTTGCTCATTAAGTAAATCAGAAATATGATTTTTTTCAACCGCACTTAGCGGCTTCTCTGAAAGCAATGATTGCACCGCATCGGCCACAGGTTGGTAATTTTCCTGCTCTTTTAAGAAGGCTTGGTAATCATAAAAACGCTCAGGATCAAGCAAGCGTAATCGTGCAAAATGGCTTTCCAAACCTAGTTGTTCAGGCGTTGCAGTGAGTAATAAAACAGACGGAATAACGTTCGCTAATTGTTCCACCAATAAATAAGCTGCACTCGGCGCATTTTCAGACCAAGCTAAATGATGCGCTTCATCGACAATTAAACAGTCAAATTCAGCTTCAATGGCTTGTTGTACGCGATGAGGATGTGCTTTTAACCAGTCTAATGCACAGATAATTAAGCTTTCTGTGCTAAATGGATTGATCGCTTGTTCGGCAAAATCTTCACAACGTTCTTCATCAAATAATGAAAAATGTAAATTAAAACGACGAAGCATTTCGACAAGCCATTGATGTTGCAAAGTTTCCGGTACAATAATTAACACACGTTGCACTTTTTCAGCAAAAAGCTGGTTTTGCAAAATCATGCCCGCTTCAATGGTTTTACCTAAACCTACTTCATCGGCTAAGAGTACACGAGGATTAACACGATTTCCTACCTCTTGCGCAATATGAAGTTGGTGAGGAATTAACCCCGCACGATTGCCTCGTAAGCCACGCAAAGGCGATTGGAATTGAGCTTGTTGATGTAGAAGCGTTTGATAACGCAACGCAAAATGTTCACTGCGGTCAATTTGCGATGAAAAGAGACGATCTTTCGCTTGGCTAAAGGAGATAATCGGAGAAAGTTCTTTTTCATTGACGATAATCTCTTCGCCTTGCATATTTTTGACTAAATAAAATAAGAGACCATTCATTTCTTGAACATCAAGCACTTCACCTTGCCAACCTGCCTGGTGATGAAGTTGTTCCCCTTTATTCAATGCAATTCGGGTTAATGGCGCTTGTGCCACCGCATAAATTCGGGTTTCATCTGTGGCAGGAAAGTGAAGGGTAATAGAGCGGAAATCTAAGGCGGTAATCATCCCTAATCCGAGGCTATTTTCTGTTTCGCTAATCCAACGTTGACCGATTGCAAATGACATCATCTTCCTCTTAATGAATCTCTTAAAATGGGGCGATATTGTAGTCTGATTATAAGGGAAAGCAAGGTATGGGCATCTAAAAGTATGAAAAATAAAGTGTGATTTATCTCACAATAATCAAATTAAATACCCGCTATGCTTTACTTTAAAAAAGTGCGGTGTGAAAATGGCGTACTTTTTATAAAACAGGAGTGTTCCATGAATTGGACAGAACGACTTAAAGAAGAATTTTTATCCGGTTGGAAGCCTTTTGAAGTGGTATGGGTAGTTATTTTCCTTGCCGCGCAAATTATTGCTTATGTTCTTGCTCCAGATAGCCCATTAGGCATGATTTCGGGTATTGCGGGTATTCTCTGTGTAGTATTGGTGAGTAAAGGAAAAATTAGTAATTATTTCTTTGGGCTTATTTTTGCTTACACCTATTTTTATGTCGCCTGGGGAAACAATTTCCTGGGCGAAATGAATACGGTGCTCTATGTATATATTCCATCACAATTTATCGGTTATTTTATGTGGAAACAACACATGCAAAACGATAATGGCGGTGAAAGTGTAATTGCAAAAGCTTTAACACCAAAAGGTTGGGCAATTTTACTCGTGAGTGTGGGGATTGGTACATTCTGCTTTGTGCAGGCTTTAAAAGCAGCGGGCGGGAGTTCTACAGGATTAGATGGTTTAACCACAATTATCACCGTAGCGGCGCAATTATTGATGATTTTGCGTTATCGTGAGCAATGGTTATTGTGGATTGTCTTAAATGTGCTTTCCATTTTGCTTTGGGCTGAGCAGCCAGCGATGTACTTAATGTATAGTGCTTACTTACTTAACTCATTATATGGTTATTACAACTGGACAAAACTCGTCAAAGCGGAAAGCCATTAATCACATCGATAGAAAAGGGCATAGTCATATGCCCTTACATTTTTAAATAAAATGTCTTCGTCAATGCAATAAATTCCTCTGTGTACTGATTGTTTTCGTTATAAATCACCAAGCTATCTTTTACCTGTGGTAAATGCTCTCGGCTAAACGTGAGTAACATTCGTTGTGGTGCTTTCCCTGTCTTTGTAATGACATCAGTCTGCTTAATACAATAAAGTGCGGTTGAATTTATCAATGTTTTTCCCGCCTCATAAGGCAAGACAAAACTGATTTTTCCTTTTTCGGATAAACAACTCGCCGCCCAATTTAACCAATCTAAATGGCTTTGTTGAACATAACGAGCAAGTGCTCGCTCATCATTTTTACATTCTATACCTTGCGCAAAATAAGGCGGATTCGCCACAATTAAATCAAATTGATGTGCAGTTTGTTGGCAATAGGTTTGCACATCTTGGCGTGTTAAATGAAGACGATTGTGCCATGGCGAAGCCTTGAAGTTTTCTTGTGCTTGTTGTGCTGCAAGGGGATCAAGTTCAACGGCTTCAATTTGGCAATGCTCATGACTTCGTTGGGCGAGCATTAGTGCAACCAAGCCTGTGCCAGTTCCCATATCAAGAATCCGCTGACAATCAGACACATCCGCCCAAGCACCCAGTAAAATGCCATCTGTGCCGACTTTCATTGCACAATGTTGTTGATTAATATGGAATTGTTTAAAGGTAAAGCTGCTCATAAAATCTTGCGGAAAATGACCGCACTTTCAGGTATAATCAGCCCCAATTTTAACAAATTAATGCAAAATAATGAATTTATCCCCATTTGAAGAATTCGATCTTTCCCCCGAATTATTAAAAGCCTTAGAAAAGAAAGGCTACACCCGCCCGACCGCAATCCAATTAGAAGCGATTCCGGCAGCCATGGAAGAACGTGATGTGCTCGGTTCTGCACCAACAGGTACAGGCAAAACTGCTGCATTTTTATTGCCCGCGATTCAGCATTTATTGGATTATCCACGTCGTAAACCAGGGGCACCTCGTATTTTAATTTTAACGCCAACCCGTGAGTTAGCGATGCAGGTTGCAGAGCAAGCGGAAGAGTTGACACAATTCACACATTTGAAGATTGCAACCATTACTGGCGGTGTGGCGTATCAAAATCATGGGGAAGTGTTTAATTCAAATCAAGATATCGTGGTGGCAACACCGGGGCGTTTGTTGCAATACATCAAAGAAGAAAACTTTGATTGTCGTGCGGTAGAAATATTGATTTTTGATGAAGCAGATCGCATGTTGCAAATGGGCTTTGGCCAAGATGCGGAGAAAATTGCCGCTGAAACGCGTTGGCGTAAACAAACCCTTCTTTTCTCTGCCACATTAGAAGGGGAGTTATTAGTCGATTTTGCAGATCGTTTATTAAATGATCCGGTAAAAATCGATGCAGAACCAAGTCGTCGTGAGCGCAAGAAAATCAACCAATGGTATTATCATGCCGACAGCAATGAACATAAAATCAAGTTGCTTGCGCGTTTTATCGAAACCGAGAACGTGAGTCGCGGCATTGTGTTTGTGCGTCGTAGAGAAGATGTGCGTGAGCTTTCTGAGACTTTGCGTAAACGCGGTATTCGTTCTACTTATTTAGAAGGCGATATGGCGCAAACACAACGTAATAATGCCATTGATAAATTAAAATCAGGTGTTGTTACTGTGTTAGTGGCTACTGATGTCGCTGCTCGTGGGATTGATATTGATGATGTGACACATGTCATGAACTTCGATTTACCTTACAGTGCAGATACCTATTTACATCGTATTGGTCGTACGGCTCGTGCAGGGAAAAAGGGCACAGCTGTTTCTTTTGTTGAAGCCCATGATTATAAATTGCTCGGTAAAATAAAACGTTATACGGAAGAGCTTTTGAAAGCACGGATTTTAGAAGGCTTAGAACCTCGCACTAAACCACCAAAAGATGGTGAAGTAAAATCCATGTCTAAAAAGCAAAAGGCGCGTATTAAAGAAAAACGTGAAGAAAAGAAAAAATCAGAGGTGAAGAAGAAAGCCAAATTACGTCATAAAGATACGAAAAATATTGGTAAACGCCGTAAACCAAGCACAGAAAAAACAGATGAGAAATAATAAAAAAATAACCGCCACTTATTAAGTGCGGTTATTTTTTTGACTATTTATTGACTTGGCTACCGATTACGCCACCTAATGCGGCACCACCTAATGTGGTCGCGGTATTACCACCAAGCATATAGCCTGCTGCACCACCAATAGCTGCACCAGCTGTTGTATTTTTTTGTGTACGGTTCATATTTCCACATGCAGCAAGGGAAATAATAGTCATCGCGATAACAAGTGATTTTCCAATTAATTTCATAGGATCTCTCCGTGTTTAACATATAAAACTATCCATATTGATAGTATTCTATAAGACAAACGGAGATGAATGAAAGTTCAGTAAATATATTTAATAGGATTGTTTATCGTATTTTTAATCGTATTTTTATAAGGGTGTTACATTTAATATATTGTTTTAAAATGATATAATTCCAATCTGGATTTATTTAATAACCCTAAGAGGAATCTACTATGAAAGTAAAACATACTTTATTATTAACTGTATTATCAGTTGCTTTAGCTGCTTGTGGCAGTGGTGGTGGCAGTGGTGATAGCAATAGCAATAGCAATAGCAATAGCTCTAGCAATAGCTCTAGCCCTGCACCAAATAATTCTTCGAATAAAAAAGTTGAATTGAAGAAAGATAAAGTAACAGGCTTGAGTTTTACAGGAAACAATTCGATTTTCTTCGATTCTTATGAAAGAGACAATAATATTGATAAATTAAGTGTAAGAGGGAAAGATATTCCACTAGTTGGATCTGATATGATTCGTAATGATGGTTGGTTGCAAGATGCTAAGTCGACAACCTCTGGTGTTACAACTCGAATGATTGGTGATAACCTAAAAAATGCTCGTTATGGTTTGGTGGTTGATCAGATGTCGCATGAGGGTATTCTTTTTGCTCAGGGTAGAGAAACTGATGTAGAAAATATTCCAGCTAGTGGCTCAGCAAGATATGAAGGTCAACATTTGATTGAAGTAGATAATAAAGATAACAAGTTTAGCAACGCTAAATATTACCTTGTAACCGGTAAAGCAACACTTGACGTCAATTTCGGTGATAAGACTATTTCTGGCGCTTTTGAAGTTCCAGCTGAAGATGGTAAAGGTAAAGCAGATCTTCCTTTCAATGCTCAAATTAAAGGCAATAAATTTAGTAATGAAGACGCATCCTCAGTTAGAAGTTTAAGAGTTTCTGGTGGTTTTTATGGCAAAAATGCTGAAGAGGTTGCGGGAGTTTATAATAACTTCAATAGATATGGCGGAGCTTTTGGTGCTAAAAAAGTAAGCAATTAATTATTCTATTTGGTTTGGCCCTGTCTACTTGGCAGGGCCATTATCTAATACTTTCGCAACCACTTTCAAATATTCAATCGCCAATCCATGGTGTCCTGTACTCGCATTAAATACTAAATCTTCACTTAATACACCACAAGGCATATCCTCTGGGATTTTACCGTCCTCATAAGCTTGATAATCTTCTCGCCAGTCACCATCAAAATAATAGTGTTCTAAGGTTTTCATTTTTGGTAAGAAAGCCTGCCATTTTTCAAGAAATTGTTCTGCGTCGGCTAAGAAACTCTCTGCTTCATTAAGAAGGTTTTCCATTTCTGAAATTTTATCTAAGCGTGATTGAGGTAACATAGGTTTCTCCAAAATAAGGTAAAAATAAACCGCACTTTATGTGAACAAAGTGCGGTGAGTTTATCATACGTTTTTAGACTTACACATCATAAGTAGTAGATGCAGTATTACCGCCGCGACCTGTCCAGTTGGTGTGGAAGAATTCACCGCGTGGTTTGTCAGTACGCTCATAAGTATGTGCGCCGAAGTAGTCACGTTGTGCTTGCAATAAGTTTGCTGGCAAACGGGCTGAAGTGTAACCGTCTAAGAAGGTAATCGCAGATGCCATACATGGCATTGGAATGCCCACTTCGATAGATTTTGCCACCACTTTACGCCAGTCACTTAATGCGTTTTCTAAAATGCCTTTGAAGTAGCTATCTGAACCCAAGAAGATTAAATCTGGATTTGCTTCATATGCATCACGAATGTTACCTAAGAAACGGCTACGGATAATACAACCTTCACGCCATAATAATGCTGTTGCACCGTAGTTGATGTTCCAGCCAAATTGTTCAGAGGCTTCACGAATCAGCATAAAGCCTTGTGCGTAAGAAATGATTTTAGACGCCAATAAGGCTTTACGTACCGCTTCAATCCACACTTTTTTATCGCCTTCAACAGGTTGAATTGTTTTGCCAAATAATTGGTTAGCGGCAACACGTTGATCTTTAAAGGAAGATACGCAACGAGCAAAGACAGATTCAGTGATTAAGGTTAATGGAATACCGAAATCTAATGCATTGATACCCGTCCATTTACCGGTCCCTTTTTGGCCAGCTGTATCTAAGATCTTTTCAACTAATGGTTCACCATCAGCATCTTTATAACCAAGAATATCGGTGGTGATATCGATTAAATAGCTATCAAGTTCAGTTTTTTTCCATTCTGCGAAGATAGCTTGCATTTCTTCATAGCTTAAGCCTAAACCTTCTTTTAAGAATTGGTAAGCTTCACAGATTAATTGCATATCGCCATATTCGATACCATTGTGAACCATTTTCACAAAGTGGCCGGCGCCTTCACCGCCAACCCAGTCACAGCAAGGTTCCCCTTGTTCTGTTTTAGCAGCGATTGCTTGGAAGATTGGCTTAACATATGGCCATGCTTCTTGGTTACCACCCGGCATGATAGATGGTCCATGACGTGCGCCTTCTTCACCACCTGAAACACCCGAACCAATAAAGCGAATGCCTTTTTCAGCCAATGCTTTAACACGACGGTTAGTATCAGGATAGTTTGAGTTACCACCATCAATAATGATGTCGCCTTCTTCTAAGTGCGGTAATAATGCCTCAATGAATTGATCTACCACATCACCCGCACGCACCATTAACATTACTTTGCGTGGTTTTTCTAATTTAGAAGCTAAATCTTCTAACGAGTATGCGCCGATAATATTGGTGCCTTTTGCCGGACCTTGTAAAAATTCATCCACTTTTGAAGTGGTACGGTTATATGCCACAACTTTAAAGCCATGATCATTCATATTTAAAATGAGGTTTTGCCCCATTACGGCTAAGCCGATAACACCGATGTCGCCTTTTACTGACATTGTTTTCTCCTGTTTGTGAGGTACAGATGCACCTATCATTTAGTATTTATTGTAAAGTATAAGAAGCTTGTTTTAGATATTCTATAGCCAAACTTCTTTTAAATTTCTCTAATTAAAGAGCTACCTTGCTCTAACGTGTCTAGCCACTGCCATTTTTCATGGCCGACGAGTTTACTTTCTTCTAAAGAAAATGTTGTACAACAACGACCCAGACGATTTTCTAGAGATTGATTTAAATGTTGATACGTAAATTCAATTTGAGTATCGTCAATCCATTTTCCAATTAAAAAGCCTTTTAAAATTTCACCGCCACCATATTCTGCCCAAATCATTTTACCTTGTTGATGGTAATGAAATTCTGTTTGGCTACTGACCTCACCATTTGCGGTATTTTCAACAGCAACAAATTTTTTATTATCTAAATTCAACATTAAGTCACTCCGCATCTGATGTATCTATATCTTATTTTTGCATAATGTAATGCATTTCGACATTTTTCGCTTTTGCGGCTTTTTCTAGATCTGCTTTATCACTTTGACTATCTCCAACAAGGTATAAAGATACATCCTTGCCGACCTTTTCTGCATTATTTAGTCCATACATAGCAACTGCTTTATTCACAGATTGACTGTTCCCTGCAATTCCAATGTGTAAATTATCTGTAGCTAAAAGAGATACGAGTCGTTTTCCTGAAGTACCACCTGCGGTTCTAATCGTTGCTACAAGCATTCCATTTGAAACTGGGTTTCCTGCTTCTGGAACTTGAAGCATTACTGAGCGATTATCTTTTGGCATTTGTGTCGCTAACTGATCTAAAGATGGACCAGATGAACAAGCAAATAACAACGTTGAAGTAAGTAGTACAAACAGTTTTTTCATTTTTGTCTCCATATCATTCTAATAAATTAACTCTTCGTCCATGCACTCATATGTTGAGTAAATCCAATATGCGGATAATAATCTACTGCTTGTGGAGCAGATAAAAGCACAATTTTGGCTTGTGGATGTAAGGCTTGTTTAGTGTGTTCAATTAACTGCAAGCCGATACCTTGTTTTTGATATTGCTCATCAACCGCTAAATCAGATAAATAACAGCAGTAGGCAAAATCCGTCACGGAACGTGCCACACCCACTAATCGTTCACCATCCCAAGCGGTGACTAATAAATCCGCATGATGCAACATTGCCGCGACGCGTTTTTCATCCTCTAACGGACGGCGTGCCCCGAGCGTTGTTTTATTTAACAATTCAATAAATTGTTTAACTGAAATTGGTTCATTTACTTTGTAGTCTATCATTTTGCAATCCTATGGTATTTGATACTCAACTTGTTATAGCAATTTCGCCGCCGCTTTATCCAAATACCATTCCGTCACGCCATTTTTTGCTTTAATTTTTGCTGCGGGATAAGGCAGATTCTCTGCAGGAGTCGTTTGGATTTCTTTTAAAATGTCTGCTTTGCTTTCGCCAGTGACTAAATAGGTAATGCGTTTGGCTTGTTCAATGAGTTTGGCTGTTTTAGAAATGCGAATTTGACCACTTTCAGGGTGTTTGGCAATGACAGCTAGGTTTTCATCATCAAAATTAGTTTGATGTGGGAAGAGAGAAGCGGTATGACCGTCAGTCCCCATACCTAAAATGATCCAATCAAAAACACCGTTTGGAATGACCGCACTTAATTCTTCTTCGAAACGTTTTAACTCAAAGTGCGGTTCATTTTCGCCACGAATTCGGTGGATATTTTCTGCGGGAATTTGAATATGATCAAATAAGCGTTTTTGCACTTCACCGTAGTTGCTTTCTGAATCTGTTGGCGGAACCATGCGATCATCACCCCACCAAAAATGCAGATTTCTCCAGTTGATTTGTTCGGTATAAGGCGCTTTGGCTAAAGTTTTGAATAACAGCTTAGGCGTTGAACCGCCAGAAAGAGAAATATGCACAGGGTGATTTAATTGGCTATAAATCACAAATTCTTGGGCGATCTTTTCAACAGCGTGTTGAGCCGTTGGGAAGGTGATGGTGTTCATGTTTGTTTCTCTCTATTCGGTGATAAGCCTTCTTCTATTTATTGAAGAAGGCGAGATATTGATGACTAAACCTTTTTCTTCATTTTACCGCTTGGTTTACGCCATACGCGACCACTTTTCGCAATGAGTTTTTCGGCTGCAATCGGTCCCCAAGTGCCCGCTTCATATTCGTAGATTCGACCACCAGCTTCTTTGTAATCCAAAATCGGTTGCACAAATTTCCATGCAGCGTGCACCGCATCCGTACGCGCAAAGAGTGTGGCATCGCCCTTCATCGCATCAAGCAATAAGCGTTCATAAGCCGTGAGCACTTGCTCATCGGCTAAATCGGCATAACGGAAATCCATTGAGACTTCTTTGGCTTCAAAGCCCGCACCTGGTTTTTTCAAACCAAAGCGCATTGAAATGGCTTCATCAGGTTGAATACGGATGATCAATTTATTCTCAGGCGCATTTTGACTGAATACCGGATGTGGTGTAGTTTTGAAATGAATCACAATTTCTGTCACACGTGCCGGTAAGCGTTTACCTGTACGCACATAGAAAGGTACGCCAGCCCAACGCCAGTTTTCGATTTCGCAACGTAATGCCATAAAGGTTTCAGTGCGAGAGTTAGCTGGAACGCCTTTTTCCTGTAAATAGCCTTTAACTTCTTTGCCATCAATTTCCGCTGCAGTATATTGACCAAGCACTAAGTTGTGCTCAACGTCATCTTGCGTTAATGGACGTAAAGAATGCATGACTTTGGCCACTTCATCACGCATTGAGTTCGCATTGATGATTGCGGGTGGTTCCATGGCAACCATGGCTAAAACTTGTAATAAGTGGTTTTGGAACATGTCACGCATTGCGCCAGAACCATCATAATAGCCACCACGTTCTTCTACACCAATGGCTTCGGCACCCGTAATTTCGACATAATCAATGTAATTACGGTTCCAAAGTGGTTCGAATAAGCCATTCGAGAAGCGCAAAACAAGCAAGTTTTGTACGGTTTCTTTACCAAGATAATGATCGATACGATAGATCTGATGTTCTTCAAAGAAACGATGAATTTGGACGTCGAGTTCTTGTGCTGTTTTTTCATCGTAACCAAAAGGTTTTTCGACAATAATACGTTTCCAACCGTCTTTTTCTTCGTTTAAACCATGGGCCGCGAGGCATTCTGGAATTACACCATATAAGCTTGGTGGCGTGGACATATAGTAAAGGGTGTTGCCATTTGTTTGATATTTAGTATGTAATTCTTCTAAACGTGGGACTAATTTACCGTAATCCGCAGCATCAGATGTGTTTACCGCTTGGTAATAGAGATGACTACAAAAAGCGTCTAGCGTTTCTGGAGTGGTTTCTTCTGTTTCAAGTAACGCTTCACGCATTTTTTCACGGAAAGTCTCATCGTTTAATTCTGAACGCGCGACACCTAATACAGAAAATTTGTTTAAACGACCAAATTTGAAGAGATTATAAAGTGCTGGAATGAGTTTACGGTGCGTTAAATCACCGGAAGCACCAAAAATCACGATACAGTTATTATTAGTTTGCATATTATTCCTTATTGTTCCGAGTAGTATTTTTAAATAATGCAATATATTACTGCACTTTACCAATCGAACCAATCAATTAAATTGAAAGACAGATGCCCAATTTTGTGTATTATCTGCCACCATCACAAAGGGTGGATTAATTAAACTTTCACGCTGATTATAGGTGAGCGGCTGATACTGCGGATCGAAAATCATTCCATTGATTTCAGCTAATAAAATTTCAGCGCCAGCCGTGTCCCATTCACCGGTTTTACCGAGTCGAACATAGCAATCAACGGTTCCTTCTGCGACTAAACCACTTTTTAAACTACTCGAACCAACTACCGTAAATTCACATGACAAATTCTTCGTTAAAATTGACCGCACTTTTTCTTGTGAGGTAGTAGCGCCAACGGCAATTTTTAATGGTTTTGTAAGATCAATTTTTCTTGGCTGTAAGCGTGTTATCTCTTTATCACTCTGTTTGAATGCGCCGAAACCTTTCATGGCGTAATAGCTGATATTCAAAATAGGGAAGTGAATCACACCTAGCACAGGTTGGTGGTTTTGCACGAGTGTAATTAATACCGAAAATTGATCCGTGCGATCAATAAATTGCTGCGTACCATCAAGGGGATCGATTAACCAATAAGTTTGCCAAGTTTGGCGTTGTTCAAAGGGGATGTTGCAGTTTTCTTCTGAAAGAACAGGAATCTCAGGAAAAAGTGCGGTCAGTTTTTCGATTAAAAATTGGCTGACAAATAAATCTGCTTCTGTGACAGGGGTGTTATCCGATTTGGTTTGTATTGTCACGTCCTGTTGGTAAAAACGAGCTAAATGTTTTCCCGCTTCATTAGCGAGCATGCGGGCTTGATCGAGAAGAGATTGAGATAATTGCATGTTTATTTCCTACTTTGATTTCGGTAATAACAAGGAGAGGAAAATTGTCGTATAGATTGCTAGGATGACAGAGCCCTCTAAGACGAATAATATACGGTCTGTCAGATATTGGGTATTTTGTGCGATGAGAAGATTGCCGATACTCCAATAACAAAAAAGAATGATAAATGAAAAAATGAGAATTTTATTCCATTGATGACGTAGATAGCCGCGGTATTTAGCAAAGTAAGCGTTGATTATCGCCGGCACGGTGAGTGGCCAGAATGTTAGAAAGAAACCAAATAATGCGGCATCGAAGTTCCCTTCTTTGCAGTAGTCCATTCCGAAAGCGACATAAGCAATAATGCTACCGATTAGCTGCGTCACCAATGGGAAGATGATAATTGCTTTTAGATAAGGGGATTGCGTAGACACCTTAAACTCCTAGAAAAATAGGCTATCCGAGGACAGCCTATTTAAATCCATTATTTCGATTTCTTCGCACGTAATACACGAGAAACAAAAATAAAGATACCAAAGATAAATACGGCAAGACCAAGTAATTCGCCAATATTATCCCAGTTTTCTAACGCTAAGGCTAATGGTGCTTCTGAACCACCCGAAGTCACAGATGCTGCAATAATAAAGGCTAAGATAACACCCATCAAGCTTTCACCTACAATTAAACCTGCCGCGAAGAGTGTGCCGAAACGTTCTGCTTTTTTCTCTACTTCAGCGTCATGAGTGCGTTTTGCATAGTTTTTAATATGACGGGTGATGAACCATGCCATTACAGCCCCAACGACAACCGGCATATTGATTGATGGTGGAAGGTAGATACCAATCCCGACGGCTAATACCGGTAAGGCAAAGCGACTGTTACTGGTTTTACGCATAAATGCATCTACAATAATCAACACAATACCTAAGCCCACACCACTTAAAATATAAGTCCATTCTAATTGGTTCGTAAAAATACCTTTTGAAATGGTGGTCATAATAGTTGCTTGTGGCGCAGAAAGTGCTTGTGTTGGATCCATATCTGGACGTGGTAATGCACCCGTGAAACCATAAGCGTGGTATAAAATTTCTAATACCGGCGCAATCACTAATGCACCAACGAAACAACCAATGATTAATGCAACCTGTTGTCTCCAAGGAGTTGCTTCCACTAAAAGACCGGTTTTTAAGTCTTGTAAGTTATCATTTGAAATGGTTGCTGTGGTTAATACGATAGATGCTGTGAATAAGGTCAATGCGGTTAAGAATTTTTGACCATCAGCAGTTTCAAATAAACCACTGCTTTTACCAATAGTCACTAAAACAAGTGAAATCACGATAACAGAAATAATCCCGATACCAGAAATTGGGCTGGAAGATGAACCAACTAATCCTGCCATATAACCAGAAGCCGCTGCAACGAAGAAGCCGATTAACACCGCAAGTAGAGTACAAACTACCACTAATAACACGGCAAGCTCAGCAGAAATTGGTGCTGCGGCAACGAAGTGATATAAAGAAATCACGATTAACACGACTGTCGCCAATAAAATGTAAATGATGGTTTTTGGTGATAAGTCGATATCAATACGATGTTCTGATTCAGCTTGTGAGCCTTTTAACATACGGAAAGAATGAACCATCCCTTCAATCATTGGTTTGAAAAGGATTAATAATGTCCAAATTGCTGCAATACCGATAGTACCTACACCGATAAAGCGAACTTTCGTTTTCCATTCAGCCATGGCATAACTAACAATAGAGGCATCCGTTGGCATGTCGCCTGTTGCGGTGAAATAAGGCACTGCTACACCCCAAGCAAGGAATGTACCGAATAACATAGCAAGACCGCCCACGATACCAATTAAATAACCGGCACCCACTAAGGCAAGAGAGAAGCCCATTGGTAATTGGAAAATCGCTTTGCCGTTAGAGAACCATGCGCTCGCGCTATCAGACATGACACGTAATGCGTTGGTTAAGAATGCAACGGTTCCTGCAAAAATACCGCCGTAAGCAATATCTTTTACACCACTGTCGCTTTCGTCATTATTACCTGCTTTTAAGATTTCAGCTGCAGCCACACCTTCAGGGTAAGGTAAGTCGCTGTTTACGACCATCGCACGACGTAATGGAATAGTGAATAATACGCCCAATGTACCGCCAGCAGCACAGATGAGCACTGTTTGCCAGAATGGGAATTCTTGCCAGTAACCCATCATTAATAGACCAGGAAGCACGAAAATAACAGAAGATAATGTCCCCGCTGATGAAGCTTGGGTTTGTACCATGTTATTTTCTAAAATACTGGAATCCTTGAAGAATTTTAAAACTGCCATAGAGATAACGGCAGCAGGAATGGAGGACGCAAACGTCATCCCCACTTTAAGACCCAAATAAACGTTAGATGCAGTGAAGATCACTGTAATTAACGCCCCAAGGAACATCCCCCGGAAGGTCAATTCTTTTAAATTATTATGAGACATAGATTTTCCTGTTTATTTTGAAAAATGGCGATACATTCTCAAAAAAAGAATATTTATGCAAGTTTTATTTAAAGTTAATCGCTTGCGATTAGAATTTATCTAAATTTATTCGATTAATTTACGTTTTTTCAAAAAATCTCGTAAAGAATAAAGTGCAGCTAGGTTTCTGGCTTCATTAAATTCATCACTGACCAAAAGTGCATCAAGTTGTGATAAAGGATAACGCACGATTTCTAATGGTTCAGGCTCATCCCCTTCTAGTTGATTTGGATACAGATATTCACCTAATAACACGTGCATTTTATGTCCCATAATTTGTGGATTGATTTTCATAGTACGTAAAAATGTCCATTTTTTTGCACCGAAGCCAATTTCTTCCTGTAATTCTCGATTTGCACTTTGTTCTGGCGTTTCTCCCATATCCATTCCACCTTTTACAAAGCCTAACTCATATTGTTCTGTTCCTACCGCGTATTCACGAACAAGAAGTAAATTTTCACCATCAATTGCAATCACTATGACAGAATCGCGATTGAAAGGGCGGAAACGTTCGTAAGTGCGGTCAATTCCATTAGAGAATTTGAGATCAACAGCTTGAATCTCAAACAAGCGGGATTTTGCCACTGTGGAAAGGGAGAGAATGTGTGGAAGTTGTTTTTTCATGATATTAGCCCTATTATCTTGTCATTGGCTCATCATACGCAAAGTGAGAGAAATAGGAAGAGTTATGGCTGAAAATAACGAAGTACGATTAGATAAATGGCTCTGGGCAGCACGTTTTTATAAAACCCGTAGCATTGCGAAAGCGATGATTGAAGGGGGCAAAGTACATTACAATGGCCAACGTGCAAAAGTAAGCAAAAATGTAGAAGTCGGCGCTATGATTAAGCTACGTCAAGGCAACGATGAAAAAGAAATTGAAGTGATTGCGTTGAGTGACCAACGCCGTGGCGCCCCTGAAGCTCAACTGCTTTACCAAGAAACAGCACAGAGTGTGAAAAAACGGGAAGAAATGGCATGGGCAAGAAAAAATAATGCCCTTTCGATGCCACATCCTGATCGTCGTCCAAACAAAAAAGAACGTCGAGATTTATTGAAATTTAAACACCAAGATGAGTTCTAGAAAACAAAAGTGCGGTCAAATTTGACCGCACTTTTTGATTCATTATTTTGTTCTGTTTGGATTCCATCCACACAGTTTAGCTAATCGAGAGTATTCATCATCTGGCATACTTTTGATGTGATCTGGATGAATGTAACAATCTTCATATACTTTGTCGTAAACTTGATCGACCAAAAAGCATCCATTAAAAAGGAAAATAGAGCCTATTGCTAGGAATGCCAAACTCATTTTATAGATTATTTTCATTTGTTATCCTTTAATGATTTTTATGACTTGTACTGTATAGGATTTTGTCGGTATAAGCCATTGCAATCGCTGAAATCAAGAAAGAAAAATGAATAATCACTTCCCACATAATCGTTTTTTCAGAAATTTTTGAGGCATTCACAAAGGTTTGCAATAAGTGAATAGACGAAATGCTGATAATTGACATAGAAAGTTTCACTTTCAGCACAGTTGCATTCACATGACTCATCCATTCAGGTTGATCCGGATGATTTTTCGTGCGTAGTTTTGAGACGAAAATCTCATAACCACCTAATGTTACCATCACCAATAAGTTCGCAATCATCACCACATCAATGAGATTGAGGACGGCGAGCATAATGGTGTCTGCATCCATTTCATTAACATTGGTGATGAGATACCACAAGTTTTTCATAAACTTGTAGGCATAGATGCCTTGCACGACAATTAAACCTAAGTAAATAGGCACTTGTAACCAACGGCTTGCAAAAATTGTTTTGCTTAGAAAACTGGTTTGTTCGTTATATTTTGCGCATGGATCCGTGATTTCTTTTTGTTCTGTTGCCATAAAATTCCCCACAAATAAAAAATTCAAATAAAAAAGCGGCAAGAAAATAGCCGCTTTTAAAGAAAAATTCAACAGGTATGTTTTATTTTACCCCGTTCTCGGTAGTGATAAGGGATAGGCGCGTTAAATCCACGTCATTATTGAGCAATTCAACGTTTGGCATGCTCTTGTTAGCCTTCGCTGACAAGTCTTTAAATCGCTCGACTTTCCCCACTAAACCCTGTTGCCCCACAAGAGCGGTAACAGTACTGTTATATTGATTGCTCACGGTGGAAAGGGTATTGCCCAGTTTGCTCAAGCGTTCTGCTACCAAGCAAATCTGGTTGTAAATTTCGCCTGCTTTTTCTGCGATTTCTTTAGCCTCAGCATTACCTCGTTCGATACGCCATAAATTTGCCACCGTGCGTAAAATTGGCATTAAGGTCGTGTGCGACACCATAATGACATTTTTCTCGTAGCCATAGTTAAACAGACTTGGGTCTAATTTTAAGGCTTCAATATAAGCGGGTTCCACAGCGATGAACATCAAGACAAAATTAGGGCTACGCATGCCAATCAAATTGCTGTAATCCTTGCGGTGCAAGTCATCAATGTGATTTTTCAACGCTTTAATATGCTCCCTTAGTAAACGCTCACGTTCGAATTCATCCTCAGAATTGACCGCACTTTCGTAAGCATTTAATGACATTTTGCTATCAATGATGATATTTTTCTCATCGGGCAGATTCAGTACAAAATCAGGATAGTTTCGTCCGCCTTGCTCATCTTTAAAATGGGCCTGTGCACTGTAATGCAAGTTCTCAATTAAACCAGCCAACTGAAGTGCGCGCTCAAGTTGTACTTCTCCCCAGTTGCCTAAGGTTTTCTTTTCACCTTTTAGTGCAGAGGTTAAATTATTGGCTTCTTTCGACATGTTTAAGCCAATTTCCAACACCTTTTTGATTTCCGCTTCTAAACCCGCATTGCCTTTTACTGATTCCGAATGGATTTCATTGACTCGTTTTTGAAAGCCTTCGATTTGTTCACGGAAGGGCTTCAACAAGGTTTCCAATGCCGTCTGATTGGTTTGATTAAAGGATTGGCTTTTTTCTTCCAAAATGCGGTTGGCCAGATTTTGGAACTCTACGCCAAGCTGTTGTTTGGATTGTTCAATATGCTGTTGCTGTTCAGCAAAATGCTTTTCTTTTTCGGAAAGCGTGGTTTTGAGCTCTGTTAATTCCTGTGAAAGTGCGGTCAATTTTTCCTGCGTTTTTTGCTGCTCTTGTTCTTTTCTAAGTAGATTTTCCTGAGCTTGTTGTAATTGACCTTGCAAGCTTTCGGCTTGTGCAGATGCTATCCCAAAACGTTCTTTTAATGCGGTGATTTGCCCGCCAATTTGATCGTGACGGAGTTGCTCTTCATCTAATTCTTTTTCTAAATATTGGATTTTTTCATCACGTTCATTAAGGCGAGTTTGCAAACCTTCTGCATGAGTTTGCGCTTTAACGGCTTGTTGTTCTAATTGATTTTTGACCGCACTTAAAGAATCAAAACGCTCCGCTAATTGATTGTAATCTTCGATAGTTTTATTGAGATCTTGTTGTAATTCTTGCGTATCTCGTTTGCTGCGGCTTAATAGAAAAAGCATCACAATACTGATAAAAACCAGCACGGCAATGATGATTAAATATTGATTAGACGTGAGTTCTGACATAAATAGGCTCCTAGAAACGCAAAAATTTTAGCATATTCCCAGAAACTTTTTAAAAATTAAGATTGTTAATTAGATAAGAAAAGTGCGGTCAAAATAACCGCACTTTTTTTATAAAGATTAGTAGTTTGAGTTAATCAATACTTCTTCGCCGTAGCCACCAAGGGTTGGCATTGGTTGGTAAGTAGAGTTTGCTGCACGCATTAAACGAATACCACGAATACCTGCTTCTTTTGCGGCTAGGATATCGTCATCGCTGTCACCATAGTGAATACTCACTTTGTGCTCAATAATACCCGGTGTTTTGTTATATTTAGTTGGAAGTTTGCGACCACCCATGAATTCTACAGGATGCATGTCTTTAATATTAAAGGCTTTTTGTAGCACTGGTGTCACACCATCTTTATCGCCTGCTGTACGACCCGTAATGAAATAAATTTGGTCACCACGTGCTTGGTGCATATTAATTAAATCTACCGCAATTTGTTTTGGAATAGAATATTGGTCACAACCCGCATTTACTTCATTCCAGAAATCTTGATTTTTTAAGTAATCATTTTTACCTGGTGAGTATTTTTCTTGGCCGTGATAGAAACAAGGACTACTGAAAAGTACAGTATCGTCAATGTCGAAGCTCACATTAATGGGTGCTTTGCCTTCCAATTCTTTTTTCAATTGTTCAACAGAGATCCAGTGAATCGGTTTTTGCTCTGTCATTTCACGAGCATTCGTACCTTGTTCAGTGTAAGGTTCTTTGTTTGATGCAAAAGTAGAGACTGCGCTTGCCGCTAAAATTGCAATGGCAGAAAGTTTAAGTAAATTTTTCATGTTTTCCTCATTAAGTAGTTTGTTTTACTTGTAACAAATCATATCCCTTTAAAATATGGGTGTGAAATAATAGCAATCGTTTGCTATTTAAAAAAGTGATCTTTGTCACATTTTTTTGAAATGGTTGTTTAATAAAGCATCAAAGAAAAATTTCCCCTTGAATTTGGCGGAATCGATCGCCATATAACGAATAACTTTTCTTAAAAGAAGGATAAAAAAGAATGACAACAATTGTAAGCGTACGTCGTAATGGCCAAGTGGTTGTTGGGGGCGATGGACAGGTTTCATTAGGCAACACCGTCATGAAAGGGAATGCCCGTAAAGTACGCCGTTTATATAATGGCAAAGTTTTAGCCGGTTTCGCAGGTGGTACAGCCGATGCGTTCACCTTATTTGAATTATTTGAGCGTAAATTAGAAATGCATCAAGGGCATTTGTTAAAAGCCGCCGTGGAATTAGCGAAAGATTGGCGAACCGATCGTGCGTTACGCAAGTTAGAAGCAATGCTGATTGTAGCGGATGAAAAAGAAAGTTTAATCATTACCGGTATTGGTGATGTGGTGCAACCGGAAGCCGATCAGATTTTAGCCATTGGTTCTGGCGGTAACTATGCATTATCGGCAGCCCGTGCGTTGGTGGAGAATACTGATTTATCAGCTCGTGAAATTGTGGAAAAATCTTTAAAAATTGCCGGTGATATTTGCGTGTTTACCAATACAAATTTCACTATTGAAGAATTACCGAATAAATAAGGAAAAATTATGTCTGAAATGACCCCTCGTGAAATTGTTTCCGAATTAGATCAACATATTATCGGCCAAAAAGAGGCGAAAAGAGCGGTTGCGATCGCATTACGTAACCGTTGGAGAAGAATGCAGTTGCAAGAACCACTTCGCCATGAAGTCACCCCTAAAAATATTTTAATGATTGGGCCAACGGGTGTGGGTAAAACCGAGATTGCACGTCGTCTTGCAAAATTAGCCAATGCGCCATTCATTAAAGTGGAAGCAACCAAGTTCACCGAAGTGGGCTATGTGGGGAAAGAAGTGGATTCCATTATCCGGGATTTAACGGACAGTGCGATGAAATTGGTTCGCCAACAAGAAATTGCGAAAAATCGTGCGAAAGCAGAAGATGCGGCGGAAGACCGTATTTTAGATGCATTATTGCCCCCACCGAAAAATCAATGGGGTGAAGTCGAAAACCACGATACCAACAGCAGCACTCGCCAAGCGTTCCGTAAAAAATTACGCGAAGGGCAATTAGACGATAAAGAAATCGAAATTGATGTGTCTGCGGGCGTGTCAATGGGCGTGGAAATCATGGCACCTCCAGGCATGGAAGAAATGACCAATCAGTTGCAATCCATGTTCCAAAGCCTGGGTTCGGATAAAACCAAAAAACGCAAAATGAAAATTAAGGATGCATTAAAAACCTTAATTGACGATGAAGCTGCCAAATTGATTAATCCGGAAGAATTGAAACAAAAAGCCATTGATGCAGTTGAACAAAACGGTATCGTGTTTATTGATGAGATCGACAAGATCTGTAAAAAAGGCGAATACAGTGGTGCAGATGTTTCTCGTGAAGGTGTGCAACGTGACTTATTACCATTAGTGGAAGGTTCAACAGTTAATACGAAACACGGGATGGTGAAAACTGATCATATTCTCTTTATTGCATCAGGAGCATTCCAAGTGGCGCGTCCATCGGATTTAATTCCAGAATTGCAAGGTCGTTTGCCGATTCGTGTTGAATTGTCTGCATTAACGGCAGAGGATTTTGAGCGTATTCTAACTGAGCCAAATGCGTCTTTAACGGAGCAATATAAAGCGCTTATGGCGACAGAAGGCGTGAGCATTGAGTTTACACAAGATGCCATTAAGAAGATTGCTGAAGCCGCCTTCCGTGTGAATGAGAAAACGGAGAATATCGGTGCAAGACGTTTACATACCGTTATGGAACGTTTAATGGATAAAATCTCATTTGATGCGAGCGATATGAACGGACAAACCGTGAATATTGATGCGGCCTATGTGATTGAGGCATTAGGCGAAGTGATTGAAAACGAAGATTTAAGTCGATTCATTCTGTAATGAAAGTTTAGATAAAGAAAAAGTGCGGTTATTTTTAACCGCACTTTTTTATCTCTTAAATGAAGATTAGTGACCGCCACAACCACAGCCGCCATGACCGTGTCCGTGATCATGATCGTGATGATGACCACCGCCACAGCAACCGCCGTGTCCGTGATCGTGATCATGGTGGTGATGACCGTGACCGCCACACCCACAACCGTGACCATCTTCGTCATCATGATGATGGTGGTGATCATGTGCGCCATGTACGTGACCGTGAGCAATTTCTTCTAATGTTGCTTCACGAGTGCCAACAACTTCCACAGTGAAGTGTAATTCTTGGCCCGCTAACATGTGGTTACCATCAACTACCACTTCATCACCATCTACTTCCGTGATCACAACAGGAACCGGGCCGATGTCTGTATCTGCTAAGAAACGCATACCAACCACCACTTCATCAACGCCTTGGAATACCTCTTTGGGTACACGTTGAACCATATTTTCATTGTATTCGCCGTAGCCTTCTTCAGGTTGAACACGCACTTCAAATTTGTCGCCAACTTCTTTACCTTCTAAAGCATTTTCAAGACCAATGATTAAGTTATTGTGGCCTTGTAAATATTCTAATGGTTGATTTGCTGGTGCTTCATCAACTAATACACCGTCTTGAGTACGTACTTGGTAAGCGATACTCACAACCGTATTTTTTGCTATTTTCATAGTGTTTTCCTTATTAAAAAAATCGTCGTTCATTGTATAGAAAATTATTCTTTAAGCAATGCAATTCGCGCATTCACACTGACTTTAATTTTCTCTTTGCCACTTTGAGTGTAAGTTTCATCTTTTTCATCCGAGTAAGAGAAACTTTTTGCCATCATTGCCCCTGCAGCATAAGGGCGGAAATCATTCGCGGAATCATTGGCAGAAGACACGTCAAGGCTTTGTGTGTGATAACCTTTCATCTGCAAAGATTCTTGAATTAATAGGGCTTTATCTTTAACTTTTGCTAAAGCCTCTTTGGTTAATTCATTTTCTAAACTACTTAATTTCTCACGTGAAACAGAGGCACTTACGCGATCAATGGCTAATACGCCATCTAATTCATGTACTAATGTTGATAATGCTTGAGAATCTTTACTTTCTAAGGTTAATTCTGCACGCGCAATCCAGCCTTGTTGTTTGCCTTTATTGTCATAGCGAATCCAGGTATTGCGAGAATTATCTTTAATTTCAACCGCACTTTGTGCTTTTGCCAACTCAATGGCTTTATTCATTTTTTCCGCCATAGTTTTATTGAGTGCGGATAAATCATTGCCTTCCGCTTGGTAAAAAAGGGACACTTGCAATAAATCTCGTTCTACCTCTCTTTCAGCTTCAACACTAAAGCTGACATCCGTTGACTGATGAAATACGGGTTCTGTTGCAAAAGAAGCGATAGGCAAGGCAAGTAATGCTAAAGAAAGCGTTTTGAGTTTCATTGTTTCATTCCTATTTGGGTAAGATAAAAATTAAGGGCGGTTTAATACGCCCTTTGTTATTATTAATGTAAACGTTCGTTGTCGTCTTCGACATCTTCATCGTCAAAAAATTCGCCGTCATCGCCGTATTCATCGTCCTCGGCATTCGGATCTTCAAAATACGTGCCCCAGCCATCATAAATGCCTTTGTATTTTTCCACTAATGGTAAAATTTCTTTTTGTTGTGCATCGATAATTTCGGGCTTTAATTCTACTTCACTGATGATGTCAAAGCAGAAAATGACCTTGCCACTTTCATCTTCAAATTCTTCCGCTTCTGACACTTCATAGCCTGCTTTGAAAGCATCCACAGCAATTTTTTCTAATGTATCAAAATCATAATGAGCGATGTGATGTTCGATAATATAAAGGGCATCCGGATCGCTGCCGTCATTTAATAAATCCGTAATGATTTCACGAGTTTCTTCTTGGAGTTCGTTAAAGTTCGTCATAAGGCATTCCTTTTGTCAGAAAAAGTGCGGTCATTGTAGGGGATAAAGATGAAAATGTCGCTAAAAATTTATGCTCATTTCAGTTTGCCTTGACGGGGAGGAAAGGTTAAAATTCTGCGCGAATAAATTGTGTTTAACATGCCCAGCTGATCACGCTATTTATTGCAGCGAAAAAGTTGGGCTTTCTTATTTTAGAACGAAAAAAATGGTCAAACATCTCCCTTATTTCACCTTAAAAACACCGCCAAAATCAACCGCACTTTTAAAGCAAGCGTTCGCTGACTTTATTGTTAAAGAAGATCTCGGCTATGAAATGTCAGGCGAAGGCGAATTTGTGGCGGTAAAAATCCGTAAAACGGATTGCAATACATTGTTTGTAGGCGAAAAGTTAGCCAAGTTTGCAGGTGTTTCTGAGCGAAATATGGGGTATGCCGGTTTGAAAGATCGTCATGGCATTACGGAACAATGGTTTTGTTTACAAATGCCGGGGAAGGAAACACCAGATTTTAGCCAATTTCAGTTGGAAGGCGTCGAGATTTTAGACGTCACTCGCCACAATCGTAAAATTCGTACGGGTAGTCTTCAAGGAAATGCCTTCGAGATTTTATTGCGCGGTGCAAAAGAAAGTGATGAGTTGAATGTACGCTTAAATTTTGTGGCGAAATATGGTTTCCCTAACTATTTCACCGAACAACGTTTTGGACGCGACGGTCATAATCTGACTCAAGCGATTCGTTGGGCGAAAGGGGAGATTAAGGTCAAAGATCGTAAAAAACGCAGTTTTTATCTTTCAGCAGCTCGCAGCGAAATTTTTAATTTAGTTGTAGCAGAACGAATTGAACAAAATGTGGCAGATCAGGTTCTAAGAGACGATATTGTGCAATTAAACGGATCGCACAGTTGGTTTAAGGCCGATGAAAATGAAGATTTAGCAGTCTTACAGCAACGTTTGAACGAACAAGATATTTTGCTCACCGCGCCTTTAATTGGCGAAGAAAATTTATCTGCAAGTGCGGTCGAAAATAAAGTGGTTTTGGAACATCAGGTTTTCCAAGAATTAATGAAACAAGAAAGAATGAAAGCCGCTCGCCGCCCTTTATTGATGCAGGCAAAAGATTTCCATTGGACGTTTGTTGAAGAAGGATTGAAGCTCTCATTTTATTTGCCGGCAGGGAGTTATGCCACTGCATTGGTGCGAGAGTTAGTGAATATTAAGGAAGAAGAATAATGCGAATTTTAGTCAGCAATGATGACGGTTTTCATGCCGAAGGGATTCAAGTTTTAGCAAAAGAATTACGCAAAATTGCCGATGTGGTGATCGTTGCGCCCGATCGTAATCGTAGCGCGGCATCAAGCTCATTAACGCTTGTTGAGCCACTTCGCCCACGTCATTTAGATAGTGGTGATTATTGCGTGAATGGCACACCGGCTGACTGTGTGCATTTGGCACTAAACGGTTTTTTATCTGGACAAGTGGATCTTGTCGTATCAGGCATTAACGCGGGTTGCAATATGGGGGATGATACGATTTATTCAGGTACTTTGGCTGCAGCATTGGAAGGTCGCCATTTAGGGTTGCCAGCTATTGCGGTATCTTTAGATGGTCGTTTGCATTATGAAACAGCGGCTCGTGTAGTGTGCGATTTAATTCCGAAATTACATCCTCAATTATTGAATAAACGCGAAGTGATCAATATCAATGTGCCAGATTTGCCTTACGAAGAACTCAAAGGCATTAAAGTCTGTCATTTAGGTTATCGCTCATCCGCTGCAGAAGTGATTAAACAAGAAGATCCTCGTGGCGAAAATATTTATTGGATTGGCCCGTCAGGCTTGCCAGAATATGATGGTGAAGGTACAGATTTTCATGCGGTAAAAAATGGTTATGTTGCCATTACGCCAATTCAAGCGGATCTTACGGCTCATCAGTCAATTGCTGCTTTACAAGATTGGCTGGAAAGTGAATAATGTGCCGTTTTGAAACGAATTTTCCCTATTGAAGCAATAAAGGATAAGTGAATGAATATTTTTGGTGCGATGTATGATAAAACAATGCAATGGTCAAAACATCGCTTTGCCGTGTTTTGGTTATCCTTTGTGAGTTTTATTGAGGCCATTTTTTTCCCTGTTCCACCAGATGTGATGTTGATTCCGATGTCAATGTCAAAACCGAAAAGTGCATTTCGTTTTGCGCTTTATACGGCGGTCGCTTCAGTAGTGGGGGGAATGATTGGTTATGCTATTGGTTACTATGCCTTTGATTGGGTACAAGGCTATATTCAACAATGGGGTTACCAAGCCGCTTGGGAGCAGGCCATGGCGTGGTTTAAAGAATGGGGTATTTTAGTGGTCTTTGTTGCCGGTTTTAGTCCTATTCCTTATAAAGTTTTCACCATTTGTGCCGGCGTGATGCAAATGTCATTTATACCCTTTGTGATAACCGCATTTGTATCGCGTTTTGCTCGTTTTATTTTAGTGGCAAAACTGGCCGCATGGGGCGGAGAGAAATTCGCCGCGAAATTACGTAAATCCATTGAAATCATTGGTTGGAGTGTGGTTGCTCTGGCTGTGATTGCTTATCTTATTTTAAAATAACAGGATGACCTTTTTTATGAATAAATTACTCTTAATTATCTCGAGTGCATTGCTGATTTCTGCTTGTACGGGAGAGCCGAAAAAACAAGATTCCGATGCGTTACCTGATGGTATTATGCAGCCAGTCGAGGGAACGGGAGCGGTTGCCGGTGGTAGCTTTATGCCGGAAATTGAAAAGAATTCGATGCCAAATCAAATGAAATAAATTTAATGTTAAAGGAAGAATAAATGAAAAAATCGTTTTTATTGCTCCCTGTGAGTATCGCTATTTTAACAGCTTGTAGTTCAAATAGCCCTGCGCCAATTGAAAATGTAGATGGCACACTTTCTCCGGGTGTAATGCAGCCTGTTGATAATAATTCGAGCGGTACATGGCAGCCAGAAATTCAACAAAATACGATGCCAAATACCATGGGTAATAGCGTGCCAACGGGCACTCAAACACCACAACCAAGTTTCCAACCGACGTATCAACCGGTTCAACAACCTGCTGCAGCACAGCCTAAACCAACGCCAGCTCCAGCACCAGTTCAACCACAAACTAAAACAGTAACCAAAACGGTTTCTGATTGCACCAGCTCTGGCGCAATCAACGTGCCTCGTAATCCAAATACTAATGCACCGGATTACAGCCAAATTCAAAAAGGTTCATACAAAGGAAATACCTATAAAGTAAACAAAGGCGATACCATGTTCTTAATCGCTTACTTGACCGGTATGGACGTGAAAGATTTAGCAAGCATGAATAATATGAAAGAGCCTTATAGCTTAAGTGTGGGCCAAACGTTAAAAATTTCAAATTGTTCTACTAAAACGGTTACTACGACTGTACCAGTGAAAACGACAGCACCAGCTGCACCGGCAGCTCCTGCTGAGCCAGAAGTGACTTATACACCAGGTGCAAACGGTACTCAAATTGGTTCTGATGGTACGGTAATTGGTCCAATTAAATCAGGTGTTGCAACAGGTGGTGCATCAACACCAGCGTTTACCAACAATACACCTAGCACACCGGTGACAACGACAACTCAAGTGGAAACCACAAACAATACGCCAGTTAATGCAAACGTTGTAGCACCAGTGGCATCGAATGTGGCATGGCAATGGCCAACCCAAGGCAACGTGCTCCAAGGTTTCTCTAACTCCGATGGTGGTAACAAAGGGATTGATATCAGTGGTTCTCGTGGACAAGCAGTTAAAGCGGCTGCGAGTGGTCGTGTTGTTTATGCGGGTAACGCATTACGTGGCTACGGTAACTTAATCATCATCAAACATAATGATGATTTCTTAAGTGCTTATGCACACAACGACAAGATCCTTGTGAGCGATCAACAAGAAGTGAAAGCGGGTCAAGAGATTGCGAAAATGGGTAGCACAGGAACCAATGCTGTGAAACTTCACTTTGAGATCCGTTATAAAGGTAAATCTGTCGATCCAGTTAGATATTTACCGAGAAGATAATCTTTTCTCAGAAAAAAGTGCGGTTAAAAATGACCGCACTTTTTGTTATACTCTCACCAATTTTTTCTCAATGCTTAGAATCTAAGGTTAATTCAATGCGTACAAGTCAATATTTATTCTCAACATTAAAAGAAACCCCAGCTGAAGCGGCCATTGTGAGCCATCAATTAATGCTTCGTGCGGGGATGATTCGTCCTCTTGCTTCAGGTCTTTATAACTGGATGCCAACAGGCTGGCGTGTGCTTCGTAAAGTAGAAAAAATCATCCGTGAAGAAATGGATAAAAGCGGCGCGCTTGAAATCAAAATGCCAGTCGTGCAACCAGCAGAATTATGGGAAGAATCAGGCCGTTGGGAACAATATGGCCCAGAATTACTTCGTTTTGAGGATCGTGGTAATCGTAACTTTGTATTAGGTCCAACACATGAAGAAGTGATTACGGATTTAGTTCGTCGTGAAGTGTCATCATACAAACAACTTCCGATTAACTTATACCAAATTCAAACCAAATTCCGTGATGAAGTACGTCCTCGTTTCGGTGTCATGCGTTCACGTGAATTTATCATGAAAGATGCGTATTCTTTCCATGCGGATCATGCGAGCTTGCAACAAACGTATGATGTGATGTACCAAACTTATAGCAATATTTTCAATCGCTTAGGTTTAGATTTCCGTGCAGTACAAGCGGATACCGGTTCTATCGGAGGGAGCGCCTCACATGAATTCCAAGTGTTAGCAAACAGCGGTGAAGATGATGTGATTTTCTCTACGGAATCAGATTACGCAGCAAACATTGAGTTAGCAGAAGCGGTGGCGATTGGTGAACGCGCCGCGCCAACGAAAGCAATGGAATTAGTTGATACGCCAAATGCAAAAACAATTGCTGAGTTGGTGGAACAATTCAATTTGCCAATTGAGAAAACAGTTAAAACCTTAATCGTAAAAGGGGCAAGCGAAGAGCAACCGTTAGTGGCATTAGTCATTCGTGGTGACCATGAATTAAATGAAATTAAAGCAGAAAAATTACCTGAAGTGGCTTCACCATTTGAGTTTGCGGATGAAGCTGTTATCAAAGCAAAAATTGGTGCGGGTGTTGGTTCATTAGGCCCTGTTAATCTCAATATTCCAGTGATTATTGACCGTTCAGTGGCGTTAGTGTCTGATTTCAGCGCGGGTGCAAACATTGATGGTAAACATTACTTCAATATCAACTGGGAACGTGATGTAGCGTTACCAAAAGTAGCGGATATTCGTAACGTAGTTGAAGGTGATCCAAGCCCAGATGGTAAAGGTACCTTATTGATCAAACGTGGTATCGAAGTGGGTCATATTTTCCAATTAGGTAAAAAATATTCAGAAGCCATGAATGCAACCGTTCAAGGTGAAGATGGTCGTCCAATGGTCGTAACCATGGGATGTTACGGTATTGGTGTAACGCGTGTGGTCGCAGCAGCGATTGAACAGCATTTTGACGAGCGCGGTATTGTATGGCCAACAGATGAAATTGCGCCATTCACCGTAGCTGTTGTGCCAATGAATATGCATAAATCTGAAAGCGTTCAAGAATATGCCGAAGAGTTGTACCGCACTTTACAAGCACAAGGCGTAGAAGTGATCTTTGATGATCGTAAAGAGCGTCCAGGTGTGATGTTTGCCGATATGGAACTTATCGGTGTACCACACATGGTGGTAATTGGGGAGAAAAATCTCGCAAACGGCGAAATTGAATACAAAAATCGCCGCACCGGTGAAAAACAAATGATTGCAAAAGATCAGTTGTTAGATTTCTTAAAAGGACAAATTAAAGCTTAATTAAGTCTTTGATGATTAAAAAGGAGATTGAGGCATCCACTTCAATCTCCTTTTTTATTATTGATTAGTAATTGCTTGAGGTATTACCAGAAGTACCAGTTATAATGGCAATCCCTGCGCTTGCACCAATTCGTGTCGCACCTGCTTCAATCATGGCTAGTGCGGTTTGAGTATCACGAATACCGCCAGAGGCTTTTACTCCAATGTTGCCTACCGTTTTCTTCATTAAAGCGACATCTTCTACGGTTGCACCGCCTTTATTGAAACCGGTTGAGGTTTTAACGAATGCCACACCTAACGCTTTACAGATTTCACAGGCTTTCACAATTTCTTCTTTGGTGAGTAAGCAGGTTTCCAAAATCACTTTAAGTGGCACGCCATGACAAGCGGTTAATACAGCTTGAATGTCGTCTTTTACGGCATCCCATTTATTGGATTTAATCAAGCCGACATTAATTACCATATCGATCTCACCCGCACCCGCTTTGATGGCTTCTTGGGTTTCAAACGCTTTGACTGAGGATAAGTTGGCACCGAGTGGAAAACCGACTACCGTACAAATTTTGACGTTTGAGCCAGCGAGTTTTTCTTTGGCTAAAGGAATATAGCCTGAATTAATGCAGACTGAATAAAAGCCGTATTGAATGGCTTCATCGCAGAGCTTAAGAATATCCTGTTCTGTTTTTTCTGCAGTAAGGGCAGTGTGATCAATATACTGTGCTAATTGTTTACTATCCATATTTTTTCTCCTTATAAAATGATGTGATTATCATAACAAAATCTCTGCAATTTTGACCGCACTTTTCTGATCGATTACAATCCATTTATCCTAGATCATGAAATTTTATTGTGAAACTTAAAACATTATTAAAAAATGCGATTTCGCTCCTGCTAACGTTGATTGTCGTAAGCAGTATTCTCGATTTTATTCGTAAACCTAATATTCCGCCTGAAATCAATGCGACGGCACTTTATGATTTACAGGGGAATGCCTTCTTTTTACCCCAATTAGATCAAGCTAAGCCGACGATCATTTATTTCTGGGGAAGTTGGTGCGGTTATTGTCGTTATACTTCTCCAGCGATTAATTCACTTTCAGAAGAAGGCTATCCGGTAATCTCTGTCGCGCTACGTTCAGGAACAAATAAGGACGTGGAAGATTATTTACAAACCCATTACTATCAGTTTACAACGGTGAATGATCCTCAAGGCAAGATTGCGGATCAATGGCAGGTGAATGTGACACCGACGATTATTATTTTAAATAAAGGAAAAATGGATTTGGCCACAACGGGTTGGACAAGTTATTGGGGGCTAAAAGTGCGGTTGTTTTTCACAGAGTTTTTTGGCTAAGTGGCACAAAATCTATTACAATACACAGACTTATTTTAAAGAGGACAGAATTATGATTATCGTAACAGGTGGCGCCGGCTTTATCGGCAGTAATATCGTTAAAGCATTGAACGATATGGGACGCAAAGATATTTTAGTGGTAGATAACTTAAAAGATGGGACTAAATTCATTAACTTAGTGGATCTTGATATCGCAGATTATTGTGATAAAGAAGACTTCATTGCGTCAATTATTGCAGGCGATGATTTAGGTGATATCGATGCGGTATTCCATGAAGGGGCTTGCTCAGCGACTACTGAATGGGACGGTAAATACATCATGCACAATAACTACGAGTATTCAAAAGAGTTATTGCATTACTGCTTAGATCGTCAAATTCCGTTCTTGTATGCATCAAGTGCGGCGACTTATGGTGATAAAACTGAATTCCGTGAAGAGCGTGAATTTGAAGGTCCATTGAATGTGTACGGTTATTCTAAATTCTTATTTGACCAATATGTGCGTGCGATTTTACCTGAAGCGCAATCACCGGTATGTGGTTTCCGTTATTTTAACGTTTATGGTCCGCGTGAAGGACACAAAGGCTCAATGGCGAGTGTGGCATTCCATTTAAATAACCAAATCCTGAAAGGCGAAAATCCAAAATTATTTGCAGGCAGTGAACACTTCCGCCGTGATTTCGTTTATGTAGGTGATGTGGCTCAAGTCAACATTTGGTGCTGGCAAAATGGTATTTCAGGTATTTTTAACTGTGGTACCGGTAATGCAGAGTCTTTTGCAGAAGTGGCAAAAGCAGTGATTAAATTCCATGGCAAAGGTGCAGTGGAAACTATTCCATTCCCAGAACATTTGAAATCTCGCTATCAAGAATATACGCAAGCTAACCTTGAGAAACTTCGTGCAACTGGCTACGACAAACCATTTAAAACCGTAGCGGAAGGTGTGGCTGAGTACATGGCGTGGTTAAATAAATAAAAATATTGAACAAATAATGTCGTTCAATACTAGAAAATGAATAAAGTGCGGTTAAAATTGGTCTTATTTTTAGCCGCACTTTTGTTATAAGGTCAAGCATGAATATTTTAATTATCGGCCCGTCTTGGGTCGGCGATATGATGATGTCGCACAGTTTGTATCAACAACTCAAACGGCAATACCCTGATTGCCAAATTGATGTGATGGCGCCGAATTGGTGTAAACCGCTTTTAGCCCGTATGCCAGAAGTGCGTCATGCCATTGAAATGCCGCTCGGACATGGCAAGTTTGCCTTGTGCGAACGTTATCGTTTAGGTAAGGCATTACGCAATCAATATGATATGGCGATTGTGTTACCAAACTCCTTGAAGTCAGCCTTTATTCCTGCCTTTGCAAAAATTGCGGTGCGTCGAGGCTGGAAAGGGGAAAGCCGTTATTTCTTACTTAACGATTTACGCAATAACAAACGTGATTACCCCATGATGGTGCAACGTTATGTGGCGTTAGCTTTTGAGCGAAATGCAGTACCGAAAGCGGCAGATATTCCTGTTCTAAAACCTTATTTAACCGTTGACCCAACTCAACAAGCGGAAACCTTAAAAAACTTTGAAAAACAGACCGCACTTTTAGGCGAACGTCTGATAATCGGTTTCTGTCCTGGAGCTGAATTTGGTCCAGCTAAACGTTGGCCGCATTATCATTATGCTAAGTTAGCCGAAATGCTGATTGAAAAAGGCTATGCGGTAGAATTATTTGGTTCACCAAAAGATGTGGAAGCAGGAGAGCAAATCCGCAATGCGTTGCCAGCAGAACTGCAACCGTTTTGTTTAAATTTAGCGGGACAAACTAACCTGAATCAAGCGGTAGATTTAATTGCTAACTGTACGGCAGTAGTGAGTAATGACAGTGGCTTAATGCATATTGCCGCTGCGACAGATCGTCCATTGGTTGCACTTTACGGCCCAACGAGTCCAACTTATACACCACCATTATCTGATAAAGCCGTGATTATTCGTTTAATTGAAGGCGATTTAATTAAGGTGCGTAAAAGTACAGATAGCTCAGAAGGGTATCATCAAAGTTTGATTGATATTACACCAGAAATGGCATTAGAAAAATTAGAGGCATTATTAGCAAAATGAACCCTCTCCGCATACACTTACAATTAATCGGAATGGCTATTTTATGGGGGGCATCTTGGCCTTGGGGGCGGGTGGTTGCCCAAGCTATGCCGACATTTGTTGCCTCCAGTTTGCGATTTTTCTTTGCGATTATTCCGCTCATGATTTGGTTATATGCGGCAAATCGCTTTAAATATGCGAAACAACTAAGAGCAAACCAATGGATAGGTTTGTTTGTGACTGCCTTTTTCGGTGTTTTTGCCTATTCCACGTTTTTTATCTGGGGACTGAAATATCTTCCTGCGGGGCAAGCAGCCGTGATTGTAGCAACAAACCCTGTTTTCACGACACTTTTGGCAATTTTTTTATTTAAAGAAAAATGGAATCGATGGGTAATACTCGGAATGATTATTGCCATGAGTGGATCACTATTGGCTCTCACAAAAGGGAATTTTTTACAGATGATGGATTCATTTGGCTTTGGGCAAATATTATTAATTGGGGCGCTAATTTGTTGGGTCGTTTACACCTTATTGGCGAGAAAAGTACTCGCGGGAATTGATTCGCTCACCGCAACCACATTATCTTCTATTTTTGGTTTTTTATTGTTATTTATGAGCGCGTTATGCGTGGAAAGTGCAGACGATTGGCTTACGGTATTGAATTTATCTCAAGGTGAGTGGATCAGTTTGCTTGGTCTCGCATTTGGAGCAACAGTATTAGCCTATGCATGGTATTTTGATGGGGTGAAATACTTAGGGGCAGGTAATGCCTCAGCTTATATCATACTTGTGCCGATTTTGGGGATTTTATTCTCAGCCGTTTGGTTGAATGAACAAGTGGATTCATCCTTAATTATTGGTGGTATTTTAGCTGTATCAGGTCTCGGTATTATGCACTGGGGAAGAAGGTTAATTAAATGAAAGTATGCGTGATCAAAACGTCTTCTATGGGTGATGTAATCCATACTTTGCCGGCATTGACTGATGCGCAGCGTGCTATTCCTAATCTCTCTATTGATTGGGTGGTAGAAGAGAATTTTGCCGAAATTCCACATTGGCATTCTGCCGTGAAGCAAATCATTCCAATTGCCTTAAGACGTTGGCGAAAATCGCCTTTTTCGACTCAGACCAAAAACGAGTGGAAATCTTACCGCGCGTTATTGCAAGCCAAGCAATATGATGCCGTGATTGACGCACAAGGGCTTTTTAAGAGTGCTTTTTTTGTAACACGCTTAGCTAATGGCATTAAACATGGCTATGATTGCAAAAGTATCCGTGAACCGATTGCTTCATTTTTCTACGATAAAAAATACACTATTTCCTATCAACAACATGCGGTAGAACGTATTCGTCAACTTTTTGCGCAAGCCTTATCTTATCCATTACCGAAAGAAAAAGGGGATTATGACATTGCTCGACATTTCATTTCCGAAGATTCTATCGAACCTTATGTGATCTTTTTTCATTCTACGACAAGAGATGAAAAGCATTGGCCAGAACGAGAATGGCGAAATTTAATCGAAAAACTGACTGCACTTTCTGTTCAAGTTCGTTTACCTTGGGGAAACGAAAAAGAAAAGGCGAGAGCAGAGCGATTGGCTGTCGGCTTATCTCATGTAGTTGTTTTGCCTAGGCTTTCATTGCATGAATTGGCTGAACAAATTGCCAATGCGAAAGCCGTGGTATCGGTAGACACAGGACTTGCCCATTTGACTGCCGCACTGGATAAACCCAATATTACGCTTTATGGCGCAACAGATCCGACCTTAATTGGCTGTTATGGTCAAAATCAGCATTATTTAACAGCGAATTCAATGGAAAACATTACCTCAGACCAAGTATTTTCTGCGCTTAATTTATTAATTAAATAGGCGATAAAATAATCGAATATGTATTTATCTGGATTGATTTTAGTCAAAATATTGCCTATTTTCTGATAGTTGGCAAAATTTAGGGTTGACCATTTAGGTTGTAGTGTATAAACTGCAAAAAGTTCAATTTTTTAATAAACTTCATTAAATAATAGGGAAAGCGTTATGAAAAAAACACTTCTTGCTTTATCTGTAGCGGCATTAGCAGCAGGAGCAGGTTCTGCACAAGCTTATAACTTCCACATTGACCAAACTGGTACAGATGTTGATTTTTACGGTTCTTTACGTGTTAAATGGGAAAGCACCTCTAACAAAACTAACTATGTAAACGGTGATGTAACTAAAGAGCACATCAATCACGCAGTTGATAACGACAACTCACGTTTCGGTTTCAAATTAAAACAAAGCTTAGGTGGGGATTTCTACGCTTTAGGCCGTGCGGAATGGCGTATGCGTGGTGATGCGCCTTCACAACATGATTTTGACCATGTTTATACTCGCCAACTTTATGCTGGTTTTGGCCACAAACAATTCGGTGAGTTAACTTACGGTAATATGACAACTATTACTGATGAAGTAACACAAAGTGATTTAGCAAATACTTATAGCTTGACTGATGGTTTATTAGAGACTTCAGCTCGTCGTGTAACACAATATGTTTATAATGGTGACTATGGTTCAAATAAAGTGAAATTTGGTGCGTACTACGGCGGTTCAAGCAAACGTAACATCAAAAACGTAGATTTAAAAAATAACCGTAAAAACACTTGGGGTACAGGTCTTATCTTTGATCATGAAATTGATAGTATCCAAAATGTAACTGTCGCAGCAGGTTTCACTCGTGAAATCTCTGAAAATGCTAACAAAACAGCATATTACAGCAATGCTTACGCTTTAGGCTTAGCATATAACTTTGTTCACACTACTTATGGTTTAGACTTTGCTCACAAAGATACTAAAAATAAAGATGGTGCAGGTAACAAAGTAAAAAATAATGAAGTGACCGCAGTAATTCGCCAAGGTTTAAATGAAGACTGGAATGTATATGCAATGTATTCTTACAAAACTGAGAAAACTTTACCTGTAGGTTCTGCATATTCAAAATCAACAGATCGCCAATTCTTAGTGGGTACTGAATACTATGTGTATAATCAAGGTTCATTAAAAGTGAAACCATTCTTAGAATGGCAAGCTACTCGTACTAAATACGAGAATACCTTCGATAAAGACTCAGGTAAACAGCTTGATCGTAGCCGTGACTTCAAAACTGTTATCGGTTTACGTGCATACTGGTAATTTATCAGTTTAATCTTATAAAACGAGCGGATAGTGAAAGCTATCCGCTTTTCTTTTTGGCTTGTAATTTTGATTTTCACCCCCATAATACTGCACAGGCACGAAGTGCGGTAACAAAACGACATCTTTTTTGAACGTTTTAGATTTATTCACAAAATTGACCGCACTTTTTACTCAAAGAATAAATAGGAACAAATAATGAATTATACTCAAGATAATGACAAACTTTACCGTTACCTTTTTCAAAACCGTGCAGTGCGTGGTGAATGGGTGCGATTAAACCAAACTTTTACTGATACCTTGAATACCCATCATTATCCAAAAGCAGTACAAAACTTATTGGGTGAGATGATGGTAGCGACTAATTTGTTGACCGCAACATTAAAATTTAACGGTAATATTACTGTTCAAATTCAAGGTGATGGCCCATTAAAATTAGCTTTAGTAAATGGTAATGACCAACAACAGATCCGTGCATTAGCACGTGTACAAGGTGATATTCAAGATGGTATGAGCCTTCATGATATGATCGGTAAAGGTGTGTTAGTGATTACGATTGCTCCAACTGAAGGTGAACGTTATCAAGGCGTTATCGGTTTAGATAAACCAACGATTACGGAATGTTTAGAAGACTATTTTGTCCGTTCAGAACAATTACAAACCCAACTTATTATTCGCACAGGTGAATATGAAGGCAAACCAGTTGCTGCAGGGATGTTGTTGCAAATCATGCCAGATGGTCAAGGTACACCAGAAGATTTTGAGCATTTAACTACTTTAGTTGCAACCGTAAAAGATGATGAGTTATTTGGATTGCCCGCAGAAGAATTGCTTTATCGTTTATATCATGAAGAAGTAGTGGAAGTTTTTGAACCGCAAACTGTTTCTTTCTTCTGCGGTTGCTCACCTGAGCGTTCAGGGGCAGCATTATTACTGATTCCAGAAGCTGAAATTGAGGAAATCTTAGAGGAGCATAAAGGCAGCATTGATATGCAGTGTGAATGTTGTGGCACGCATTACTTCTTCAATAAAGAAGCGATTGATAAACTCAAACAAGCCCAATAAGAAAAATCCCCGTTCATGATAACGGGGATTTTTTTATGGCCTTTATTGTTGAACTTGTTCTAAACAATGTTTGATGGCATCCGGAATCGAGCCACCATGATTTTTATTGGGAATGGAAATAAACTCTACGGAATTACCTTGTTTTTCCAATATTTCCGCCAATTGATGCGCATTGATTGTTCGCATTTGTTTCCGTTGATTAATTCGTTGTAATTGTTCTTCAGTCATATTCGGATCCTCTTCAGGATGCTCTTCATAATAGCCTAATGTAATCAGAATATGTGATGGTTTTTGGCTAATCCATGGTTCATTTTGAGGTAGAAATGAGCCATTTCCCCACCAAAGAGAAGGGCTTGCCAACGTGTAATGTTGAAATAAATCCGGTTGATGGAAGAGTACATACAATCCAAATAATCCACCAAAAGAATGACCGAAGAAATATTGTTTTTCCTTATTGATATCGAAATGCTGTTCAATATAAGGCTTTACGTCTTGTTGAATAAAACGTAGAAAATCAGTAGCTTTTCCGCCTTTGGCGAATTCGGCACCTTCTGCCGGGAAAGTGTAGTCTCTCGTGCGTTCTTCAATGACATAAGCTTTATCTGATACATAACCGATACCGACAATAAGCGGGAGAGGTTTATTGGGATTGACTGCATTCACTGCCATTGGAAATTGAGCATTGCCATCTAAGGTGTAAAGTGCGGTCAGTTTTTGTGATGTTTTTGGCGGTACCGCAATAAACAAACGATAATGTTTGTTTTCAAAGGTAAAATCTTTTTGTTGAATTTGATACATTTTTTTCATGCTTTCTTGAATAGGAGGAATCTTAAAGTCAGGTTCTGCTTGAGTACTTTGTGTAAACATCAGCAGGAAAAATAAAAAGGGTAAACGCAGAAATGAGAACATGGTTATTCGGTCTTAATTTGAGAATGGTTATCACTATATAGTAAAAGTAAAGGTGAAATCAACTGCACTTCATCTTGGCTCCCCAAAACACCCTAAAAATAGGTAGGAATTTTCAATGAATGTTCAAAAATTTGATCTAGTTAACATTTTTTTTCTGGCAATTCCCCTACAATAACCATAGGAAAAATTTTTAAACTTTAATCAAGAGGTGAACTATGACTGACATTAAAAATGTAATTAAAGAACTTGAAGCCATTGGTATTCATGACGTAAAAGAAGTGGTTTATAACCCAAGCTATGAACAACTTTTTGAAGAAGAAACCAAACCAGGTTTAGAAGGTTTTGAAAAAGGTACACTTACCACAACTGGTGCGGTGGCAGTAGATACTGGGATCTTTACTGGTCGTTCACCGAAAGATAAGTATATCGTTTTAGATGATACTACAAAAGATACCGTATGGTGGACATCTGATGTAGCTAAAAACGATAACAAACCAATGACTCAAGAAACTTGGTCAAGCTTGAAAGGTCTTGTGACTAAACAACTTTCTGGTAAACGTTTATTCGTGGTTGATGGTTTCTGTGGCGCAAGTGAACAAGACCGTATCGCAGTGCGTATTGTGACTGAAGTAGCATGGCAAGCACACTTTGTGAAAAATATGTTCATTCGTCCGACAGAAGAACAATTAAAAACCTTTAAACCTGATTTCGTGGTAATGAATGGTTCTAAATGCACCAACCCGAACTGGAAAGAACAAGGTTTGAACTCTGAAAACTTCGTTGCATTCAACTTAACTGAGCGTATCCAATTAATCGGTGGTACTTGGTACGGTGGCGAAATGAAGAAAGGTATGTTCTCAATGATGAACTACTTCCTACCACTTAAAGGTGTAGGTGCAATGCACTGTTCTGCTAACGTAGGTAAAGATGGTGATGTAGCAATCTTCTTCGGTTTATCTGGTACAGGTAAAACCACACTTTCTACCGATCCAAAACGTGAATTAATCGGTGACGATGAGCACGGTTGGGATGATGTAGGTATCTTCAACTTTGAAGGTGGTTGCTACGCGAAAACTATCCATCTTTCTGAAGAAAATGAGCCGGATATCTATCGCGCAATCCGTCGTGATGCGTTATTAGAAAACGTCGTGGTTCGTGCAGATGGTTCAGTTGATTTCGATGATGGTTCTAAAACTGAAAATACTCGTGTGTCTTACCCAATTTATCACATTGATAATATTGTTAAACCAGTCTCTCGTGCTGGTCACGCAACGAAAGTTATTTTCTTAACTGCGGACGCATTCGGTGTGTTACCTCCTGTGTCTAAATTGACACCAGAGCAAACCAAATACTACTTCTTATCTGGTTTTACTGCTAAATTAGCAGGTACAGAGCGTGGTATTACTGAGCCAACGCCAACTTTCTCAGCATGTTTCGGTGCAGCGTTCTTAACTCTCCACCCAACACAATATGCTCAAGTGTTAGTTAAACGTATGCAAGCTGCTGGTGCAGAAGCTTACTTAGTTAATACTGGTTGGAACGGTACAGGTAAACGTATCTCAATCAAAGATACTCGTGGTATTATCGATGCCATCTTAGATGGTTCTATCGAAAAAGCAGAAATGGGCGAGTTACCAATCTTTGATTTAGCGATTCCAAAAGCATTACCAGGTGTAGATCCTGCGATCTTAGACCCTCGTGATACTTATGCAGATAAAGCACAATGGGAAGCGAAAGCGAAAGACCTTGCTGGACGTTTCGTGAAAAACTTCGAAAAATATGCGACTAATGCAGAAGGTAAAGCGCTTATCGCAGCAGGTCCAAAAGCTTAATTAGAGAATATCGTATCTAATTAAACATTTCTAAAAATAACCGCACTTTGATTTACAAATCAAAGTGCGGTTTTTTTATATTAAGTTTTTGCGAGTTATTCTTTTGCTACGGTAAGAATAGACCAAATATAAGCCAATATGACCAGTACCGCAGAGACAGAAAACATGATGCTGACCACATCAACAAAAAAGAAACTTTCCAGAATCGGTTTAGTGAAGATGCGTTCCGCATATCTCGCGACAAAAGTGATGATATAAGCCCATAAAGCCCAGGTAACTAGATCTAGTACAAAGCTTTTGGCTTTAATCAGCAAGGGAAGGCTGCTACCTTTATTAATAACCATCAATTGTTGTAAAGTGGCGGTTGCCATTATTTAAACTCCTCTGTCAGGGCTTGTCCAGACAGCTAGCTTGGACTTGTTTCTAAAAATCGCTTTTGGGATTCCAACGAGTAACGTTACTGTATTGAGTAACCAATAAACGTAGGGATACCAAATGCAGGAAATTCCATATTGGATCAATCCTTTTTCATAACGTGAATCAATGTATAAACTTAAGAGACACTGTAAGAAGAAGGAAAAAAACATGATCGAGATATTTGTTTCAAACAGCTCCATGTTTTGAATACCTATACCTAAGGTAATCTTGCGGTATAGTGCAAGTGCAACCAGTGCAACTAATAAGATTGCCCAAGTTGCTGTAACAAAATATTCGGCATACATTGGCCATAGACGGCGGTTTCTCCAACGCCAGACCTGAGGGAAATATTTGAGAATGGTTTCAGCACCACCTTGTGCCCAGCGTAAACGCTGTTTGTATAAGCCATAAAGACGTTCAGGCATTAATACCCAACATAAGGCACGAGGCTCATACATGATGTTGTAACCAGCCGTTTGAATTTTCCAACTAACATCAATGTCTTCGGTGATCATGTTGGTGCTCCAGCCACCGATTTCTTCCATTACATCTTTGCGGAATAGACAACATACGCCGGATACCGTGAAAATGGTTCCCATTAGACTTTGAGCGCGTTTGATTAAACCGATAATGGAGCTAAATTCAGAAACTTGTAGACGACCTAAAATGGTGCTGCGGTTACGTACGCGTGGATTGCCAGTAACGGCGCCATAAGCACGGTTTAATTCGAGGGATTGCACCATGTAATCGATCGCATCGAAATCCAATACTGCATCGCCATCAATACAGGCTACATATTCACCTTTAGCAACTAACAAACCATGATTTAATGCACTGGCTTTACCTTGGTTTTCTTGGTGAAGCGCCACGATGCGTTCGTCAGCTTTGGCCCAACGATCAATAATTTCACCCGTGTTATCTTTACTGCCATCGTTGATGAAGATTAGTTCATAGTTTGGGTATCTGAGTTGGAGCAAGTAAGGAATAGCTTCATCTAGGTTGTCCCCTTCGTTATAGCAAGGCACCATAATGCTGACCATCGGAACACGTTCCTTTGGCATTTGTTGGAAAGTTGGTTGCCCAAGTTTTCCTTCCATAAAAAGGTAATAACACAGACTTGCAGTCACCCAATATATCGCCATTCCGGCAGGATACATGAATACGAAGATACTCACGGCTTCTAAGAATTGTTAGTTCATAAGTCAATCCTTATTGTTTTCCTGCATTCGTATTTACGGAAAAATACGGTTTCATTTTGTTCATATCCGGTTGATTCGTTAAAAAGTTATCCGGATAGTAGCCATAGCTATAAATATGATTTTTTTGTAATAGCGTCATCCAATCAATCAATTCGGATTCAGGAATTGGCTTTTGAGTCCGCCAATTCACCGCTTGGAATTCAAATAAGACTTTCTCTAATGGCGCTAGGGCTTTCACATTTTCAATGAGAGACGCAAACCATTGATAGGCTTCTTTTTGTGAAATAGGCTGCTCATTTTCCATGTATGGCATCGCCATAATGGCTGTCGTGTCGTAATTTTCGGTGAGCGTTTTTAAATTTTGTGCTAACCATTCTTCAGCATTTGGATTAGTGATCACTGAGGCATAAAGATTACGAGCCGTTTTTAGAGAATATGAACCACGCAAGAAATAAGGTTTTAACGCATCGGTGAGTTGATGGGTTAATTGGATTAAATCCTGTGTTTTTTGTTTTGCTTGTGAGCTAACCATGCCTTCAGCATGATTACCTTCAGCTCCTTCAAAATCGGTTAGGAACGCGTCATCATGGAATAAAATGCCGTTAAATTTGGCGTGGAATGACAAATCGTTATAAATGGATTTAATGATTTCAACATTCTGGTTGTTATAAGGTGAAAGACGTAAATAGGCCGTTGTTGAAGGCTTACCCGTGCGGCTATCAATGACATATTCCGCCTCTTTTACGCTTTTGCGTAAATCAAAGGCGAGTACAGGCATCCAAGCGTAGACTTGTACGCCCGCGCGCGTTTGCAATTGCCAGGCAATTCGACCAAAAATATCATCGCGAACAGGAAGATATTTATTAGGGAAATACAAGGCATCCGCTACACCATCTCCATCAGGATCGGAGAAAGCTTGAAGATAAACTGTCGTCACACCATAGCGATAGATACGCTCGATTAATTTATCAAGGTTTTTGGCTTGTTGAGCTTTATTTGCGTCGTAGACATAGTCTAAATCAACATGTAGCACACGTTGAATTTGCTTGCTTTCATCAATACCATCGAGATAGTTTTTAACGGTATTTAGATCGGTTTCTGCATTAAGTAATAAACGTCCAATATGTTTATCACCCACTTTATTGATGATTTTCTCACCTAATGAGAAATAGTGTGGCATTCCTGCTTGTCGTGCAATTTGCACCGCAACATCATTAAATTGTCCATAAGGCCACACCATTACACGTGGTTTCTTACCAATATGATTGACTAACGTTTGAACAGAACGAGTGAAATCAGATTTTAATCTGTTTTTGTAGGCATCTTCCGTTTCATATTTTCCGTTTTTATATTCAGGCGCAATCACTGCGGGCAATTGACCACCAGATGGGTTAGCATTAATACCGTTATGAAGATTATGTGTATGGGAAGCAACTTCAACGAGTCCACTTTGTTCCATTTCTTTGACTTGCGACCAAGTAGCAAAAACAGAACGATCCAGCATTTTATCGGCATAAGTGATTTTTTGATTTTCTGGCGTATCTAACCACCCCGTTACAGGCGCAAAGACAGCTGGGTAGTTATAGGCCTTTAATAGAGGGAAGACCACGTTGTACATGGTCTCATAGCCATCGTCGAAGCTTAGTAATACCGCATTATCAGGTAATGTGCCTTTACCATTTTCAGCATCGATAACTTGCTGCCAACTGATCACGTTGTATCCGTTTTCTTTTAACCAATTAAAATGTTTAATTAAGGTTTGGGCTGAAATCGTTTGAGGAAAATACTGTTTTTGATTTTCAGCCGCACTTTCATCCACAACTGAGTGATAGGCTAATACGCCATAACGATCTTGCGAAAAGGCAAAAGCAGAGAAAAGGGAAAGCGTGCAAATAATGATTTTTGCAAAATGTTTTAGAGATCTCATAAGGTTATACCGCTTAAGTATTTAATAATAAATAGAGAAGTTTAAATTTCCGAAATTGTTGAATTCAGCACTGCCGTCGTAAATATTCTTTTTACGCCCGATTTCATAAGACACGCCAAATTTTTTACCAACACGCCATTGATGTCCGTAGCTAATCGACCACATCTTTTCTCGATTAAGTTCTGCCTGTTTATAAGCACCTACGCTGGCTTTCAAGTGGTGATTTAAGACTAAGCCATAATTAAGTGGTTGGTAGTAACTTAAATCTGCACCGAATTCCAAGCTTGTCGCTTTTAGTGGGTTGTAATATTCAGCAGAATCAATGGTTTTATTTTTGCTGTAATCGACTCTGAAATTGTTGGTTAGCGTCCAACGGTCATGTTTGAATGTATTGAGATTCAACCAGAAATTGGCTTCTTTTCTTAAGTTGCCGTCATCAAATTTCATGACGCCACCACCTAGCCCAGCTTGGAAAATATCGGAATAGGAATATGTGGTAGAGAAACCAATATCTTTGGTATACACACCTTTATTGATGGCTTTAACTGGAGTACCACTACCATTAATATTGGCATTTAAATTAAATGACCAGTGTTGGTTGAGGGTATAATTTGCCTCTGTAGAGAAATAGGCTTTATCATTAAGCTTAACGCCTTTCCCGCTTTCCATTTTCACTTGGAGTGGATAGAAATTGAGCTCTGTTCCTACGCCAATTCGGCGAGAAATGAGACTTTCTTTGTCATAAGGGGAACGAGTTTCTAAGTAATGAACGTAGAGATCGTGACCATTTGCTGTTTTCGGTGTGTAAATCGCATAATCTTGGCTACTTTCATTGCTATAACTGATTGGTGAGGTACGATGCTGTAAGCCGATACTTCCTACAATTTTGCTAGAACGTGCTTGTTCGTAATGGTTTATGAGGGATTGTGCTGACTGACGTTGTTCTTCATTCATTGCATCAATTGTTTTTGAAACTGTTGGTAAATCATTTTGACTTAAAGCAGTTTCTGCCAGGTTATTGCGTGCTTCTTGCTGATCATTTTTACTCAAAAAATAACCGGCTTTTTCAGTCCATAATTTGGCATCATCATAGTTACCACGATTTCGCTCAAGTTCTGCTTTTTGCAACATAGCCCATGGATCACCAGGCGTTTTGTTAAATAGACGATCATCAATAAGTTGCTGAGCCAATTTGCTGTTACCACGCCATAACGCTAAACGTGCCAAACCAAAATAGCGAGAATCGTAGCCTGGATTCAGAATTTTTGATGTTCGGGTATAGTCATGGATATAAACATTTGAATTCATACGCTCCAAATATTGTTGCGCCAATTCAAATTTTCCCGCATCGCTTGCAGTCAGAGAAAGTTTATGAAGTAAACCATCACTCACAGCGAGTTTATGGTTTAAGGCTTGTTGTTCAACTGATTGATAAATCGCTAATGCTTTGTGTGGTGAGCCTTTTGCTGCCCAATAATCCCCAAAGGCTTCTTCTAAATACGCAGGCACATTAGATTGAGCTTGTAATGTACTGAAGTTGTCCTCTATTTCATCAAATTTATTCAATCGGACACCCATCACAAAACGGTCTTGCAATGCTTGTTGATACAAAGGATGTTCAGGGTTAATTTTGGCCAAAAGTGCGGTCAATTCTTCAAATGATTTTTCTTGTTGTGTAGGCGTTGTCGCATTTTTTGAAGAGGTAATTGTCTTACCATGCTCAAACCACATCATGTCTTTTTGATTGAATTGATCAGGATAGGCTTTTTGTAATTTCTCTTGTAATGGTTGAAGGTTGTATTTCGATGCTAAACGATACAACTCTCTCATTAAGGTGATATTTTTTGGATTTTGTTCTAACTGACGTTGCCAACGGCCAAGTTTAGCCATGTCGGGTTCAGTGAAATCAAGCAAATAACTTTCTGCATCAAGATAGGCATTATCTTGTCCGAAACGTTTTTTATAAACACTGAGTGCATTTTTGGCAGCAGAGTAGTTTTTGGTTTCTGTGAAAGCTAATGCGCCACCAAGCCATCCATTTGGATTATCAGGGTATTGCTTTTGCAATTGGGAATAGAATACAACGGCACGATCGTATTGTTTTTCATTTCGAGCGGCTTTGCCTAAATTTTCGAGTTCATTTTGGGAAAATTGCGCTGGAGCGCAGCTTTCGCAAAGTGAAAGTGCTTTAGCGGATTGATTCGTCCTCAGATAGAGTGTCATTAAATCATCGCGCACTTTCGAATTCTGAGTCCTCTTAAATAAGGACTCAAGTTTGGGAATAGCTTGATTTAATTGGAGATCGCCTTGACGGGAGAAAATGATGATGTTTTCTCGTTCGGTATCAATAGCGGATTTTTGGGCATAGGCAACCTGTGCTAAAGAGGTACTGACACCTGCTAATAGCATTGCCTTAAAGGCATGAGATAGAGATTTCATTTTTAGCTTCTACTATATTAATAATAATTATTTATCTAGTGCTTCTTTATGTCAGACAATGTAAAGAAAGTTTAAGTTTCGTAAAGTGGTCGGATCTCTTTATAAGCTATGAAGAAATTAATTGTGGATAAAGTAGGCGCTTTAGGTGAGAAAATAGGCGTTTTAGTAAAATAAAACGCCTATTTTATATTTAGAGAAGTGATTGAATGTTATTTCAAAATAAACATCGGTGTGTTGCTGATAGGATCACGATAAATGATGACATCTAAATCAAACACATCCTTCAGCAACTCTTCGGTCATTACTTCATCAGGTGTACCTTGTGCCATCACTGCACCTTTTTTCATCACGATTAAGTGATCGCAATAGCGACAGGCTTGGTTGAGATCATGCAACACCGTAATCACCGTTTTACCGTTTTGTTGCATTTGTCGCATCATGCCCATAAGTTCAGCTTGGCGGTTTAAATCCAGATAAGTGGTAGGCTCATCGAGTAGCACTAATTCAGCATCTTGTGCAAGTGTCATGGCTAAAAATACACGTTGTTGCTGACCACCAGATAAATCGGAAACCAACTGTTCGGCGAGTTCGGCAGTTTGCGTTTGTGCCATCGCCCAAGTCACCAATTCTTCATCTTTTTGACTGAGTTTACCCCATAGATTTAAGTAAGGCGAACGCCCGTAAGCGATCAATTCGCGTACTTTGATCCCTTCTGGTACGAGGTGTTGCTGCGGGAGAAAAGCCAATTCTTGGGCATATTCTTTAGGGCTTTTTTGCCAAATGTCCTTGCCTTTATGGGTGATTGTGCCTTGCTTCGGCTTAAGCAAGCGAGCCACCGCTTTTAATGTGGTGGACTTACAGCAACCATTTGGGCCGATTAACGCAATCACTTTATTTTTCGGGAATTTTAGCGACAGATTTTTAACCACGAGTTTATCTTGATAACCTAAAGATAAATTATTGATTTCAATGCTCATTATTTAGTTCTCATCAATAAGTAGAAGAAATATGGCGCACCGATAATCGCGGTCAGAATACCTGCCGGCAGTTCCGTTGGTGGGTCAATCACCCGCGCCAAAATATCCGAAAGTTGTAATAAGAGGGCGCCAATAATCAAGGCTGCCGGTAATAGGGTGAGATGTCTGCCGCCGACTAAACGACGAGCAAGGTGTGGAGCAACCAAGCCTAAAAAGGCAATCGGACCACAAATTGCCACAGCTGTAGTGGAAAGGGCTACCGCTAACACTAAAACGCTGATTTGCACTTTATTTACGGTTACGCCCAAGGTGGAGGCTTTGTTTTCACCTAAACCAAGGGTATCGAGATCGCGACAGAAAATAAATGGCAAAGGCAGCAATACCACTAACCATGGTAATACCACATTCAAATAAGACCAGCTGCGTCCCCATAGGCTTCCTGTGAGCCATAACATAGCCGTGTTGATCTCGACCGGATTGGTCAGCATCAGATAATGACTAATGGCTGCCCACAATGCGGAAAGTGCGACCCCAATGATTGCCATTTTGATAGGGCGGAAGTTAAAACCGCACACGATCCATAAAATGGCAAAAGAGAGCACACCTCCTAAAAAGGCAAAAATTGGCATCCAGTAAAATGCTAAGTTTGGCAAGAACATCAATACCGAAACGGCAACCAACCCAGCCGCGTTGTTAATCCCTAAAATATCGGGAGAGGCAAGTGGATTGCGCACCACGCTTTGCACTAACACACCAGAAATTGCTAAGGCTCCGCCTAATAAAATCGCTAATACTGCACGGGGTAGGCGATATTCCATCAAGGTAAAATAGTTTTTATCATCAGGCTGAAAGGCCGCCCAAATTTCCTCAAAAGAAAGCGTATAAGTGCCAAGGCGAATACTCAATCCAAAGAGCAGTACCATTAGACTAAGCGTGACGACATAAAAGCTGATAGCACGAAAAGATACATGAGAGGTTCGCATTAGTGTCTTCCTCTGGCAAATAATACAAAGACTGGGGCACCGATTAAGGCAAGCACCGCACCAGCAGGCACTTCGCTAGGAAAGTTGACCGCGCGGGCAATGGTATCTGCAGCGAGCATTAAAATTGCGCCAAGTAACATCGCCATAGGGAGCGATTTTCGCAAGTCATAACCAATCCAATAGCGTGCCAGATGGGGCACTAGTAAGCCGATAAAGGCTACTGGGCCAGCAACACTCACGCTTGAACCTACAATCAATAACGCCATGATGTTAGCGTACCAACGTAAACGGAAGAGATTGATGCCTAACGAACGCGCAGATTCATCGCTTAAATTGAGTAAATTTAAACGACTAGCAAAGAATAGACAGAAAAGTGCGGTCAAAATAAAGAACGGAAATAACGTCAATAATTCATTCCAACGAGCATGTGCAATGCCGCCAGCTAGCCAACTCATAATACCGAAGGCATGATCTTCCGCGATAATCAGCACCAATTTAGTGAGTGCTGCACAAAGTAGTGATACGGCAATCCCTGCTAAAATCACTCGGCTACGATCTCCACTGTTGTCTTTCCAGCCATTGCTGATCAGCATCACCACAAACCAACTCAGACCGCCACCGATACTAGCCACTAAAGCAATGCTATAACCAGAAAGAATCAAGGGGCTAAACGCACTGGCGGTTACCATGGCAAGACTGGCTCCAGAGTTCACGCTAAGTAGTGTAGGCGAGGCAAGTGGATTGCGCGTAATGGTTTGTAGCAACGCTCCTGCCACCGCAAGATTGGCGCCTAAAATCATGCCAACTAATGCGCGCGGTAGGCGTAAATCGGCTACCGTAATTTTGGCAATTTCGTCGCCATCGGGGAGGAGCGCTTGTAAAGCTGCAAGCGGTCGAATTTCGATGGGATAATACAAAAACAGGCTTCCCCATAATAGGAAAGCCAGAATGATAAGGGGAAGCCCCCAACGGAAAGTGGACTTCATCATTATTTTTGTTTCACGAAACCTTCAATTTGTTTTGCCATAATTTTGCTCGCTTCTAAGCCACGACCGCGAGCCCACATGTCGGCGTCAACGCTGTAAACATGGTTCGCTTTTACGGCAGGAATGGCTTTCCAAAGTGGCTCAGCTTCCCATTTGCGCGCAATACTTTCATCACGATAATGGGCGATGAACAAGTATTCCGGTTTTTCCATTACTAATTGTTCAAGGTTGATTTCTACGAAAGCTTGATCACTATTGAGTTTAGTTGGGGCAAAACCTAATGTCGTTAAGAAACTACCCACATAGCCATTATCATTTTGGATATTAAATTTATCTTCTCGGGAAGTACCAAATGAGGCTTTTTTGCCTTGCACACCTAAATTTTTTGCGATGTTGGCAATGTAATCATTATGTTCATTGATTTTTGCTTTCATTTCGCTACTTTTACCGACTAAATCACCAATTTTCTGCGCGGTTTCAAGATTTTCTTGGTAGCTTTCATGACGGGAATCAAACATCACCGTTGGTGCGATTTTTTTCAATTCTTCAAATACTGCAGTATGGCGAGATGGATCAGCAATAATTAAATCGGGTTTGAGAGAAGCAATCACTTCAAGACTCGGTTGAGAACGCGTACCAACGGATTGCCATGCAGCAATTTTTTCGCGTACTTGCGGCAGAATACGATCGACTTTGTTGTCGTCAGCCACACCCACTGGGCTAACACCGACTTGGGCTAAAGCATCCACAAAAGAATATTCCAATGCCACAACACGGCTTGGGGTTTTATCAAGGGTAAATTCACCTTTCGCATCTTTAACCGTCACGGCGCTAGCGAATGCGGATACCATTAATAATGCAGAAGCTAAAGTGGTTTTGAATAATTTTTTCATAATGTGTCCTCAATAATAAAAACCATTTGGATTATACACTCAAACAATGTTATTGAGAATAGTTATATTTTATCTATTTGGTCGGATTTCTCTATTTTGCCCGCATTCTAGCAAGCAAGTTGACAGCGATAATGATGACTAATGAACCAATCCAGAAATTCAGACTAGGTACGTTATCCCAGAAGAGCCAGTCACAGATGCTGGAGAAAATCACGCCAGTAAAAGCAAAAGGCGTAATAACATTTGCAGGCGCGTATTTAAAGGCGCGAGTCAATAACAATTGGAAAATAAGACCGAATCCGCCCACTAAAAGTAGCAGAGTAAATCCATGTAATGTTGGCATTTTCCACTGCGTGATGAAAAAGAGTGGCAATAAAATCGAGCCTAATAAGTGAAAGTAAAACACGATATTTTTAGGTGAGTTGTGTTTATTGAGCTCTTGTAAGCTGATAAATGCCATGGCTGCTAGCACTGCTGCACCTAAAGCATAGCCTACATGGATAGGGTTGATATTCATTGAGCCGTTGGTCAGCATAATGATGGATACACCAACAAATCCCATAAAACTGCAAGCCAATACTTTTAATGGTGTTCTGACTTTAAAGAAAAACAGCAATAAAGGCACAAAAAGTGCGGACGTATTCATCAATAAAATTGCAATGGAAATCGGCAAATATTTAATGGCGTAGAAGGTTAGCAACATACTGGCAATGCCGGCGAGGTTGCGCAAAACGAGAAATTTCCATTGCGACATATCGACTTTGAAATCTCCATCTTTAATTAAAAAGGGGAGGAGAAACACAAAACCAATAAAGAAACGGGAAAATAAAATTTCACTGGACGGTAATTCATCAGAGGCGTATTTTACAAATACGCCCATTAAGGCAATGCTGATGTAAGCTAACACCATACAAACAACAGCTTTTTGATAATTATTGCGGAGATGTATGTTTGGCATAAAGGTTCCTTGCACAAAGTGCGGTAAAAAAATTGCCTTATTTTGTAAGAAAATGGGCTTGTCTTCGTCTAATGAAATGCAAGCTGAAGATTTTTCTATAATAAGGAAAGAAAATGAAATATACAAAAACATTTCTCATATTGACCGCACTTTTTGGCGGTTTGCAAAGTAGTTTAACGTATGCTGATAATACAACCTCATCAAAGGAGCAAAAAATGACAATGGAAAGCAAACAAGAACAACGCATTATTTATCTTGCTGGTGGTTGTTTTTGGGGACTAGAAGCTTATATGGAGCGTATTCAAGGCGTGACTGATGCCGTTTCAGGTTATGCTAATGGAAAAGGTGATACCACCAACTATCAATTATTGCATGCGACAGATCATGCTGAAACCGTGAAAGTCACTTACGATCCAAACAAAATTTCGCTAGATAAATTACTGCAATATTATTTCCGCGTTATCGAACCAACCAGTATTAATAGGCAAGGCAATGATCGTGGCAGACAATATCGAACTGGCATTTATTATCAAAATGAACAAGATAAAGCGGTTATTGAAGCGGCATTGAAAGCCTTACAAAGTAAATATCAAGCGCCGATTCAAATTGAAGTAGAACCATTGAAAAATTATGTAGAGGCGGAAGAGTATCATCAGGATTATCTCAAGAAAAATCCGAATGGTTATTGCCATATTGACATCAAAAAAGCCGATGAGCCATTAATTGATGATAAAAAATACCCCAAACCAAGTGATGCAGAATTAAAGCAAAAATTGACCGCACTTCAATATGATGTGACGCAAGGTAAACATACTGAACGCTCTTTTAGTAACGAATATTGGGATAATTTCGCGCCGGGTATTTATGTGGATATCACCACGGGAGAACCGTTATTTTCTTCCAAAGATAAATTTGAATCGGGTTGTGGCTGGCCAAGCTTTACTAAACCGATTGCCGCTGAAGTGGCGGAGTATCAAAAAGACAATAGCTTTAATATGACTCGTATTGAGGTGTTAAGTCGCAGTGGCCATGCCCATTTAGGCCATGTATTTGATGATGGTCCACGTGATAAAGGTGGTTTACGTTATTGCATCAACAGCGCATCGATTAAGTTTATTCCATTGGATGAAATGGAAAAACAAGGTTATGGCGATTTGATTCCCTTTGTGAAATAAGAGGAAAAAATGAAAAAAATATTGACCGCACTTTTATTATTTTTGAGTCCATTGAGTTTTGCACAAGAAAAGGTGTCTTTGGCTGATGTTCCATTGAAAACATTGGATAATCAAACTGTATCTTTATCACAATATCAAGGCAAACCACTTTACATCAAAATGTGGGCATCTTGGTGTCCAATTTGTCTGGCAGGTTTAGCGGAAATTGACGATCTTAGTGCTGAAAAGAATTTGGATTTTAATGTGATTACGATTGCCTCACCTGGACAAAAAAACGAACAAAATAGCCAAAAATTTATCAATTGGTATAAAGGCTTGGACTATAAAAATATCACGGTATTATTGGATGAAAACGGTGAAATCATTAAACGAGCCAATGTATTAGGCTATCCATTTAATTTGCTGTTGGATAAGGATTTAAACCTTATCAAAGAACAACCAGGGCATCTCAATTCAGATCAAATAAAACAATTTGTGAAGGAATAAAAAAGTGCGGTCAAAAATGACCGCACTTTTAATATTGGCTTGATTATGCAAATGCCTGTAATTCAGGGTTGATTGGGGTTTCAGCAATGTTGTTCACATAGTTACATAATGTGGCGAGGCTAACCCCTAAAATCACATCAATGGCATTTTCTTGGGTATAACCCGCATCAAAGAATGCTTTAAGCTGCGCTTCCGTTAATTTTGCTTTTTGTAAAATAACGGCAAGGGTGAAACGCGCTAAAGTATCGAGTTTTTTATCACTTTCAATACGAGCAGTTGCACGAATTTGGTTTACAAGCTCTTCTTCAAGTTTTAATACTTTTAAAGCGATCTTCGTGTGGCCAGCTACACAGAAACCACATCCATTGACTACGGCAGCGGTAATTTGCACCACTTCGCGTTCTGTTGCCGTTAAGCTGTTACGACCATTAATGCCACCCACTGTGCGATAAGTTTCAAGTGCGGTAGGGGCGTTCGCAAGAACACCAATTAAATTTGGAATAAAACCATTGGCATTTTTTACGGCTTTTAAAGCTTCTTGTGCTGCTTCAGGGGCTGATTCAATAGTGTGAATTTTAAATTGAGACATAAACTACTCCTAAGGGATAAATCATAAATTTCCGCTTGATAATACCTTTCTAACTTAAGTAAGAAAAAGAAGAAAAGCTTATTTCATATAGCTAAAAGTTATGATTATTTTGGATCAGCTATGCTAAATGCGTTTTGACGACAGACAGTAATCTCTCCAACTCTTTTTTGCCTTTTTCAGAAAGGACTTTGTTGTCGTGCAATATTTGGGTAGCACGTGCTTCAATAAAGTAGAGATAATCTCTGTTTTGGGTTTCTTGAAATTGCTTCTCGGCTAACTGCATTTCGGTGAAGTCTTTATTGGTTTGGGCAATTAGCATTTTTTGACCGATTAACACAATCAGTGCGGCAATTAAAGCGATGACAGCACCATAGCCATTAGTAGGATAATAAAGAATGCCCGCCAGAACAAAAAGTGCGGTCACTAAATTGGATGAATTTTTGATATAGCCTTCAGCCGGTGGTGGTTTGATGAGATCTTTCAGGTTCATAGGATTTATATGTCATGCTAAAAATTTGCCCTCCCTCAAGCGAAAGAGGGAAGGCAATATCATAATATATTACGCTAACACACCAAAATGATAGCCTAAAATACCCACGCCGAATAAGGCGAAGATGATGTACATGGCGTTAACTTTTTTACGTAATAAATACATACATAAGAAAGTTAAACCTAACGCTGCAAGGCCTGGGAGAAGATCGTTTAACACGCTTTGTACGGTGGTCACCACTTCTTCGCCCATTTGGTTTTTATAGCGGGAAAGTTCTAATGGAATATTAATGCTTGTCCATTTCGATACCAGTGACCCCATGACAAAGAGACCAAGGATTGACGCCCCCTGCGTCAATTTTTGTAAGCGGCCGCCACCCATATCGTTAACGATGGTGGTACCTTTTTCATAGCCATATTTAAAGCCATACCAACGGGTTAAACCGCGGCAAAGGTTGATACCGATGAAGAAAAGTAATGGCCCTAAAAGGCTACCGGTAAGGGCTAAGCCCGCACCAAGTGCCGCGAGTACAGGACGTAATGTTCCCCAGAAAATTGGGTCACCCACACCGGCTAATGGGCCCATTAAACCGACTTTCACCCCGCTGATTGCTGAGTCATCAATATCGTTACCGTTCGCACGTTCTTGTTCCATTGCGGCGGTTACACCGATGATAGATGATGCCACCCAAGGCTGGGTGTTGAAGAATTCTAAGTGGCGTTTTAATGCCGCCGCTTGATCTTCTTTTTTGCTGTAAAGACGTTTAATGGCAGGGATCATCGATACACAGAAACCCATTGCTTGCATACGTTCAAAGTTGAAGGAACCTAGCAAGAAAGTTGAACGCCAGTAAGTGCTACGAATATCGCCTTTTGTTAATGATTTTTTAGTTTGTTCAGTCATAATTTCTTCCTTATAGTCCTTCAAGTTCATCATCAGCTAATTCACGTTTTGCAACTGCTTGTGGTGCAGTAGATTGATGGAAACGTGGGTTTAATTGAATATAAATCATCGCTAAGCATGTGCCTAAAATACCGAGACCGACAAGGTTGTAATTGGTGAAAGAGGCGATTACGAAGCCTAGGAAGAAGAATGGCATTAACGCGCCTGCACGCATCATATTGATGACCATCGCATAACCGACGACTACGATAAAGCCACCAGCGATTTGTAAACCACGAGTAACCACTTCAGGAATCGCGTTCAATGCTTCGGTCACCGTATCCGTACCTGCCACTAATGCAACGAAGAAGGTTGGAATTGCCACACGTAACGCTTGTAATGCAAGACCGCTGAAGTGACAGAATTCAATACCGCGGAAGTTCGCTTTTGCGGCAAAATCATCGGCTTTGTGTTGAAGGAAGATGGTTAAAGTACGAACGAAGATGGTTAATACTTGACCTGCAGCCGCTACCGGAATCGCAATCGCTAATGCGCTCCCTTTATCTTGGCCGCCTTTGATGACGAGGATAGTCGCAATCACACTGGCTAATGCTGCATCTGGTGCCATTGCTGCACCCACGTTCATCCAGCCTAATGCCACTAATTCAAGGGTACCACCGACAATAATACCAGTTTCTAAATCACCTAATACTAAGCCGATTAGGGTACAAGCAACTAAAGGACGATGAGTTTGACGTTCGTCCAATACACTCCCCATACCGCAAATGGCGGCAACGAGCGTGACTAAAATAATTTCCATTGTTGTCATAATGAATTGTCCTCGTAATTAAAATTGAATCGCATCAAGCTCTTTGTGCGTGAGCATTGATTTCGGGCTGCTCGCCACTTGTTGTAAGCTTAATTCCACGCCTTTATCTAAAAGCTGTTTAAATGCCGCTACATCTGTTGGGTTGACGGCAACCGCTTGCGAAATAAGTTTATCGCCTTCGCGATAGGTCATACCGCCCACATTGACCTTATCAATTTTCACGCCACCCTCGATTAAACGCAGGATGTCTGTTGGATTGGTCACCAACCAAAGAATGTTTTTACCTGCATATTTCGGGTTGTGATACACCTTAATGGCTTTTTCCACTGGAATCACATAAGCTTTCAAATGTTCAGGGGCAATTTGAAGTAATAAATCACGACGAAGCGCATCATTCGCCACATCATCATTTACCGCAAAAATCGCTTCACATTTCACTGCTTTCGCCCAAGAGGTCGCCACTTGACCGTGGATTAAACGGCTATCAATACGCAATAAGGAAATGTTCATATTGCCAGAAAGTGTGGTTGGATTTGGAGAGGTTTTTGGTGCTTCAGCTGGTTTAGCAGCGGGTGTTGGAGCAGGCTTGCTTTCTTTAGGTTGACGGAAGGATTTCACGGCAGCGACCCCGACTTCTTTCGCGGTTTCTACCAATTCATCTAAGCTAGCGCCATCTTTAGCATCAAGCACTTCTAGCAACATCGGTAGATTAATGCCGGTGACGATATCGGTATTATCTCTTTCACTGGCGACTCGGCTTGCCGCGTTATAAGGGCTACCACCAAATAAATCGACCAAAAAGAGCACCGGTTCATTTTCAGGCAGCGAGGCAATAATCGCATTATATTTCTCGATTAAATGCTCACCGCCTTCACCCGGTAAGAAAGTCACGACATGGCAGTTTTCATCTTCGCCATACACCATAGCGGCGGAATTGACGATTTCTTCAGAAAACTTACCGTGCGTTGCAACGATAATGTGGGTCATGGATATTCCTCCCATTGAGTTGATAAAATCAGTCTATTTTGCTTTCAATACGCATTACGCAAACGATTGCTCCGAATGGGGTTTAGTGTATGGATTTGAAGATTACCGTCAAATAAAGAATAGTCAAATAGTGATCGAGATCAAATAAACAGGTAAGATGACTTACAACTTTTGAGGTATTTATGAATGAAATGCAAAGTGCGGTTGATTTTTGGACGATTTTTATCGAATGGAAAGCATTTCGCGACAAGACAAATAGGAAAAGGTTAAAATAGGCCAAATTTTATGTTGGGAGTTTAGATGTTTTTTGTTTATCTCATTATCGCCTTAGCGGCAGGTGTCGCACTCGCGACGCAATCAGCCATTAATACGCAGTTGGCGAAAGCCATGAGTGGTGAAGCGGTGATCGCAACCTTTATTTCTTTTGCAGTGGGAACGATTGTTCTCTTTTTTATTGCTTGGGTGAAAACCGATTTATGGGGCAATTTGTCTGCTATCCCTTCACAGCCTTGGTGGAAATTAATCGGTGGGATACTTGGTGCAATCGTCGTTTTCACAACGGTTTTACTTGCGCCTAAACTCGGTATTACCGCGATGTTATTTTTTATCATCGTCGGACAATTAATTACCGCAACCACTATCGATCATTTTGGTCTTATTGGAATGCCGATCCGAGAAGTGAACATCACAAAATTCATCGGCTTAATTATTGTCGCCTTTGGATTGGTGTTTTATTTCTTTGGGGATAAGTTAGTTGAGCTATTTAGATAAAATTAATGTTAAGAAAATAGTTTTTATATCACTTAAGTATAAATATTTATAATATGAAAAAAGTTATTTTATTATCTTGTGTATCAAAGAAAGCAAATGAAAAGGCAAAGGCAAAAGATTTGTACCTTAGTCCACTATTTAAAAAGAGCCTAGCTTATGCCTATAAACTTAAGCCTGATGCGATATACATTCTGTCGGCAAAGCATCATTTACTTGAATTAGATAGTGTAATAGAACCTTATGATGTAACGCTGAATAAAATGAAAAAAAATGATAGATTGAACTGGGGCAAAAAAGTTATTGAGCTACTGAAATGGAAAGTTGACTTAGAAAGTGATCGATTCATTATTTTAGCGGGTAATAACTATATTTTACCAATTAAAGATAGCTTAATTCATATTGAACAGCCGTTCTATAAAATGAGATTAGGTGAGAGATTAAGTTTTCTAAATAAAGAACTAGAGGAGAATAAAGAAGAATGACTTCATTAGCTTGTGAATTACATTGTCTGCTGAATAAGAAAGAACGATTTAAGTTCCCTTTTGACAAGTTTAAGCTACCTAAAAATGGTATTTATATCATCTTTGAGAAAGGTGAAAGCTTTGGAAAAATGGACAGAATAGTGAGAGTCGGAACTCATACTGGTGAAAATCAGTTACGCTCACGTCTAATGCAGCATTTTGTCAAAGAAAATAAGAATAGAAGTATTTTTAGAAAAAATATAGGTCGATGCTTTTTGAACATAGAAAATCAAGGTTATTTAGATTTATGGGAACTTGACATAACTCCAAAAGAAGGAAGAGAGGAGAAACTAAAAAGGATTGATCGTGAGTTTGAAAAAACGTTAGAAAAACGTATTAGCCAATATATTCAGACTAATCTTTCATTTTGCGTTTTTGAAGTTAATACTAAAGAAGAACGCTTATTTTGGGAAAGTAAAATCACTTCAACACTTTCTAATGCAGCTAAATTCGGTGAAATTAAACCTTCAGAAAATTGGTTAGGCAATCACTCTACAAAAGATAAAATTAGAGAAAGTGGCTTATGGCAGGTTAATGAGCTATATAAAGAGAGTTTAACTGAAGCTGAATTAGAAAAACTATTGGCTCTTGTGAAATAATTATTTAGGTCTAGATATTTCTATTTGTAACTGTGTAATTGGGGAAACTATGCGAAAGCGTTGCCTGTGGGCTTTGATTATTTTGTTGCTGTTGATCGTAGTAAGCGTTGGCTTAGTGCGCGTTTTTGCGACCCCGAAACGTGTGGAACAACTTGCAAATCATTTTTTAGCACCGCATTATCACATTGAATTAGCGGATGACTGGCAATGGAAAGCGACAGGTTTAACGCTACCTGAGCTAAAAGTGAAAACAGACCAATGTACCCTTGTAAACCTCGATAATACGCAACTCACTTGGTGGAATAAACGTAGTCTTGATGTTGAAAAGGCGAGTTTGAATTATGATTGTTTAACTCATTTACCAAGCGATAACGCTGAAAAAACACCACCAAATTTGACCGCACTTTGGGCAGCATTACCTATTTCTGATGTCAAAGTTAAACACTTTCAATTAACAAATACCGAAGCACTGAAACAAGCCGCGTTGCAGCCTTTCTTATCGGCTGATTGGGCGTTAAATGCAAACTATAACGGTAACCAATTAGCACTCGAAGCCCAAGCGAATAATGACGGGCTTGAGCTGCATCATCAATCCACGGTCACGCCGCGAGATGGGATCTTCCAATGGACGGGCAATACCGATATCAAACAATCAGGCGATAAAACCTATGATCTTCAGTTCACTGCAAATTTTGAGCCCGATCTTTCTCAACTCCCTCAACAAGGAAATGTTTTATTCAATTGGAATAACCCAGAACTTGCTGTAACCAAAGGCGAGGCAAAAGTGTCATGGCAAGGTGCGGATGGTCAGTTAAATGTTCAAGATTTAACAGCAAATTCACCGTTGTTGGATGTGCCTTTTGTGTTTACCAAAGACGGTTTGGATATTTCATGGGGGAAATTTTATTGGACCTTCGACAGCTATCAACCGATTAAAGGTTTCCTTGGGTTATCTATTCACCGTGCGGCAGAAGGCTTATTGCCATTAAGCATTGATATGAACGTGATCTTGCAAACCTTTGGCGAAATGGGCAAAGGGGAGATCGTGATTTCAGGTAAAAATGGCGAAATCGGTGGTGGCGATGATAATAATGAATTGGATTTTGAGCTGAAAACTCGCGGGGATTTACGTTATAACTCGACTGTAGCTCTCACCAATTTAACTTATCATCTAGGCGGAATTTTTACGCATCCCGTGGTGTACTTTTATCCGGGCTCTGTCTTTAAAATGGATACTGTGCAACCAGATACCAAATTGCATGTTCGTTTACCGTTAGATGACATTATTATCGGTCGTTATGGCTTAGAAGGGCGTTTGCAAGCAACGTTGAATGGCACAACCCCGCAGTTTGAAAATCTCAATTTAAAATTAGACGGAAACGCCCACGAGTTTATTGCCGGTATTAAAACCGTGTTTGACTTCCGAGATGAAGAACATAAGTTACAGTCGGTGGAAAAACAAGCGACAAACCGTTGGGATTGGATTATCAATGGAAGTGCAAACTGGAAATCCTTAAATACGCCAGTCAAAATGGAAGGGAAAGGCTTTTGGGAAGCCGATCATATTGAATTAAATCAACTTTCTGCCCATTCCAAAGAAGTCAAAATGAAAGAGGTAAAAATGGCACCACTTTCATTGGAACTTAAAGATCGACTCCGCTGGGATTATGAAGAAGAACATATTCGAGGCTTGTTACAAGCGAAAACTGATTGGATTGAGCTGGCTTATGTCGGTCGTTTTGTTTCGCCTGTTTTTGGTTTAGGCATTGATGGTAAGAGTATCAGTAACTTCAATTTTGCAGGTGATTTGAAGGCTGGTTCTCTTGGGCCCTTAGATGTTTGGGGTATATATCAGAATAGTGTACTTTCAGGCGAAATTAGCTGGAAAGAACAATCCGCAAAAGTATTCCAATCACTCTTCCCACAAAAATGGAATTGGTTAATCCATGAAGGGAGCATCAAAGGACAGAGCAAATTCGTGATTAATACCAATGGCGTGAAAATGGGCGGAGAGCTGAACCTAAAAAACGGTAAAATCACCATGCCAGATGGTGAAGTGTATGGCTTGAATATTCGCTTCCCAATGAATTATGAAAACGAGGCATTACAAGTGGCTTCAGGCAAACCCATTCATATTTCGACTAAAAATATTCGCTATGGAGCACTTTCTGTTGCAAATGGGGAATTGGATTTATTCGGGCGCTATCCGAATACCATGACAAATCCACTTATCTTAAAAAATGTGAAACTTTCCTTATTTGATGGTGAATTGACAGTACCTCAGCTCACTTTCCCACAAAGTAAAATGGCGACACTTTCTTTTACCAATATCGATTTAGCCCAAGTGTTAGCTTTGGCACAATATAATCAAGTAACCTTAACCGGCCGCGCGAATGCGACCCTGCCATTTTGGCTCGGACATAAGGAATGTTTGATTTGTAATGGCACATTGGAACAAGTGGGGAATGTGTCCATTAAATTAACGGATGAAATGGTGAAAGGGCTGAAAAAAGGCGGTTGGACAGAGAATATTTTGGTGGATTTATTAAAAGAAATGGAACTGCAAAATTCCCATGCGGCGGTGACGCTCGATCCGAAAGGACAAATGACGTTGCGTGCAAGTATTAGCGGGTTTAATCCAACCAAGCGAACCCATAATCCGATAACGTTAAATTATACGCACCAAGAAAATATGTTTGAATTGTGGAATATGATTGACTACGGCTCGCAATTTGAACAAAATCTGCAATATAAACTTTATAAGCAATTAGACAAAGACAAATGATAAAACACCTTAAATTTCAACCGCACTTTTTTATTTTTGCGGCAATATTTACACTCACAGCTTGCACACCGACCATTCAATTGGACACACCAAAGGAAGGTATCACTATTAATATGAACGTGGTGGTAGATCACAATATTAAAGTGGAAATGGATGAAAAATCTCAGAAAGCCGTGGGTGAAGTAGAGTCTGCGAAGAAATAATTGAATAAATTAAAAAGGCCATCTGAATGTTAGATTTCAGATGGCCTTTTTATTTTTAAGTGAGGTTAAATTTTACTTAATTTTTACTTTATTTACAGTTTATTATCTTTATATTTAGGCGTATGATGGCAATTAGTTTTACATACCCCCTAAATTTATTTAGGTAAATATATTATTTCTATTTAATGGAGATTGAATGATGAAAAAATTACTAGTAGCAGCAATTTCAGCGGTTGCCATTACTACCTCTTTTGTTGCTTATGCAGATGTTACGCCACAAGCAAAACAAAGTATGGCACAACCAGAAAAAGCAAAGGGCGTTTGGATTGATGTGCGTTCTGCTGAGGAGTTTAATGCTGGTCATTTACAAGGTGCGGTGAATATTCCACATGATAAAATCATTGAAGGTGTTAAAGCGATTGGCTCAGATAAAGATGCACCGATCAACCTTTACTGCCGTAGCGGTCGCCGTGCCGAAGCCGCACTCACTGAGCTGAAAAATGCAGGCTATACCAATGTTACTAACCATGGTGGTTATGAAGATTTGGTTAAAAAAGGTTTGAAATAACAGCACATTATTTAAAGTAAAAATCCCCTAGATAAGCATTTAGGGGATTTTTATTATAAAGTGCGGGCAGATTTTCGTTTGCTAAATACAATAATCTTCTTTTAATAAGTGACGATAGGCATAAAGATAAGATGCGCCGACAAATGCTGCACCACCCGTGACATTGCCTAAAAAGACAGGAATCATATTGAAGAAGAATTGGCTCCAAGTCACATTAGCACCGGCAAAAATCCCGGCAGGAATAATAAACATATTAGCGACAAAGTGTTGTAATCCGATAAGCACAAAAATCATCACTGGGAACCATATGGCTAGGATACGACCGGAGGTTTGTTTGGCGCCGAAATAGAACCAGATACCCATGCAGACCATCCAGTTACAGGCAATAGCTGAAACAAAGGCACGACCAAAATCCATTTGCACTTTAGCCTCGGCAATCGCGATGGTTTTAGCGACAGCAGCACCTTCTGATAAACCGACATAATGCCCTAAGAAATAGGCCATAAACAGCGCACCGAGCAGGTTGCCCAAACTCACGACAATCCAGTTACGAAATAATTTTTTAAGGCTTACTCTTTTGGTTAAACGGCCTAATGCCATCATCATCATATTTCCCGTGGCTAATTCACCACCACCGATTAGAATACAAATCAAACAAATAGGAAACACGGCTGCACCAAGTAATGTTGATAGTCCACTCCACTCTGGAGGAATACCGCTCACGACTTTTAAATAGGCCATATAACCAAAACTCACATAGCCGCCACCTAAAAAGCTTAAAATAGCCAGTGTTTTTAGGTGTCCTTCCGACTTAGCATAACTTTTATCAATAACATCTTGTAAGATTTCGTGGGGATAAAGATCGCGATGCTGCATAGTTGTACCTCTAGTGAAAATAAAACGGTAAAAATGTAGCAAACCACATAGCAAAACCGAAAGAACTGTTAACTATATATGCTGATTTTTAGTTATAACGAAATTGAATAATAATCCGAACCTCAAATTAGGTGCCTAGGTTCTTTTTTAGGGGAAAAGAGCGGTTAAATTTTCGTGAATTTTTGTAAAAGTTTATAAAAATCTGACCGCTTGCATGTATAGAAAAAGCGTTGCTCTAGTGACATAGAACAACGCTTTTGTTTTTTATTTTTTAAATTATATGTAACTTAGAATGGAATGTTATCATCAAATGCGTCCATTGGTGGCTCAGCTTGTGGTGCTGGCGCAGATTGAGCTGGACGAGATTGATAGCTTGGTTGTGGTGCTGATTGTGCCGGTGCATAACCGCCCATCTCTTGATTGCGACCACCTAACATTTGTAAGTTATCACCTTGAATTTCAGTGGTGTAACGATCTTGGCCATTGTTATCTTGCCATTTGCGGGTTTTTAAACGACCTTCAACATAAACTTGTGAACCTTTGCGTAAGTATTGCCCCGCAATTTCCGCTAAACGACGATATAACACGATACGGTGCCATTCTGTCACTTCGCGACGTTCGCCTGTGTTTTTATCTGTCCAGCTTTCACTTGTTGCCACACTGATATTTGCTACCGCTTCGCCATTTGGCATCGTGCGGATTTCAGGGTCATTACCTAAATTACCTACGATGATTACTTTATTAATACCTGCCATAGAATCCTCTATATTTTAGAAATAAGGTGAAAAATTTTGGCTATTTTGCCTTAAAAGAAACAAAAGATCCATAAAAATTAACTGGATATTTGCACAGATATTGAAATATGCGATAATGGTCGCAATTTTTGAATTTATTTTCTTAAGGCAATCGCTTTTTTTATGGATACTATCGACATTCGTGGGGCTAGAACCCACAACCTCAAAAACATCAATTTAACCATTCCGCGCGATAAATTAATTGTGATTACAGGCTTGTCCGGTTCGGGCAAATCTTCTTTAGCATTTGATACGCTTTATGCGGAAGGGCAGCGTCGTTATGTGGAATCGCTCTCTGCTTACGCGCGTCAGTTCCTTTCTTTGATGGAAAAACCTGATGTGGATTCGATTGAGGGCTTGTCACCAGCGATTTCTATTGAGCAAAAATCCACTTCTCATAACCCGCGTTCAACCGTGGGCACGATCACCGAAATTTATGATTACCTGCGTTTGCTGTTTGCTCGCGTAGGGGAGCCGCGTTGTCCTGATCATGATGTGCCATTAACGGCACAAACCATCAGTCAAATGGTGGATAAAGTTTTAAGTCTGCCAGAAGAAAGCAAAATGATGTTGCTAGCGCCTGTGGTGAAAAACCGTAAAGGTGAGCATGTTAAGTTGTTAGATAGTTTAGCGGCACAAGGTTATATTCGTGCAAGAATTGATGGTGAAATCTGTGATTTATCTGATCCGCCTGAACTTGCGTTACAGAAAAAGCATACCATTGAAGTGGTGGTGGACCGTTTTAAAGTGCGGTCAGATTTAGCCACACGTTTAGCAGAATCTTTTGAGACAGCTTTGGAGCTTTCAGGGGGTACGGCTGTGGTGGCTGATATGGATGATCCTAAAGCTGAAGAGTTGGTTTTCTCAGCGAATTTTGCTTGTCCGCATTGTGGTTATTCTGTACCCGAATTAGAGCCTCGCTTATTTTCATTTAATAACCCAGCAGGGGCGTGTCCAACTTGTGATGGCTTAGGTGTTCAGCAGTTCTTCGATGAAAGCCGTGTGGTGCAAAATGAAAGCATTTCCCTCGCAAGCGGTGCGGTGAAAGGTTGGGATCGTCGTAATTTCTATTACTATCAAATGCTTACCTCGTTGGCGAAACATTATAAATTTGATATTGAAACTCCATACGAAGATTTGCCACAAAAAATTAAAGATATTGTGATGCACGGTTCAGGCAAGGAAGAAATTGAATTCCAATACATGAACGACCGTGGCGATGTGGTGATCCGCAAACATCCTTTTGAAGGGATTTTGAATAATATGGCGCGTCGTTACAAAGAAACGGAATCCATGTCTGTACGCGAAGAATTGGCGAAAAATATCAGCAACCGCCCTTGTGCTGATTGTGGTGGTTCACGTCTTCGTCCAGAAGCTCGTAACGTGTATATCGGTAATATTAACTTGCCACAAATTTCAGAGAAAAGCATTGGTGAAAGTCTTGAGTTTTTCCAAGGACTCACCTTAGCAGGTCAAAAAGCGCAAATTGCAGAAAAAATCCTGAAAGAGATCAGAGAGCGGTTAGAATTTTTAGTGAATGTGGGTTTGAATTATCTTTCCCTTTCTCGTTCAGCAGAAACCCTTTCAGGTGGTGAAGCGCAACGTATTCGTCTTGCGAGTCAGATTGGTGCGGGCTTAGTGGGCGTCATGTATGTGTTGGATGAACCTTCTATCGGTTTGCATCAACGCGATAATGAACGTCTGTTAAATACGCTGATTCATTTGCGTAATTTGGGCAACACCGTGATTGTGGTGGAACATGATGAAGATGCCATTCGAGAAGCCGATCATATTATTGATATTGGTCCTGGGGCGGGTGTGCATGGTGGCCAAGTGATTGCTCAGGGGACAGCCAAAGAGATTATGGAGAACCCAAATTCGATTACGGGTAAGTTCTTATCGGGCGAAGAAAAAATCGAAATTCCAAAAAAACGAACCGCACTTGATAAAAGCAAACTTCTAAAATTAAAAGGGGCGACAGGGAATAATCTGAAAGGTGTAAATTTAGAAATTCCAGTGGGCTTATTTACTTGTATTACGGGGGTATCAGGTTCAGGCAAATCAACGCTAATTAATGATACGTTATTCCCATTGGCTCAAAACGCCTTAAATCGAGCGGAAAAAACGGATTTTGCGCCTTATAAATCCATTGAAGGCTTGGAATATTTTGACAAAGTGATCGATATTAACCAAAGTCCGATCGGCCGTACACCGCGTTCTAACCCTGCGACTTACACGGGCTTATTTACCCCAATTCGTGAATTATTTGCGGGCGTGCCAGAAGCGCGTGCGCGTGGTTATAATCCAGGACGCTTTAGCTTTAACGTACGCGGTGGTCGTTGTGAAGCATGCCAAGGTGATGGAGTGCTGAAAGTTGAGATGCATTTCTTGCCGGATGTGTATGTACCTTGTGATCAATGTAAGGGTAAACGCTATAACCGTGAAACCTTGGAGATCCGATACAAAGGTAAAACTATTCACCAAGTATTAGATATGACGGTAGAAGAGGCGCGTGAGTTTTTTGATGCGATCCCAATGATTGCGCGTAAATTGCAAACCCTAATGGATGTAGGCTTATCTTACATTCGTTTAGGTCAGTCTTCTACCACGCTTTCAGGTGGTGAGGCACAACGCGTTAAGTTAGCGACAGAGCTTTCAAAACGTGATACCGGTAAAACCCTTTATATTTTGGATGAACCGACAACCGGCTTGCATTTTGCTGATATTAAACAACTTCTCGAAGTGTTACACCGCTTGCGCGATCAAGGCAATACTATCGTGGTGATAGAACACAACTTAGATGTGATCAAAACCGCAGACTGGATTGTGGATCTTGGTCCTGAAGGGGGCAGTGGCGGTGGTCAAATTATCGCAACTGGCACACCGGAAGACGTCGCTAAAGTCAAAGGTTCACATACCGCGAGATTCCTGAAAGACATCTTAGCAAAAGGCTAGAAAAAACAACCGCACTTTTGAGCATCATCAAAGTGCGGTTATTTTTTTGAGATTTTTAATGGCGATTTCCAAAAGGTGGTTTGGCGAACCAGACGATAACAAATAATGCTAAGAAAATTATCGCAGATAACCAGAAGATCTCATTAGCGCCAATAATAAAGCCTTGAGCGGTGATTTGTTTCGCGAGATATGATGCCGTTTGTTGTTCGTTTAAACCAAAACTTGCCATCGTCTGGAAGAACTGTTGGGAAATTGGATTATATGGAGTAATCGCTTCCGTGAGTTGAGTATGATGCACAGCTTCACGGTTATACCACATAAATGTTGTGAGGGATGTTCCTACCGAACCAGCAAGGGTTCGAAGGAAATTAAATAAACTCGATGCCGAAGCCATTTTTTCGGGTGGTAAACCTGAGAGCGTAATGGTTGTCAGCGGCATAAAGAAGCAAGCAACCGCTAAACCTTGCACAAATTGTGGCAAGGCAACATCGGCAAAGGTCATCCCAGGCTCAAAGGTCACAGCTCGCCAATAAAAGGTCAGGGCATAAACCATAAAGCTGATTGTGACTAAAATTCGCATATCAATTTTATGCCCTAATTTACCGATGATTGGCGAAAGTAAAATCGGGAATAATCCCACTGGGGCGGCTGCGAGCCCAGCCCAAGTCGCGGTGTAGCCATAAACTTGTTGGAGTAGAAGTGGGATAAGTACAACAGACCCCAAATACACTAAAAAAGCGAGACTAGTTGAAAGGCAGCCTACGCTAAAGTTGCGTGATTTGAAAAGTGAAATATCTACAACGGGATTGTCATCCGTCAGTTCCCAAATAGTGAGTGCGATCAAACACACAACCGCAATCACGGTGAGAACAATAATCTCCGTTGAATTAAACCAATCTTGCTCTCTTCCTTGGTCCAGCATTAATTGCAAGCAGCCTACGCCAAGAACTAATAAAACAAGCCCAACGGTATCAATAGGTTGGTGAGATATTTGGCTTTCTCTATCGCCTAGAATTTTCCAACTCATTAAGACGACGGCCAATCCAATGGGAACATTGATGAAAAAGATCCAACCCCAATGAATGTTATCGCTGATCCAGCCGCCTAAAATGGGCCCAAAAATAGGAGCGACTACCACGGTCATTGACCAAAAAGCCAGCGCCATGCCTCGTTTTTTAGGCGGATAGTTATTGAGTAATAAACTTTGCGAAAGAGGAATGATTGGACCGGCTACTGCACCTTGGATGACACGGCAAATAATCAACATTTCCAAACTATGTGAAATGCCACAAAGCCAAGAGGCAAGGACGAAAAGTAAGGTTGAGATTAAAAATAACCGCACTTCGCCGAAACGTTTCGCTAGCCAGCCGGTGATAGGAATTGAGATTGCATTGGCCACACCGAACGAGGTGATGACCCATGTGCCTTGGCTGGATGAAGCCCCTAAATCACCTGCAATAGTCGGAATAGCAACGTTAGCGATGGTGGAATCCAACACCTGCATAAAAGTCGCAAGCGAGAGCGCTAACGTGAGAATAACCAGTGCACCGCCTTGTACCGGCGAAAAATGAGATTGCGACATCGTGAAACCTAATAGCTATTGTCGCGAATAATGGATTCGATCAAATTATTGACCGCACTTTCATCATATTGCAGCACATTGGTGGAATAAAGTGTTGTAGCTGGCGCTTGGTTACGCAAGGTTTCACCTTGGCTATCACTAACATTCACTTTCACGGTGGCAGAAAGACCAATACGTAATGGATTTTCAGCCAGCTGTTGTGGATCCAATTGAATTCGTACAGGCACACGTTGCACCACTTTGATCCAGTTACCGGTCGCATTTTGGGTTGGCAATAATGAGAATGCACTGCCCGTACCCATTTCGATTCCTACCACTTTTCCATCAAAAGTTTTATCTTTTCCGTAGAGATCGAAGTGAATTTTAACGGGCTGACCAATTCGCATATGGGTTAATTGTGTTTCTTTAAAGTTGGCATCTAACCACATTTGATCAGTAGTGACTACTGCCATTAATGCGCCACCAACAGAAACCGCTTGTCCTACTTGTGCATTGCGACGAGCCACATAGCCTTTAATTGGGCTGCGGATTTTTGTCCGTTCTAAATTCAACCAAGCTTGTTTCAAATTACTGACCGCACTTTGAATTTGGGGCTGTTCACTTAAAGGACCATCTAGCAATAAGGCTTGATTTGCCTCAAGTTGGTTTTGTGAGGTTATTAAGTTTGCTTTGGCGAGTTCAACCGCTTCTTTGGCGTGTTGGAACGATTCTTTATCGATTGCGCCATCTTTGACTAATTGAACGCGACGATTCAAGTTTCCTTGTGCTTGAGCAAGGGTGATTTCATTCGCACGAACGGCTGATTTTAATTGTTTTATGGTGTAATTCAGTTGAGAAATTTGGCGAACGGCATTGGCTAAATTACTTTTAGCTTGCTCAAAACTTAATTTGGCATTGGTATCATCCAGCTCTAATAACACGTCACCGGCTTGTACGGGATCCATATTATCGACATTAATTTTCGCAATATTTCCCGCCACCTGTGCTGAGACCATCACCTGATTGCCGCTCACATAGGCATCTTCGGTTTCTTCAAAGCCTTTAATAAAGAAAAACCAATAAGTCGCAGAACCGATTGCAATCAGAAGAAGTAAAAGAATAAAAATGGAAAGCCCTTTTTTACGTTGTTGAGATTTATTATTTGAGGACGTTTGTGTATCTGTTTGTTGATCGGACATAATGCGAGCCTTATGAGAAAATGCTGAAGTAAAAAGGCTTCAGCCTATAAAATATGAATGTTTGTTCATTATGAACGTGAATTAAAATTATTTCAAGGATGACCGCACTTTAGTGACAGAAAGTGCGGTTATTTTTTAGGTTGATTTATTTACATATCTTTACAAAAATTAGACTTGAAAACTCTAGATTTTTTGAAAGTTGTAATGGATAATAAACTGTTGTTTTATTACCTGTTTATTTTTGGTCAGGTTATTTATTCAACTATATAAAATAGAATAGAATAGAAGGATTTAACAGAGGAGCTTTATCTTTTATGAACAAGATTTTTAAAGTAATTTGGAATCGTACTACACAATCGTTGGTGGTTACTTCTGAGTTAGCGAAAGGGGTCGCTAAAGCATCATGTGACACGGACGGGGAGAGCAAGTCCTCATTAGGCAAAATTTTTAAATTATCGGCATTATCTTTGCTGCTTTTAGATGTAACAGGTATTGCATATGCTACAATTCCTGAAGGCACAGTGACTCGAACTGCTGGTCAAGCGATAGCAATTGGTGGTGGAAGTTGGACAGATGGCCCCGGTGCTGTTGTTTTGGGGGCATCATCCATAGCTACAGGTGGAGTAAAAGGCATTGCAATTGGTCATACTGTTAGGGCTAATGGGCAAGATGCTCTTGCGGTTGGTACAAACTCTGCGGCATCAACTCAGGGTTCTGCTTTTGGTCGTTTAGCAAATGCAACGACTGATGGTACAGCGCTAGGTAATCAAGCAACCGCAAGCGGCACAAAATCACTTGCAGCGGGTAACCAAGCAACTGCAAGTGGTGAAAGTTCAGTTGCAGTGGGTGATTCAACTAATGCTTCTGGTGGCGCAGCAGTTGCAATGGGCAAATTAGCTAATGCCTCTGGTAATGAGGCATTAGCGATGGGGTTTTCAACTAAAGCCTCTGGTGATGAGGCATTAGCTATGGGTAAAGGAGCTAATGCTTCTGCTAACGCAGCATTTGCTATGGGGGTATTTGCTTGTGCGACAAATACAAGTTCGCTCGCTTTGGGGACGAACGCTAAAGCTCAAGGTATGGGCACAGTTGCTCTCGGTGCGGACGCTGTAACGAGCGCAGATACAGGCGCAATGGCTCTTGGCGGAAATGCTTCGGGGATTTATTCTGTAGCGGTAGTGAGTGGCTCTCAAACTAAAGGTGGCTATGCGATTGCGATGGGCTATAACGCGATTAGTAAAGATAGCGGTATTGCCCAAGGTTTAAATGCGAATGCGGCTAACAATGCAATTTCCTTAGGTCGAGACTCTAAAGCACTTGCGAAGAGTGGTGTTGCATTGGGTGGAAGTGCTACGGCAACAAATGCGCAAGATGTTGCTTTAGGGGCAGGATCTGTCACAGAAAATAGACATGCATTACCTTCTGTAACCGCAGGTGGTGTCGAAGTTGGTAATAATGGTGCTGGAAAAGGGTATGGTGTTGTCGCCGTAGGTAATAGCGGTAACCAACGTCAAATTCATTATGTTTCTGCAGGTGCAATTAGCGCAACTTCAACGGATGCGATTAATGGTTCACAGCTTTACAACGTGATTACAGTCGTAAATTCAACAGCAAGTACGGCAACACTAGCAAAAGCTGTTGCAGATGATGCTAAAACTAAAGCAGATGATGCTAAAGCTAAAGCAGAAAGAGCAGACGGTGCAGCAGCTGATGCGAAAGGTACGGCAAATTATGCTCGAAATCTCGCAACAACGGCAAACACTACCGCAAACAATGCTTTGGAGTTAGCTAATCAAGCAGCTAATATTTATTTCCATGTAAATGATGGAATAGAGGATATAGATCGACCTGTGTCAGATGAAAGTTTAAGAACTAATGGCGGCTCAGTTCGTTCGTCTGCTGGTGCACAAGGTATGTTTTCTATTACAGCAGGTATGCGAGCCACAACTACCGCAACAGCATATAATGCAATTGCTATGGGTAACGGTGCTTCGGCAGCATCTGAAGATGCTGTGGTAGTTGGTTCTAATAGTGCAGCTCGAACAGGTACGGTAAATGCAACCGTGTTAGGTGCTAATTCTGTGGCAGAAGCAAATTCAGTGAATGCGACTGTAGTGGGACAATTCTCTGCAGCGGGTAATAATACTCAAAACACTATTGCTGTAGGTGTTGCAAATAACGTAAAAGATGGCGTTAAAAATAACACGATTATTGGACATGGTAATACTATTGCATCAAACGGTACAACCGTATTGGGTAATAACTTAAATATCGCTGCAGGTTTAGATGAAGCAGTGGTTTTAGGTAATCATTCAACTACGACAGGTTCTCATCCTATTGCAAATGTAACTGAAGCAACTGTGGGTAATTTAACCTATAGTGGCTTCAAAGGAACCGTTGCAGGCGCAGGTAGCTTTGTAAGCGTAGGTGCGGTAGATGATGAGCGTAAATTGATCAATGTTGCAGCAGGAAATATTTCCGCGACTTCAACAGAAGCGATCAATGGTTCACAACTTTATGCAGTAACTTCACAGCTAGATCAAACAAATGAAACAGCCAAGACAGCCGCTTCAAGTGCAAGTAATGCAGTTTCTTTAGCCTCTACAGCAGCTTCAGCGGCAACATCAGCGGCGGAAGTGGTTACCAGCAACTTAAGTAAAATTGAAAGTGCAGCTTCAGCAGCGGTAAGTGCCGCTTCATCAGCAAATAGCTCAGCGACAGCTGCAAGTACTTCAGCATCTGCGGCAGATTCTTCAGCGAAAGCCGCAAGCTCATCAGCGTCAGCGGCAGATAGCTCAGCGACTGCAGCAAGCTCTTCAGCTTCAGCGGCAGATTCTTCTGCGAAAGCCGCAAGCTCTTCAGCTTCAGCAGCAGATAGCTCAGCAACTGCAGCAAGCTCTTCAGCTTCAGCGGCAGATTCTTCAGCGAAAGCCGCAAGCTCTTCAGCTTCAGCAGCAGATTCTTCAGCGACTGCAGCAAGCTCATCAGCGTCAGCGGCAGATTCTTCTGCAACAGCAGCAAGCTCTTCAGCTTCAGCAGCAGATAGCTCTGCAACCGCAGCAAGCTCATCAGCATCTGCGGCAGATTCTTCAGCGAAAGCCGCAAGCTCTTCAGCGTCAGC
>NZ_JVSL01000021.1:0-3500 GCF_001053575.1 Parahaemophilus parainfluenzae | reverse complement strand
CGTTGGAAATCAAGCTCTTTTTGAACATCATCTTTATTAAAACGATTCTCTAATTTCCCACTTTGGCTTTGTGCACTCTCTGTAGTGATATCTGTTTTTATCGCAGCAATTTCTTCTTGTACCGTTTTGCCTGTACGTTTTAATTGCTCTGCTTCATCTTTAATTATGATATTTTGTGTATTAATACCACTTTTTGTTGTGCTAGATTGACTATCAGAATCTTTACCATAGCCCATGCCATAAGAGAATTGGAGAGACTCCTTGCCTTCAGCCAATTTCTTGGTGTTCTCTTTTCCATCTACTCCTTTAGAATTAACGGTTGTGTTGCCATTTTTATCAGTATAAAGCAGATTACCATCTTTATCCGTGGCTTGTTTTGTACTTTGAGCTGCACCATTTTCACCAAATGGTGTTTCAAAGTTAGCTGACACACTGCCACTTACACCAAAACTGCTGCCACTATAATTTGAGTGATTTTCAATATCTGAATGTGTAATGCTGCCGGTACTAAAATGGTTTTTACCATCTGCTTCTGCCTTTTGGGTAGAGGTAATCAATGCACCTTTAAGATCGGTATGCTTATTAACATTAATATCATAACCTTCATCACCAGCATAAATTCCTGCCTGTTCATTCACACTCGCATGATCAGCATTGATTTTCGATTTATTGAAACTGCCATCCGCAGAAAAACCATATATAAAGTACACTGTGAAAAAAATCTCATCAATTATACGTATTTTTTACTTTTTACTTTCTACTTTGCTATTGTTCTTTGTTTTCATTTTCACAATAATACATGACATGTACATTTCCTTTATATTTCATACATATTTTCTTTCCATTAGCCTCTTTGTACATTTTATTAAGATTATGCCAAGCCTCATCTGAAGAATATGAAAGGCAAGATTGAATAAAAATAGTCATAAAGAATATAACTAAAATTCTCATTACTTCCATCCCCATAGCTAACGCAAGGTGCGTGAACCAAAAATTAACGCACGCTACCTTGCTGATGAATTAATTTTCTTTCTCTAAAAAAAAGCGCGGTCATTTTTCAGATTGTTTTTAAAATTTAAAAACTCCCAAATTTTTGACCGCACTCTATTTAAATAATAAATTCAATGCTTTATAAGTTACATTTTCCCTTATCCCACTTAGGATCTTGATAGCCACATTCAGCGGGAGAAAGATATATATACCCCTTAGTATTCATACATTCATCAAGATTTTTATATCTTTTGTCATTTATTTGATAGTTTTGCGGATAGTAGTGTAGATTTATATCACCATACTTTCCTCCACAAGAAACAAGATCTTTCCATCGTTGTTTTGAGTTTGTATGTCCTAGTAGTTCTTTTTTTTGATACCCTGCAATTAATGGATATTCTTTCCCCTTATCAACACAATTAACCATTTGTGGAGTATAAAAACATCCGTTTGAATACCAACATCCGTTTAATATAAAACAAAGAATAAATAAGGTGTATTTCATTTTATTTACCTCCTATTTTCATCAAAAGTTCAAACATATCTGATGACATTACATCGAATAAAGCAAATAGCGCGGATACCGGAATTACAATAGCAATTGTTACTTAGTAGGCTATTCATTACATATCCCCTTATCCCATTTGGAATTTTTATAACCGCATTCTGCGGGCCAAAATCTTTTATATCCTTTCCTTTCCATACAAGATTGAAATTCTTCGTATTTACCAGTTTTATTAATGTAGTAAAGTTCTTGATCTCCATATTTACTACCACAGCTAACAGCATCTTTCCAACGCTGTTGCTGATCAGTTTTACCTATACTATAAGGCTTTTGATAATGAGCTATTGATGAGAACACTTCTCCTTTTTTATAGCAATTACTTGAGACAACCTGAATGATTGGTCTAAAACATTCACCCTCAAAAGAATATAAACAACCACTTATCAAAAACACTGACATAATTAATAAGATTATTTTCATATTAATTACCTCCTAATTTAAAAAGTACTTCCATCATATCCGAACTAATTAGATCAGATACAGCAAATGGTGCGGAAATAGGAATTGCTATTTCTGTTGTTCGATCTGATAAAAATTGTTGGATATTATTTTTCTGAGAAGTATTACCTTGTTTGTCATACCATCCCCACATTTGTCCACCTAATAGATCGTGAGTACCTGCAAAAGATTCAACCAAATGATCAGAGATATTACCTGGTTTATAAGGAGTGATTACTTTTCCGTCAGAATACCAACCGCCTTCAACGGATTGAAATCCACCTGTAGGACCATATAAGTCTTTTGCCTTTTGATTTTTATTTGGATCTATAGCATCATCCAATGACAATCCATTTTCACCTTTAAATACAACTAACCCATCTGCATTTTTTTCACAGGAACCGACTCCTTGAGTACAAATTGCATTGATATCAATTCGAACACCACCTAATTTTACTCCATCAAAATAACCGCTATCATAACTATCATTACGAAGAATTTTCCCCGTCTTAGCATCTTTAATACCTTTAAATAATCTTGAATTAGCTAAAGTCTCCTCTCTCATCTTCGTCGCGGCTAATTGCAAAGTTCCTTGTGTTATTGCAACATCAGGCGAACCCGATACGATGCCTACCACGGTTTCAAGCAAACGTTTTTGATATTGCAATTTATAAATTTCTCCATAAAGTGCGGTCTTTTCCTCTTCAGTTTTAGCTTCCTTGATTTGTTTTCTCAATTCAGCCTGTTTCGGAAGCGCATAGGCATCAATCATTGAGAAGGCATTTTTACGAAAATCTTGAGTAACTTTCACTTGAATGTTGAGCTCTTTCATCACTTTGTCTTTATCAAAATGATTTTCCAACTTGCCGGAATGCTGCTCTGCATTATCCGTAGTCACATCGGTTTTAATGCTATCTAGCGTCTGCTCAACTGTTTCACCGGTTTTCGCCAGTTGTTCCGCTTGGTCTCTAATTTCAATATTCGCAGTATTAATACCACTTTTTGTCACACTACTTTGACTTTCTTTATCTCGCCCAACACCTAATCCTATTGAGGTTTCTAAAGAATCCCAACCTGTAGCAAGTTGTTTTGCGTTGTCTTTACCCTGCGCATTTTTGGCTTCTGTGGTCAATTCTCCTCGGTCGTTTCTATAAATCGGATTGCCATCATCATCCACCGCCTGTTTACTACTTTGCGCTTGACCCTCTTTCCCAAACGGTGTGTCAAAATTCGCTGCCACACTGCCGCTCACACCAAAGCTTGAACCGCTATAGTTTGAATGGTTTTCAATATCTGAATGTGTAATCGTGCCCGTGCTAAATCGGTTTTTACCCTCATCCTCCGCCTTTTGTGTCGAGGTGATGAGACCGCCTTTTAAATCCGTATGGTTGACGTTGATGTCATACCCCTCATCACCGGCATAAATTCCAGCCTGTTCATTCACGCTTGCATGATCAGCATTAATTTTCGATTTATTGAAACTACCACCTGCGGCAAAACCATAGCC
>NZ_JVSL01000020.1:0-49115 GCF_001053575.1 Parahaemophilus parainfluenzae | reverse complement strand
ATCTAACTTGTTACAGTTAATACATCAATTATTTGATGATTTTCGCAACAACGCCTGCACCTACTGTACGGCCACCTTCACGGATTGCGAAACGTAAACCTTGGTCCATCGCGATTGGGTGGATTAAGCTTACTGTCATTTTGATGTTATCACCAGGCATTACCATTTCCACGCCTTCTGGTAACTCGATTGTACCAGTTACGTCAGTTGTACGGAAATAGAATTGTGGACGGTAACCTTTGAAGAATGGAGTGTGACGACCACCTTCATCTTTTGATAATACGTAAACTTCTGATTCGAAGTCAGTGTGTGGAGTGATTGAACCTGGTTTCGCTAATACTTGACCACGTTCGATTTCTTCACGTTTGGTACCACGTAATAATGCACCGATGTTTTCACCTGCACGACCTTCGTCAAGTAATTTACGGAACATTTCAACACCAGTTACTGTTGTTTTCGATGTTGGTTTGATACCAACGATTTCAACTTCATCACCAGTACGGATGATACCACGCTCAACACGACCTGTTACTACTGTACCACGACCTGAAATTGAGAACACGTCTTCGATTGGAAGAAGGAACGGTTGGTCAATTGCACGCTCTGGTTCAGGAATGTAAGTATCTAAGTGGTTTGCTAACTCAAGGATTTTTTCTTCCCATTCTGCAACACCGTTTAATGCTTGTAATGCAGAACCACGTACGATTGGAGTATCGTCACCTGGGAAATCATATTGAGAAAGAAGTTCACGAACTTCCATTTCTACTAATTCTAATAACTCTTCGTCATCTACCATGTCGCATTTGTTTAAGAATACGATGATGTAAGGTACACCTACTTGGCGACCTAATAAGATGTGTTCACGAGTTTGTGGCATTGGACCATCTGTCGCTGCTACTACTAAGATTGCACCGTCCATTTGCGCCGCACCGGTAATCATGTTTTTAACATAGTCCGCGTGTCCTGGGCAGTCAACGTGTGCGTAGTGACGAGTTGGAGTATCGTATTCAACGTGTGAGGTGTTGATGGTGATACCACGCGCTTTTTCTTCTGGCGCGTTATCGATTTGGTCGAATGCACGAGCTGCACCACCGTAGTGTTTTGCTAATACAGTTGTGATTGCTGCTGTTAAAGTTGTTTTACCGTGGTCAACGTGGCCGATTGTACCCACGTTTACGTGCGGTTTTGTACGTTCAAATTTTTCTTTAGACATTTAAAGAGTCCCTCTAAATAGACACGGTTATCGATGGGTAAATTAAACCACATTAACCAATAAAATCATTACTATTTAATAAGGAGAGAGGAATTTGGAAGGCTGGTGCTGATAGGCGGATTTGAACCGCCGACCTCACCCTTACCAAGGGTGCGCTCTACCAACTGAGCTATATCAGCGTTTGGAGCGGGCAGCGGGAATCGAACCCGCATCATTAGCTTGGAAGGCTAAGGTAATAGCCATTATACGATGCCCGCAGTCCTAAATTCATCTGTCCCATCAGAATTCATTTAGAAAATGGTGGAGGGAGAAGGATTCGAACCTTCGAAGGCTGAGCCAACAGATTTACAGTCTGCCCCCTTTGGCCGCTCGGGAACCCCTCCACGCTAAATGAATACTTGTTTACTAAAGGATGGTGCCGACTACCGGAATCGAACTGGTGACCTACTGATTACAAGTCAGTTGCTCTACCTACTGAGCTAAGTCGGCGTGTTGTAAGCAAGTGAGGCGTATTATATGGAAAATTTTATGCCTGACAAGTTTTTTTTATGAAAAATGCGTTTTTTTTAACTATTCGTCTAATTTACAAGCAAAAAGCCACATTCTTGCTTTAAAACTCATCACTTTTAATAAAAAACGATGATCACAACTCATTTATAGGGTATATTTTGTCCAATTTTTTCACTCCAGATATAAAGCACCGTGGAAATTACCGAACAACTAACGCCCTTTCTGAACTTTAGCCGTCAGCAATGGGCCGAATTAAGAAAATCTGTTCCGCTAAAATTAACGGAGCAAGATCTCAAACCGCTTTTAGGTTTTAATGAAGAGCTTTCTCTTGATGAAGTGAGCACCATTTACTTGCCACTTGCACGTCTCATCAACTACTACATTGATGAAAATCTTCGTCGCCAAACCGTTTTGAATCGTTTTCTTGGCGGACAAAGCCCTAAAGTCCCTTACATCATTAGTATCGCGGGTAGTGTTGCTGTTGGGAAAAGTACATCGGCACGTATTTTGCAATCTTTGCTGACTCACTGGCCTACCGAACGAAAAGTTGATCTAATTACTACTGATGGTTTTCTTTATCCATTAGAGAAACTTAAAAAAGATGATTTGCTACAGAAAAAAGGCTTTCCTATTTCTTATGATACGGCCAAATTAATTCGTTTTTTGGCTGATATCAAATCAGGCAAGCCTTCTGTAAAATCACCTATTTATTCTCATCTGACTTACGATATTGTTCCTGATAAGTTCGATATTGTCGATCAACCGGATATTTTAATTTTAGAAGGACTAAACGTTCTCCAAACAGGTTCAAACAAAGCCAATCAAACCTTCGTATCTGATTTTGTGGACTTTTCTATTTATGTTGATGCTGACGAGAATTTGCTTAAAGAATGGTACATCAAACGATTCTTAAAATTCCGTCAAAGTGCTTTCACTAATCCGGATTCCTATTTTAAACATTACGCCAATCTCTCTGAGCAAGAAGCCATTGAAACAGCCAGTAACATTTGGGATAACATTAACGGATTGAATTTAAAACAAAACATTCTGCCGACTCGTGAGCGCGCCAATCTCATTCTTAGAAAAGGTGAAAATCATGAAGTTGAATTAGTGAAATTAAGAAAATAAAAAAGAGCGGTCAAATTGATCGCTCTTTTTCTCACTACCTTACGACATTCTACCATTCTCAATGCCAATCACCTGATCACAAATAGCCATGGTAGATTGGCGATGACTCACTAGAATAATCAATTTTTCTGCCTTCACATTCAACAATGATTTCAAAATCATCGCTTCGTTTAAGCTGTCCAAATTGCTGGTCGGTTCATCGAGTAAAATAATCGGTGCGTTGTGTAGGAATGCACGAGCAATACCAATACGTTGTTTTTCACCATCAGACAGGTTGCCGCCCAATTCCGTCATTTTTGTTTGATACCCTTCTGGCAAGCTTAAAATGAAATCATGAATTGACGCTTTCTTCGCGGCTTCCATAATTTCTTCTAATGTTGCATCACGGCGTGCAAGGCGAATATTTTCCTCGATGGTTTCGTTGAAAATGTAGGTTTGCTGGGTAATGTACGCCATATTGTCACGCAAACTATGAGTGTTGATGTTCGGTAAGGTTTCACCGTTAATTTTAATGCTACCTGATTTAGGATCGTAAAAACGCATTAGTAGTTTTAACAGGGTACTTTTACCACTGCCACTTCTGCCGTGAATCCCTAAGATTTCACCTTTTTTTACTGACAGGCTGACATCCGATAAAATTTGTTCTTCACCATAGGCAAAACTTACATTCTCAACATCAATGCGAGAAACCTCTTTTAAATCGACCGCACTTTCTACGTCTTTTAATTCGGGTTCTTCTGCTAGCAAACTCAATACACGCTCACCTGAAGCCAAAGTTTGTAACAAGTTGCTTGAAAGGTTACTTAACGCAATAACCGGGCCATAGCTAGACATCAATAAAATCACGCCGATTAAAAAGGCAGAAAAATCAATCTTATCTAGACTAAACAAAATTAAGCCGGTGAATAACATAATGATGTTAAACGCTGATACTGCCACTTCAGTGTAAACGCGCACTTTCGCTTCTTGGTCTTTAATACGTTCAAAAGCCGTATCAATTTTTTGGCTGCGTTGTTGGATTTCTGCTAAACGTTGTTGTGCATAGCCGAAAAGTTGAATTTCTTTCATACCACGCACGCTGTCGAGGAAGAAGTCATTCATTTCGCCTACTAATTCACGATAGCGTCTGCCATCTTCACGCGCCAATTTGGTGGTAATAATGGGTAGAATCACGCCCACTGTTAAATAAGCGGCTAATGCAACAACCACAAACCAGCCAGAAAGATGTCCAAAGACCAACAATAAAATCGCAGAGGTAAAGAAAGCGATCATAATTGGCGCAATGGTATGCGCATAGAATACTTCGAGCAATTCAATATCATTGGTGACTAATGACACTAATTGCCCCGCTTGTTTATCTTGCAACTTCACAAAAGCCAAACGGCGCAAAGAAGAAAACACTTTGTCACGCAATAATGCCAATAATTTAAAGGCGATATAATGCCCAGACATTTGCTCTAAATAACGCAACGCGCCACGAGCCACCGCTAAAACGATAAGTGCGGTCAAAATGCCAGAAAAACTTAAATGGGTGTCAAAGTTTAAGAGATTCACTAACCCCATCGCCCCAAGTACCATAATAAAGATGGCAGCCAGGAAACCAAGCGTTCCCATGGTGATGGTAAACGCCATGATATGCGCAAGTGGGGTCACTAATTTCAACAAATGCCCCATTACAACAAAACCATTTTTACGCATTTGACACCTCTCTAATTTGTTCTAAATCTTTTTGTTGTTGGAACATTTCAGCATACGCACCTTGTTTTGCCATGAGCTCTTTATGCGTGCCTTGCTCAATCAATTTGCCTTGTTCAAGCACATTAATGCAGTCGGCATTCACGGCATTAGCCAAGCGGTGAGAAATCATCACAATGGTTTTTTGTTGTTTAAATTGTTGAATGAACTGCAAAATAATTTCTTCGCTTTCCACGTCAATGTTACTGGTCGCTTCATCAAAAATATAAAGCGCCGCATTGTGTAATAACGCGCGTGCTAAGGCTAAACGTTGAATTTGACCGCCGGATAAATTCGCGCCACGACTTAATAGCTGCATATCTAATCCACCATTATCTCGAACGAATTGCGCCAGATTGACTTGCTCTAAACACGCATAAATTTGCTCATCTGTGGCATCAATTTTCGCCATCTTCATGTTTTCACGTAGCGTACCTTTAAACACATAACTGCTATGGCTCACCAAAGAGACTTTTTCGTAAAACGAATGACGATCAATCTCTTGAATTTCTTGGCCGTTGAACAAAATCTTACCTTGTTGCGCTTGATTAAAGCCCATTAGCAATGAAACCAAGGTCGATTTACCACAACCACTTTTACCCACAAATACCGTAAGCTGATTTGGTAAGATGCTTAAATCTAAGCCAACAATCGCAGGCTTCTCTTCGCTATAAGCAAAATATAGATTTTGAATATCCACTTGAATAGCATTTTTCGCTGCAAAATCGACCGCTTGTGTTTGAGTTTCAACTGGCGTATCTAACAATGTAAAGATCTTATCTGATGCCGCTTTACCATTCATCGCCACATGGAAGAAAGAACCCAATAAACGAAGTGGAATAAAGAATTCAGAAGAAAGCAGAATAAATAAAATGACACCTAATACAGTTAATTGATCGGCTTGGAATTGCAACAAAGCCGTTAAAATCCCAATTGCTGCACCACCATAAGCAAGTAAATCCATGAGTGATACCGAGTTAAGCTGCATGGTGAGCACTTTCATGGTAATTTTGCGGAAATGTTCCGCTTCTTCATCCATCGCTTTCGCTTTATAAGCATCATCTTGATAGATTTTTAGCGTAATTAAACCCTGTAGGTTATCTAAAAAACTACTGCCTAATCCCACATAAATGGACCAATATTTTGCCAGGAGTTTTTTCGCGATTTTATTCACCGCAATAATCGACATAGGAATAAGCGGCACGCAAATCAGCAAAATCACGGCTGTTTTAAAGCTGAAAAAGATCAGGAAAGCGAAGAGTGTGAGTGGGGCAAGCAAGCTATAAAAAAGCTGTGGCAAATAACGCCCAAAGTAGATTTCAAGCTGCTCCACACCTTCTGAAGCCACTTGGATAATATTTGACGTAGATTGTTGATTCACTTGGTTAAGTGGCATCGAAGCCAATTTGCGATAAATGAGGCTACGCAACTCATGTTTCACTTTTGTACTGGCAAAATAAGAAGCCTGCACCGATTTTTTACCCGCAAAGGCACGCAATGCCAAAGCGGCAATTAAAACAATGCCCAAAATGACCGCACTTAGTGGGCCCAATTCGTTAAAATAAGCCGCCTGTAAAATATAAGAAAACACGACGGCACTAATAATCCCACCAATTAACGCCACCCAGTTCCATAACACCGTGATACCAATCCATTTTTTACTGTCGGCCACCGTGTTAATTAGGCGTTTATCTATCATCATAATGATTGCTCCTAAAAACAAAAAAGAAGTACGCACATTACTATGCGTACTTTGCTACCAATCTAACAACAAAAAACGAGTCTATTTCGTATCATTGTCCTTAAACGATAAAAATCGTGAAAATTATAGTAAAGAATACACACAAATAATAGATCTAATTGAAAATTATTTCTATTTCTAAATAAAATAAAAAAATACCGCACTCGGTTTTCCTAAGTGCGGTCATTCTCAGTGATATTTTTGAATATTAGACTAAACGTCTAAGTTTGCTCGCAACGCATTCATTTCGATGAATTCACGACGCGGCTCAACTTCATCACCCATTAATGTGGTGAAGAGTTGGTCTGCAGCAACAGCATCTTTAATTGATACTTTTAACATACGACGAGCATTTGGATCCATGGTGGTTTCCCAAAGTTGCTCAGCATTCATTTCACCCAATCCTTTATAACGTTGGATTTCTAAACCTCGGCGAGATTCTTTCATCAACCATTCAACAGCTTGTTCAAATGATTGAACTGGTTGAGTTTTTTCACCACGAGTGACATACGCCCCCTCTTCGAGCAAGCCATTGACTTGCTGGCCGAATGTAGAAATCTTCGCAAATTCATTGCCTGTCACAAAATCAAAGTTAATGAAGTAATCTGTATCAATACCATGTTTACGAACGGTAATGACGGCTTCATATACTTGGCGTTCGCTGTTAAATTGGGTTCTTGCTGAATATAAATGGGCTTCCGTTTCTTTTTCGGTTAAGTACGCAACAAAAGCATTCGCCCAATTTTCGACCGCACTTTCATTACGCATTAACTCAACGGTTAATTGTGGTTGGTAAACCAAGCCTTGTAACAATGGCTCTGGATAGTAACGACTTAAACGAGTAATTAATTTCTGAACATTGTTATATTCGCCTACTAATTTCTCAAACACTAAATCATTCATTGCTGGCGCATTAGCACTAATATGTAACGCTGCACCATCTAACGCAAGCATTAACTCATATTGCACCATTTCGTCGTTATCTTTGATATAACGCTCTTGTTTACCTTTTTTCACTTTATAAAGTGGCGGCTGAGCGATATACACGTAACCACGCTCAATTAATTCCGGCATTTGACGATAGAAGAAGGTCAACAATAAAGTACGAATGTGTGAACCGTCCACGTCCGCATCAGTCATGATAATGATGTGATGATAACGTAATTTATCAGGATTATATTCATCGCGGCCAATACCACAGCCTAGCGCCGTAATTAATGTACCTACTTCTTGAGAAGAAAGCATTTTGTCAAAACGTGCTTTTTCAACGTTAAGAATCTTCCCTTTTAGCGGTAAAATCGCTTGGGTTTTACGATCACGACCTGATTTTGCAGAACCACCCGCAGAATCCCCCTCCACGAGGTAAAGCTCTGAAAGAGCTGGGTCTTTTTCTTGGCAGTCAGCTAATTTACCCGGAAGGCCAGCAATATCTAATGCGCCTTTGCGACGGGTCATTTCGCGTGCTTTACGAGCCGCTTCACGTGCACGTGCAGCCGTAATAATTTGATTTACAATGATTTTTGCATCAGCTGGATTTTCTAATAGATATTCCTGCATGCGCTCATTCATGGCAGATTCAACCGCACTTTTCACTTCAGAAGACACTAATTTGTCTTTTGTTTGTGAAGAGAATTTAGGATCTGGCACTTTCACCGAAATAATTGCCACCAAACCTTCACGCGCATCGTCACCTGAAGTGCTCACTTTCTCTTTTTTCAGTAACCCTTCGCTTTCCATGTAGTTATTTAAGCTACGGGTTAATGCGCCACGGAAACCGGCTAAGTGAGTACCACCATCACGTTGTGGAATGTTGTTGGTAAAGCAATAAACGTTTTCGTTTACGCCATCATTCCATTGCAATGCGACTTCCACGCCAATGCCGTCTTTTTCAGCTGAAAAATAGAATGGTTTTGGATGAATTGGATTTTTATTTTTATTTAAATATTCAACGAATGCCTGAATACCACCTTCATAATGGAAGTGATCTTCCGTACCATCACGTTTGTCGATTAAACGAATGGATACGCCAGAATTTAAGAATGAAAGCTCACGTAAGCGTTTTGCTAAAATTTTGTAATCGAAAGTTGTAATTGCAAAAATTTCTGGACTTGGCCAAAAACGCACGGTTGTACCCGTTGCTTGAGTTTCACCAATAACGGTTAAAGGTCCTTGAGGCTCACCCAAGTGATAGAATTGCTCATGCACATGACCTTGACGACGAATGGTTAATTGCAATTTATCAGAAAGTGCATTTACTACCGAAACACCCACGCCGTGCAAACCACCTGATACTTTATAAGAGTTATCATCGAATTTACCGCCCGCGTGAAGCACTGTCATGATTACTTCTGCTGCAGAAACACCTTCTTCTGGGTGAATATCTACTGGAATACCACGGCCGTCATCTTGTACGGAAACAGAATTGTCATCATGAATGGTCACGATAATATCGGAACAATGACCCGCAAGGGCTTCATCGATCGCATTATCCACCACCTCAAACACCATATGGTGTAGGCCTGTTCCATCATCGGTATCCCCAATATACATGCCCGGACGTTTCCGAACCGCATCAAGCCCTTTTAAGACTTTAATACTTGATGCACCATAAGCATTTTCTGTAACCGGTGTTTCTGACATAGTTTTTCTCTATTTTGTAATGAAAATTGTGCGGAATTATAGCAAAAAACTGACTATTTTGCGAAATAAAAGTGCGGTCAAAATTTTCGCTGTTTAAAAACCAATAAACAAGTACATAGCATATAAAACAAAAAGACGAGTTTTATCTAAACTCGTCTTTTTTATTGTATTAACACTTATTTCCAAATATGGTTATTTAACCCGAGTTCTTTCACCATATCTGTGAAACCTTTGATACTCGAAATATAATCACGGATCGTATTGTCTTCCAACAATGACTTTTCAAAGGATGGTTCAAAACTATTCTTTCCTAAATTAACCGCAATAATCACTTCTCGATTACGAAGCACCATCGAAATAGGGCTATTAAATTTCTCTTTCAATCCACAAAAGCGTTCCATTAACTTAGGCGATAAGGCATATCTTGCTAAGATTTGATCTTCAGTAAAGACATCAAAGTAACGATTAAAAGACGGATTATCCATCAATGCAATCTCACCTTCTTTTCTTAAACCCGCTTCTTTCTTATCGCAAACATAAACCCAATGGGCTAGTTCTTTAGGAAAAGTTGCTTTGAATAAAATGCCTTGAAAGTTCTTAATCCCTAATGATTTAACCGTTTTTTCCCTCAACTCCATGTTAAATGCTGAAAAATCACAGATTTCAACTTCAGTCTGGTTGAATTCACCAAAAATTAAATCCTCACTACGGAAAGTAGCGGGTCCCGTATCATAAACCGAGAGAAAATCAGCAATATGAAGACCTCTATCTGCTCTAAAATGGAAACCAAACTCCTGAACAATTGTGTTAATCACCCGAGTTTTAAATTCTGCGATAAAGCGTTTGTATCTAAAAAATAAGCGACGAAAACAATAAATGAGCACACCAAGAATCAATGCCGTACTTAATAGATTCTCACTCCCTATCGCGCCGAGAAGCAAAAATAACCCAAAAAACAACCCTATTATCGATTTGTTAATAAGGGATTTTATGGCTAAACGTTCCTCATCTAATTTTTCCAATCCAAGAAAACGAATCCCTTCAATCTCTTTTGGTGTATTCATGGTTTTTCCACTTATTGTTTAAATAAATTACCCACATTAGGGACTTCCGCTTCATTCTGAGGAATATCGAAAAATGTTCCTTTCTGGAAATTAAACAAGTTTGCAATTAAATTTGATGGGAACATTTCCACCGCATTGTTATACTCTTCAACTGCTGAGTTATAAGTACGTCTTGCTGCAGAAATTTGCTCTTCTACATCGCTAAGTACGGTCTGAATTTGCATAAGATTTTGATTAGATTTGAGATCAGGGTAATTTTCTAGACGAACCTGTAAATGACGTAATACCCCCGAAATCTCATTATTGAGTTGGAATTTTTCACTTGTAGTATGAGCTAATTTAGCACTTTCACGTAACGTTACGATACGCTCAAGCAAGCTACGCTCATGCGACATATATTCCTTTGCTGTGGCAACAAGGTTTGGTAACAAATCATAACGGCGTTTTAACTGAACATCCACGCTTGCCTCAACACTGCTCACTTGATTACGTCTCATAACCAATTTGTTATACATTGAAATGGTGAAAGCTAAAGTTACAACAACAATACCTGCGACTACACTCATCATTATTTTCTCCATAAAAAATTATCCCTGCTTAGTATAGGGAAAAGCGTAATAAAATCCATTCTCTTAGACAATTTTTTGTTGATAAAAATCAATAAAAATAAACAAAACCAAGAATTTAACTTATTCACTTCCTATTCATATCGACGCAAAGTGCGGTCAAATTTTACGAAGATTTTTCGAGACCAAATCCTTCTTTATTATTGTGATTTTATGTACAAAAAATATACTCCAAGTGAAGATAATGCTGGCAAATAACAATCATTCTCAATAATTAAGTAAAAACAATCACTTACCCACTTATTTTATAAGGAAAATAAGGGTATTTTTGATTACGATCAAATAAATTTCCCTCATTAAGGCATATCATGGGTAAATTAACCATACAAGTAACGTGCCAATTGGAGTGATTATATGCAACGAAGTGATGGATTATTTTCTGCTTTAGCAGAAGTTTCCCGTCGGGATTTTATGAAGTTATGTACCGCACTTGCGGCGACTATGGGGTTAAGTTCAAAAGCGGGTGCAGAAATGACCGCTGCTTTAACCGAACCTAAACGTCCACCAGTATTATGGATTGGGGCGCAAGAATGTACGGGGTGTACTGAATCCTTGCTACGTGCGACCCACCCAACAGTAGAAAACTTGGTATTGGAAATGATTTCCTTAGAATACCACGAAACCCTTTCTGCAGCCTTCGGGGAACAAGCTGAAGATAATAAACACAATGCAATTAAACAATATTATGGAAAATATGTTTTAGTCGTAGATGGATCTATTCCGGTGAAAGACGGTGGCGTCTATTGTATGGTAGCAGGTAAACCGATTGTAGAACACATCCAAGAAGCAGCTAAAGGTGCTGCAGCGATTATTGCTATCGGTTCTTGTGCCGCGTGGGGCGGCGTACCTTCCAGCGGTGGCAACCCAACTGGTGCAAGCAGCCTATCTGAAGTCTTACCAAAAGGTACACCTGTGATTAATATTCCTGGCTGTCCACCAAATCCACACAACTTCCTTGCAACTGTCGCTTATATTCTTACTTATAAGAAACTACCCGCAATGGACAAATTAAATCGTCCATTATTCGCTTACGATCGCTTAATTCACGAAAACTGCTATCGTCGTCCACACTTTGATGCGGGTCGTTTCGCTAAAGAATACGGCGATTACGGTCACCGCAACGGTTGGTGTTTGTATCATCTCGGTTGTAAAGGACCAGAAACTTACGGTAACTGCTCTACTTTGGAATTCTGTGATGTCGGCGGTAATAACTGGCCAGTCGGTATCGGACACCCTTGCTATGGTTGTAACGAAAAAGGGGTCGGCTTTACTAAAGGTATCTTCCAATTAGCGGGCGTAGAAAACCCAACACCACGCGTTGAAAAACCAGATGTTAATAATACCGAAGGTTCAGGTGCAACCATGACCGCCATTGGTTTATTAGGTGGTGCAGCTGCAATTCTAGCAGGCGTGAGTGTTGTGACCTTACGCGAATTAAGCGCTCAACATAAAGCCCGTTCCGAAGCTAAAGCCGCAGAGAAAGAACAACATACAGGTAAATAAGATGGATAGACGAAAATTTCTAAAAGCAGGTATGCTTGGCGGAATCGCTTCCTCCTTGCCTGTGTCGAGTGCGCAGGCAACGGAAACGGTTGAGCCCATTCCTGGTGCACTAGGAATGCTTTACGACTCCACCCTTTGCGTAGGTTGTCAAGCATGTGTGGCTGAATGTCAAAACGTAAACCACACCCCCGTGAACCCAAAAGGTGATCAAACTTGGTCAAATAACGACAAACTCACCCCATTTACTCGTAACGTGATTCAAGTATGGAGTGATGGCAACGGCACAAATAAAGACAAAACAGAAAACGGCTATGCTTATGTGAAAAAACAATGTATGCATTGCGTTGACCCTAACTGTGTTGCGGTTTGTCCTGTTCAAGCACTTACTAAAGATCCAAAAACGGGTATCGTAAAATATGATCCCGATATCTGTACTGGTTGCCGTTATTGTATGGTTGGCTGTCCGTTTGATGTACCAAAATACGACTATGACAATCCTTTCGGTGAAATCAGCAAATGTGAACTCTGTAACCAAAAAGGTGTTGAACGCCTAGATAAAGGCGAATTGCCGGGTTGTTGCCATGTTTGCCCAACAGGTGCCATTATTTTTGGTACACGTGAAGAATTATTGGCGGAAGCGAAACGCCGTTTGAGCTTGTTACGTGGTACTGAATATGATTACCCACGTCAAAGTGTCAATAGTACAGATAAATACCGTGCTACCGTGCCAGCCTATCTACACCACATTTACGGTGAAACCGAAGGCGGTGGTACACAAGTATTAGCGTTAAGTGGTGTACCTTTTGCCAACCTAGGTTTACCAGACTTAGATGAAGTTGCAACGGGTTCTCGTGCCGCGCATTTACAACACTTCTTGTATCGCGGTTTAGCATTACCGTTAGTCGCACTTGCCGGTCTAACCTTTATGACTTACAAAAATATGCACGGCGATAAAATCGCTGAGCGTATCGCAGCACAAAAAGAAGCTATGCGTCAGGCACGCAAGGAAATTGAAGAAGCGGAGGATGAGCATCATGAGTAATCCACGTCCGGTAGGCGGTCGCCTTGTTTCTGCCGCCATTCTCTTTTTTGCTCCCCTTGCCGTGCTTTGCGTTTTATTAATTTTAAAACGTTTGGTTTTTGGTATCGGTTCTGTAACCGCACTTAATGGCGGTTATCCTTGGGGTTTATGGATTGCCTTTGACTTACTTGTTGGTACAGGATTTGCCTGTGGCGGTTGGGCACTCGCTTGGACCGTGTATATTTTCAATAAAGGGAAATATCACGCTCTTGTTCGCCCAGCATTGCTTGCAAGTTTATTCGGCTATTCCCTCGGTGGTTTATCTATCACCATTGATATGGGACGTTATTGGCATTTACCGTATTTCTACGTTCCTGGCCAGTTCAACACGAATTCCGTGCTATTTGAAACAGCATTTTGTATGACGGTGTATATCATCGTGGTGACCCTAGAATTCGCCCCGGTATGGCTTGGATTCCTCGGTTTGAAAAAATGGTTTAATAAACTCAATAAAATCATGTTTTTTATCATTGCCTTGGGTGCCTTGTTACCAATGATGCACCAATCTTCCATGGGTTCCTTGATGATTGTAGCTGGTCACAAAGTCCATCCGGTATGGCAAAGCTATGAAGCACTACCAATTCTCTCCTTACTGACAGCTTTCATTATGGGCTTCTCTATTGTGATTTTTGAGGGTTCTTTAGTTAAAGCGGGTCTTGCAGGAAAAACACCAGATGAACGTCATTTATTTACTCAATTGGCACGCGTTACCGCAGGATTAATTTTCTGTTTCTTAGCGGTGCGTTTTGGTGAGTTGATTTATCACGACAAACTGCAAATGGTTGTGGGTTTCGATAAATTAACTAAATTTGAAGCATGGATGTTCTGGATGGAAGTCTGGTTGATGGTATTACCATTACTAACCCTCTTCCTTGGGGAGAAAAAATCAGATTCCCGTTGGTTATTTATTTCGGCATTAAGCATGTTACTCGGTGCAGCATTATGGCGTATGAACTACTCGCTTATCATGTATAATCCGGGCAACGGCTATCAATATTTCCCATCTGCGGAAGAATTGCTTATTTCAATCGGTTTCGTTTCTATTGAAGTATGTGCCTATATTTTAATCATTCGTTTATTCCCTGTATTACCGGTATTTAAAGAAAAACATACCGAAGACTCAGAAAAAATTATTGCCGAAAAAGCGGCATTCAGCAAAAAAGTTAGCGGAGCAGAATAATGTCAGAAAAAAAACGTATCTCAATTGACCCAATTACCCGTATTGAGGGTCATTTACGTATTGATTGCGAAATTGAAAACGGTGTTGTCACCAATGCTTGGTCATCAGGTACCATGTGGCGCGGTATGGAAAATATCGTAAAAGGTGCCGACCCACGTGATGCATGGATGATTATGCAACGTATCTGTGGCGTATGTACCACAGTACACGCGATTATCAGCGTACGTGCCGTAGAAGATGCTATTGGTGCTAAAGTTCCCGTCAATGCACAGTACATTCGTAACATGATTCTTGCTGCCCACAGCATTCACGACCATATCGTGCATTTCTATCAACTCTCCGCAATGGACTGGGTGGATATCACCGCTGCACTAAAAGCTGATCCTGAAAAAGCGGCAGATATGCTAAAAGGTGTATCTACATGGTCATTAAACAGTGCTAACGAATTCCGCAACGTACAGAAAAAAATCCAAGCATTAGTGGATAGCGGACAACTTGGTATTTTCGCTAACGGTTATTTTGGTCATGCAGCAATGAAACTTCCACCAGAAGTCAACCTCATTGCCGTCGCACACTATTTGCAAGCCCTTGAATGTCAACGTGATGCTAACCGCGTAGTGGCATTACTCGGTAGTAAAACACCACATATTCAAAACTTGGCGATTGGTGGCGTAGCAAACCCAATTAACTTAGATTCCCAAGCGGTACTAAACCAAGAACGTCTCATGTTCGTGAAAGCTTGTATCGATCGCTTAACTGACTTCATTAACCAAGTGTATAAAGTAGATGCGGCAGTATTTGCGGCTTACTATCCTGAATGGTTAAGCTTAGGTAAAACATCAGGCAACTACTTATCTGTACCAGAATACCCAATTGATGCAGATAACTCTAAATTCATGTTAAAAGGTGGTTATATCGAAAACGGCGATTTATCGACTTTCCGTGCAATCGACCAACAAAAAGATGAGTTCGTTGTAAAAGGCATTAAAGAGAGTGGTAAACACGCTTGGTACGAAGATGATGAGCCATTAGAACCTTGGGCAGGCTTAACTCGTCCGAAATATACCGGCTGGCAAGATGATGGTAAATACTCTTGGGTAAAAGCACCAACCTTCTACGGTAAAGTTGTCGAAGTGGGTCCTCTCGCCTATTTAATGTGTGGTTTGGCTGCGAATGACACGCCAACTGTCAACCACTTCAATGAATTAAAAGGCATTTATGAAAAATTGACTGGTAACACGTTAACCACCGATCAATTACATTCTACCCTTGGACGTATTATCGGTCGTACCGTGCATTGCTGTGCGATCAACGACATTTTAAGTGCTCAATGGCAAATGCTCATTGATAATATCGCTAAAGGTGATATGACGGCGTATATCAAAACAGATATTCCAGCAAGCGGTGAATTCCGTGGTGTTGGTTTCGGTGAAGTACCACGTGGTATGCTTTCTCACTGGGTTGTCATCAAAGACGGTCGCATTGAAAACTACCAAGCAGTTGTACCATCTACATGGAATGCAGGTCCACGTAACGAACAAGACCAAATGGGCCCTTATGAGCTTTCCATTATTGGTACACCGGTGGCAGATCCAACTAAACCGTTAGAAGTGGTCAGAACCATTCACTCTTTCGACCCTTGTATGTCCTGTGCCGTGCATGTCGTTAATACCGAAAGCGGTGAAGTGACTGAAGTGAAGGTGTTGTAATGAAGCCATTAATTCTTGGCGTTGGCAATATTTTGTTAAGCGATGAAGGTGTCGGTGTGCGTGTTGTGCAGGAGCTTGAAAAACGCCCTGAAATTCAACCGCACTTTGACGTCATCGATGGTGGTACTTGTGGCATGGAATTACTGGATGCGATGGCAAATCGCGAGCATTTGATTATTGTCGATGCCGTGCTTGCTAATAAACAGCCAGGTGAGATTGTCGTGTTACATGACGAGCAAGTACCAACCTTTTTCTCTCGTAAAATTTCGCCACACCAACTCGGCATTTGTGATGTACTTTCTGCAATGAAATTAACGGACGAATTTCCCAAACACCTTTGTCTCATCGGCATCCAACCAGAGTCGCTAGAGTCTGGAATTGGTTTAACGGAAACGATAAAAAACGTGTTGCCAAAGGTTTTTGAAACGTTAAATCAAGTCATTAAGGAATACGGCTTAAATCTAGATTCCCCTCTTTAGAAAAGAGGGACTGGGGGAGATTTGACTTAATTAATCGAGACAAGTGTTAAATCTCCCCTAACCCCTCTTTACAAAAGAGGGGAATTTTCTTTAAGGTTTCGCCAGAATTCTTTAATCTTATTAATATTGAAAAATAAACCATGTATAGACACGAAAAAACACCTGAAAACTCTACCGCACTTTTAACCTCTGTTACTGGTTTTGAAGAAAACCCAACGGAGATTTTCCTTGCCGAAATGCAAAACATTGTACCTGAAATGCAAGATCTCCCTTTTTATCACAAAGGCGTCGAATGTTTCTGCCCTAAATTTGTTTTATTCGAAGACCAATGGATTGGCACAGTATTAACCCCGTGGATGATGAGTGTGGTGATTCTACCTGGCCCTCAACAACAATGGGAACCACGTGAATTAGGTGATAAACTCACTGTACAACTACCGTACAAAGCACTCACTTTCACCGTTAGTAGTGTTGAAAATGTACCGCAATATTTAAGTTGCTCTTTACATTCACCACTCGACCCGAATCTGACTAACGAACAAGCGGTTCAACTTACACAAGATTGTTTGCGTATGGTTTTATCCATCCCAACCGCACAGCCGACATTTAATTCTGATCGCCGTAATCTATTTAAGGCCATGATCAAATAAATGTTATCTGCAAACAGTTAATAAAAATGGGCAAAGTAAAATAACTTACTTTGCCCATTTTGCTTTCCATCCCACACAAAGTGCGGTCAATTTTTGCTTAATTTTTCAAATTAATACAACACACGCGCTTTGATTGTGCCTTCAATCTCACGAAGTTTCGCCAATAATGGTGATGCATCATCTGTTTCAACATCCACAACCACATAACCAATTTTCGGATCAGTTTGTAAATATTGTGCTGCAATATTGAGATTAGCTTCAACGAAAATTTGGTTCAATTTGTTTAATACACCAGGACGGTTTTCGTGAATATGAAGTAAACGTTTTGTACCAACGTGTTCTGGCAAGGATACTTCAGGGAAATTCACAGAAGAAAGGGTTGAACCGTTATCTGAATATTTCACAAATTTACCCGCTACTTCAAAACCAATGTTTTCTTGCGCTTCCGCGGTTGAACCACCGATATGCGGGGTTAAGATCACATTATCAAATTTACGTAGTGGTGAAACAAACTCTTCATTGATTGATGCAGGCTCAACAGGGAATACGTCAACCGCTGCACCACGAACTTTACCTTGTTCAAGCGCAGCTGCTAAAGCATCAATATCCACTACCGTACCACGTGCTGCATTGATCAAAATAGAATCTTGTTTTAATTGCGCAATACGTTCAGCACTCATTAAATTACGAGTTGAAGGTAAATCTGGTACATGAAGCGAAATCACATCACAAGAACCCAATAACTCTTCAAGTGTGTGTAATTGTTTTGCATTACCCAATGGCAATTTATTTTCAATATCGTAGAAATATACTTCCATCCCTAGAGACTCTGCAATAATACTTAATTGCGAACCGATATGGCCGTAACCCACGATACCTAATTTTTTGCCACGCACTTCATGAGAACCCACTGCCGATTTATTCCATAAACCACGATGCACATCGGCATTCGCTTGAGGAATGTTGCGCATTAAGAGCAAAATCTCACCCAACACTAGTTCAGCCACAGAACGAGTATTAGAGAACGGTGCATTAAATACCGGAATCCCACGCATTTTGGCTGCATTAAGATCCACTTGGTTGGTACCGATACAGAAACACCCAATAGCAATCAGCTTCGGCGCAGCTTCAATCATTTCAGCGGTTAATTGGGTACGTGAACGTAAGCCGATAAAATGCGCATCTTTAATGGCTTCTTTTAGCTCATCACCATCTAAAGCTTTTTTGTAAAAGTCAATGTTGGTGTAGCCCGCCGCATGTAAGGTATCTAATGCACTTTGGTGCACGCCCTCTAATAGCACAAATTTAATTTTTGATTTGTCGAGTGAGACTTTGTTTGTCATGTTTGCTTCCTTATTTTTATTAATCAATAATTTTTGCGCCGTCTGGTGTACCAACAATCACAATATCCGCCCCACGTAAGGCAAAAATACCATTTGTTACAACACCTGCGACATTATTCAATTCTTTTTCCATTTCCACTGGATTTAAAATCGCGAAGTTATGTACATCTAAAATCACGTTGCCGTTATCAGTCACCACACCTTCACGATATTCCGGGGCACCACCAAGAGAGACTAATTTACGACCAACTTGTGAACGTGCCATTGGAATTACTTCTACTGGTAATGGGAACGTGCTACCTAACACATCCACTTGTTTACTAGCGTCCACAATACAAATAAATTTTTTCGCTAAAGCAGCCACAATTTTTTCACGAGTCAGTGCCGCACCGCCGCCTTTGATCATCATTTTTTGTGGGTTGATTTCATCTGCACCATCCACATAAATATCTAAACTGGATACATCGTTAGCACTAAACACTTCAATGCCCTGTTTACGTAATAATTCTTCTGAGGCTTTAGATGCTGCTACCGCGCCTTGAATTTGATCTTTTAATTCTCCTAAGGCTTCAATAAAACAATTCACTGTTGAACCACTTCCCACGCCAACAATGGTATCGGGCTTAACATATTTTAACGCCGCACGTGCCGCTAATTTTTTCATTTCTAATTGGTCCATTTTTCTCTCCCTTTTAAATCGTGGATACAACGTAAACGTTTGCTTTACTTTAATACGACCCTATTAAATAAACAAGTGTAAAAATTTATTCGTGCTGATGAAAAAATTTTATTCATCCAATAAAAGCGCTAATAGCTCGTTTAAAAACAATTTTCCATGTTCGGTGATTTGCCAATAATCAGGTGTTTCCACAATATAATTCTGCTGGATCGCAAAATCAATTTGATTTTTGACCGCACTTTGCGAAAGCCCCGTGTAATTTTCAAACTCTTGTTTTGGCACGGCTTCCAATAAACGAAAACGATTCATGAAAAATTCAAAAGCGCGGTCATTTTTTTCCACGTTTTTTTCTTCATAAAGGTATTCACCACGCAAGTAGCCTTTTGGATGCTTCGTTTTAGAAAAACGTAAAATATCGCCATCAGGAAAAGTGAGTTTTCCATGAGCACCGCAACCTATCGCCAAATAGTCCCCGAATCGCCAATAATTCAAATTATGCTGACATTGAAAACCCGGTTTTGCATAAGCAGATGTTTCATATTGTTGATAACCGGCTTCGGTTAAAAGTTGGTGGCCTTGCTCAAAAATATCCCAAAGTTCATCATCATCCGGCAACTTAGGTGGACGATAAGCAAACATGGTATTGGGTTCAATGGTGAGTTGATACCAAGAAAGGTGCGTCGGAGCAAGCTCAATGGCTTGTCGTAAATCATCTAAGGCTTCTTCAAGTGTTTGATTTGGCAAGCCGTGCATTAAATCTAGATTGAAACTTTTTAACCCAGAAACTTTCGCCAAACTGACCGCACTTTTAGCTTCCGCCGCATTATGAATACGCCCCAAGCGCTGTAATTTATCGTCATTAAAACTTTGGATACCCATGGAAATACGTGTTACACCAGCATCCACATAGCCTTTAAAACGCTCCGCTTCCACAGTGCCAGGATTGGCTTCCATGGTGATTTCAATATTCTCTGAAAAAGGAATGTGACGTTGAATTTCTACCAATAACAACTTGATACTTTCCGCTGAAAATAAACTCGGCGTGCCACCACCAATAAAAATTGAATGAAGTGGACGATTTTGAATACTAGCCTGATATTTCTCTAAGTCTGCCTCAAGATCGGCTATCAGATGTTGCACATATTCTTGTTCAGGAATTGTGCCTTTCTGTGCATGCGAATTGAAATCACAATAAGGGCATTTCTGCACACACCAAGGAATATGTACATAAAGGGAAAGGGGGGGAAATTTTTGCATAATTAAAAGTCAAAAGGGCTTGTTTTCACAAGCCCTAAAAATGAGTCATTAATTGACCGCTCTTGCTGTTTTAGTCGCAGCTTTGCGGCGTGGTGCTTTCGCTTTCGTTTCCACTTTCACAAATTCAATGCCTTCTGGTGGATTCTCTAACGCTAAGCCTAACACTTCATCAATGGTTTCTACCGCATGAATCGCAAGATTTTCTTTTACGTTACCAGGAATTTCTTCCAAATCTTTCACGTTATCTTTTGGAATCAATACGGTTTTAATGCCACCACGATGTGCCGCAAGTAATTTTTCTTTCAATCCACCGATTGGTAATACTTTACCGCGTAGGCTAATTTCACCCGTCATCGCGACATCGGCACGCACTGGGTTACCCGTTAAGCAAGAAACTAATGCGGTACACATTGCGATACCTGCACTTGGACCATCTTTCGGTGTCGCACCATCTGGCACATGAATGTGAATATCACGTTTTTCATGGAATTCAGGATTGATACCCAATTTCTCCGCACGTGCACGGACTACGGTCATCGCTGCTTGGATTGATTCTTTCATTACATCGCCTAATGAACCAGTGAAGGTCAACTTGCCTTTACCTACCACTGAAGCAGTTTCAATGGTTAGTAAGTCACCGCCCACTTCTGTCCACGCAAGGCCTGTTACTTCACCCACACGGTTTTGGGTATCCGCTTTACCAAATTCAAAACGTTTCACACCAAGATAGTCATGCAAATTGTCTGAATTAACGGTAATGGATTTCACTTTTGGATTGACCAATAAATTCTTCACTGCTTTACGACAGATTTTAGAAATCTCACGCTCTAATCCGCGCACACCAGCTTCACGGGTGTAATAACGGATAATATCTAAAATGGCGTTTTCTTCGATGGTTAATTCGACTTTTTTCAATCCATTGCGTTCAATTTGTTTTTGTAACAAATGTTGCATCGCAATATTGAGTTTTTCATCTTCGGTATAACCAGAAAGACGAATTACTTCCATACGATCTAGCAATGGACCTGGAATATTCATGGAATTTGAAGTTGCCACAAACATCACGTCAGACAAATCGTAGTCTACTTCAAGATAATGATCGTTGAAGGTGGTATTTTGTTCAGGATCAAGCACTTCTAATAAGGCTGATGCTGGATCACCACGCATATCCGAAGACATTTTATCAATTTCATCAAGCAAGAAGAGTGGGTTTTTCACGCCAACTTTTGCCATTTTTTGAATCAATTTACCCGGTAATGCACCAATATAGGTTTTACGGTGACCGCGGATTTCCGCCTCATCACGTACCCCACCCAATGCCATGCGTACATATTTACGACCTGTTGCATTGGCAATAGATTGCCCCAGTGAAGTTTTACCCACCCCTGGTGGTCCCACTAAGCAAAGGATTGGACCTTTGATTTTGTTTAAGCGAGCTTGTACCGCAAGGTATTCTAAAATACGTTCTTTCACGCGCTCTAAACCGTAGTGATCCGCATCTAAAACTTGTTGTGCTTTTGCGATATCTTTCTTCACTTTAGTACGTTTATGCCATGGCACTTGAAGCATCCACTCAACATAGCTTCGCACCACCGTCGCTTCAGCCGACATCGCTGACATCATTTTGAGTTTTTGCAACTCGCTTTCTACTTTATCACGCACATCTGCCGGCATACCTGCCGCTTCAACTTTTTGACGAAGTTGCTCAACTTCATCAATGGTATCTTCGCTTTCGCCTTCGTCCATTTCTTTGCGAATCGCTTTAATTTGTTCGCTAAGATAATAGTTACGCTGGCTTTTCTCCATTTGTTTTTTCACACGGCCGCGGATGCGTTTTTCAACTTGAAGAATATCTGCTTCAGATTCCATCATGCCGAGCAAGTATTCTAAACGTTCTTGCACATCTGCCAGTTCTAACACACTTTGTTTATGGCGAACGGTCACTGGAATATGTGCAGCCATGGTATCTGCTAAACGGTCAGCATCATCAATGCGTTGAAGTGCACCTAAAACATCTGCAGGGATTTTTTTATTGAGTTGCAGATAGCTTTCAAATTCATTTAAAACGGCTGCCTTCACCACATCTAATTCTTTTTCATCGCCAAATGTGGTTTCAATCGGTGTGACTTCCGCAGAAAAATGGTCTTCACCATCATTTAATTGATTGATTTTCGCGCGTTGTTGCCCTTCCACCAACACTTTTACTGTGCCATCTGGCAATTTTAATAATTGAATAATATTGGCAATCGTCCCGACATCGAATACATCATCAACGGTAGGTTCTTCTAAATCAGCTTGCTTTTGTGACACCAATAATAATTGTTTGCCCTCATTCATGGCCTCATCAAGGGCACTAATGGATTTTGCGCGCCCAACAAAAAGTGGCATCACCATATAAGGGAAAACGACAACATCCCGTAATGGCAATACAGGAAGTGTACGTTGTTGAGTTCTTTTGGCGTTCATAGTTATCTCTCTTACATCAATTCTATAATTTCATTGAATATGGGGATGAGTTGCATAAATTCAAGGTAGGATTTGGCATATTAAGGAGAAATCGAAAAATAGGCAAGTAAAGAACCACCTTTATTGATGGTTAATTGGAAAAACCATGGAATACAGGTACAATAAGTGCGGTCAAAAATCAGCATGATTTTACCCAATAAAAAACGTTTGAAAAAATAACCGCACTTTATCCATTATGACAGCAAAACAAACTATTACTTTCGCGACCTTTCAAGAATTACTACCCGATTCTTGTAATCATCCATTAAAAAAACAATTAAGGGATAAAGCCCGTTATTACGGACGCAAATTTTTATTTAAAAAACAATGTGATGCATTGGTTGATTTCTTAAATACTCATCAAACCTGGATTCCACTTTTTCAACAAAATCCATATCGTTTTAATGCATTGCTCGCGACCTATTGTGACAAACGTTTTTCTGCAACAGATCGACTCAATGCCATTACCAATAATCTGCTAATGCTTGAAGAAAAAATGGGCGTAGAATTTTGTAAAAAATTACTCCAAGAAAAATCCCTTTTATTAGCACAATTAACGGATCAACTTGGTATCTATTTCAATATCAACCAGATTGACCCTTTTGAAGGTTATTTTTCCATTAACTTAAAAGACAATGATGGGCGTAGCATTTATGATGCTTCTTTCACCTTCTTAAAGCCAAATAAATTACTTATCGCCTCAATTCAAGGCCCTTCTTATGAAGAAGCGCAAGAAGTGGTGAAACAAGCCACAAAAGAATTACACGGTGTTCGCCCGATGTTTATGTTGATGAATGTTTTCCGCTTATTAGCTGAAAAATGGCAATGTGAATTAATCGGTATTCCTCACACTTCACAAGGTAAATATCGCCTATCTGCTCGCAGTAAAATCCTATTCAACTACGATGAATTCTGGCAAGAAAACCAAGGGCAATTAAATGGTCAATATTGGCAATTACCGCTTGAAAGTGCCCGCAAACCGCTGGAAGAAATCGCTAGCAAAAAACGTTCTATGTACCGAAAACGTTATGAAATGTTGGATGATTTGAGTGAAAAAATTGCTCAATTTTCCTAAATAAAATAGCCTTAAGCCAGGCTTACTCACAACAAGGCCTGGTTTAGGTAAACGATTGCTCACCCCGTTATTATTGCATTCTTTTAAAAATCACTCTTTGCTTTTTTGCTCGTTTTGTGTAGAATACGCGCTCGGCTTATTAACTAATCCGAACACAAGGAGTTCTCCATAATGGAAGCATCAAAGAAAAAGATGAAATTTCCTTCCGCATTTAGCATTCTCTTTATTATTCTTCTTATTGCTATTGGTCTTACTTGGCTTATTCCCTCAGGGTCCTACTCTAAACTTTCCTACGACACCACCGAAAATCATTTTATTGTCAAAACTCACGGAATTCCCGATCAAAGCTATCCAGCAACAGAACAAACCCTTAATCAACTCAATATCAAAATTCAACTTTCTAATTTCACCAACGGCATTATCAAAAAGCCAATTGCTATCCCCGATACCTATCAACGCATTGAACAACACGAAAAAGGCATTACCGATATGATTCACGCCATGGTGGATGGCACCATTGAAGTCACGGATATTATGATTTTTATCTTCATACTCGGTGGAATGATTGGTGTGATAAACAAAACAGGAGCATTCAATGCCGGATTAATGTCTCTTACCAAAAAAACGAAAGGAAATGAATTCTCTGTTGTCTTTGCTGTCTGTGTGTTAATGCTGTTAGGCGGTACGGCTTGTGGTATTGAGGAAGAAGCGGTAGCCTTCTACCCAATTCTTGTTCCTGTCTTTTTAGCCTTAGGCTATGATTCCATTGTCTGTGTTGGTGCCATATTCCTTGCTGCATCAATGGGCACTGCCTTTTCAACAATCAATCCCTTCTCCGTTGTTATTGCTTCAAACGCTGCAGGGATTCCATTCACTGAAGGGATGGGATTTCGCACACTGGGACTTATTCTTGGTGGAACCTGTGTAATAGCCTATATGTATTGGTACTGTAAAAAACTGCGTGCCAATCCTGAATTTTCTTATACCTATGACGATCGCCAAGCTTTCTATGATCTCTATATGAAAGATATTGATCCGAATGCAACCGTTGAATTTACCTTTAGAAGAAAACTGATTCTGATTCTATTTAGTGGCGCCTTTCCTCTCATGGTATGGGGGGTGATGTTTGGTGGTTGGTGGTTCCCTCAAATGGCGGCTTCCTTCCTGGCCATCACCATCATTATTATGTTTATCAGCGGACTGCCTGAAAAAGATGTCGTAAATGGCTTTACTCACGGTGCTTCTGAATTAGTTGGCGTCGCATTGATTATCGGACTTGCTCGAGCAGTTAATATCATTCTGGAACAAGGAATGATTTCAGACACGATTCTCGATTATATGACACATCTTGTCGGTGGAATGAATGGCGGCGTCTTTATTATTGGTCAGCTCATTGTCTTCATATTCTTAGGATTGGTTGTACCTTCATCTTCAGGTCTTGCCGTACTCGCCATGCCAATTATGGCTCCGCTGGCTGATACCGTTGGCATCCCAAGAGACATTGTTGTATCGGCTTACAACTGGGGACAATATATTATGTTGTTCCTCGCACCGACAGGATTAGTCCTTGTCACGCTACAAATGCTTGGTATTCCATTCAACAAATGGTTGAAATTTGTCATGCCAATCGTAGGTTGTCAGTTTGTTATCTCATCGATACTTCTCCTCGCTCAAGTATTTATGTATGCGCAATAAGCAATAAAATAAAAAGCCACGCAGTCTTGCGTGGCTTCTTTTTCTCATCTGATGTTATTTAACAAACTCATCAAACTCTAACTCATAATCATCACCATCTCTGGTGTATTTGATATAACGTGGAAATTGTTCACCTGAGAATTTCTTCACCATAATATCCTTATTACCTGTTTTAAATGAATAAGTGATTTCCGTGACAGTTTGCTTGTTATATTGAATCTGTTTTTCTACTTTCTTCACATTCACATTTTCCATTGGGTAAAGTTTTTTACCATTTGTAATTTGGAAACTGGTTGGCAATTTATCGTAATAACTCAACTGAAATGCCATGGTGAATAAATCAAAAGTTGGTAATTTTAACGGCTCGGTTTCTAATCCATTTTTCACTTTACCGTATTCAATTGTTGTTGGTGAAATTTTAGAAATGGCATAAGGCTTGCCATTACGCACATCTTGATAATTCACCATTTTAAATTGACTCGCAGTTTGTGAACCACGAGAAGTAAACACAATGTTGTACAACGGAATATTAATTTTCGCATTGACTGAATACTGTGAACCATCAGCTTTAAAATGCACATACGCCGGCATTAAATAATTGGAACTGTATTTAATATTATAATCCACCGCAGACCATGCTGTTGGCACATAAGCAATTAATGCAGCAAAAAGGATTTTAAATAACTTCATTGGTTGTCCTTATATATAAAAATAGGTTGCCCTTTAGAGTATCACAGCGAGAAGAAGTTCCCCATTAAAAAACCATCTTATCCGCAGACAAGATGGTTTTATTTATGTTAGCTTAATGGGAGATTATAAAACTGCACCCGCCATTAAGAAACCGAATAATACAGATAAGCTGATTGCAATCACACCCGGTACTAAGAATGGGTGGTTAAATACATATTTACCGATACGAGTTGAACCAGTATCATCCATTTCTACTGCTGCAATTAAGGTTGGGTAAGTAGGAAGAATGAATAATGCTGATACTGCGGCAAATGCTGCAATCGCGGCTTCCGGAGAAACACCTAATAAAATTGCAGTTGGGTATAATGCTTTTGCAGTTGCAGCTTGTGAGTAAAGTAAGGTACTTGCGAAGAACAAGATTACCGCTAAACTCCAAGGGTATTGTTGTAAGAACTCAGCTGATACCGCTTTAATTTGATCGATATGACCTTCAACGAAAGTATTACCTAACCATGCTACACCAAGCACACAAATTACCGCTGACATACCAGATTTAAAGGTTGCTGCATTGGTAATTTTTGCGGTATCCACTTTACATGCCATAGTGATAATAGCTGCAGTTGCAAGCATAAAAGAGATAATGGCGTTATCACGAGAAAGAATTGGGTTTTGAATTAAACCAACTGTTTTACTGATTGCAGTTGCATAAAGCATGACCACTAAAATCGCGATAAGGAAAATTGCAACAGAACGTTTTGCATAAGGTTTGATCTCAATTTGCATTTCACCACGCATAGTAATTAAACCTTTTGCTAGACGATCTTGGTAAACTTCATCATCTTTTAAATCTTTACCAAGGAAGTTACAAATCACCGCAGTAATCATACATGCTGCGTAAGTAGTTGGGATCCAAATACCTAATAATTGTAAGTAACTTAAACCAAAGTTTTTCTCTAATTCAGCAGAAAGGAATACCACCGCAGCAGAAATTGGAGACGCTGTAATCGCAATTTGTGAAGCGATAACCGCAATAGAAAGTGGACGTGAAGGACGAATACCTTGTTCTTTTGCCACTTCAGCAATCACTGGAAGTGTTGAGAACGCTGTGTGACCAGTACCCGCAAGTACAGTCATAAAATAAGTCACTGTTGGTGCGAGGAAAGTGATGTATTTTGGATTTTTACGTAGGATTTTTTCAGCCATTTTTACTAAGAAATCCATACCACCCGCAACTTGCATTGCCGCAATCGCCATGATTACAGACATGATAACTGAAATTACATCAAACGGAATGGCGCCCGGTTTTAAGCCAAGTAGTGAAAGTGCAACAACACCCATACCACCCATGAAACCGATACCAATACCGCCTAATCTAGCCCCTAGGTAAATAAAGAGTAGGACGACTAAAAGTTGAGCCCAAATCATAATATTTTCTCCATATTAATTTTAAAAATAATTCCGGAACATATATTAACAACAAACTAGTGCATTATCTATATTTATTACTTAGATTAGTCTATTTTATCCGAAAGTGCGGTTAAAATTTGATTCAAATTCTGACCGCACTTTCAATGACTTTCCTAGAAATCCTCAAAGTATTGTTGAATCACTTTTGGATCTTTTGTTTGTGTTAAGGCTAATTGTAATAACACACGTGCTTTTTGCGGATTCAATGTACCTGAAGCCACAAAACCATATTTAGAATCATCTACTTCAGCATCACGTGTGGTGTAACCCGTTGGCACACGAGATGAACGTACTATAACAACGCCATCTTTCGCCGCTTTTTCTAAACGTTCTAAATGGGCTGCATTCACGTTACCATTACCCACACCTGCAGAAACAATGCCTTGATAGCCCGCATCTAATAATGAATTTAATGGCTCAATTGGTGCATTAGAATAAGCATAAACAATGCCTACTTTTGGTAAGCTGTCTAATTTATCTACGTTAAATGGTGTGTTTACAGTATGTTTGCTTTCAGGTGAACGCTCATAATCTACTTTACTGTTATGGATATAACCCAAGGTACCATAGTTTGGAGAATGGAACGTTTGTACTGCAGTAGTACTCATTTTGGTCACATCACGTGCACCTAATACTTCATCATTCATCGCCACTAATACACCGCGACCAGATGATTTTTTATCCGTTGCCACGACGACAGCGTTATAAAGGTTTAACGGACCATCCGCACTTTTTTCTGTCGCAGGACGCATTGCACCGACTAATACAATTGGTTTTTCACATTTCGCGGTAAGATCTAAAAAATAAGCAGTTTCTTCCATGGTATCGGTACCATGAGTAATCACAAAACCATCAGTATCTTTACATTGTGCATTAATCGCTTTCGCCAATTTTAACCACACATCATCGCTCATATCTTGTGAACCAATTTTCACAATTTGCTCACCTTTTATATTTGCAAGCTGCTTAATTTCGGGCACCGCATCAATTAATGCATCAACATTGAGTTGCCCTGCTTTATAAGCAGAAGAAACGGCAGTTTCGCCACTTCCGGCAATCGTGCCACCTGTTGCTAAAATTGTAATATTAGGTAATTCCGCAGCTTGTGCGACCGAAACACCGAATCCGAGCATCATAAGTGCCGTTAATTTTTTTAATTTCATGCGTGTCTCCCTTTACGTTTTATAATCTAAGTTTGGCTATTCTCTACTTAATTAGGCGTAGAATAAACACAAAGATAAGATATTTATGATCCCGATCACATTTTTATCGATCCGATTGTATAAGCTTTCGCCAACGTTGCGTTTCCTTGATAATTTTTTTGAAAGATAACTAAAGTGCGGTTATACTTAAAGCCTTATTTCATCTGAAGATAAACTCTTATTCATTATCAAAATTAAGTTGAGAACAACATGCAAGAATTTATTCCTCAAGCAATTGAATTTGCTCAAAAACACACTTTTTTAACGATCGCATGGTTTGCTGTCCTTTTTATGACACTTTTCACCTTTTTTAAAAGTGCGACACAAAAATATCGCGTCATCACCAACCCTGAAGCGGTTCGCTTAATGAACGATGAAGAAGCCGTGGTGATTGATTTACGCCCTATTGATGAATTCCAACGCGGCCATATCATTGGTAGCGTCAACTTGCTTCCAACTGAAATTAAAAATCAAAATGTAGGCAAAATTGAACATCACAAAGAAAAACCGCTTATCATTGTGGATGTTAACGGTGTTTCTTCTGCTACGTCCGCAGAACTTTTAACCAAACAAGGCTTTGAAAAAGTTTATGTGTTAAAAGACGGTTTAGCGGCTTGGGCGGGTGCAAATTTACCATTAGTAAAAAAACATAAGTAAGGATCCTCTATGTCTGAACAAAATCAACAACCTGAAGTAGCAGCTGAAGAGCAACAAGAAGCAGTACTTCAAATTCAACGTATTTATGTAAAAGATGTTTCTTTTGAAGCACCAAATCTTCCTCATATTTTCCACCAAGAATGGAAACCAAAACTTGGCTTTGATTTAAGCACTGAAGCCGTTCAAGTGGGTGAAGATTTATATGAAGTCACTTTAAACATCAACGTAGAAACCACCATGGAAGATTCTGGTGATGTGGCGTTTATTTGTGAAGTGAAACAAGCTGGCGTATTTACAATCAGCGGTTTAGAAGATGTTCAAATGGCACACTGCTTAACATCTCAATGCCCAAATATGCTTTTCCCTTATGCTCGTGAATTGATTTCTAACTTAGTAAATCGCGGTACATTCCCGGCATTAAACCTTTCTCCAGTAAACTTCGATGCGTTATTCATTGATTACATGAACAAGCAGCAAGCGGCAGCCGAAGCGGAAGAAAATCAGGAAACCCAACATTAATTGTGATGAGGGCAGGCGATATCGTCTGCCCTTTTATCTTAAAGGTGATTGAAATGAACGCATCCCAATCTCCAATTACCATTCTTGGTTGCGGTTCTTATGGAACAGCGCTCGCTATCTCATTTTCTCGCAATGGTTCTCCAACCTATCTTTGGGGGCACAATCCCGAGCACATTCATCAAATGCAACAAGAACGTCAAAATCGCCGTTTTCTGCCGGATATTGAATTTCCAGAAAGTTTGCATTTAGAATTAGATTTGAAAACAGCCCTTGAGCAATCGAAAGACATTTTAATTGTGGTGCCAAGCCATGCTTTCGGCGAAATTCTCTTAAAAATTCGACCGCACTTAAAACCTGATCATCGTTTAATTTGGGCAACTAAAGGATTAGAACGCAACACTGGCCGATTACTACAAGAAGTGGTAGAAGAAACCTTAGGTAAAGCAATTCCGACAGCAGTACTTTCTGGTCCTACTTTCGCGAAAGAACTGGCTCAAGGTTTGCCAACAGCGATTACCCTTGCCTCTCGTAATGAAAAATTTGCCTTAGAATTTCAAGCTCGGATTCATTGCAGTCAGCATTTTCGGGTGTATGTAAACCAAGATATGATCGGCGTTCAATTAGGTGGCGCCATTAAAAACGTAATTGCGATTGGTGCAGGTATTTCAGATGGTATGGGATTTGGTGCCAATGCCAGAACGGCATTGATTACCCGTGGGATTGCGGAAATTACTCGCTTAGGTGTAGCCATGGGAGCGAATACACAAACCTTTATGGGCATGTCTGGTTTAGGTGATTTAGTACTCACTTGTACCGATAACCAATCCCGTAACCGTCGATTTGGCTTAATGCTTGGTAAAGGGGCTGATAGCCAACAAGCCATGGATGAAATTGGTCAGGTGGTGGAAGGGTTTTATAACACCAAAGAAACTTATTTATTAGCACAACGACAAGGCGTGGAAATGCCGATTACAGAACAAATTTACCAAATACTCTTTTGTGGTAAAAGCGCACAAGAAGTCGCACTGAGCTTATTGGGTCGTGAACGAAAAGGCGAATAAGGAGAAAAAATGACGTTAGAAGTATGGCAACACATTCGCCAAGAGGCAAAAGAACTAGCAGAATGCGAACCAATGCTCGCCAGCTTTTTCCATTCCACTATTTTAAAACATCAAAATCTTGGCAGTGCCTTGAGTTATTTACTTGCAAATAAACTGGCTAACCCGATCATGCCGGCAATTTCGCTGCGTGAAATTATTGAGGAAGCCTATCAAGCCGAGCCCAACATCATTGACTGTGCTGCTTGTGATATTAAAGCCGTGCGCCACCGCGATCCTGCCGTGGAATTGTGGTCTACACCATTGCTTTATTTAAAAGGTTTTCACGCCATTCAGAGCTATCGCATTACCCATTATTTGTGGAACCAAAATCGAAAAGCACTTGCACTTTATTTACAAAATCAAATTTCAGTGGCTTTCGATGTGGATATTCATCCTGCCGCCAAAATTGGGCACGGCATTATGTTTGACCATGCTACTGGTATTGTAGTGGGTGAAACCTCAGTAATTGAAAATGATGTGTCTATCTTGCAAGGTGTCACCCTCGGTGGTACAGGTAAAGAATCCGGCGATCGCCATCCAAAAGTACGAGAAGGCGTAATGATTGGAGCAGGTGCAAAAATTCTCGGCAATATCGAGGTAGGCAAATATGCCAAAATCGGCGCCAATTCTGTTGTACTCCAACCTGTGCCTGAATATGCCACTGCAGCAGGTGTACCTGCTCGTATTGTTGGCAAAGACAAAGCGGCAAAACCGGCATTTGAAATGAACCAATATTTTATCGATGATGATATAAATCTAAATATTTAAGGAATCGATATGATTAACAAAGACACCCAACTTTGTATGTCCCTTTCTGGCAGACCAGGCAATTTTGGCACAACATTCCATAACTATCTATATCAAAAACTCGGGCTTAATTTTATCTATAAAGCCTTTACTACTACGGATATTGAAAGCGCCGTCAAAGGCATTCGTGCACTTGGTATTCGAGGTTGTGCCGTTTCAATGCCATTTAAAGAAAGCTGTATGCCATTTTTAGATGAAATTTCACCTTCCGCACAAGCCATTCAGTCCGTGAATACCATTGTGAATGATCAAGGTTTTCTTCGTGCTTACAACACCGACTATATTGCCATTGTTAAACTTATCAAAGAATATCAATTAGATAAAAAGAGTAAAGTGATTGTACAAGGCAGTGGTGGCATGGCTAAAGCTGTCGTTGCTGCCTTTAAAAACAGTGGATTTGAGCATCTGAAGATTTTTGCTCGAAATGAAAAAACAGGTAAAAATTTAGCCGCACTTTATGGCTATGAATATATCCCATCTTTAGACAATCAATCGGCAGACATTTTAGTCAACGTTACGCCAATTGGGATGAAAGGTGGAAAAGAAGAATTTGATCTCGCCTTTCCTGAAAATCTTATTCAACAAGCTCAAACCGCTTTTGATGTGGTGGCGATTCCTGCTGAAACACCATTTATCCAATTTGCTCAACAGCAAGGTAAACAAACCATTTCTGGTGCAGAAGTGATTGTACTACAAGCCGTTGAACAATTTGAGCTCTACACAGGCATTCGACCTGATGACCAATTAGTCGCTGAAGCCGCCGCTTTTGCTCGAAAAAACAGTTAAAAAATAAACCGCACTTCTAAAAAAGTGCGGTTCTTTTTATCTGAGTTTTACGCTAACAATTTTCTTGCTGCTTCCACCACCACAGATACTGCTTTTTCTTCCGTATCTTTCATGGTGGCTTCATTTGGAATTTCTTGTTGTGTACGGTTTACAATCACACCTGCCACCATACCTGCTCGTAAGCCAAGGGCATTACACATCGTGAATAACGTCGCAGACTCCATCTCATAGTTCATCACATTGAGATCTTGCCATTGTTTTAGCAAGCCTTGGTAATCACGATATACTTTACCGCTGTAAGTATCGTAACGTTCTTGACCTGGATAGAACGTATCTGAAGAAGCTGTAATCCCTACAAATGGCTCAATGCCTTTTTCTTTAGCTGCATTGTAAAGTGCAGTGGTACATTCAAAATTTGCCACTGCGGGATATTCAATTGGGGCAAAGTGACGGCTTGCACCATCAAGACGAACTGCACCCGTTGTGACAAGTACATCACCCACATTAATGTGCGGTTGAATCGCACCTGTTGTACCGATACGTAAGAATGTACGCACACCAAGCTGAGCCAGTTCTTCCACACAGATAGACGTAGAAGGACCACCAATACCGGTTGAACACACCACCACCGGTTGACCATTTAAATAGCCTAACCAAGAAGTGAACTCACGTGTACTTGCAAGAAACTCAGGGTTATCAAGTTTTTTAGCAATACGTTCGCTACGCGCCGGATCGCCCGGCACGATAGCTAATGTTGCACCTTTCAGTTGTGCTTTAGTCAGGTTTAAGTGAAATACATCAGACATAACAATCTCCTTTTTCATTCTTGCCGCAAAGTGCGGTCAAATTTTCGTTATTTTTTCAATGCACCTAAGATACCACGCATGATTTGTTTGGTCACTTCATTACGAATATTGCGACCCACTGATTTTGCCACGCTATTCACAATTTGCTCTGTTGGGGAAAGTTTATCCCCGCGTTTTTGTGTTCCAAAAATCATACGGCTTAAGCTACCAAATAAACCGCTCTCTTCCTCTTGCTGCGCTTGTTCGGCTTGTTTTTGTTGTACTGCCGCTAAATCCGCTTGAGCATTTAATACTTCGAAAGCGGATTCATTATCCACATAATCCTTATAGAATGCATAAAGATCATCGTCTTTCACCCAAGCAGCTCGCTCTTCTTCAGTAATCGGGGCAAGTTGGCTTTTCGGCGGATAAACATAGGCCACTTCAACTGGCGTTGGCATACCTTTTTCATCTAAGAATGAAATCAATGCTTGCCCCACACCTAAAGTTGAAATGGTTTCAACCACATTAACAGCAGGATTAGAACGGAACGTTTCTGCCGCAGATTTCACTGCTTTTTGATCGCGTGGTGTAAAAGCACGTAACGCATGCTGGACACGGTTACCTAATTGGCCTAACACGGTATCCGGTAAGTCTAATGGGTTTTGGGTTACAAAATAAATCCCTACCCCTTTAGAACGAATCAAGCGAACCACTTGTTCCACTTTGTCCACCAACACACTTGGTGCACCATCAAAAAGTAAGTGCGCTTCATCAAAGAACATCACAAATTTTGGTTTATCTGGATCGCCGACTTCTGGTAATTGCTCAAATAATTCAGACATCAACCAAAGCAAGAATGCGCTATACATTCTTGGGGAATTAATTAATTTTTCAGAATTTAACACATTGATCACACCACGACCATCACGGGTTTGTAACCAGTCTTCAAGATTTAATGCCGGTTCACCAAAAAGATTGGTCGCCCCTTCATTTTCAAGTGTCAGTAAGGCACGTTGAATCGCGCCCACACTTGCAGCTGATACGTTGCCATATTCTACTTGGAAGGTTTTTGCATTCTCTGCCACAAATTTAAGCATTGCACGTAAATCTTTTAAGTCGATGAGTAGCAAGCCTTTATCATCTGCAACACGGAATACGAGGTTTAATAAGCCTTCTTGGGTTGCGTTTAAATTTAATAAACGGGAAAGTAATAATGGTCCCATTTCAGAAATCGTGGTGCGAAGTGGAATACCGGTTTCACCGAATACATCCCAAAATGACACAGGATAGCCATTTAAATAACTCTCGCCACCTAAATCAAATTGCTCAATGCGTTCCGCCACTTTGCCACTGAATGTGCCCGCTTTGACTAAACCAGACAAATCGCCTTTTACATCCACTAAAAAGACCGGCACGCCATCATCACTGAACGCTTCTGCCATTTTACGTAATGTTACGGTTTTACCCGTTCCTGTTGCCCCGGCGATCAGGCCATGACGGTTTGCCATTTTTGCGGTAATACCAAGGGTTTGACCTTGTTCGGTACGCGCGAGAGAATATTGCATAAAGATTCCTTTGTTTTGTTGGTTTTATTTAAACGAATAATAAGGAAAAAACGAAGTGCGGTCAAAATTTAAGTGATTTTACGGTATAATTTATCAAAACTAACTCAAAGCAGGAAAAATAGATGTCAAACGCAAAAATTCTTATTATTAAAACAGGATTAATAGAAACCTTAACGTTCCCTGATGGTAGCTCATATGAAAGTGCTATCCGTAAAAAACCGGTACCGATGGTAAAAGTGCACACGCTAGGTGCAGAAGGTAACGATGTAGGCTTAAAAGCTCATCACGGTGGTGTTGATAAAGCCTTGTTTTTTATGTCTGATGTGTCTTTCGACGCTTTAAACGCGCTACTTGGTGAAAAGTTTGATTTTCACGGTAGCGCGATTTATGGTGAAAACTTTGTGGTATCCGGCTTACATGAAGATAATGTCTGCATAGGCGATCGTTACAAAATTGGCACCACGCTTTTAGAAGTGTCTCAACCACGTAAACCTTGCGAACGTTTATCTCATAATACCAAGAATGAGAATACAAGAGAGGTAATTCGTCAGTCTGGCTGGACAGGTTGGTATGTTCGCGTGATCGAAGAAGGTGAAATTCATCAAGGCGATGAACTCATCTTGCAACACCGTCCTTATCCAGAATGGACTATTCGTCGTTTAAACACGCTACTTTCTGCTCCTTCAAGTGTGGCAGAATTAGAAGAAGCCTTAGCCATCGAGGAATTGGCGTCAGCGTTTAAACGTTCTGTTAACTCACAATTACGTAATTTACAGCAGGCGGCCTAAAATGTCGGCTAAAGCAACCGCACTTTGTCCGTGCCAATCTTCGCTTTCTTATGAAGATTGTTGCGGGCGCTTTCATTCAGGCAATATGTTTCCAGAAACAGCGGAACAACTTATGCGTTCCCGCTATTCAGCGTTTGTGCTTAAAAAGATTCCTTATATCGTGCAAACCACTGTGCCAAGCCAACAAACCTTATTAGATGAAAAAGCCCTGCAAGATTGGGCTGATGAAACACAATGGCTCGGTTTAGATATTGTCAAAGCAGAAACCTTAACCAAAACACAAAGTGAGGTTGAATTTAAAGCACATTTTCAAGGCAACGAACAGCCGCAAGTGCATCACGAACATTCACTTTTTGTAAAAATTGATGGCCGTTGGTATTTTGTTGATCCCACTGTACCGCTCCCAAGCAATAAACAGCCTTGTGTTTGTGGCTCAGGGAAGAAATTTAAACATTGTTGCGGAGGCTTGCTCTAATGACCTTAACGTCTTTTCTCGCATTATTCTGGCAGCGTTCTCAAGAAAATAAATTAACGCAAGCCGCCGGTTCACTCACTTACAGCACCATGCTCGCTATCGTGCCATTAATTATGGTGGTGTTTTCAATTTTCTCCGCCTTTCCCGTTTTTAACGAAGTAACTGGCGCATTGAAAGAATTCATCTTCACCAATTTCGCTCCTTCCGCGAGTGATGTTGTGGGACAATATATTGATGAATTCGTCTATAATTCAAAGAAAATGAGCGCCGTGGGGATTGTGAGTTTGATTTTAGTGGCATTAATGCTGATTAACTCCATTGACCGTACACTCAATGGCATTTGGAAAGACACCAGTAATCGCCCAATTTTTACGTCATTTGCTATTTATTGGCTCATTTTAACGCTCGGTCCGCTTTTAATCGGTACTAGCATTGCGGCGAGTTCCTACGTCAAAGCTATGTTCGAGCAATCGGAAACGCTCTCTTTTGGCTTAAAACTCCTCAGTTTTGTGCCATTTCTTTCTACTTGGTTTATCTTCACGCTCATTTATATGGTCGTGCCAAATAAGAAAGTGAGCATCAAACACTCTGCAGCAGGCGCATTAATTGCGGCAATTTTCTTTACCTTAGGAAAACAAGCCTTTACTTGGTACATCGCCACCTTCCCGTCTTATCAATTAATTTATGGCGCCATGGCGACACTGCCGATCATGTTATTGTGGATTCAAATCAGCTGGACAGTGGTGTTATTCGGCGCACAATTAGCCGCAGTACTTGCAGAAGTGCAGTCGATGAATCAAACAAATTTAGAGGAAGTAAAATGATTGCATTAATCCAGCGTGTAACACAGGCTAAAGTGGAAGTTGAAGGTCAAATTGTGGGACAAATCGGCAAGGGGTTATTGGTTTTATTAGGCGTGGAAAAAGAAGATGACCAAGCCAAAGCGGATAAACTCGCCGAGAAAGTCTTAAGTTACCGTATTTTCAGCGATGAAAATGACAAAATGAATTTAAATGTGCAACAAATCGGTGGCGAAGTGCTTGTGGTATCACAATTCACCCTAGCTGCAGACACGCAAAAAGGTTTACGACCAAGTTTCTCAAAAGGTGCCGCACCAGCCTTGGCTAACGAATTATATGAGTATTTTTCACAAAAATGTGCAGAAAAAGTCACTGTTGCCAACGGACAATTTGCAGCAGATATGCAAGTAACGCTGACCAATGATGGCCCGGTTACATTTTGGTTAAATGTCTGAATAAAGAGAACAATCACTATTTTTTTCAAAGCAAAGGAAACTCTTTCTTTGATCGCATTGTCGTATTAACGCTCACACGCATATAACAATTTCAAATCCCATCCATAATTGCGTTGCTAATCCCCTTATTTTATGGGTAAACTAAGGCGGTTTGATGTGGATCTTCTTAAAGTTTAGCTTGTAATAAAATGAAAAAAATTTCGTTAAAAATAACCGCACTTTTGCTTGGATGGATGAGTTTTTCAGCCCTTGCAGAACAAACCGTAGATATTGAGATCCGCGGTATTAAGGGTGAACGCGCCATTCGCAATACTGACATGAATGTCAATCTCATTGATAAAGGTGAGATGGACGGCTCAGATCGTTATAAACAATTAGTTTCAGATGCTGTCGATAAAGGCCTTCGAGTCTTTGGTTATTATGGTTCTTCCGTGACCTTTGAATTGAAAAAACGTAAAGGTCAACGAGATTTACTTATTGCGAATGTTACCCCAGGTGAGCCAAGTAAAATTGCAGGAACAGACGTTGAAATTACAGGCGAAGCCGCAGAAGATGAAAACTTCACGGCGCTCCGTAAAAACTTGCCAAAACAAGGGGAGTTAGTTGAGCATCAAAAATACGATGACTATAAAAGCAGCATTTCAAACCTTGCACTAGCTCGTGGTTATCTTGACGGAAAATTCCAAATTTCTCGCTTAGAAATCAGCCCAGAAACTCATGAAGCATGGTGGCGTATGCTATTTGATAGTGGCGTACGTTATCATTATGGCAATATCACCTTCAACCATTCCCAAATTCGCGAAGATTATTTGCAAAACATGCTCAACATCAAATCGGGCGATCCTTATTTAGTCAGTGATTTATCTGAATTAACTAACGATTTCTCTTCTACCAACTGGTTTAGTTCAGTGCTTTTACAGCCTCACGTTCGCGAAGAAGATAAATTAGTCGATATCGAACTTTTACTTTATCCACGTAAGAAAAACTCAATGGAGCTTGGGGTAGGTTTTGCAACTGATACGGGCCCTCATGTCCAAATTGGTTGGACAAAACCTTGGATTAATAGCCGAGGCCATAGTTTCCGTACAAATCTTTATGTCTCTGCGCCAAAACAAAACTTTGAAGCCACCTATAAAATGCCATTGTTGAAAAATCCATTAAATTATTATTATGAATTTTCAACTGGTTATGAAAAAGAAAATAAAAACGATACGGATACCAAAGCCCTCACTTTCGCTGCATTACGTTATTGGAATAATAGCGAGGGTTGGCAATATTTTGCAGGCCTTCGTGTTCGTTATGACAGCTACACACAAGCTGATTTCACCGATAAAACCTTCCTAGTTTATCCAACTGGGGGCTTTAGCCGTACCCGTTTAAGAGGTGGCCAATTCCCAACATGGGGAGATACCCAAAAAATCACGGTTGATTTAGGGAATAAGCTTTGGATGTCCGATGCTAATTTCTTTAAAGTTCAAGCTTCTACTGCCTGGATTCGTACGTACGCAGAAAATCACCGTTTTATTACCCGTGCAGAAATTGGTTATTTAAATACGCCTGATATTCGAAAAATTCCACCTGCATTACGTTTCTTTGCCGGGGGCGATCGCAGCGTGCGAGGTTATGGCTATAAGAAAATTTCACCGAAAAATAAAGAAGGGAAATTAGTCGGTGGCTCTCGCTTAGTAACAGGTAGCCTTGAATATCAATATCAAGTTTACCCAAATTGGTGGGGAGCGGTGTTTGCGGATACAGGCTTAGCCGCAGATGCTTACAAAGCAAATGAGTTACGCTACGGCGCAGGTTTCGGTGTACGTTGGGCATCGCCAGTTGGCGCCATCAAATTTGATATTGCAACGCCAATTCGAGATAAAGATAACAGCAAAAACATTCAATTTTACATTGGCTTAGGTGCTGAAATTTAGGGTATGACTATGTCTGAACAAGAAAAACAACCAGATAACCAAACCACACAACCCGTTAAAAAGAAAAAGACCTGCCGTAAAATTTTATGTGTCGGAAGTGCGGTCATCTTTGTCCCTGTTTTAGGCTTAGTCACAGCACTTTCTTTTGATAGTGGACAACGTGCACTTATTCAACTTGCGGATAAAATGCTCGATAGCTTATCTATTGAACAAGTCAGCGGTGGCTTACAAGATGGTTTGATCTTGGAAAATTTACGTTTTCAAACCACCGGCGTCGATGTAGCCCTTCCTAAAACGCGCTTACAACTGAATTTAGCTCGTTTACTTTCGGGTGATATTATTGTTGATGATCTCAGCTTAACACAGCCGAAAATTGCCATTGATACCAGTGTCATGCCACCTTCTGAAGAGAAACAAACGGAAAGTGGTCCAATGGAAAAAATCCATTTACCGGTTTCTGTACAAGTGAAAAATGTGGCGGTCACTGACTTTGATATGAAACTCGATCAAAGCAATATTACGTTTTCGTCATTTCAAAGTGCGGTCAGTTTAAACAATGAATCTGGTCTTACCCTTGAGCCTACCACACTTTCAGATGTGCTTTTCTCAACGGTCACCCAAACTCAACCGAATCCCCCTCAGCCCGAGAAAAAAGAACCTGCTAAACCCGTTGATTGGGCGCAAATTGAGCAAACACTCACACCGGCTTTTTTAGGTAATTTAAATGCGGTGAACTTGCCTTTTGATATGCACATTCCAAGTTTTTTGGGTACAAACTGGCAATATCAATCTCTCAATGAAAAAGGCGAAGAAACACAAAAAATCTCTGTACCTAAAGTGGAATTACAAGCGGATGCCACTGATCATTTAGTGAAATTACAAAAACTCGAGATTGATAGCTCTCTTGGCACACTTTCGAGCCAAGGGCAACTTCAACTCAATGAAGATTTTCCGGTTGATCTCACATTAAAATCTGATCTCCAAGCCTTTAAATCAAAAGACAAAACCATTCTTCCTGCTAGCAAAGTTGATCTCAATTTATCGGGTTCATTGAAAAAAACAACCGCACTTTCGTTAACCACACAGGGTGTGCTTGATGCCACCTTAACGGGTGACGTGAAACTGGCCGAAGATAAAATGCCATTAAATCTGCAGTTAAAAGCGAAAAAAGGTCAATATGCTTTTGCAGACAGCCTAGCACCACTCAAAATTAACGATGTCGATATCAAACTCACAGGCGATTTATTGAATTATCACGCAGAAGTTGTTGGTGGTGTGGAGGGTATGGATCATATCCCTCATACTCACGTTGATTTAAATGCAGACGGTAAACTCTACGAAGTCACCCTCAACGAATTAAAACTTGCTGCCCTCGATGGTACCGCACGTTTAACGGGTTCCTCAAACTGGAAAGATGGCGCACAATGGGATGTGACGGCTGATTTAAACAAAATGAACATTCGTCCTTATGTGCCTGCCATGCCAGCCGTATTATCGGGCAAAGTGAGCTCACAAGGTTCCGCTGATTCCAATCATTGGAAAGTGGATGTGCCTACCGTGGATTTAACCGGTAGTCTTTCCTCTCGCCCATTGAGCTTGAAAGGTAGTGTCTTTTTAAGTAATGAAACCTTATTAAACATTCCTGATTTATTGCTGAACTATGGCGATAACCGCATTGCGGCAAAAGGGACATTAGGTGATAAATCAAACTTAGATTTAGATATCAACGCACCAAGCTTACGTGGACTATGGCAAGATTTAGCGGGTTCCGTAGTTGGTAAAGCACAGATTTTAGGGAAACTTACTGCGCCAACCATTAATGCTGATTTAACTGCACAAGGCTTGCACTTCCAAGGATTAGATTTATCCAAAGCCTTAATTAAAGGTAATGTTGTCAGTGAACCGCAAGTGAAAGGTGAACTTACCGTCAAAGCGGAAAACTTCCGCTATGGCGACAGCATCAAATTGCATAATATTGATTTGAATGCATCGGGTGATGAAAAACATCATACGCTCACCTTAAAATCAAAAGGTGAGCCCGTTGCAGCTGATTTACAAATCGCGGGGAATTTTGACCGCACTTCTCAGCAATGGAAAGGCAATTTAAGCCAAGTGAGCCTAAACTCACCTATTGGTGATTTTAAAGTGAATCAAACCATTCCGGTGACTTATGACAATAAAAAAATCCAAGCCACCATTGGTTCACACTGCTGGATTAACCAAGACTTAGATCTGTGTTTCCCTCAACAATTTACGGCAGGGAAAAACGGCGAAGTCCCTTTTGAGCTTAAACGTATTAATTTAGATTTAGTGAATAAATTGATGGGACAAGACACGCTCAAAGGCCAGTTACAAAGCCGAGGTAAAGTGGCATGGTTCACGGATAAACCATTACAACTAAATGTGGCAGTGGAAGGAAATAACATTGGTGTGGCACAAAAATTAGACTACCGCACCTTTAAGCTGGATATTCCTAAATTAAGTGTGAATGCCGATATTCAAAATAACAATTTAACCTTGAAATCTGACATTAACGTTCAAAATCAAGGTCGAATCGGCACAGACTTAAAAATTCATGATTTAAGTAAAGGTCGTCAATTAGGCGGTACCTTTACCATTGAAGGTTTACGCTTATCCTTAGCCAATCAACTTTTCTCTAGCGGTGAAAGCATAGATGGTGAAGTGGTCTCACGCTTAAGTTTCGGTGGTAATTTAGAAAAACCATTATTAAACGGTAATTTTGATATCCGCAATGTGAAAACAAAACTGAAAAGCCTGCCTTTTGATGTAACTGATGGTCAAGTGGCAATCCGCTTTAATGGTACATCTTCAACCTTAAATGGCCATGTTCAAACACCAGATAGCAAACTCAATATCAACGGACAAGCTAACTGGGCTCACATGGATAACTGGACGGCAGAAGTTAGAGCGCAAGCGGATAATTTCAAAGTTGATATTCCATCCATGGCGAAGTTAAAAGTCAGCCCGAATGTGGTTGTCAAAGCCTCGCCAAAACTCTTAGATTTGAGTGGCAATGTGGATATCCCTTGGGCAAGAATTGCTATTGAAAGCTTACCGGACAATGCTGAACCAGTGAGTGAAGATGAAGTCATTTTAAATGGCCCAAGAAAAAGTAAAGAAGAGCTCATTAATCGCCAATTTGCTTCAGAAACCAAATCGGGCATGCAAATTCAATCTGATTTAAAAATTAAAATCGGTGATGATGTGCATTTAGATGCCTATGGTTTAAAAACCAATTTGAACGGCTTACTTTCTGTAAAACAGGATAAAGGCAAATTAGGTTTATTTGGTCAAATTAACCTAAAAAATGGTCGTTATGCTTCTTTCGGACAGGATTTATTAATTCGTAAAGGACAAATCAGCTTCGCCGGTTTACCTTCACAACCGATGTTAAATATTGAAGCAATTCGTAACCCTGAAGCGATGGAAGACAGCAAAGTAACCGCGGGGGTAAAAGTGATTGGTATGGCATCTAGTCCACAAGTCACCATTTTCTCTGACCCAGCCAAATCTCAAGACCAGGCTCTTTCTTATTTATTAACTGGCCGCTCATTAGAAAACAGCGGTGAAGCAGGCTCTAGTGGTTCTGTGGGTGCGGCATTACTTGGCTTAGGTTTGGCGAAAAGTGGTAAAGTAGTCGGCGGTATTGGCGAAGCCTTTGGTATTCAAGACTTAAACTTAGGCACTGCCGGTGTTGGGGATAGCTCCAAAGTACAAGTTAGTGGTAATATTGGTAAACGCTTACAAGTGAAATACGGTGTAGGATTGTTTGATGGCTTAGCCGAAGTGACCTTGCGTTACCGCTTAATGCCACAACTTTATTTCCAATCGGTTTCCAGCACAAACCAAGTTTTTGATTTATTGTATCAATTTGAATTTTAGGAAAGGACATGCATAAAGACAAGCAACTGGCTCAACTCACAGAACCTCATCACCGAGGTGAGGCCCGGGAGATTGCCGCCATTGATTTAGGCTCAAACAGCTTCCACATGATTGTGGCGCGCATTATCAATGGTTCGATTCAGGTGCTTTCTCGTTTAAAACAAAAAGTGAGACTCGCCGATGGCTTAGACGAGCACAATGTATTAAGCCAAGAAGCGATTGAGCGCGGGGTAAATTGCCTTGCACTTTTTGCTGAGCGCTTACAAGGCTTTGAGCCGAAAGATGTGAATGTCGTCGGCACTTATACCCTACGAAGAGCGGTCAATAATGACGAATTTTTACGTCAAGCTGCCACTGTCTTTCCTTATCCCATTAATATCATCAGCGGTCAAACTGAAGCCAAAACCATTTATGCCGGTGTTTGCCACACTCAACCCGAAAGCGGACGTAAACTGGTCATCGATATTGGTGGTGGCTCGACAGAAATGATCATCGGTGATGATTTCACCCCCTTAGTGGCGGAAAGTCGTCACATGGGCTGCGTCAGTTTTGCCAAAAAATTCTTCCCGAATGGAGAAATTTCAAAAGAAAACTTCGAGCAAGCGCGCCAAAGTGCGGTCAATAAAATTGAAGATTTAAGCTGGGAATATCGCAAGCTCGGTTGGCAATCGGTGTTAGGTTCATCAGGCACCATCAAAACCGTCTATCAAGTGATTACTGCAACTCTTGATCCTAACGGCATCATCACGGCTGAACGTTTACAGAATTTAATTGAACGAACCTTACAAGCATCCCATTTTGAAGAACTCAACATCGCAGGATTAAACCCTGATCGCGTGGATGTCTTTGTGCCAGGCTTAGCCATTTTAAGCGCTGTTTTTGATGTGTTTGGCTTAGAAAATATGCGCTATTCTGACGGCGCTTTGCGTGAAGGGGTGATTTACAGCTTAGAAAAAAACTTCCAAGTTTCAGACATCCGTACACGTACCGCATTAGGACTTGCCGAACAATTTAACTTAGATTTAGCGCAAGCTGATCGCGTGGCAAATAGTGCGAAAACCTTAATTGACCAATACACCCATTGGCAAAAACCGCATCTTGCTGATGAAATGAAAAATCTGTTAATTTGGGCAGCACGCTTATTGGAAGTCGGTATTGTCATTAATCATCGCAATGTGCAAAAACATTCCGCTTATATTCTGCAGAATATGGAATTACCAGGCTTTGATCGCGAACAACAACGCTTATTGGTAAATTTAGTTCGTTATCATACGAGTGCATTTAAAAAGAATGATTTACCGATTTTTGCTCGTTATGCGGATGACGATGTCCTTGTTTTACTTATTCTTTTACGCATTTCGGTGATTTTAAATAAATCTCGTCAGGCGACAGATAGCACCGATAAAATCAACCTCAGAATTGACCGCTCTTTGCAGACTTGGGAACTGACTTTTGAGAAACATTACTTGGATAATAATCCATTAGTATGGAATGATTTGCGCTTAGAAAGCAATTTACTCAAAGATTTAGAACTCAGTTTGATTTTTAACTGATAGAATAGGGGCTTTCATGCCCTTATTTTTTATCTTGCTCCAACAGCAAGCTATAAATATTGGCGAGATAATAGCTCTGCTCGGCTTCGGGAATTTCTCGCGGAATAAAAGAAAGCAAATCGTGGTGAATTTCCAAAACATCGGGGAAAATGACCGCACTTTGCATTTCATCATAAAAGGCTTGATGAAGCGGGGAAACGCAACCCCCTCGTTTTAAGCGGGCAAGGCTGTTGGCAATATGCAATAAGAGTGTGATGACAGTCGGAATCGACACATCAATGCGCCAATGATGCTCTAGGCGACTTTGCAAAGTCAGAATAATATCAATAACGTCCTGATCAATCTGACCGCGAATTTTCCAACGGGTTAATTGTTTGAGTAACGACATAACATTCCTTTTTGAGATAGGATAACTTTACCGCTATTTCATAAAATTACCAGTGCACAGATCACAAAATTGAAACAAAGTGAAAAAATTTACGAACTAGGAAAGCAATAAATGATAGATAACAGACTTTTTGAAAAATATGATGGCCTGATTTTTGATATGGATGGCACTTTAATCGACACCATGCCAGTACACGCCCGTGCGTGGAACATGGTGGGGGAACAATTTGGTTATCGTTTTAACAGCCAAATTATGTATGATTTAGGTGGCGCAACTGTGAGCACTATCGCCTCCGCCATTATGCAAGATGCCGGTATGCCACAAGAACGTTTAAATGAAGTCATACAAGCAAAACGCAAACTTTCTTATGAATTGATTCCAACAGAATCAAAATTACTTCCGACCTTTGACGTGGTGCGTCATTACTATCAACAAAAGCCAATTGCGCTTGGTTCAGGTTCGAACCGCCAAATCATTGATATGTTGATGCAAAAATTAGATATCAAACATTACTTTAATGCTATTGTCAGCGCTGATGATGTGAAAGAACATAAACCGCATCCAGAAACCTTTTTACGCTGTGCAGAACTGGCAAAAGCCGAACCATCACGCTGTATCGTCTTTGAAGATGCCGATCTCGGCGTAAAAGCGGGATTAAGCGCAGGAATGGATGTGTTTGATGTTAGAACGAGAGAGATTATTAGAGCCTAATGTGGGATATTTTCTCTTTCAGCTTTTGGGCTGATTTTTGGCAAACCCATGGTTTGTGGTTGATGTTTTTCAGCGCGTTCTTAAGTGCCACCATCTTGCCGGGCAATTCAGAAATTGTGTTTGTCTCCCTTGCTGTGCCAAAAGTATTGGTCGGGTCATTATTAAGTGCGGATATTTTTTGGCTTGTTTTTCTGGCAACCGCAGGCAATACACTTGGCAGCCTCACCACTTACTGGATTGGTCGATGGTTTCCGAAAATTGACAGCAAAAATGACCGCACTTTATGGGCAATAAACAAAATACAACGCTATGGTGCCATCACTCTATTATTGAGCTGGTTGCCTATTATCGGGGATGTATTTTGCGCGGTAGCCGGTTGGCTTCGATTGAATTGGCTAAGTTGTTTGATTTTTATGACGATTGGAAAAGGACTGCGTTATATTGCGTTACTCTTTTTCAGTTTACCTTTCGTGTCATAGCCGAGAATAGCCTTTGTGCATAACCTGGTTGTGGACTAGAATAAAGACGAATTGATATTCAACAGATAAAAAAACGCCCCTTATCGAGTAAGGGGCAAATAACCTAAGGAACCAATTTTATTAAAACAACTGCAAGTTGCTTGTTCTATAAGACCGACGCTAAAAAGAAAAGTTCAAAGAAATTGTAAAAAAATGTAAAAAAATTTACAAAAACTTGCAATTAATTTACAAATCACTGATTTTCAAGGAAATAAATATGCCATTACTTGACAGTTTTAAAGTGGATCACACCCGTATGAACGCACCTGCCGTGCGTGTAGCCAAAACGATGCGCACCCCAAAGGGCGATGACATCACTGTTTTTGATCTTCGTTTTTGCATTCCAAACAAAGAAATTCTCCCACCAAAAGGGATTCACACCCTTGAGCATTTATTTGCAGGCTTCATGCGTGACCATTTAAACAATGACAACGTAGAAATCATCGATATTTCCCCAATGGGCTGTCGTACAGGTTTTTACATGTCATTAATTGGCACACCAAACGAACAACAAGTGGCTGATGCATGGTTAGCTTCTATGAAAGATATTTTAACCGTGCAAGATCAAAACCAAATTCCAGAATTGAACGAATACCAATGCGGAACTTACACCGAACATTCTTTAGAAGAAGCACATGATATTGCTAAAAATGTCATTGCTCGCGGTGTGGGGATTAATAAAAATGACGATTTAGCTCTTGATGAATCTTTCTTAAAATAAGGACACAACATGACAACCCTAGGTACAGCATTAACCCCGAATGCTATCAAAGTGATGATGCTTGGCTCTGGTGAACTGGGCAAAGAGGTGGTGATTGAATTACAACGTTTAGGCGTGGAAGTGATTGCCGTTGATCGTTATGAAAACGCCCCAGCACAACAAGTTGCCCATCGTGCTTATACGATTTCCATGTTAGATGGTGCAGCCCTCAAAGCCTTAGTAGAAAAAGAGCGCCCTGATTACATCGTGCCGGAAGTAGAAGCCATCGCGACTGATACGCTGATTGAATTAGAACAAGCGGGTTTTAATGTTGTGCCTACCGCCAAAGCCACCAAGCTGACGATGAATCGCGAAGGCATTCGCCGTTTAGCTGCCGAAGAACTTGGCCTACCAACTTCACCTTATCAATTTGTCGATAACTTTGCTGACTTCCAAAGTGCGGTTGAAAAAATCGGTATTCCTTGCGTGGTAAAACCGATTATGTCTTCTTCCGGCCACGGTCAAAGTATTTTAAGATCCAAAGACGACTTACAAAAAGCCTGGGATTACGCGCAACAAGGTGGTCGCGCAGGCGCAGGACGCGTGATTGTGGAAGGGTTTGTTAAATTCGATTATGAAATCACTTTACTCACCGTTCGCCATATCAACGGCACCAGCTTCTTAGCACCAATCGGCCATCGCCAAGAAGATGGTGACTATCGCGAATCTTGGCAACCACAAGCCATGTCTGATGCAGCCTTGAAAAAAGCCCAAGATGTTGCCGAGAAAATTACCACTGCATTAGGTGGTCGTGGTATTTTCGGGGTGGAAATGTTTGTATGTGGTGATGAGGTTATCTTCAATGAAGTTTCCCCTCGCCCACACGATACCGGCATGGTAACGCTAATTTCTCAAGAATTATCCGAGTTCGCCTTACACGCCCGTGCGATTTTAGGCTTACCGATTCCGGAAATCACCCTTATTAGCCCATCCGCTTCAAAAGCCATTGTGGTGGAAGGCCAATCGAAAAACGTGCAATTTGGCAATATCGTCGAAGTATTGGCTGAACCTCACACCAATATTCGCATTTTCGGCAAAGGTGAAGTCAATGGTCATCGCCGTTTAGGTGTCTTACTCGCTCGTGATATTTCCGTAGAAAAAGCATTGGAAAAAGTAGAATGTGCTTACGCTAAATTGAATGTGAAATTATAAGATTAACTTGAGGATAAGTAGCTCTAAAATACAAAAAGTGCGGTCAATTTTTGAAAGGTTTTAAAACTCTTTGAAAATTGACCGCACTTTATATCGAGTTAAATTGTATTCTGCTTAAAATACTTCTGTATTATTTATCCCCAAGGCTTAGCATCAGGCTTGCTGTGTTTTTTTCGCCATTGGATACATGCAGGTCTATTCCACATTGTTCTTTCTTCACAGATTGGACCACCTTCTAAATACCAGCCTCTTTTCTCTAAACAAAGATTGACCTCTGGATTATCACTTTCACCA
>NZ_JVSL01000019.1:0-590 GCF_001053575.1 Parahaemophilus parainfluenzae | reverse complement strand
CCAATAATATTGGCATCACCACCTGCATGAATCACTGTTTTACTCTGACTATCTCCCACATGACTAGCAACATAAGAGGTTTCATCACTTTTAGTAAATGACTATCGGGGTTTAAGTATCTTATTTACTCACTCATGATATTTCTGTGAAAAAAGCATAGAAAACCTACGCTAAAGTTGAATGTGAAATTATAAGATTTGCTTAAAAATAAGCATCACTGAAAATACAAAAAGTGCGGTCAATATTCAAGAGATTTTAAAATTCACTGAATATTGACCGCACTTTTAAGCACCTTTGTTAATTACTGCCAAGGCTTAGCATCAGGCTTGCTATGTTTTTTTCGCCATTGAATACATGCAGGTCTATTCCACATTGTTTTTTCTTCACAGAGCGGCCCACCTTCTAGATACCAGCCTTTTTTCTCTAAACAAAGATTGACCTCTGGATTATCACTTTCACCACTGACAAAATCCATACCGCAATCCGATATGTCTTTTTGTCTTCTGTCAAGAAATTTAATACGTCCTTGAGGATCTGAGTTAGGAAATAAAACCCTAGAATTATGTAAGCGCCAATGATCATGTGGTGGA
>NZ_JVSL01000001.1:0-33912 GCF_001053575.1 Parahaemophilus parainfluenzae | reverse complement strand
TCCTGGATCCAATCAATACTGTATAAATACACGCCACGAGGCTTACAACAAGAGTAAGGTCGCCAAAGCGCCCATGCAAAATCTTGCTGTATTGAATTTTTATCTGAATAGGCATCAAAAGCACTGCCGTCCGGAAAGATAGCACACATGTTTTCTGTTTTAGGGTAGAGCATTTGCCACTTGTGAGTTTTGATTTTGCCTTCTTCTACTGGCGGCGGTGGCCACCAACCGTTTTGCGGTTGTGCTTGAGACGCTGCTGGCATGTAGATATGAGGTTGTCCTTGACGTGATATGATGTCTGCCGCGCGCTGTACGGCAACGGCGGCTGCTTTATATGGATGAATTTGTGTAACGCTTCCTGCTCGAGGGTAGATATTTCCCCATGTATCTCCATTTTTTCCCATTTCCCGCATACCCGGTGTAATTGCTTCCGGGTAAAACATTTCTGGTATACCAAAACGCCACCCCATCACATCCATACCGCTTAAAAAGTGCGGTTGAAATGCATAACTTTGGCTACGGCAGTAGTAGCCAGTGTTACCTAAAAATTGAGATATGGCACCTTGTGGATGTCCGATAACATCTACATTTTTGAATACCATTTGAGAATATTGTTGGGTCGCTGGTTTGTCTTGATAAGAACCACCTTTAATTCCATTGCCTAAACCGCTGACTTCAGACCAGGGATTCTGTCCTTCGTGGTTGTATCCGGAGACAACCTGTTCCGGTAAAAAGTGACGCACTTTTGTAGATGTCCGGATTTTGCAACCAAAGTTTGTACAAAATAGCCAGTAACAAATACCAACTACTTTGTAATCTGCACATTGTGGTGACGCACTGGAAGCCATGATTTGTGCAGTTGAAATGACAGCATGGCTATGTAAAACGGTCATGGCAATTAGTGTGCTTAGTGTACAACTGAGGAGTTTGCTACATTTTTTCATTGGTATTTCCCTTGTAAAAATAAGGCAACCGCTTGCTCTATATCCGTCACCCCGTACACAACCTGACCAACTCCAGCGGTGTGGTAAAAGACAATTGCCGGCACTTTCTTGACACCGAGATAAAAGGCTTGGCTTAATCCCGTATATGCTTGTTTTAGCTGATTTTCATATTGTTTAAATTCAGGCGAACGAATAAGTGCATGTGCTTGTTGTTCAGCTTGCTGTGGATTACTGCTGAGCTGGAATGTTGACGACTGTTCTAGGTTATCTACGGAATCAATGTAGTACAACGTAACCGGATATGATTGCATGCCGGTTATTGGGTAATGTTGTGTAGTGAAAACGAGGAGTTGCATATCTTGTGGTAGCGATTGAATGGCATAAATACCACAAGACAGGCTTAACAATAAGGTTGTGATAAGTGTTCTAATCACATTTTTTCTCCGTATGGTTTACAAACGATGGGAGCTTTACATTAAGAAAGTTTGATTGAAATGAGGAGAGAAAATTGTTTTTTAAAATCTGTGAAAAAACAGATTGTGTTTGATCTTTAATTTTTACTTGCTAGAATGCTAGCAAGATAGCTTCTTTTATAAAGTAGAGTGAATGTATGGCGATACAATCAACAGAAGTCAAACAGTTAAATATTAGATTGGATGAGGATGTTTTTTATTATCTGAAAGAAACTGCAGCACAAAATCGAAAATCGATGCAGTCTTTTATTAAGGATTTGATTTTAGAAAACTTTGCCAGACGAAATGGTATTGAAAATGTGACTCCGGAAGAGCTTGCATTAATTGAGCAACATAAACTTTATATGCAAAATCGACCGCACTTAAAACAAGATTTATCAGAATCTCAATTATCTGATATTGCCCAAAAAGTCAGGGGAGAATGAGCTGATGTATTGGAATATACTGAAAATGACTAACTAGTTCCCTAGCTTATCTTTGCACTATTGAGTCAATTTTGAGAGAAAAAGCGGTTGAAGGGTTAGAATATTGGTATTAATCTAAAATTAGAGTAATAAAAAAGGAGGGTTGCTATGAACAAAGAGCAATTCGGATACAAATTAGGTAGTTTATACTTAAAACTGCCCGTACTTGCTAAACAGAAAGCAGCACAATATAATCTTCCGGTACCATTAGTTTATGTACTTGCGTACACTCCAGTAGCAGTGTTGGCGTTATTTTCTATCATGTTGTTTGCTGCTATTACAGCAATCTTAATTGTGCTTATATTTTTAGCTTGCTTAGTCAATCAAGAAAGAGATGAATTTAGTAATTACGATGAGGGAGGCAATAATGAAGAGGTTGAACATATTGCTTATAGCCATGAAGATAAAACATTAAATAATGAGTATGAAATCTATTATGATTAAATTTAAAATACCGAGGTAATTACCTCGGTATTTTACTAAAACTATACCACCTTGTTTCCGAGTTTATCTCCAACTTTTCCGCCCGCTCCTTTTACATCTCGGCTTCCTGTACTAGATATATTTGTTAATGCTGCCCCAGCACTTATACCAGCCCATCCCATGGCGCCCATCCATAATGTTGGTAAAATAATAAACATGGTTCCCATGACAAAATTTACCAATATGTCATCTGAGGTATTTTGCAGTCCAGCCAAATTCCAATAGGAGTGGGTGTCAGAACCGTATAAGGCCTCAAGTAACCAACTATCTATCCAACGAGCCAATTCCCACCAGAATGAAAGCGCATATGTACCTAGTAAAACAAAAGTTAATGTCATCAGTACTCTTAGGTCATAGCTACTCATTACCGTCACTATTGGTAAACAGATGATAATTGCCATAATAGTGAATGCCTGAACCATTGGTAGAGATTGTCGTATGGCATCAAATGCTGGGAATGCGCCAAGTGAGGTGACAGCACTTCCTGCTATAGCAGTTACTCGAGCTGCCGCATTCATCATTGAAAAATCAACACTACCACCATAACCACTGTAAACTCGCCCAGAGGATACTTCAATATTTTCCGGACGTACGACCGAACGAATTACTGCATCTTCATATTCATTTTTCGATTGAAATATTCCTGCAATTTGAGTCATGAGTTTCTGGTCAACTTGTTGTAATAGTCGGTTACGGAGCCCTACGTCAGTATCTGACCACCATTGTTTACAATTCGGATAACCGCCGGTGCCGTTATTTGGTAATCCGGCATCACGCGCCGGGTCATATGCCCATAGCTTGCGTGGTGATTGTGCCCGGAAACTATCATAAAGTCCTGGTGTATTGACCATTAGTTTGGAGCCAATCCAATCTAAATCGCGTGACTGTACTTCATCTAAATGGAGTTGCTGACGGCGGATTTTGGCTCTTGATGGTGCGTAGCATTCTTCAACAAAGTCTAACACTTCCTGACGTAACACCGGATTATGAATACGGGTATGTTGCACATCAAAGCGGATTTGGCGTAAATCCGCTTTACACGGGATTGACGCGATCGCACCATGAACCAAACCTTTAGATACAGTATGGATAAGTCCCCACCACAAAGGCATTTCTGCGGTGCGTCCATCAAGTTCGGTGCTAATAGTGGCCAACGGTGTTTCACTCGGTTTCACGATCGTATGCCCGCATTCTTTAGCTCGCTCTACGTCAAATTGTAGGGTGTTCAGACTCATACCAAACACCGGAATGCAGGTAAATACAAGAACCAAAATTGCAACATAGACCTTTTGTTCCAGCCAGGTAAAGAATAATTCACCTTTATTGCCTTCATCGGCGCCTTGTTCACGGGCTTTTAAGAAAAAGCTAATGACGTATCCCAAAAAAGGCAGAAAAACCAAACCGGTTTGTGTAATGAGCTCCCACATGGCATTACTTAAAATCCAACCCAGTAATGTCGTGAAGTACTCAAAATAAGAATCTACCGTAAAATTAACCATCTTATTTTATCCTATCCTCGTAATAGTTGCGTAATATTGGAGAGCTCAACGACTATGGCCAACATAACTAGGAGACGAACCAATTTAAGAAAAACGCTTTTGGATAGTCGTTTGCGCAAATTAAAGAGAATCCCAATAAATGTGGCATAAAGTATTAATCTCCAGAGAAGCAAATTAAACCAGTTGTGGCGAATTGCCTCTTGCATGCCGGTTAATTGAGGGAAAAATTGCATGCCGACCGCTGCAATACCTAGAATTAATGCAAGCGCCAACACAATTTTCAGCACAAATCCTACCGCACTTTTGAGCTTTGATTTTGCATGACCTGTTGTTTTATTTTCATCCATCTTACTTACTCTTTGATAATATTATTGTTTTTCAACCTCATTAACGGGGTTATCCACATTTTTTGTGTATAACTCATCATTTTGGGGCTGAGAAAATAGATCCTGTTGTAAATACTCACGTAAGTAGTAGGCATCTACCGAATCGAATACATCCATATAAAGACGATAGGATTGTTTCGCTTTTTTAAAATCCGGCCAATTCAGATACCCGGCAATGGATACGGTCAGATTGAACAGACTTTTTTCCCCTTTTACCTGGATGACAAGGTAGCATTCCCCGGCAATACGATAAGGATGTGCCAAAAAATCAAGGGGGCGTCCGATACAACGTCGAATATACTCCAGGAGCTTTTGATAGTATTTTTGATACAGTGGATTGAGTTTCAGGGCGTTCTTGACTAAATTCTTGTCCATCGCTTCCAGTAATCCGATATCAAATAAGGCATCTGTTGTCATGCGGCAATCCCCCTAGTTTCGTCAATACGTTGTGCAACTAAAATGGCAGCATCCAGTTCGCTAATACCTTTCTCCCGCATAAGCACCATCCGTTCCGCCTTTTCCTCCGGCTCGGTCATTGCCAGAGCAAGGTATAAGCTCGGCGGCACTACACGAAATAGCGCTTCTAATCGGTCTGAAAGCACGACTCCTTCGGTGTACTTACGATCTTCTTTTTTGGCTGAGCGAATCAGGCGTTTTTGGTCATCATTGAGTTTTTTAAACTTCTCAATGTTAGCCATTTCATTTTCATCAACCCCGGTCAGCAAAATCCACCATTCAAGCATGCCCAGCAATTTAGCGGCATCTTTCGGGAAGTCCTTCATGTTTTGGGTAGCCAGCCAGAGCCAAATCCCCAATTTACGCCACATCTTCGACCCTTTAGTTAAAAATGCGGCCAACATTGGGTTGACGGTGATAATGTGGGCTTCATCGGTAATATTAATAATCGGGCGACCGGAATGTTGATATTTTTCACCCAGCGCATTGATATGGTTGATTAACGAAATATAGGCGATGGACAGCTGCGCCTCATACCCTTCTTTGGCAAGGGTAGCTAAGTCCACTAAGGTAATGTCGGCATCCGGCCAAGGCGTGCCTTCGCGGTTAAACAGCTCATCTTCAAAGGAGCCTTGCACACAAAATAACCCTAATGCGTCACCTAATTCGTATGCCCGCTCACGTTTTTTCTTCGGCAGACTTTCATCCCTGCTGAGGGTATAAAATGCGTCTCGTACATCTTGAGTTAAGGTTTGACGACCTTCGGCATATGTCGCTTTAGCCGCCAAAAGAATAGCCTCACGAATGGTTGCTTTATCCTGGCGGGTCAGTTTTTCGTCTTCTTTTACCTCACCGCCGGTGATCATCAAGCGGGCGGTAATTTCCAATTCACCCAGAATATCCCGCTGATCATCCCCCTCATCGGTATCCGAGATATCTTCAATTTTTTCTTCCTCTTCAACGGCTTCTTCCGTTAATCGTTGGTTAATGTTTTTCTCATCAATAAGACGTTGTGCATCTGAGAACAAGGGTAAGGAAATCCCACTACCAGGTTTTAACGATACTTTATTGACCGTCAGCCCGTAACGCTCGGCATAGTCCGTCAGCAGACCAAATGAGTTCCCGGCTTCAACGATAAACAAGCGCGGTTTATACAACGCCATAATTTGAGCAATATTACCGTTAAGTGTAGCCGACTTACCGGCTCCGGTCGGGCCTAATATCAAACCGTGACCATTTTTGGTTCGGTCTTTCTTACTGAACGGGTCAAAATCCAACGGTGCGCCGCCCCGATTAAAATAGGTGAGACCGGGATGACGGGTGCCAATCTTACGTCCGAAAATCGGCAGTAAGTTGGTAATGTGCTGAACAAAATTAAATTTAGTGTATAAATGTTGGCGTGCGTCATCCTGCGGATTGAAGTTCATTGGGAGCCAACGCAGATAACTGTTTAAATGTGCAATTTCCATCCCCTCGGCAACCGGCACAAGTCCGGAGGTTGTCAAGGTGGAGCGTAGTCTGCGGGATTTTCGCTCTAAGTCGCGCACATTATCACCCCGCACATAAAAGGCGAGGCTGGAGTGATACATTTTGTGTTTTTGAGCAAGATACTCCTGCACTTTGACACAGTCAGAACGGGTGCTTTTGGATTCAATATTATCGCCAATCGCTTTTTTGGAGAGCTGAATAAGATGATTCTCAAGCAAGTCCTGTGGTGTGGCGATAAGCGTCATTACCATCATGGTATGTTCCGGCAACAAATCAAACAGGGCATTCATTTTGTTGTCTCCACGTGGCAACTCCCCGGTTAATAAACCGGTTGGGGGAGCTTTTCTTAAGTGATCGACAACAATCACATCATGCGGTTTGCCGTCAAAATGCCAATATCCTTTTTCAATTTTAGGCGGTGTAACTAAGAGTGTTTCGGCAAAATCCTGCCATAACATCAAGTCTTCTTCGGTTTCGCCATGTTTTTCCGGGTAAGCACAAGCGGTATAAAATTTTTCTGCTGTTTCCAACATCGTCGGTGCCGGGTTGAACCAGCGTAAGAGCCAGTCATGTACTTGATATCCGCTTTGGCGGTAGCACTGTAATCCGGCACCTGCGAGCGCATTGGTGAGCTTTTCACAGGTAATATTGAGGGATTCCAGCGGTTCGATATCTTCTTTTGATTTTTCAGGTATATAGCGATATACAACCATGCGCACCCGACGCTGCTGACCTTTCCAGGGCGTATTGGTGACCATCTCATCGACAAATAAACCGCCGGGTTTGGAAACATTTTGTAAATGTGTCTCCATCAATTCCAGCCAGTTTTCGGTGAATTGAGAGCCCTTGGCACGTGGGTGTACATAGCGACGCAGTACATCACTATAAGTTTTCGCCATTGGGTCATCTTGGCAATAAAACTGCACGACCCAAGGAGAAATATCTAATTCATCAAAACTGTCTTGTAGCGCGTCTTTAGCCACATTACGCAAATTGCGTAAATAATCTGCACTGCGTCCTTCTGTACCTAATGGAATAACTTCATAGACGGCACCAACACTGCGTCCGTCTTCTAAAAGTAGCGCTTTATCGTCATCCAAGAACTCAACCCATGGTAATCTGTCAGGGAAAGACGGACCGGTCGCATAAGTTGCCGCATGCTCGGCTTTCGTATAAGTACCGGTTCGTTTCACAAAACGAATCTCGGATGCATTTTCCGATTCCGTTTCATCGAGGTGATTGACTGGCACAGGCGCGCTTCCCGTTTTCTTAAAGAAATTCAAGTTGAACATAGCCCCTCCCGGTTAATAAGGGCGGGTACGTTCGCCCGGTTGGGCATATTGAGTACGACCATAAAACGGGATGACGGTGGAGTAGCCCGGAATCGGTACTTGTTCCGCACTATCTGACAAGTGCGGGAAGACGTACATGACCAGGTCCGGATTAGGAAGTCTTGGAAACAGGCTTTGTGCTTCATTTTCAGCTGTGCGGGTGTAACTCGCATTTTCTTTAAATGAAACACCTTTAGGCGGGTCAATACTTCGATTGACCGTATGACGGGATTGCGAAAGGGTTGCCTGACCGCTATTCTTGTTCCACAAATCCAACATAGTTTGATCAGACGACGGCAATAAATCCTCTTGTGATGTAGCACAAGCGGTTAATAGAAATGAACTGAATACGAGAGTAACTAATTTGAATTTCATCTTTGCTATCCTTCTGTTTAATCCATGCCACGTTGTCCGACAGGTGAAAAATATTTCACCTTACGACCGGTAGGATCGTAATCAATATTAATGGATTTCGTTAAATGTACGGCGACTTGGTGACCCGGTGGTACATATACCGCGTCAAAGGTTTGCCCGTAACGTTGGCGAAACCATTCGGTGGTTTCACTTAACCCGCCGCCAAGGGCTTGTCCGAGAATAAATTTACCTTGATTGCCGGTGACCGCTCCGATAACCGAGCCTCCGTCAACGACAGTCGTCGTTTGCCCCTGGGATAGTCCTTGAGCGGCAGCTGCACCGCCGGAAAGGAGGAATTGTCCGGCAAGAAATTGCGCGGCATTGGTTTTACGCTCACCGGGAACGCAGGGGATACCATGCGGATCGGAAATCCAGCCGATACCGTCTGAGTTTGACGAATTATTAGAAGATGAGTCCCCGGTATTACCGCCTCCTGAGTTTTTGGAGTTGGATACGGTACGGGTACGTCCGTCACTGAAGACGAATGTCATACTATTTACTGTGCCCCGGACACAGGATAGCGTCCAGTCACCGGAAGCCAGCCCGGAAATAACCGCACCCTCAACGTCCGGCAAATCAATCCCGTTTGCAGTCAAATTTTCACGCCCGATTAAGATTTTAAAGGGGTAAGCGTCGGTTACCTGTCCGTTTAACGGAATACGTCCGATAAGTGCGGTCATTGCAACAGAACCGATAAGCGTGGAGTTTTCCGGTAAGGTGTACACCGGAATTGCCGGATTTTTCTTTTCCGTCACACCTGTCATCGACTGTTTATTAACAAAATCACTATGCGCCTTACCGACAAAGGATTCATCCAATTTTGAGAAGACCTTGGCAAAACTAAATCCTTCGCCTTGTTGTCCCTCGGCAACCGGTTTGCCATCTTTATCTACCGCCTGCATATCATCCGGTAGCACCCAGATAGTTTGCTCCGATAAGCTATTTTGTCCGCCGCCAATCGGCAGGTTTTCGCCCGTAGTCGCATTGCCGGTTTGTGCGCCTTGTGTGCCATTACCTGCACCAGTAAAATCCGGTTGTTTTGATTCCAGTTGAGCCAGTTTTTCTTCATACCGTGAAGTCAGATTGGAAAATTCGTTTTCAAACTGGTTCATCATTTCATCACGTTGCTTTGCAAGCGCTTCATTAATTCGTTCATCTACGGAATCGTTGTGTAGCCGTAGTTTTTTATTTTCACGCAGAACATCTTCAATGCGTTGATTGGCCGTCTGTACGGTTCGCTTTGTATCTTTGGTTTCTCCTAGGAGGGTTTTTACCGTATCTTCTGCGGTATCGCCCTGAATATTTAACTCCCGTAATTCTTCTGGGGTAACGTTATTTACCACATAGGCATTTGGATCAACCGGTTTAACGGTTTCCTCCGACGAGGATTTGAACCCCTTGATACCCAGTAATACGGCAACCGCAATCACGGAAGGTACCAAAATTTTGAGCATGCCATTTGATTTTAATTTCATTGCATTCCTCCGGATTGGGTTTCGGCATTTACCAGTACGTTACGTGTGGTGGTTTTTACAATTTTTTTCACCACCTTATGTTTCGGTTTGTAAGCTCGACCGGCAGGGACAATCGCGTTATCTGCAGAGCCTTCCGTAATGAGATATAAGGTTGTGGTGTCGGTTGATGCGCCTTTCCCGCCGATCCACTCATGTTGGAATGTGGCCGCATAAAAACGTCCTTGTAATTCGCGTGGATCAAGCATTAAGCGCTCAGTACTTTGATTGGTGATTTTGATGGCCGTGACTACATAGCCACCCAATGCCCAAGCTTCAATCGGCGAGCTGTGTACCGGAAGACCGGGCAGTAATGTCGGCAAGGTTTTCGGTAGGCGGGTAGAGACCGACTGTACACCCTGTAATGGCTCTACAGTGCGCAATGGCGCATAAAGCGATTGGGCGGCATAACGGGTTAAGGCCGCCGGTATTGGTAATGCCGGTTGTGTCGTGTTTGGAAGTTCGGCAGAGCCGACGCTTTCATCATAGCGGGATGAGGTGCCTTGATTGCTTTCAACCGGTTTATCGTAAACAAGACGAATCGGTTCGCGGCTTTTTTGGTCGGTGGTTTTGATGTCCAGTAGAATGTTTTCGCCGGTGGTTATATCTTTTAGTTTAATTCGCGTGGTTTCAAATGGTGCCGTGGCTTTTAAATATACGGTACCGTCACTATTTTGTAATCTGAGTTTCCCTTGTAAAGAAGCCGGATAACCGACCTTGACGTTTTTATCAACGAAAATTAGACGCTCTTGTTCGACTTCCAAGCCAACTTGTAACGGTATGCGCTCCCATTTCATTAACACATCGGCGGAGGCGGTAGTGAATGATAAAAGTCCAACAGATAAGAGAGTATAGTGTGAGAGTTTCATCTTATTTCTTTTCCTCAACAGGTGCTGCTTCTAGGCGTTTTGGTGTATCGGCATAGCAATCTAATGCTAATCCCCATGGATTTTGCTCTGCGTCAATGTCATAACGTACGATATGGAGAGGGAAACGCACTAAACTGCGTTTTACCTGGTCACCTTCACCGTAATATTCATCTACGGCCAAATCGAGATTCACAATCCAGCTGTCACGACTCAAGACTTCAACCCGCTTACTGTTGAAACCGCGTCCCGGTATTTCATATACCCCTCGGACACGCCCGTTCAGTTCGCCATGCATATCTCTATCCTTATAGTCTTGTTGGAGATAGCTCTGACAACTTGGTGTCAGGTAAGGTGATAACGCCGGGATATTGCGTCGGTAATCTTCTCGCCCATTAGTTGGCCAGCGATTAAGTTGTTGGAAAATATAGAATCCAAAACTGTACACCGTACTTGGCGGAACCTCCCACCACGGGCGGGAACTGCCTGCCTGCAATTGGGGAGGAATGTGCACCGTTAAATGTCTGGGGGCATTCATCCAACCGATGATTGCAGCGAGCGCCAACACCCCCACTCCGTAGAGGAGTCGTGTTAAGCGTTTAATTGAGTTTTCTTTCTCAATTAACATATTTTTATAATTACTCACTTAGATGTTCTCCTATTTGCTTGTCGTCTTATTGACCAAAACCAAGCGGTAACGTCTTTAGGATTAATGAAATAAGGATTAGAGAACCATTTTGATTTAGTCCACTCCAAATAGCGCGGTAACCAGGTATCCGGTTTGCCGCGTTTGCGTTTGGCAATGGCTTTACCGCCAAATAAAATGGTGAGCAGAGGTAAAATCAACATGAAAGTGGGGATTAAGACCCATTCACTAAAAAGTATGGCTGTCAGGATTCCGAATCCACACCCTATTAAGGTACCGATACCTGCTAAGGTGAATATCTCGGTGTTTGTCATTCCTCGATAAATAACCGGTTGGCGATTTAAACGGTTTGGCAGAAAATCAATATCTTCCCCACTCATATGTCACCTCTTATTAAATTAGAGAATATCGGCTGCTTTTGAGGCTAACCAGATAACAATGACAATTAGGACGATACCGACCAGAACCTGTAAAACAAATTCACCCCATGTTTTTTTAGAGTTAGGCGAGGTAACATCGTTATAGGTTGATACTGCTCGGGAGGCAACAACATAAAGCGCACCGGCTGCAAGCAATAAACCAAAAAGAATAATACCGTCATAGATATAGTTCTTGATGGTGTCCATATATCCGTTCCCCTTTCCTCGGGTTGGATCTTCCAGTTTTGGTAGGTCGGCTAATGCCGGCGCACCGACAAGTGAAATCAATAACCCTAAAGCGGCCTGTTGAGCACGCTGATATAAGGCAGATGCCTTTTGTAGCAATTTCATAAAATTTTTCCTCTGTTGTTTGGTTGTTAAACGTAATTGCCGCTTCGAATCAAAAACAAAACAATGATGAATAAAACAATGAAACGAATGACATATTTGCCGAAATCTATCGTATTCATTTTTTCATCAGTAAATCCTTTGTAATTGCTCATAAACATCCAAGCACCGGCGAGTAAGAAACCCGCAATGGTTATCCCTCCGATAAGGATGCCTAATTGTCCGGGCGTAAACCCTGCTACAATTTCAAAAGATTTTGTAGGATCACTCATTAACGCCCCCGATTACGCTCATAGTCACCGGAGAGACCTTTGAGTTGTTTTGGATTGCGAGGTTGTGCTCGTTCGGAGTTAATGTAGTTATTAATTCCGTTACGTACTTTATTGATGTCTGCCCGAGCAGAAGGGTAATCAAAGTAAAAACGATGTTTAACATCCGTTCTCGCTTGATTTTGGGCGCGGGTGAGCGCCTGTTCTGCTGCATTAAGCTGACGCATGGCTTGAGCAAGTTCCGATTGCTCGGAGGCGATTGCCGTAGATAAACCACATAACGCGATAACCAAAGCATTCATTGGGTAAAAAATGCTTTTAATCATGCTCTTTTCTCCTTCTCATTGATTGTTTTGATTCGGGGTAAAGAGTGACAAATCCTGTGATTTAATTGAATGATTTATTGTTTTTGTAAATTAAACAAAAAAATAAAGCGACAATAATGTCGCTTTGATAGATGAGATTGATAGTTACAGGTATTTTTTGAAACTACCCGAGACGATTGAAATGGCCAAACCGAAAAGACCAGCTGCCGGCAGTAATATCCAGTTGGGATGGAGCGAAAAGGGGATGGATAAATAAATTGCCCAGGCAATAAACATAATCGGTAATACCGTGCGTTTGGCGTTATGGTAAATGAAACTGGATTCATAACCGCGTCCAAAACGACGTAAGTCACGACGAACAAGACCATCGGTTAATCCGACTAGTGCGGATAACATAAACAGAGGTAAGGTGAAGACGATGATCATCACACGAATACAAAACGTCAGTGTCACATACATAATTGATTCCAAATATGCCCGTGCGTAATGGCCGAAGATGCCACCGTCTGCTTGTGACAGCCAGGCACTGATGCCGGTTTTAATAAATAGCCAATTATTCACTTCAGAGAGTGTCAGTTGAGCCAATTGTACCGGAGAACTATGTAACAGGCTTTCGGTGAAATGACTTTCAAACCATCCCATTTCGGCCATCATCATTTCCTGACTGTGTCGGTATCCTTGTTCCGGCCAAAACCAGGTAATCCCAATCCATTCGAAAACAATACTGAGAAGCAGTGAAGCGAGCAGAATACCGATAATTTTCCCTATAAAAGAAAGTATTTTTCCAATTATCCCGGGCTCTTTTGCCGGGCGTTTATTTTCCGGTTGGTTAGCCATCAGTGAAACTCCGAGATTGCAAGGGTTCTTACCACACACTGTAGGAGGGCGACATCTTGTTCCCGATCACTGAATTGATACCAGTAATTTCTGAACTGTAACTCTTGTGGTAGGACGCTGTTATCTTCTGTCTCAAAAGCACGTTCAAAATGAATTTGGTGATCGTGTAACCTATTCATCAAATGAGAAAGCGGTTGCCCGGTTTCGACATATCGGGCGATGAATGTTTTGGCTTGTTTGAATAATTCGGAACCTAATTCTTTAGGCAGTGATACGCCAACAACTTCAATAATATCGACTGCACTTTTTTGTCTATTGCATTTCATGTATTAATCCTCATTCATATTCAACATTTGACTCAATGCATTCGTATCGTTTGAAATATCTTCATTGGATTCCGCGCGCAGTAAAGCGGATTCCCCACTCGTATCATCCATCTCAAGCCAGCGTAGCTGTTCAAAGGCACTCACTGTATCCGGTTTTAGGATGACCCTGTCGTTGTTCCACCAAGTGGATTCGCTGGTATGGTAATTTTGCGCCATATGATCGGCAATTTGTTGGATAGATTTCGGTACGGTTTCATTTTTTGCGGTTTTCGGCAGTGGCATTCTGATTTTCCATAATTTTCCGCCTTCCAGTAGAGCAAATGCCTGACCTTTAGGCAATTGAATGACATTAGAGGTGTCTAACATCGGCGCTTCTTTGTTGGTTACCCGGTCACCCGTACTGGATTTGAAGTCTTCGTGACTGGTTGGGTCGCTGGAGTCGGTGACACTGGATAACACCATGCTTTCCGTCACTGATACTTTAGGTAGTTGTTCGGTCAATAATGCAGCGGTTTCTTTTTCGCGGACCCGTAGCATAATGAGGGTATTAAAGTTCCCCACAACCTGACGGGCTTTAGCGCGGTTACCGATTCGCGCTTCAATATCGGCAACCGTCTGTGTATAAGCGGTGACCTGAATACCGGCGCCACCGCCTTTATTGATAAGCGGGATGAATTCATCGCCCATCAATTCGTTAAATTCGTCACAATGCAGATTGATTTTGACCTTATCGGATTTACCGACAACTTCTCCCGGCAAACCAGAATTTAAGCCGTGCTTATAGATGTGACCGGCCATAGAAACGAGATCGGCAAACATCGAATTTCCGACCGCACTGGCGACAACCGTATCGGATAGGGCATCTAATCCGATATAAACAATACCACGTTTGCGGATCACTTCTTCCCAGCTGAATATCGGTCGGTCATCATTCAAATCGTTATAATTCGGTGCTAGGAGTTCGGCAATTTTCCCGGTAGTGAGTTTTTCCAATAACGGCAAAAGTGAAGCGACGATTTTATCAAAATAGGTTTTGTCATATTTCACCGCGCTGTACAGCCCGCCCAAAATCGGATCATAAATCTTATTATTTAATGTAAGGTATTTATCAATTGCCACGACACGAGGGTCGCGTCCAACTAAATTACGCGGGGTGTTTTTATCATTCACCTTGGCTGCCTGTTGGGAAATAATCTGCCAGATTTCCGGGTTTTGTTGATTAAAAAAGTGTGTAGCATAATCAATGAATAACTCATCAATATTTTGTACATAGCGGGCAATAGAAGGGTAATCCGGACGCTTGCCTAGCTCAACTTGCGCTCTGGCAATAATATTGACAAAACGCCAGGCGAATTCTTTAAATGCTGCCGAATTCCCTTCACTGCTGAGTTGACCGGAAATACGGGAGGCGACTTCTGAGACTCGTCCAAAGCGGCCGACGGCATTATAGCGAGCGGAAATTTCCGGGTGACCAAGATGAAAAACGTAAAACTCATTTTCTCGTCCCGCGCGAACCGCCTCCAGGTACATTCTAATTAAAAGGTCAGAGTCACCTTTGGGGTCAAAACAGATGACGACTTCCCGGTTATCTCGATTTCCCTTTCCATTACAGTAACGCAAAATATCCTGTGTGATCAGTACTTCGGCCAGTCGGGTTTTACCAACGCGCGTAGTGCCAACCACCAAAGTGTGGCCCACGCGATCTGCTAATGGCATGGTCACATCTTCTTCGTCTAATTCTACACCATGGATCAGTGAGCTACCGCCGACCGGCGGGAGCGGACGAACCGGATTGAAACGGGAATGGGAGGAAAGTAATCTGGTCAACCAAGGAAGCGTATGCTCAAAGCGTTTTTCCATTGCCCGAGCACGCTGATACCAATACGGGGGTTTGACATATTCGGCAACTTCCGGACTCATGCAGTTATGGAGACGCTGGGTATGTTTTTGTTCCCAAGCAAATCCCTTGCCGAGAAACAGGTTCCGTTGACTCACCGGAATTTGTGCACTGGTGAGCGCATAATCCGGCAAACGTAAGATATTACGACGAAAGCGAATAATCCGGTAACCTTGTTTAAATCGACGATAACCAAACACCATAAAGCAAGCGGCAGCACCATGACCGATGGTCGGATTTAATGCGACAGCCCAGGGAGAAAATTCACAAATTGAGGCAGCACATAAAGAGACAAGGGCGCTATTAAACTCCACAGCGGGTCTTAATAGCGTTTCGACAACATATTTATCACTCATTGATGAAGCCCTCGGGAGTCAATCAGAACAGGGTAGTGTGTTAAATGTAGCCGTTGGGCTAAATCATCAGCGGAAACCGGCATTAAAGGTAACGGACCAGCAATTTCACGCAGACGATTAAGAGCGTCCTGGTGGCTGACATGCACAACCATACCGGTTGCCTGCATTTGCAGTAATTTATCCCGATTGGCTACAAGCCACTGTTGAGATAACGTATCTTCGCCAAGCAGAAAAATGGGTAACATTCCAGGCAACTCAAACTGCCGAGGTTCAACGGTTCCCGGTGTCATGAAATGCGATACGATAGGTAATAAATCCGCCTCGTTGAGTTCGGACGGAATACCGGGGGCAGGAGAGGTTTCATCGATAATCGGTTGTATCGGCTCATAAAAACGTACCGCACTTTCGCCACCTAAATCCGCAATTACTTGCAGTTCTGCATGTATCGGTAAACTGACTAAGCTCACCAATCCGACAAGACTAATAATGGTTTTATTCATGATAATACTCCTGGATACTACTTTAATTTTTATTCAATCCAAACCATTTGCTGTTCTCTCGGCTCAATCCAGATAAAATTATCATTATCTTTTGGAGCAAGCCACTTAAGGTTCCTATCATTGGATTGTTCCGGAACAACGAAATTGGCAATCAGCTTATTTTGCGTATAGTTGTCTTTTTGGTATGTAATAAAGTCACTGACTGACATCCATTTTTTCATACCGTTACGTCGCATATTTTTGATATCTTCAGCAGTGGATTTACCTAATGTTGCCCGATAAAACCCATCCAGCCCGATATTGTGGGCCATATAAAGATTTTCATCGGTCGGCTGAATGCCGCGTAGCGCAAATTGCTCTATATGCCAACGAGCATAAAGTGCAGTTGCAAGAGTATTTACTTTATTATTCCGACGGGGGTCGAATGAGGTATTTTTATTACCTGATGTGATGGGAGTCATGCCGATTTTAACACCTTCGACAGTATTAGCCAGCCAATTCCACGTACCTACGGTAAACTGACCAATACCGGTTGCTCCAGTATGAGAAATATTGCCATACCAGCCATCCTCAATTTTAACAAGACCTCTTAACATAGCCTCGCTTACTTGATACCGTTTTGCGGAATCTTTAATATAGCTGTCAATTTCAGCACCGAATCCACTAAATGCCTGACTGTGTGAAAAAACACACAACAGCATAATGGCGCTGAGGAAATGGGTTAGTATGCGAGTGCCTGCCATTGACCATCTCCTTGAACTTGAAAAACAGCGGGCATTTTCCCGTTGGCGTAATTCAGCCAAAGTCCATTGTCATGGTTTAAAGTGATTTGACGATTTCGAACTTTATTCACATCGATATGATGCTTAACCGCCCAATCTTGGATTTTATTATTATTGCCTTCGCTATCAATGAGGTAAATATCAACCTCACGATTAGCAGTCAGTAATTTGCTTAAAGTCGTTTCACATTTTTGGCAATCGCTCAAACGAGTGAAAAAGAGCAGGCGGCCTGATGTATCATTCAGGTTATTTGTAGTAGCTGAGGGTTCAGTGCGAACCGGCATAATATTCGGATACAGCTCTTTGAAAGCGGCATCATAGGCTAGTTGAAAGCGGAGTTCTTTTTCTACCCGCTCAAACTCCTTACGTGCCAAAAGACGGGCATATTTCATACGTTCGGTATCACTTGAAGCTTCAATACCGAGAGTCGTTAACGGATCTAAATTAGGTGACCAAATTCCCCGGCTGCCTTCTTTCATAATTTTCTGATAGCGTGACCATTCTTCTTCAGATAATCCCCATTCCCCAGCTGCCTGTTTACTTTGTTGTTCAGAGCTATTGAGAAACTGGGAAATGGCATTTTTAGCCTCTTCTGTCAAAGAAGTTTTATTTTCAGTATTTTCTGCCCAAACAGAAGTTGCTCCAATAATGGCAACAATGAATGTGAATATTTTTTGATAACGCATGTTGTGTTCCTTATCTATTCTGCATCAGTTTCAATGACTTCCGTTGTCGTTGTGGTGACCTCTGTGGTAGGTACAACGACTCTTTCGGTAACAGGACGAGGTTTAAAACAAATTGTGCGAGTGATGTCATTGACGGTTAAGTCGTACGCCGGACCTGCAATCATTTGTAAGGCTTCGCGCAATTTCATAGAGCCAAAGCTATAATGAATTTTTGGTAGAGGAAGGGAGAATAACGTTGAGACTTCAGGTTGGCTTATACGACATAGGGTAAATCCGGTATTAGCAAGGGTAGTTTCTAAACCTTGTCTGACGGTCGCATTAAAGACTTGCTTTTTACCTTTCCCAGAGGGAACTTTTACATCAATCAACTGTTCCAGTAGGTATTTTTGACCTTCTTGGGGTGAGCTACCGACCAATAAATAACGGTCATACCGCACAACCTCTGGTGTTTCGGAAGTGTATTGATAGATATCTGGCGCAATGACCCGATCTTGCGGTTCTCGAACCTCACCCCACTGTTCTTTTAGATTTTGCTTGGAGACTTGTCCTTGAGCGTTTTTAGAAATAGCCGGTAATTCTGGCACTGAAGAGGACTGTCCCTCTTTCTGGATATTATTTTTATTGGTGCAAGCACTTAGGCACAGGGCAAGGGCAGTCACCGCGAATACCATTTTTTGCATTGAAGGTTCTCCATAGTTATTCAAATTGGCATGATTACTATGCGGAAAACCGAAAATGATTTGAACGATTTATTGTTTTTACAAAAACAACAAAAAATTTGACCGCACTTTATCGATAAAAAAGCATACCCACAAGGTGAGTATGCTTGATATTTAATATTCGTAGGCGAACATGATGGTCGTAGCACTGCGATCTGCTTCTGTAATGACAAGGACATCTTCATTATCAACAGAATGTAGGCTGACTACACGACCATGCTCATTTATCGCATTATCGTTGAGTATCCAGTCGGATTGGCAGGTATTACCCCAATCGTAACTGAGCTGTTGTTCGATTAAATGGTGAATTTGAACCGGGTTTAGAATTTCCGAAATCGCTTGAGTTACCATGATTTTTCCCAAGGTAAACGGCGGTTTTCTTGAGTTCTCTAAAGACCAGGAAAAATAACCTCGATGTTCGTTATTGGCTTCATTGGAAAAATAAAGCGTGGTGAGATTACTGGCGATAGTGCGATCGGTAAATACGATGACCTCCCCCATAGGGGTATCATAATGCGAATAAATACCGGCGGCATTCGGATGCGGTGCTATTACATTATCATCCAGCAATTCCGGCGAACATCTGCCTTGTTGCTGATATTCAATGAGGTTTGCAATCGCAAAATCACTGAGTTTGTGTTTGATTTGGCGTGAAACACAAACCTGACCAATTTCAAAAAAATGATTTCCCTGACACATAGAAGTTTCTCCTTGTAATTTAAGTGACGTAAATGTAAAGGGGAAACTTCCCCTGTCGGGAGTTTCCCCGACGGGTGAAGTGATGAGTGAAATGGACTATAACCATACATAGGGAATACCTTCCCTACGGGATAAAAGAAAACCACAATACTCTGAATTAGAGTATTGTGGTCGTGAGTGAAATCGGGCTACTTGGAATCGCTTTTAGTCCGCTTATTTTTCCCAGTAAGTTCGTCCCAGTTTACCCAGAGTACGAGACTGAAAAAAATCACGACAGCAAGCGTAAACAACCCGGTTGTTAAAATTAGAGGCCAATTCATGAGCCCTCCTCTTTTTGTTTCTTTTCCGCCTTATCTGCCACGTAAGCACTTACATGACCGAATACCCACAGTGTAACACCAAAGATAAAGAGGATCACTCCTTCTTTGACACCGATGGTATCGTTTGGTACCACGATTCCGACAAGCCCGGCACCGGCGAGGGTACCTGCCTTTCGAAGGTCTTCACCAATACGTTTGAACGTATTGACATGAAGTTTATCCAAACGAACACCCTGGATTTTAGCCTTCAAGAAATTAAAGAAATGACGTGCGTACAACATAACCGCTCCTTTCATTTAAGTTAAACAATAAAACAAGGGAACGGTTACTCCCAGCCGGGAAATAATCGTTCCCGACGGGAAATCAAATCTATTTAGATTTGAAATATAAGTAAAACTATTGTGTAGTTTCTAGATTATTTAAAGACAGATAAAATTCATTTAATGCAGCAATATCTTCTGCACTCAATGTACTTTTTGCATAATTCACATCTTTTAGAAAGGTGTTTTTTAATGCCAATGCCGCCTCATATAATGCTTCAAGTTTTTCGTCTCTAGTCATGATATACTCCCTGGTAAAAATTAGGCCCAAAGTAGCTCGGCTAATTGCACCTTTTTAGTCAGGTCATTAACCGCTTTTTTGGCGTAGGTCAATGAAAAGCCATGCGTCCGATTTTCCGGGTGATCTTTTAAGTCCTGATGTTTTTCCTTCGCTTTTGCTAATTCAAATGCAAAGTACTCAAGACTTTCCGGCATGGATAAATCAATTTTTCCAGCCATACTTTCCCAGTAAGCGATTTTGCTTTCATAGCTTTCTGCTTTACGCATTTCCTCAATGGATTTTTCCATCCGACGATGATTGCGTTCGATCAGCGCACGGTGACGTTTTTCGCTATGATGACCGATTTTAATCGGTTCACCCAGGCTAAGAAACTCACGCCCTTCATTGGCTGCCTCACAATATTGTGTGCTGCGTTTCATCGCATTATCGGCATAACTTTGATAACGTTCTACTTTCTGCTCCGCACGCACCTGGCTATTTACACCGTCACAGCGGATAAATGAGTAAAAGTAATAACCATCTACTTGTTTAACAAGATTATGGATTTCTACTTCCGTCTCACTACCATGTTTACTGGTAAGCGTAATAATCTCACCTTTGGCATGTTGTTCCGGGCATTTAGCAACAAATACTGTTGGCGCGAATTTTGCGTATGTGTTCATAGGGTTTCTCCTAAATTAAAAATAAAAAAGGAGAAACCACCCAAAGGGGAGATTTCCCCTTATGGGTAAAGAAAAAGACCAACAAAATGTCGGTCTTTATCGTATGTTAAGCTACTTTAGATTCATTATCAGTCGGTTTATTCGGTTGCTCCTGATATCTCAATTCGCCGTCAATTTTAATCATCTTGACGCGAATTAATCGGGATTTTAATGTAACCGCAGTGTCCCCTTTTTTGTGATATTTCGTATCTTTTGATACGGTATAAGTATCAGTCCAAAGGTCACTTAAAACGAAAGAAATCAATACTTTCTTTTCTGTCTCTACAGCATCTGAACAACGTCTAATCAGTTTTTCAGCTTCTGCACCCACGATATTGCAATCGAAAAAACGATATTCCGGCTCATTGGTATCGCCGACTAACGCTGCGATACGACAAGCCCAGAATGGATTTCCTTTTTTAGGCTTTACTTCACGAATATCGTTTAAATAACCGACACCATGAGTATGCAAATTGAAGTATTGAGTTGAATTTTGTTGAGTTTGAGTAGTCATGATTTGTTTCTCCTAATGTGAAATAAAAAAGCGGAGAAACATTCCTACCCAATGCGGGTCAAATGTTCCCCGCGAGGGTTAAGAGGGGTAAATAACTTACATTAACTTGAGTATAAGCATGGCAATTTTAATAAAAATACCCGCGACAAATAATGTAAGAATATAAGGCATAATTTCATTCAAAAATACATCAGAATTGGCCATTCTGTTGAAAGTACTTGTGAATTTACGATGAAATGTGCTGAAAACGTTCATAATATTTCTCCTATTAATGATTAATTCATTGCAGTTTTGGTTTCAGCATAGACTCCGTATTGACCGTCGCCCAATGCAAATAAACCTAACGCTACATGATTAATTTGGCGAGAAGCTAATTCAGCTTGCAATGTTTGCGCTGAGCAAGCCTCTTCATTAACAGGAAAACGACCATCATTAGAGAAAAAATAAGTAATTTTTCCAGTGACTGCGTTTAGTACTTGAGTGAATTGGAATTCCATGGTGTTTCTCCAATATGCAGAGAAACACTTTACCCACAGGAAAAATGATTCCCTGCAGGGTTAAGGAAGTAAGGTTAACATCTACTCAAAGAGCGTCAGATTTCAAGATGCAGCTGACATTCGGGCTATGCACTAATTCATCTCAATGATGAATCGAAGACTTTAAAGTGCGGTCTTCCTGGGCTTAGTGTTGTCAACGACAACGGACTAATTAGGTATATTAGAAAGAATAAAAATAAAAAAAACGAGTTTTTTTTATTTTTTGCAGATTAACAAAAAATACATTTTAATTTTCAATAAAATTAAAATGTTATCTATATAAAAATTAAAAACCGCCAGAAGTAGTGACTTCTGACGGTTTTTAACATTTTGAAAATAAACAAAACCAAATATTTTGAATAAATTTCTTGAATAAATGGAGTAATTTGACCCAAAGAGTTCTGTTTTACACAGGACTACGCTTCGTTACCGTATGCTATGTAATTCATCCCGCTCTCGGTTTTATTAGGGTCTTTAACCGAAACAAACAGTGGCACATTCCAGCACAAACGGAGCTCAGTGTTTTACCTACGAGCACAGGTGGGGTTAGGGATGGCGACTGCCTAGTCCGGATAACACAAATATGCTATTTGGACTAGACGGTCGCCTGAGAACAGTATGATATGCAAACAAACATACCGAAGAGTAGTTAGCAATCACCTAAAAGGAGTCCGTATTTCAGATTGCGTCGAGTACTGAAGGTTCAAGTCAATCAGACCCTGATAACGGCCATATGGGAGTGAGTTCTGCGGGAGTTCGTCGGTTCCACAGTTACTCGGGAGTCGCTTGATGCCGACAAACGACAAACGGTGTTTAAGCTCGTATCGTAACCTGATTTGTCGTTTTTTTCAAGGCGGCTAATATTTGCTATTTTAGATAAACCTCAAATCTTCTCGCATTACCTTAATTTTTCTAAGTTGCTTTTGTGTAGCACCTGCGGTCTTTTTCTTCGAAGTTTTAGAGGATTTTTCACCGATATTTTCAAGCCCGTCACAATCGGGATATTTAGTACATCCCCAAAAGTGTCCGTTTTTGCCATTGCGTTTAGCCATAGCACTACCGCACTTCGGGCATTTTTTAATTTCAATATTATCTAAGCGAACACTGGATTATCGTGATTGATGTATTAAATGGTGGATGAAAACTTCTTGTTTTTGCATAAAAGTTTCAAGTGACATTGCACCTTCAGCAATTTGGTTCAACGCTTGTTCCCAAAGGGCGGTTAAACCTGGGTCTTTTAATACCTCCGGCAAATTATCAATCAGCATCGTCCCTTCTACCGTTGGTATAATTTGCTTACCTTTATTTTTTACAAACCCTTTATCAAATAGGCTCTGTATCAATCCTGCACGGGTAGCTTCCGTTCCTAACCCCTCTGTTTCGCGCAGCTGTTGTTTTAATCTTGGATCGGTTACAAAACGGGCTGCATTTTTCATTGCTATCAACAAAGTTCCTTCGGAATAACGCGCCGGAGGGGACGTTTGTAAGGATTTGACCTCCGTATCAACAACCCGACATGATTGATTGGTCTTCAACATCGGTAATTTTTGTTTGGTATTATCGTCACTACTTTCATCTTCTTCAGCTGTCTTGCCGAATAAAATTTTCCAACCGAGAGCAATTGTTACATTACCTTTGGCAATCAACGTTTGCCCGCTACTTTCCAGCTGTATCACGGTTTTATCTATCTCACATAGTGGCAGAAACTGCGCCAAATAACGCCGACGGATTAAATCATAAAGTTTAAATTCATCTTCCGACATTTTACTAATATCAACTCGACCTTGTGTTGGTATAATCCCGTGGTGCGCGGTAATTTTCTTATCGTTCCATGCGCGGGATTGCTGTGATAAGTTCAAGTGCGGTAGAATTTTTTGCAGATTCTTATCTGTAGTGATCAAGGTTTTGATGACCGAAGGTACTTCTGATAGTTGTGATTCGGGCAAATACCCGCAATCAGTACGAGGATAAGTTGTTGCTTTATGGGTTTCGTACAGCGATTGCGCAATATCTAATACTTTCTGTGCCCCCATTCCATAAAGACGGTTGCATTCTGCCTGTAAATCGCTCAGTGCGAACAATAACGGTGGATTTTGTTTTTCCCGCTTAGTTTCGATATTGACGACCTGAGCCATTCCGGATTGTCTGATTTTCTGATTGGCCGTTTGCACAACTCGACTATCCAAACACAAGCCATCTTCATCACAATATTGTTCTGGTATCACATATTGAGCCATAAATTGCCCGTCACTTACACTTAATTGTACGGCTAAGGTAAAATGTGATTTTGGTACAAAGTTTGCTATCTCTCGCTCACGATTGACCACAAGAGCCAATGTAGGGCTTTGCACCCGTCCAACTGATAATGCTTTACCCTGATAACCTTTTTCTTGTATCAGTAAAGTAAAAAGCCGTGAAAAATTCATCCCAATTAACCAGTCCGCCCGACTACGTGCCAATCCTGCATAATAGAGCGGTAAGGTTTCCTGATTAGATTTTAATGTACCTAAAGCTTTACGAATACTCACCTCATCCAATGCAGATAACCACAAACGCTGAATTGCCCCTCTAAATTTGGCTAAATCCAATAGTTCACGAGCAATAGTTTCACCCTCTCTATCAATATCGGTAGCAATTATCACTGTGTTAGCGGCCTTAATCAGTTTCATAACGACATTATATTGCTTTTGGGTTTCTTTCTTCGGGGCAACCTGCCATTGAGACGGGATGATGGGTAAGGTATCAAACGACCATCGTTGAAATGCAGGGTCGTAATCTGCCGGTCCAAATTGCTCTACCAGATGTCCAATAGCCCAAGTGATGCATAATTGTTTATCTGAAGTATAAAGACAACCATCACCACGCTGGTTGGCGCCTAATACCTTAGCAATATCTTTACCCTGAGATGGTTTTTCACATAAAAATAATTTCACTACTTCACCTTTAGTCTTCAATACACTCCAATGAATCTCTCCAGTCTTTGCAGGCACTGAGACGTATAAATTTTATATTGTCTAAATTCCATCCATGATAATAAGGATTCCAATGGCGCCAATTTGAGGGTGGTGATGCAAGTGAAGGTTTTTCTTCAAAACCATATACTTCTCCTGTAGGTTGAGTCACAACATAACGCACCCAATCTGGTGCAATATATTCTTTACCTCGATAGATGATCTTTTTCTCCTTATCGATTTTTATGAACGTTGTCATCATTTACTCCTTTTTTCTGTAACGCATACTGTCTTAATTCTTCAGTATAAATATCGGGTGAAGTATTCTCATAGTTATTCCAAACGTCATATATAATTTCTATGTAACTATTAACTGAATTGATTAAAATATAGGAGCAGTTTAAAAAATTCATATAATTAAAAAAGTATAAACTCTTAATAGAAATGGAAATAAAAAATCCCGGATTATATGGGGCATAATCCGGGATAAATAACACAAGGAGAATGTTATACTTGTTATTTGATAATTTTTAACATGCGTTGTTTGATATCTTCTACTTTTGCACGGTCTTTTGTTTTTACCGACCAAGAGACTGATACATGTTTATCTTCTTTTTCTAATACAACATCAAGATAGCCATATTTGAATTCATCTGCTAAATGGTAGTATGCACCGGGTGTTGCTTCATGAATAAATCCACTGGTGATCATGCCATGTTCAGCCCATCCACGATCTGCTGAGCCTAAGACCTGCCCGCCACGTGCTTTGATTTCCTCTTCGCGGGTATTGAAACCGAATTCACGTTTAACCCGGACATACAGTGTATCAATTTGACGGGCAGATGTAGCACTATCATCAATAGTAACTACCGAGCCTGTTCCTAATGTTTGGTTAATTGAGCCTGCCATTTCACCAACCTTATTATTTAGTGCGGTTAATTCGGCACACCCTGCCAGTAACAGAATACATAGTGGCAATAAAAATTTTTTCATCTTGAACCTCGTTATTTGTCGTTTAGAAAAGTAACTTTTCAGCTAGAACGGTATTTCACCATTGAAGTCATCCATTGGTGTTTCTTGTTGCTCAGATTGAATTTTTGGTTTGCTATCCAATAATTGCATTTCTTCGCCGATAATATTTGTTGTCCAACGATCTATACCGTTGCTGTCCGTCCATTTTTGTGTCCGTAGATAACCTTCAATATAGATTTTAGATCCCTTCTTCAAGTAATCTCTGGCGACTTCAGCTAATCGACGATATAACACAATTCGATGCCATTCAACTAATTCCTTGTTTTCTCCAGTAGCTTGATCTTTCCAATAGCGACTTGTTGCAACACTTAATGTTGCCGTATGGTCTCCGTTTGGCATAACTCGGATTTCAGGATCTGCACCGAGGTTTCCGATAATAGTAACTTTATTAACTGACATGTAAAACTCCTATTTAGTGTGGTGATATAGTAGATCTCAAAGATCTGGTTTAAATAAAATATATTTACTTCGTTCGGGGGGTTAAGGGGGGCTGCGCCCCCTTACCTTTAAAAGGCCTTTTAGGGGAGGATTTTCCTCTACATAAAAAAATAAGCTTTTCCTCTCAACCTTAAGAAGGTTTTCCTCTCAATTATTCCAATGCTTTTTTAAATAATTTCTCGGCGATAACCAGTTTGTCTTCACATTCTCTTGACTGGCGCAAAATTGAATTAAGCACGGCCATTTGCATATTGGCACAGATTCTGTCTTTTTCGATAGCCAACATTGCCTCACGAATTTCAATCGGGATATTTTTGTCTTGGATAATTTCTTCCCAAGCTGGCTGTCCTTGACGGTTATTACCGCAGTTGCGCCAACGTAAAAAACACCCACCAGATGACACATCTTTTTTCAAATAAATAGGTAAGTGTGTCAAAGGATAGCTGTTGGCTGCGTCGATAATTTTTTTCTGCATCAACATTAAAGCATCACGGGTTTGTTGAATATATTGAGACAGTAATTGATAATCTTCTGCGCTATTAATTTTCCGGAAAACACTTCTCAAACTCGCATTTACAGGGGCTGTTCGGTGAAATGCCTGAAAATCTGCGTCAGATAATTGAACATACTGGGTAGAGAGTAAAGACATTTTACTATCCTTAATGATCTTCTAAAGTTTGGCTGTTTTGTTCTAAAACAATTTCTGTTTCAACTTGCTCCTGGCTATTATTAGTTTTAATGGCAGGGGCATATCCACTACGTTTGCTTCCGTCTAAAATTTCCTGAGGCAATTCACCAAAACGTTCAACCGCACTTTGTGCTCTTGCGTTTTTTTCGCTGAAATCTTGACGTGTAACACCACTATGACGATATTGTTGTGCCATACCAAAAACACTTCTCATCAAATGGGAGGCTTTTTGCATCCAGGCTTTTGCATCGGATTTAGTCATAATTGCAATATGTGAGGCGGTAAGTACTGCTCGAGCAACAGAATCATAATCTGTTAATAAATAAACCAAGATATAACCTAATGGATATTTAATATAGATAGGCATAGTAACTGGAGCAATATTTTGGCAACGCTGGATATCAATCCCTTCAGGAATTTGATTTGCATAAAGCGCATAGATTTGTTCGTTTAGAGCCTGCATATCTCTACGAGCAGAGATAATTTTATCTTCCAAGGCAATCAAAAACTGATCTGCATAAGGGTCATCATTTGCCGCATCTGTATTGACCTGATTTAAGATGGAAAGGCAATGCGGCATGCTAATGATTTGCGAGTAAAATTTATTACTCTTTTCATCTGTTTTATCTTCGGTTGCACTCCAAGGTCGGCCCGCCCAGATTCTTGTAGCATAATGAGTATGTAGTGTCATATTAATATCACTGCGTAATGCACCGAGTTCATTAAGTGGATTTTGAGTGTCAGTCATAATCTTTTCCTCTTTTGTATTTGGATAATATTTTATGCATAACTATTTGTAATTAAATGAAAAACTAAAATCTGAATTTTACTAAAAAAATTGTCGTGATTTTTGATATTGTCATAGATGATTTCTATTTCTTAACCACTCATTCTTTGGGAATGATTGTTTATTTTTTAATCATCGTGTACACTGTACACACTGTTTGTTTTTTGAACAATCATCCTCCAAAATAATCGTTTGTTAATATAATTTACGCATTTCATTGAGTAATGCTAATCGTTTTTCTATTTCTTCAGGTGTTAAGGTTATTTCTGTCTCAGATTTGTTTTTATCATTCGAGGCCTCTGGTAACACAGGTTGTATTTTGCCTGTTATTACATATGATGCAGTCGGTTGATTTACTAAGTAAGGTTTAAATTGTCCTGACGCAGCATTACGCAGCATTTTACAAAGATACCCCATGATATTTTTAATCGCTTTAGCCGTATTCTCACTTTGTTGAATACGTAGTGCAGTTTCAAGTAAAACGTTCTTGAAGAGTTCTTCTGATAAATTTAATTCTGCTGTCATTTTCAGTAACGTATTTTTTTCCAATGCTGTTAAGGCATATACATTTGGAAACTGTGTTGCTACTTGTTCAAGTACTGTACTGTACAAATTATTATTTATATAAGTACTAGTACTGTACTGATTTGCTGACTTCCTTAATGGAAGAGAGTCAGAAATCAAAGACTTAGCACTAACTTCCGTAATGGAAGACTGCGAGTTTTGACTGACTTTCGTATGGAAAGTCTGTAAATTCGTTGATTTTTTACTCCCTTCCGCACCTATTTCACTGACTTCCTTAATGGAAGTCAGTAAATTATCTTGAGTCTTTTCCAATAATTTGGTTGTTGGTGCTGTGAGTTTTTGCTGTGTTTGCAGTTCAAGATGAGTATCACGAGATGCGTAACGTTGGCGCATTAGGTTGATATGTGAACCATAATGCACGAGCGTATCGTCATTTAATAATGACTGCATTATTTGATTTGCCACCTGATTAACGATGTTATCTTTATGATGACAAGCGCCCTCAAGAAAACTTAGGTAATCATCATTAAAGTGGATAGCATCTACCACACTGATTGGTTCATCATGAATAATGTAAATATTGCCAAGCACGCGTCCATGATTATCTCGGGCGGTGCTGCAAAATGTGAGCCAACGGCACAAACGTAATAACATAATTGTTTGACTAACCACTTTAGTTGAGGCTTTCTCATGACTATAGGGTCTGTCTGACAGTAATTTTTGTAATTCCTCATAGGAGGGAAATGCTGTGCCCTTATATGCCTTGGCATTAAATTTAATGACCTGCCAGGCAAATTTAGCCTTGGGGGTAAGATAATTATCTTGTAGTAATCGAAGCGGAATGCTTTCATGCGGATTACCAAAATAGAGTAGTCCTTCCGATTGTATGGATAGCTCTAGCTTTGGTATATCTTTATTGTTCTGTTTCTCCGCTTGACGACGAGATAATTCTGCCGTTGCATTTTCGATAATTTGTGGTATATTTTGCGCCATTGCTATGACTCGCTTAGCTTATAAGCAGTTAACGGAAAGGAAAATGTGGTCAGACATTTTCCTTTTTCATTTGTATATTTCCCTATCATCGTTGAAATCCTTGATACTAGTTCTGTTTTTCCCAACCTTGAATCAACTTCCACACAGAAGTCAGGCTGACTGCATATTCTTCAGCAATAAGCATGTAAGTATCTAGGGCTTCCAGGCTATCCAGTTGAGAAACTGTCTTTTTTAGTTCTTTCCAACGTAACCAAATTTCACTTTCTGTTTCTTCACTACAGTGTTTTTTTCTACCTTGTTTTTCAGTCCGTCCAAGTAATTTTCGACGGCCACTGACTTCTGCGGAAGTTAAACCAAAAAAGTGTTGCATTAATTCGATAGAGGCGTCGAGCATTAAAGCTCTATCCTGTGTTTTTTCCAGTTTTTTATCTTTTTGGGCGCAATCTAAAATGCGCCCTAATAAATGGTGATTTATTTCTACATTGCAAAATTGGGCAGGAGAATTACACAAATAAACCACTTCATTAACTGATAAATTTTTAATTTGGCGTAATTCTTCTTCGTTAAATCCTAGCTTTTCACAACATTGCAGATTACCTGCTTTCAGCTGAGTGACAACATAGCCGATGATGGCTTGGTTGATTGATGTATGCATGACGAACTCCTTTTATATTAACGTAAATGTTCACGCATCCGGCGAACAATACGGATTAAGCGGAATATTTTGACTAATAAAATATCGCTTATAGCGGCATTCATTTGTTCGTTGCCGACTAATAGCTCCTCAGGAATGGTCCAGCTCAACATATTAGTATGTTTATCTGAGGCGAGCATGACCATTAATTCGTAAATACTTTCACTTAGTTGGTTACTTTTTGCTTCGGTAGGTAACGGTGCCAATGTGAAAGTAAAATCGCTGATATCTTTTTCAGCATTTAAATATTGAATAAGCGTTTTAGGATTGAGTCCTACGGCTTTGAATATATCGTAAGCAAGCCCATTGGCTTCGGCTGTTAAACGATTAAAACTGTCAAATGCCGGGAAAATTTGCCAAATGTCGGTGACCGGTTGGTGACCAGTATTGGCAAATGTGAGACCGTTATCTTCGGCGCGTTTTTGCTGCTGTTCTCGTAAAGACATCCCCGGGGTCATTCCAAATTGATCAAAGATATTTTGATGACTATTATTTTTCTGGACGTCATCATTGTCAGTAATGTCCGAATCATTTGAATTTTCCGGTTGAACTGGTGTTTTCACTATCTTCGGTTCTGAAATTTTGTTCTTTTGTGGTTGGTTTTTTTTCTCTTTGTTGTTAACTGCGTTATTGTCCAACTCAGATAACGACGGAACGGAATTATGTACCGGTTCACCGTTATTATTTTGAAATGAGGTTTGGAACGCTTTTTCTTCTCGACGGCGTTTTTGCTCGTCAATATCCACTTCAAAGCGAATATCTTCATAGGTTGTTCCGTTATTTAGAACTGTAACCATGGCACCAATTAACTCATCTTGGACATATGAAAGATGGAATGACTGTGGTTCAGAGTCAAAGGTACTAAGCACTTTTTCCCATATTTCTAAAAAAACAGAATCATCAAATAGTTGCTTTTTCCATAGTGATAATGCATTGTTGTACAGTACTAATAACTTCTCAATTTGAGGTTTTCCCATGCCGGCAAGAAGCACATTAGGGATGTATGGATATAAATGAACTAGGCATGATTCCATTTTTGCTAATAATGAGTAGGATATGCCGTACCCATCAGTTTTTAATCGTTCTGATAATTGACGGTGAGATAGTTTTTTTTCATCGCTCTTTTCATACATTGCCTTAATTTCGGCAATCGCCAGTGCACGCTCAACGAAGCTCAAATCACCACGTAAGTCGTTTTCCGTTAAGTGGCCGATTAGACAGGATAGGGTGCCTTCATTTTCATTGCCATCCCATGGCTTATATAGGCAGCGAATAGACCAGTATTTAGGGTCTTGAGTTTCTTCCCATAGTTCATTTAGTGCCTGTAAGCGGGTATTACCACCGTCGGCGATAATATAGAAATCGTCTCCCGGACGTTTAGTAATATTCGGTGCAAAGTCTAAACCACGCATACGAATAGATTCTTTAATTTCTTCAAATTTGGGATTTTTAGTTTTGCGTGGGTTGCCGTCAAACGGACGTAGTTGCATTAACGTCACGCTGATTAATTGTGGTTGTTGTTCATTTGCCGATTGCTGGATTTCCTGTATTGATTTTTTATAGTCAGGAGATGTATTAGCAATTTGGGTTGCCATCATATTTTGACGTATCAGTTGCTGGCGTTCTTCGGCTGTTTTCGTTTTGAAAAAAGATTTTTGCGTATTCATCATTTATCTCCATTAATAGGTCGAGTATTGTTCAGTGTTGTCTAGTTCGGTGAATCTGGAATATTCACCCTCGAATTTGCATAACACTCGACCCAACGGTCCGTTGCGGTTTTTCGCGATAATAATTTCACATAGCCCATTGAGTTCATTGTCGGCTTTCGCGTAGTAGTCATCTCGATGCAAAAACATAATAAAATCGGCATCTTGTTCTATTGCTCCTGACTCCCGGAGATCCGATAATATAGGTTTTTTATCAACACGATTTTCAGGGTTGCGGGATAGTTGAGATAAGGCGATGATCGGTACATCAACTTCTTTCGAGATGGCCTTTATTTCTGCTGATATTGCCGTAACTTCTTCGTATCTATTCGGTTTACCCGGCATAGTCATAATTTGCAGGTAATCAACCAAAATAATGGATGGCTTGCCGAATAAACGGATGTTCCGGCGGATTTTTGTTCTGAGTTTATGTGGAGTTAGGCGGCTTTCATCATCCAGAATGAATCGATTAGTCCATTTTTTGATATGCCCTAATGCAATAGCCAGCTTGCCATAGTCTTCCTCACTCATACTTAAAGGACTTCTGATGCGATCTGCGGATAAATTAGCAACTAAGCTAATCATGCGCTGCATGATTTGATCTGCCGGCATTTCTAAGGAGTACATATGTACCGGAGCAGGCCGCTTTTCTAAGGCGTTATAAGCTAAAGTTAAAGCACAGGCAGTTTTACCCATAGAGGGTCTTGCAGCCAGGATATGCATTCCCGGTTGAAATCCTCCGGTCTTGAAATCCAGTTTTTTAAAACCGCTTGGTGTACCAACAATCGGATCTTTAGTTTCACAAGCTGACTCAATGCGATTGACGACTTTATCCATCACTTGAGATAAATCTACAGGTTGATTGTCTTGTACTTGATTGATGGCTATGTCAAATAAGGTTTTCTCTGACTCAGCCAATATCTGTTCAAAGTTTGTTGCAGAACAATGAGATTGGGTTCTTTCAACAAGATATTGACCCAGACTATTTAATCGGCGCTGACGACTATAGGCAATAACGACATCGGCATGTGCTTTAATATTGGCTACGGATGGTGTGGTATGCGCAATTTCTGCGATATAAGCAAATGTACCGTCACTGTCTTGCGCATATCCTATTTTTTTGAGTTCTTGCTCTACCGTAATAAGATCCGCCGGTTGCCCTTTACTTAATAAAGTAGCAATAGCCTTAAAGATGCATTGATGAGCCCAAGGATAAAGATCTTCGGCTTGAAGTAAGCCTGCAATTTCATCGAAACAGTCATTCTTAAGTAGCAGTGAGCCTAAAACGGCTTGCTCACTTTCTAGTGAATAAATCGCTTTTTGCTTAGGTTTGGATGCCATAACTGTTCCCTCTTAAAATTTTTGAGCCCACTGAGGAAACAGCAATTTGCATAGGCCTTGCATGGTTTCATATTCACTTTCTGCGTAGCGATGGATTGGTGTGCAGTATGCATTAGCTTCACGGTATGCAACACGAGCCGGAATAACCAATGGTAAAAATTCAATTGGCGCGAGGAATTGTGCTTTGAATTCTTCATCATTGAATAATTCACGAACCTGATTGATCACATCTTTTGCATTATTTGTGTTATCAACGCGGTTTGCTAAAACTTTAATAGGAGGTAATTGAAAACCGAAGTGAGTATAAGTAGCTAAGTCATTATAAAGACTCAACGTGCCACGCATAAATTCACGAGTAGATAGTAATTCAGGTAGGACAGGGGAGAGAATTAAGTCACTGGCAAGCACCGACATTGAAAGGGTAATGTCGCGCGTACCGCGCGTATCAACCATAATGAGGTCGTAATCTTTAATTTGCTTGATTAAGTGATTAAAGCGGATTACACCGTCATCCGAATCTTTCAGGAGCAGGCTTATTTTACCAGTAGGATCATTTGACTTAATCAAATCAAGATTAGGAATATCAGTTTGAGATATTACAACTGCCGGGTCGATGGTGCGGTTAATAATAAATTCATAAATACCGCCGGGAGCGTTACTAACTGTTTTGTAATAGGAGCTTAAAGATGGTTGAACATCTGTGTCAATCATTAAGACTTTAAGACCATGATCTGCACAAAAAGCGGAGATGTTAGCGGCGTTAGTGCTTTTAGTTACTCCACCTTTAGTTGATAAAACGGTAACTACAAACGGAGTTTTAGAAGAATTTAGATTTGAACTTGTCATGACGAACTCACTTTTTATCAAAATTAAACTAAATCTTTTAATTCTGTCTAAAAAGTAAGCTCTTAGATGAGCTTTCGGCTAAAATTTAGCCGTTTGAGATGGTGCCCGAGGCCAGACTTGAACTGGCACGCCTCGAAAGGCGAGGGATTTTAAA
>NZ_JVSL01000018.1:0-51445 GCF_001053575.1 Parahaemophilus parainfluenzae | reverse complement strand
CCCTCCTTGTAAGGGAGGTGCTCTCCCAACTGAGCTAATCGCCCTTAATGTTGTGGATTGGCATTATAAGTATAATGAGATTTCAGTCAATATATTTTTATGAAAAAGCGTCTAGTTGTTGCAAAAATAGGCATAAAATCAGATTTTTTATTTAGAAGTCGCGCAAGTCGTAGTAAAATAAAGGTAATTTTTGTAAATGAATAGGTTATTAAGAAAATGAAAATTGATCCTCCTTTTGAATTAGATCCGAATGTCAAAGTACGTACGCGTTTTGCCCCAAGCCCGACAGGTTATTTGCATGTGGGCGGTGCACGCACAGCCCTTTATTCTTGGTTATTTGCAAAACATAACAACGGTGAATTTGTATTACGTATTGAAGATACCGATTTAGAGCGTTCTACACCGGAAGCAACAGCGGCAATCATTGAAGGGATGGAGTGGTTAAACCTTGCTTGGGAGCATGGTCCTTATTATCAAACCAAACGCTTTGATCGTTACAATCAAGTGATTGATGAAATGATTGAACAAGGCTTGGCTTATCGTTGCTATTGCTCTAAAGAACGCCTAGAAGAATTACGTCATACACAAGAGCAAAACAAAGAAAAACCACGTTATGACCGTCATTGTTTACATGATCACAATCATGCAGCCGATGAGCCACATGTTGTACGTTTTAAAAACCCAACAGAGGGTTCAGTCGTATTTGATGATGCCGTGCGTGGTCGTATTGAAATCAGCAACAGCGAATTAGATGATTTAATTATTCGTCGTACAGACGGTTCACCAACCTACAACTTCTGTGTGGTAGTGGATGACTGGGATATGGGCATTACTCACGTTGTGCGTGGTGAAGACCATATTAACAACACCCCTCGTCAAATTAATATCTTAAAAGCGTTAGGCGCACCAATTCCAGTATATGCACACGTTTCCATGATTAATGGTGATGATGGCCAAAAACTCTCAAAACGTCATGGTGCGGTAAGTGTGATGCAATATCGTGATGACGGTTATTTACCTGAAGCCTTAATTAACTATCTTGTTCGTTTAGGTTGGGGTCATGGTGACCAAGAGATCTTTACACGTGAAGAAATGATTAAATTCTTCGAATTAGATCACGTGAGTAAATCTGCAAGTGCATTTAACACAGAAAAATTATTGTGGTTAAATCATCATTACATTCGTGAATTACCACCTGAATATGTGGCCAAACACCTTGCATGGCACTATAAAGATCAAGGTATTGATACTTCAAATGGTCCAGCGTTAACAGAAATCGTGATGATGCTTGCAGAACGTTGCAAAACCTTAAAAGAAATGGCCTCAGCAAGCCGTTATTTCTTCGAAGAGTTTGAAAGTTTTGATGAAGCGGCAGTGAAAAAACACTTTAAAGCAGCAGCGATTGAACCACTTGAAAAAGTAAAAGAAAAATTGACCGCACTTTCTAGCTGGGATTTACATTCTACGCATGAAGCGATTGAACAAACCGCGGCTGAATTAGAAGTGGGTATGGGTAAAGTCGGAATGCCATTACGCGTAGCAGTAACAGGCTCAGGCCAATCACCTTCTATGGATGTGACATTAGTGGGTATCGGCCGTGAACGTGTGTTAGCGCGTATCCAACGTGCCATTGATTTTATTAAATCTCAAAACGCTTAATATTTAGGCTGATAAGTGGGATTTGATTATTTCAATATTGACAGTTTATCAGCCGAAATTTATCATAGCTTGCGTTATTTGGGGATATAGCTCAGTTGGGAGAGCGCTTGAATGGCATTCAAGAGGTCGTCGGTTCGATCCCGATTATCTCCACCAAATTTAAAACCTTGAAACTTAAAGTGAGTTTCAAGGTTTTTTCTTTATGGCAAATCTACATTTCTTTTAGATAATTCAAGCCTAATCCATTCATTTGTCGCATAATCCAACTTTGTTTTTTACGAACTAATGCACTAGGCTTATTCACTTTATAGATAATAGGATTAGGTAAAACCGCTGCGAGTAATGCCGCTTCTGATTGAGTTAAATTTTTCGCTGATTTTTTGAAGTAATAGCGACTGGCTGCCTCTACACCAAAGATGCCATTACCAAATTCTGCGATGTTCAAATACACTTCTAAAATCCGTTCTTTAGACCAAAAGATTTCCATTAATGCCGTTGTGGGAACTTCTAATCCTTTGCGAAACCAACTTTGTTCATGCCAGAGAACGAGGTTTTTCGCGGTTTGTTGAGAAATCGTTGAAGCACCTCTGGTTCTTTGAGATTTTTCATTAAATTTAAAGGCCTTTTGAATCGCCTCAAAATCAAATCCCCAGTGGTTTGGAAATTTTTGATCTTCAGCAGCAATTACCGCAAGCTGCATATTTGGTGAGATTTCATCAAGGCTCACCCAATCGTATTTGATTGAATAGCTGAAATCCAACTGTAATAAGTGCCCGATTTTTTGCTGTGCCATATAGGCAGAGAAGGGAACAGGGATAAAGCGGAAGCAAATGAAAAATGCCAGGATTGCGAGAGAAAAACGCCACGCAACCCGTTGCCAATTTTTTTTCCACCAAGATGGCCGAAAAAAATGTAAAAGTGCGGTCAGAATTCGCTTAGTTTTTTGCAGTTTGCTCATCGAGTTGGCTTTTTACCCAGTTTATAAAATCCGGATCCATTGTTTTGAGCATATTAGAACCACGCGTAATGGTTGCTGCACTGGTATTGAGATTCTGTTGAATCTCTCGTTGGGAGAGATTCTTATCCAATAACTGAGCCACGATTTGTAAACGTAAACCCACTGCATCACGCTCATCTGGCGTGAGCAGAAGCGTTAATAAATCTTGTGCTTTGCCTTGCTCAAATGCGGTTTGTAAGGTCGCGAGGAAAGCATTCCATTGTTCTAAATTGCGACTAATATACATATCAACAATCCTATACTATTAAACTAGTGCGACTAGTATAGCCGATCGTATTCCTCTTTGCTAAAGGTTTGTAATTTTTCTTTGTCTTGTAGGTGTTGATAATAAAAATCGTAAGTTAATACGTTTTGAACATAACCTCGTGTTTCAAAGAACGGAATAGAGGCAATAAATTCATCCATGGCCAATTTGCCATTGGCTCTCGCAAGCCATTTTTCTACACGGCTTGCTCCCGCATTATAGGCAGAGGCGATCAAAATGCGGTTATTAGGGTATTTAGCATTTAACTCATTTAAGTGAGCCGTACCGAGTAAAATATTATTAAGCGGTTTGAATAAATCTAACTCTCCATTATAAGGAAGTTGCTGATTTTCTGCCGTTTTTTGCGCGGTACTTGGTAATAGCTGCATTAATCCTCGAGCATTTGCAGAAGATTGTGCCATTGGATTCCACGCACTTTCTTGGCGCGCAATGGCCATGGCGAAGGTTTTGGTTACTCGATTATCCACAATGGCTTGAGGTTCTGTTGCGCTGAGGTTCACATTACTGAGGGCAATATCAAAATATTGACTGTAAGCATTTGGTAAGCGTAAGTCGATATAATCCCAAGCTTTTGCAATAATCGAGCCATCTACGCCCAATTCAAACCAATTTTGTTCATTCGCATATTGGCTTAACACAAGTTGTTTCTCTTGTGGTAATTTTTCTAATAGAGCACGCCAACGTTGTTTGGCCGCGCCTAATCGATCTAATTGACGCAGTTCTGCTATCTCAGCTAATTCAGCTGAATACTTCTCTTGGATATTGGACTCTTGAGGAATTTTAGGCATTTCCAGTTTGTAGGAATGTCCTAATTTGACCGTTGCTAACATTGGATAAAACCCACGTTCTTTCGATAAAGCTTCTAATCGGTGTTTTGCATCTTTATCGGATGCTTGAGCAGCTATTTTAGCCATCCAATAACGCCATTCTTGTTTTTGTTTCGTCTCATCGGAAAGGGCATTTAACCAGACAAGCAAATCCGTTTGTTGCCAAATAGCCGTACGTAAACGACGTTCAATGAGGTTATCGGCATTCAGTTTTAGGATTTCTTGATCGCGCCATTGCACAAAGTTGGGGCTTTCGTTATCAAAGAAACGGCTAATAAAGGCGATTTTCCAATCGCGTAATTCAGTTTCGTCTAATTGCCAAGTTTTAGCCCATTGCTCGTAAGGGGTGAAGGTTGGCTCGTTCATATTTTCTGGAATGGTTCGCAAATAACGAGCAAAACCGAGTACTACGACAAATTTATTGATGATTTTATTCGTGTTACCATCAATTAATGGCAGCCTTTCAGCGAGTATTTTCAAATTTGCTGGATTTTTTAAGAGATCCTGATAGAGCGCTAAATGAGCGGCTACTTGCTCATCTTCTTTAGCATTCTCAATTTTTTCTAACTCTTTAGCGAGTATTTCTAATCCTTTCGCATCATTTTTACTAAAAAGCATTTCCGCTTTTTGATAGATTTTCTCTGGAGTACGTCCACCCTGTGAATACCAAGCCGCCCATAGCTGAGCATCATTAGGAAGTTCAGCGTTGTTGAGCCAAAGTTGTTCATACTCAGATAAAATAGCCGATTTATTCTTGTCATTTGATTGATGTTCTGACGTTTGACTAGTATTGGCTGTTTCTATTTGATATTTAGCCGTGAGCACGGCAATTTGTGTTTCCAAATTATTAGGCGTGAGTTTGGCGAGCGCTTGAGTATCTTCAGCATTGATGAACAACGTAAAAATACTTTGTTCTAATTTTCCACGTAGAAAATGAGAGGAATGTTGCTGAATAAATTGTTCAATGTCTGATTGCAATGCACTTACTTCTTCACGAGGCGTATCGCGATTAACGGTTTTTACACGTGCATCTAAATAAGCCGCCATAGCATCAGTTTGCAATGGATAGCCTTTTAAAGAATCAATAAGCCCAAGAAATAATTTGGTATTATTAGAAACATGATTATTTTTGACCGCACTTTTTAGGAGCGACTCTAATTGCAGAAAAGTCGCGCGTTGTTCAATCAGCTTTAATTCATGAGCGTGCTGTTGTTGTGTCCATTTGGCTTGTTCTTCTGCAAGGTTAATTTGTGGCGCAGTTTCATTTTGGCTTTTATGGGTATGTTGATTAGCCAAAGCTGAGCCTGAAAGTGCGGTTAAAATTAATAACGAAATTGTCGTGTGTTTAAGTGCTCGCATAGGAGATTCCATATAAAGAGAAAGACGGATATTTAGATCCGTCTTTGAGTGTAGAGTTCGTTTTATTTAGAAAACTTTTTTGAAAGGCTTCACAATGACATCACCGTAAACGCCAGCTTCAACATAAGGATCTTGTGCTGCCCAGTCTTTTGCTGCAGACAGGCTTTCGAATTGAGCAATCACAGTCGAGCCGGTAAAGCCAGCTTCGCCTGGATTTTCATCATCAATGGCTGGATTGGGGCCCGCAGTTAATAAGCGACCTTCTGCTTGTAATTGTTTTAAACGAGCAAGATGTTGCTCACGTACAGCAAGGCGTTTTTCTAAAGTACCAGGAATATCTTGGGCAAAAATCACGTAATACATCATTTATCCTTTTAACAATTTAATTCTTCGATAGAGGCTAATGCTCGCTCTAGTTCAAGATTACCTTCACGTGGAATAGAGCGGGATTTGCCGTCTTTTCCTACGGCGACAAAGGTAAATACGGCATCTGTCACGCAATAACGTTCCCCAATTGGTTCACTTGCAACTTTTTTCACCCATACTTCTACCTTGATTTTAATAGAAGAACGACCCACACTGAGACATTGGCCGTAACAACACACCACGTCACCGACGGCGATAGGCTTAATGAAATTCATACTTTCTACGGCAACGGTGACCACACGACCATGAGCAATTTCTTTTGCTAGAATTGCTCCGCCCATATCCATTTGTGACATAATCCAGCCACCGAAAATATCACCGTTCGCATTGGTGTCTGAAGGCATCGCTAAGGTACGTAATAATAATACGCCTTTAGATTGACGACCGTCTTTATCGATAAGATTTGAAACCATTATTTGTCCCCGTCATTTTTTTGATCATCTTTAGGTAAGTAACGGTAAATATAAGCACCGCTGACAATTGTTGCAACAAAGGTCATACCAAGTAAACCAAAAGATTTGAAATCAACCCAAGCATCTTCAGACATATTTTGGCTGATATAAATATTTACCAGCATACACAGAATGAAAAATCCTGCCCAGCCTACATTTAATTTGTTCCACACATTGTCCGGTAACTGGATTTCTTTGCCTAATAACTTTTTCACTAATGGCGTATTGAATTGGAATTGTGCAACCAATAAAACAATGGCAAATAAGGCATTAATAATCGTGACTTTCCATTGTAGGTATTTGATTTCATTGAAATAAGCAGTAAGCAATCCAAAAAAGACGACAGCAATTGCCATGATTTTTTGTTGTTTCTCAATCACGCCATATTTCAGTTTTAGCACAATCATTTGAACAATGGTTGCAATCACTAATACGATGGCTGCATCACGCACACCAAACATTTTGTAGGTGATGAAAAAGAGAACAAGCGGAATAAATTCAAGAAGTTGTTTCATATTATGCCTTCATAAATAAGCTGTAAAAACGGTAAGTAAATACCAAAATAAACATTTGAAATAATGCAGCCAGGATACCAACAATAGCACTTAAAAATGATGAACCTAAGATTGCACCAATGGTGTTCACTACTAAAGGAAGAAGTAAATAAGTGAGTAAAGCATAAATAATTAATACGCCATTACGCTTAATACCTGCACGCCATACTTGTAAAGCACTTTGCCCGATAGATTGATTGGACGCAATGTAATGCACAGGCGATAAGCATAGGCGAACAAAGAAAAATAAACCAAATACCATTGAAACAAAGGCTAGAGGGGAGAGGGCATTTTTGCTTAAAAATGAGCTCATGACATCAGCAAGGCCAAATAAAAGCGGCAAACTCATAAAAATATCTAAAACGACCACACCTAAAAAACGACGCAATGTCAGCATGAGCCCTTGATTAATCGGATTTTGATTTTGCTGACTAATATGATGAATGGTTGCAATACCGAAGGTCGCAATAAAAGACATCAATAATTGTTGGAATACAAAAGATCCAATCAGTGCAGTTGGCTCTACTTTGCTTAATGCATCAATAATATCCTGTTGTGACGGATTAGGATTATCACCCAAGCTCGGCATTGGGACACTGACTAATGCATTAATTAATTGTGAAACGACAAAAATCCCAACGAAAATCAGCACGGTTTTTCGCTGATTACGCATAAAATTGAGACTATCTTGAAAAATCTGAGTAAAGTTAATTTGCATACTATATCCCACAATAATAAAACCCCGATTATACAGGGTTTATTGTTTTTTTCATAAAATCAGGTTGTTTAATGGTGATTTAAGTCACCCTTTTCAAGAGTGCATATCGCTTTACTCATTAGCGTAACCATTCGGTGGTAACGGCTTGCCGTCTAAATAGGCTTGATTTTCAATGAGTATTAATCGATCTTCAATAAACCATTTAATCACTAAAGGATAAATATTATATTCCTGTTCACGTGTACGAAGTTCAATTTCTTCAATTGTATCGCCAGGGAAAATAGGTACTTTAGCTTGTAACACAATGGCACCGCCATCGATCTCTTCATTGACAAAATGCACGGTCGTACCGTGTTCGCTGTCGCCATTCTCAAGTACTCTTTGATAAGTATGTAACCCAGGATATTTGGGTAGAAGGGAAGGGTGAATATTTAAAATTTTCCCAGCAAAACGTTGTGTAAATGGTTTAGTTAAGATTTTCATATAACCGGCTAACACAATGAGATCAACATTGAGATCGTCTAAATAATCACAGATAGCCTTATCCATATCGAGATTGGACGTAAAATCTTGACGTAAAAAAACTCGGCTAGGAATGCCCGCACTTTTAGCGCGTTCTAAACCAAATGAATCGATTTTATTACTGATGACAGTCACGATCTTTCCTGGAATAAACCCAGTTTGACAAGCCTCAATTATCGCTTGAAGAGTTGATCCTTGCCCTGAAATCAGGACGGCAATTTTTTTCATATTATTCTACATAAAAGAAGGGCGAACCTTTCATTCTGAAATTTTCGCCCTGAAATGGAAAAGAGAAATTATTTAATAATAACTTGTGGTTCGTTATCTGTCGCATTTTCAATATGACCGATTAACCAGGCATTTTCACCGGATTGTTTTAAAATCGCTAAAGCGGTTTCCACTTGCGATTGTGGTAATGCAATCACCATACCAACGCCACAGTTAAATGTACGGTACATTTCATAGGTTTCAATGTTGCCTTTTTCTTGTAACCATTTGAATACGGGTTGCCATTCCCAACTGCTTTCATCAATAACAGCTTTGGTATTTTTCGGTAATACACGAGGGATATTTTCCCAGAAACCGCCACCCGTTAAGTGTGCGATAGCATGGACTTCCGTTTGTTTGATTAAAGCGAGAACAGATTTTACATAGATTTTTGTCGGTGCAAGCACTTGTTCACTTAATGGATGACCATCTAATTGCTCAGTGGCTGGGTTGACGCCAGCAACATCAATGACTTTACGAATTAAAGAATAACCATTTGAATGCGGGCCACTTGAACCTAGTGCAATTAAAGCATCTCCTACTTTAACTTGGCTACCATCAATGATTTCTGATTTTTCGACGACACCCACACAGAAACCTGCTAGGTCATAATCGCCAGCGTGGTACATACCCGGCATTTCAGCGGTTTCACCACCCACTAATGCACAACCCGATTGTACACAGCCTTCTGCAATGCCTTTTACCACATCAGAGGCAACATCCACATCAAGTTTTCCTGTAGCGTAGTAGTCTAAGAAGAATAATGGCTCTGCACCTTGCACGACTAAATCGTTAACACACATTGCAACCAAATCAATACCGATGGTATCGTGTTTTTTTAAGTCAATGGCTAAACGTAGTTTTGTTCCTACACCGTCTGTACCTGAAACGAGGATCGGTTCTTTATATTTACCCGGAATAGCACATAATGCGCCAAACCCACCTAATCCCCCAATGACTTCAGGACGAGTAGTTCGTTTCACGTGTGGTTTAATACGTTCAACTAATTCATTACCGGCATTAATATCCACGCCTGCATCTTTATAACTTAATGATGGTTTGCTCACAATGTTATCCTATATTTTTAGGTTAAATGATAAAACGGCGTGATTGTATCAGATTAAGCAAACGTTTGCGATAGCGATTTAATTAGGATTTAAGCAAAAAAATAACCGCACTTTATTTTGAATGATAAAGTGCGGTTATTTTTTAATGTGTTTTTAGCGATTCGCTAATTCGAAAATCATCGCTTCAGCTTGGCAACTAAATGTAAAGCGAGCTGTTAAATTTGCGCCATTTTCAGTTTCAGTGATTTCACTTTTAATGTCACAAGGATCGCTTTCTGTTTTGCGAGCTTTTTCAATGAAACGATTAAGTGCCGCTTCAGCTTCAGCTTTATTTGCATAGGTTTGATGAATATCAACAGAGCAATCTGAACCGTCAATAATCGTACCCACATCAACACAACTACAAGTGAGAGATTCTTCTGCTTTGCATGTTACTGTCATAGGATTTCCTTATTTAAAATTAGATTGGTTCTATTCTAGCATTTTTAAAACGCTCTGCCAAAGTAGCCGCATTTTTTTAATTTAAATATCATTTATTTATCACTGGTCGGAACACTTAAAAATTAATCTAAAATAATTTGCACTCCATTTATTGGAGTTTTAGAATCTCGCGGATTTTTTCATTATTATTAATAACAAAGGTTCCAAATGACAAAATTTAATAAAACGCTATTAGCAATGACCACATTGTTAGTAGCAAGCGGTGCAAATGCAGCCGCATTCCAATTAGCAGAAGTTTCTACATCAGGTCTTGGTCGTGCTTATGCGGGTGAAGCAGCAATTGCTGATAATGCTGCAGTAGTTGCCACTAACCCTGCATTAATGAGCTTATTCAAAACTAATCAATTCTCTGTGGGCGGCGTTTATGTGGATTCTAAAATTCACATGAGTGGCCCTGTTACCGTTAATGCACTAGGTCGTACGGTTGCTGTAGGTTCTGCAGCTCATAATAGTGTCGTTCCTGGTTCATTGATTCCGAATATGTATTTTGTGGCACCAATTAATGACAAATTTGCCATTGGTGGTGGTATGAATGTGAATTTTGGATTAAAAAGTGAATATGAATCAGATTACAACGCGGGTGTATTCGGTGGTAAAACTGATTTAAGTGCGATTAACTTAAATTTAAGCGGTTCATATCGTGTTTCTCAAGGTTTAACTGCTGGTGTGGGTTTAAATGCAGTTTATGCAAAAGCAGAAATTGAACGTCGTGCTGGTATTTTAAGTGATGCAGTAAAAAATGTTGCACCATTAGTTCCTGCATTAGTGAGAGCTGGACGAATTTCACCAAACGCAGCCGCTTCTTTAGCAAAATTACAAGGTGTGAATAAAGAAACCGTATTAACCCATTTACAAGATAAAAATGCATGGGGTTTTGGTTGGAATGCAGGTTTAGTGTACGAGTTTAACGAAAATAATCGTGTTGGTTTAGCCTACCACTCAAAAGTCGATATTGACTTTGAAGATGATAATGCTGTGAGTGCAGGTCGTACTATTCGTGGTCAAGGGCCTGCTGCAGGTGGGTTAACATTACACTTACCAGATTATTTAGAATTATCAGGTTTCCACCAAATCACAGATAATTTAGCATTACACTACAGCTACAAATTTACACACTGGAGTCGTTTCAAAGAGTTACACGCGACATTTGATGATGGAGAGTTAGCTTTCCATAAAGATGAAAAATACCGTAGCAATTCTCGTTATGCATTAGGTGCAACCTATAATGTAAATGATAAATTAACGCTCCGTGCCGGTATTGCTTATGATGAAGCGGCAGCGCCAACAGAGCATGCAAGTGCATCTATTCCAGATACTGATCGTATGTGGTATAGCGTAGGGGCAACTTATAAATTTACCCCGAATCTTTCTATTGATGCGGGCTTTGCGCACTTACGTGGTAAAAAAATTCACTTTACCGAAAATCAATCAATCGGTGGTTTAGCAACAGTAACAGCGAATTATACCTCTAAAGCAAGTGCTAACCTTTACGGTTTAAACTTAAACTACAGTTTCTAATTTGTTAAAAATTTAGCATAATACGCAGCACACCGAATGTATGTTCGGTGTGCTTTTTTCTTATATGACTTCATAAAAACGAGAGAAAAATGACCGCACTTTTTTATGCTTATATGGACTCACCAATTGGTCGATTATTAATGATTTCTGATGGTGAAAATCTCACAAATTTAGATTGTGAATTAGAACAAACCACGCCGAATCCAAATTGGATTTTACGAGAAGATTTACCGCTTTTTGAAAAAGTGCGGTGCGCTTTAATGCGTTATTTTAATGGCGAGCCAGAAAGTTTCTCCGATATTCCTTTATCGCCTAAAGGTACCGCATTTCAACAAGCAATTTGGGCAGCATTGCGTCAAATTCCTTATGGCAAAACGACGAGTTATGGTGGATTAGCAGAAAGCATTAATAACCCTAAGGCGGTGCGAGCCGTTGGCGGTGCTGTTGGGAGCAATCCAATTAGTATTATCATTCCATGTCATCGTGTATTAGGGAAAAAATGTGAAATCACCGGTTTTGGTGGTGGATTGCCGGCAAAACGTTTTTTATTGAAATTAGAGAATATTCCTTACATCGACAAAGGCGTAGAATACGTTAAACCAAAATTATTGAAGAAATACCACGCATGATCCCACAAACCGAACAAGCCTTATTAGAAAAAGCGCAATCTATTGCGGGGTTAACCTTTGGAGAACTTGCAGATGAATTAAATATTCCCGTTCCGCCTGATTTAAAACGCGATAAAGGTTGGGTTGGAATGTTGCTTGAAACCGCATTGGGGGCGACTGCCGGCAGTAAAGCAGAGCAGGACTTTTCCCATTTAGGCATTGAATTAAAAACCTTACCCATTAATGCCGAAAGTTTTCCGTTGGAAACCACGTTTGTGAGTCTTGCCCCATTGGTTCAAAACTCAGGGGTAAATTGGGAAAATTCACACGTTCGTCATAAATTATCGAAAGTCTTGTGGATTCCTATTGAAGGTAGTCGTGATATTCCGTTGCGTGAGCGACATATTGGTCAACCTATCTTATGGCACCCTTCGACTGAACAAGAACATCAATTACGCCAAGATTGGGAAGAGTTGATGGATTATATTGTGCTCGGAAAGTTAGATCAGATTACGGCGCGTATTGGTGAAGTTATGCAACTGCGTCCAAAAGGTGCAAACAGTAAAGCCATTACGAAAGGCATTGGTAAAAATGGGGAAGTGATTGATACCTTGCCGCTGGGGTTTTATTTACGGAAAGAATTTACGGCAGGCATTTTAAACGCTTTTCTTAATCATAAAAATGGGTGAATCATCACCCCTTTTTTATTTCTCTAAGTTTTGAAAAACACGGAAAAAACCCACCGCACTTTGTAAAGTCTCACCATAAAAAATGAGGGGGATACGATTTCGTTGCCAAGGCGGAACGCCGAGCTCTTGCCAAATTTTTTTCATGGTTTCGGCAGGGCGATTATGCTGTCGTTTCACTTTGCCAGTATAAGCAAATCGTATTTTAATCGGCTCTTGTGTATTGGCAAGTTGAACTTGTTTGTTATTCCAATGCACTAAAATGCCTTGCTCATTGTTGATTGCATAAATTCTTCCAAGATTATCAGGCAAAGTAATCTGTTGATTTAACGGCATATCAAGAGAAGTTTGCGACAAATCAACGAATTTTCCTGTTAAATAGAGACATTGTTGATAACGGCGAATAATATGCTCCCCAAGTTGAAATTGTGGGGATGCATCTGCTTTAGCCTGAATAACATCATAAATAATATGCATTAATTGAACCTGCGTAGGCATAGCAATCTGATTTTTAGCCAACCACATGCGTAAAAGTGCGGTTTGTTTTTGCAATGAATAGTCTAGAAAGTTTACGAGTGAAAACTGTTTTTGATCCTCAAGAATGTGCTGTTCAAAGCAAGTTTGTAATAATTCATTAATCAGTTGTTGTTGCTCAAAACAATGTTGTGCGGCACGCTGAACTGCATGATCAAAATGTCCCCAGCGTTGGCGTATTTCAGGCAAAATTTGGTTACGTAAGAAATTGCGATCGTAATGATTGTCTTGATTGCTTTCGTCTTCGACCCAAGATAGATTTTCTTGCTGAACGTAATCTTCTAATTCATTACGGCTAAAAGAAAGGAGTGGGCGTAGAATAGGCATCCCGAATAATTGACTTTCTTTTTGCATAGCGCCTAAACCTTGTAATCCAGCACCTCGTTTTAATGCAAGGAAAAAGGTTTCAGTTTGATCATTTAAATGATGCGCTGTGACCAGATATTCATCAGGCTGAATATGTGTTGAAATGGCCTGATAACGGGCCTCTCTTGCGCCAGCCTCAATGCCATCATGCATTTCCACTTTGACTTTTTCAATAATAAGTGGAATCTCAAATTGTTCACAGAGTTGTTGGCAATGAGCCGTCCAAGCATCCGCGTTGGGGCTTAATCCATGATGGATATGAATAGCTCGTAGGCTTAAGTGCGGTCGTTTTTTGCTGAGTTTTTTAACTAAAGAAAGCAGTGCAGTTGAATCCAAACCACCGCTAAATGCAATGAGAAGCTTATTGGCGGTGGTTGGGATTTGTGCTTGGAATAATGAAAAAAGATCCATTAGGCCACTTTAACAGCTTTGTAGTTGGTACTTGGATTTAAGATCTCAAAACGTGCAGCAATCGGTTGGAGTTCGTAAGATTTCAAGTCAAACGTAGTTTTCATTACGCCAGCCACAGCATTATTCATTTTTTCAAAAGCTTCAACATCGTTGCCACAGTTTAAGTAATGCGCCAAGAAAGTACCCGCAATTAAATCACCCACACCAACAGGTTCAAAGTTAAATTTATAAAGCGGGCGACTTAAATGCCATACACCTTCAGGTGTCGCCATAATGATTTCAAAGGTATCAGGATCATTTAATTTACCTGCTTTACCTAAGTGTTTAACCAACACTTTCTTCACACCTTTAGCAACTAATGCCTTGGCAGCTTTCAGCACATCGTCAAAGGTGTTGATAGGGAAGTCAGAAAGCGTACGAAGTTCGGAAAGATTTGGGGTCATGATGTCCGCACGTGGAATGGCTTTTTCAATTAAGCGTTCACGTACACCATCAGCTACTACGCAGACTTTTTCGGCATTTGGCATCACTGGATCGCACAAGTAAAGTGCATTGGGGTTACGAGCTTTGATTTTCTCTAAAGCATAGATAATTTGATCAACTTGTTCTGCTGAACCTAAATAGCCAGAAAGTAACGCATCACATTCTTGCAGTTTTCCAATCGCATCTAAACCGTTGGCAATTTCACCAATTTGTTCTTGTGGAATCACCATGCCTGTCCATTTGCCATATTGGGTGTGGTTAGAAAATTGCACGGTATTAAGTGCCCATACATCCACGCCTAATAGCTGCATTGGGAAAGTGGCAGATTTATTACCGGCAAATCCATAAACCACGTGAGATTGAATTGCTAATACATTTTTCATTTTGAACTCCTTTTACGTTATTTTTATTTTAGCATTGATGCATTTTCTGACATCCATGCATTATTTCTCAAAACACAAAAAAAGAGCGGATAAATTAACCGCTCTTTTTATACATTATTAACAATAACCGTAAGACATTAAACGTTCGTAACGTCTTTCTAATAAGCCATCTTTGTCGAAAGTATCTAATTCGTTTAGTTCTTCAACAAGACATTGTTTTAAATTGCGTGCCATTTCATGATAATTACGATGTGCACCACCTAATGGCTCTGGAACGATATTATCAATTAAACCTAACTCTTTTAAACGAGTTGCAGTTAAGCCCATGACTTCTGCTGCGGTAGACGCTTTTTCTGCACTTTTCCATAAGATAGACGCACAACCTTCTGGTGAAATAACGGAATAAGTTGAATATTGCAACATATTCACTTTGTCACCCACACCAATGGCTAATGCACCGCCGGAACCGCCTTCACCGATTACCGTACAGATAATTGGCACTTTTAAGGTAGACATTTCACGTAAGTTACGAGCAATGGCCTCAGATTGACCGCGCTCTTCTGCACCGATACCTGGGTAAGCCCCTGGCGTGTCGATAAAGGTAATAATAGGTAAGTTGAAACGCTCAGCCATTTGCATTAAACGTAACGCTTTACGATAACCTTCAGGTGCAGGCATACCAAAGTTACGAGTCACTTTGTCTTTTACTGTACGACCTTTTTGGTGGCCGATAATCATTACTGCGCGACCATCTAAACGAGCAAGACCACCTACGATTGCTTTATCATCTGCAAAGGCACGATCGCCTGCAAGTTCTTGGAAATCAGTAAAAATATGTTCGATATAATCAAGCGTGTATGGACGATTTGGGTGACGTGCCATACGAGAAACCTGCCATGCATCAAGATTTGCAAAGGTTTTTTTGGTTAATTCATCGCTTTTCTTTTGTAAGCGTTTAATTTCATCGTGTAAATCAATTTTGTCATCAGATGCTGAACGTAGCGCTTCAATTTTGGCTTCAAGTTCAGCAATAGGTAATTCAAAATCTAAATATTCTTGGCTCATTTCTTATCCTAAAATATCGTCAAAAGTTGCCCGCACTTTATCAAGATTTAAGGTGCGGTGCAAATGGTTTTCACTGGTTGGAGCGGATTATAAATATTCCTTTTTTAGTAATGATAACAAAAACAAAAATGCGGAACAAATCACGACAGAAGGCCCCGCAGCGGTATCATAAAAGGCGGAAAGGAATAACCCGCCAACGACGGAAAGCATACTGATTAAAATGGCAATAAATACCATTTGTTCAGGTGTCTTTGCAAAACGTCTTGCTGTTGCAGCTGGAATAATTAATAGCGATGTAATAATCAGGGCTCCAACAAACTTCATACTTAATGCGATTGTAAGTGCGGTCAAAATCATCAAGATAAATCGCATTTTTTTGATGTTAATGCCTTCCACTTGAGCCAGTTCAGGTGAGACAGTGGTGGAGAGTAAGGCTTGCCAGAAGTAAAGCAGTGTGCCTAATACAATGAGGACACCCGTGCCAATATAAGGTAAGTCGTTAAAATTAATGGCGAGCAAATCCCCAAAAAGATAACTCATTAAGTCTACGCGGACATTTTTTAGTAAGCCAACCGTAACCACACCAAGGGAAAGACAACTGTGTGCGATAATGCCTAAAAGGGTATCCACTGAAAATTGCGTGTTACTTTCGAGCCAAACCATTAATACGGCGAGAATAATCGTCAAAATTACAATGGCAACATAAGGGTTAATTTGTAAGAAAATCCCTAACGCCACACCAAGCAAGGCTGAGTGGGAAAGGGTATCACCAAAATAAGCCATTTTACGCCACACCACAAAAGCACCCAGTGGTGCGGTAATTAAGGAAAGCAGTAAGCCTGTAAGCAAGGCGGGAAATAAAATCTCAAACATGATTTTTCCTTATTGTTGGCATTCAGATGGATTGGCACTGCAACTACAAACATCACCGTGCATATTATGATGATGATTATGATGGTGCGTATAAAAGCCCACATTTTGTGAGATTTGGTTGCCCCAAAGGCGTATAAATGTTGGATCATTCGATAAACTTTCGGGTGTGCCGGCACAGCGAATATGTTGATTGATGCACAACACTTCTTTACTGTCCGCCATCACGATATGCAAATCATGGGAAACCATTAAAACCGCACAATTTAAGGCTTGTTGAGTACGGTGAATCAGCTGATAAAGTTCAGCTTGACCATTAATATCGACCCCTTGAGTTGGTTCATCTAGCACCAGTAAATTGGGTTTGTTCAAAATCGCACGAGCTAATAACACGCGTTGCATTTCCCCACCTGAGAGTTTTTGCATATTATTTTTTCTCAAATGAGTGATAGAGAGTTGCTCAAGTGCGGTTGATATTTCTTGCGTTTTAACCCCTTTTTTGAGTGCCAGAAAACGCTCAACCGTCATTGGTAAGCTGTGATCGAGGTGAATTTTTTGTGGGACATAGCCAATTCTGACATTGGTGCTATAAATCACCTCACCGGATGTCGGCGGTTGTAATTTTAATAAGGTTTTCAAGAGGGTCGATTTCCCCCCACCATTTGGGCCTACAATGGTGATAATTGAATTAGGATAAATACTGAGATTAATGTCCCGCAATGCGGTTTTTTGTTCAAAGACCACATTGATATTTTTCAGCGTAATTAATGGTGTTGGTTGGGCTGGTTGAATGGCGTGAATCTGCATAATCCCCCCTTTAAAAATGGCTCACTAAAATAGCTCATTTCCTTGTTTTTCTCAAGAAATTCTGACTATGCCTAATATTTAGGCATAAGATTTGACATTTTTAGGGTAAAATGAATTTTTTTTAGAGTTTGTAGTCTGAAGAGCGAAAAGCTTTTTATTCATTTTAAAGGTATCTATTTTGCAACACGTTAAATTAGCTAGAGATCGACGGAAACGAAAATCCCGTATAAAAGCGGCGATTTTTTTTGCCGCACTTTTGCTTATTTTAACGGGTATTTTCCTCGCTTTTAAAGATACCGCTGATTATGATCCTTCTTTGCAAAGTAATCTTGAGCCAGAGATGGTGGATAACGTTCAATATCAATCCCTTACACCTGAAAAAACAGAATCAGATAAGCAACAAACTCAAGCAGGCGAACATCCTGAAACTAAGCAGAATGCGAATACGGAAGATGCGACTTCTTACGATGATGATCTTCAAGCCAAAGATGATGAAGTAGATGAAATTAAACCACAGTTTGATGAGCTAACTGATTTGCCAAAAGATGCACAAGATGCGCTCAGTGGCATTTTAGATGTAGCTGATCAGGCATTGCGTATTACCGATCAATTTAGTCATACCGTGGTGCGTGGCGACTCTTTAAAAGACGTGTTAGAGCTTTCTGGTTTAGAAGATGATACGGCGAAAAATTTAATTGCCGAATATCCTGAATTAAAAAACTTACGCGCCGGTCAGCAGTTCTATTGGATTTTAGATAAAGAGGATCAACTGGAATATTTAAACTGGTTGGTATCTGAAAAAGAAGAACGCATTTATGAGCGCACGGAAGACGGTAAATTTAAACGCCAAATCTTAGAGAAGAAAAGTATCTGGAAGAAAGAGGTGCTAAAAGGCACGATTAACGGATCTTTTGCATCAAGTTTGCGTGATTTAGGTTTGGATGGTCGTCAAATCAGCCAGTTAAGCTCTGCGTTACAGTGGCAGGTAAGTCTTCAAAAACTCAGCAAAGGCACCAAATTTGCGATTTTAGTATCACGTGAATATTTAGGTGATAAATTAACCGGTCAAGGTAACGTTGAAGCGATTCACATCATGGCAGAGGGTAAGAGCTATTATGGCATTCAAGCCGCCAATGGTCGTTACTACGATAAGCAAGGGGAAACCCTTGGTAAAGGCTTTGCGCGTTATCCATTACAACGCCAAGCACGTATTTCGTCACCATTTAACCCAAATCGCCGCCATCCAGTAACGGGACGTGTTCGCCCACATAAAGGGGTAGACTTTGCTGTCGCACCAGGTACACCAGTTATTGCGCCAGCAGAAGGTGTGGTGGAAAAAGTGGCTTACCAAGCTGGTGGTGCAGGACGTTATGTGGTGATACGCCATGGTCGTGAATATCAAACGGTGTATATGCATTTAAGTCGTGCTTTAGTGCGTGCGGGCCAAACAGTGAAGAAAGGGGAGCGCATTGCATTAACTGGTAATACGGGTATTTCAACCGGTCCACACTTGCACTACGAGTTTCATATCAATGAGCGAGCGGTGAACCCGCTTACGGTGAAATTACCAGGTACCAGCAGCGGTATGGCAACTGCAGAGCGTAAGCAATTCTTAGTCCGAGCGAAAGAAGTTGAAAGAACATTAAAATTATAGTGAATAAAATGCGGTCAAATTTGACCGCATTTTTTATAGGCCTAAAAAATTAGCTGAAAACTGACTGCACTTCACCTTTTCTCTTTTTCCTCAATATGCTATTCTCTTTGCATTTTAGAATTATTCTCATTTATTATGATTAAGCGGCGTTATCTGATTTTTCTTTTAATCGTGCTTTCCTTTGTTTCACTTTTTCTCGGGGTAAGTACCGTTAATTTACAAGGATTACTGAATTTTGAAGGTAATCAGTGGCAGATTTTTTTCATCAGTCGTGTGCCGCGTTTAATCAGTATTTTGATTGCGGGTGCCTCTTTAAGTATTTGTGGCTTGGTGATGCAGCAACTCAGCCGAAACCGATTTGTTTCCCCTACCACAGCGGGCACAATGGACAGTGCAAGATTAGGGATTTTAATGGCGATGCTATTTTTCCCAACAGCTTCAATGTTGTTAAAAACCGCCATTGCGGTCATCGTGTCTTTCCTTGGCACATTATTATTTATGACGATTCTGTCCCGTTTGAAATTCAAGGACACGATTTTTGTGCCCTTAGTGGGGATTATGTTTGGTAATATCATCAGTTCAATTACTGCCTTTATCGCTTATAAAGAAGATCTATTGCAAAACTTATCCGGGTGGCTACAAGGGGACTTTTCTCTTGTGATGTCAGGCCGTTATGAATTGTTGTATTTCAGTATTCCTACACTCATCGTGGCTTATTTATTTGCCCATCGTTTTTCTATTGTCGGGATGGGGAAAGATTTTGCGGTTAATCTAGGTCTAAATTACAACCAGGTACTTTATCTCGGTCTGCTCATTGTGGCGGTGGTGTCCTCTATTATTATCGTGTCTGTTGGCGTGATCCCTTTCTTGGGGTTAATTATTCCGAATATCGTCACGCTTTATTTAGGGGATAACTTGAAGAAAGTGTTATCTCATACCGCTTTGTTAGGTGCGGTATTTGTCTTATTCTGCGATATTTTAGGTCGAAGTGTGATTTATCCTTATGAGATTTCCATTAATGCCGTGGTTGGCGTATTTGGCAGTGGTATCTTCTTATTTTTATTATTAAAGCGGTATAGAAATGGCTAAGAAATCTTCTTCTCAACTGATTGTATTGTCGTTGTTAGCCATTGTTTCTCTTGCACTTTATTTAGGCTACAACTTACCAAACCGTTGGCAATATGCCTTGGAAAATCGTGCCTTATCCTTAATTGCAATTGTGATTACAGGCGCGGCAATTGCACTTGCTACAATGATTTTTCAAACCGTCGTGAATAACCGAATTCTGACGCCGAGTATTTTAGGGTTAGATTCGCTGTATTTACTGATTCAAACGACGATTATCTTCCTTTTCGGTTCAAGCACATTGCTTTCCATGAATTCCATTGCATTGTTTGTGTTGTGTACGGGATTAATGATGGCGTTTTCATTAGTGCTTTATCACTTCCTATTTAAGAAAGAAAACCAAAATATTTTCTTCTTGTTGCTTGTTGGGATTATTTTCGGCACCTTCTTTGGTAGCTTGACGACGTTTATGGAAGTGTTGATTGATCCAAATGAATTCCAGATCGCACAAGATATTGGATTCGCAAGTTTCAACCGAATCAATACACAAATCTTGTGGGTGGCATTAGCCATTTTAGTGGCGACGATTGTTTTCAGCTTGAAATATTGGCATTGCTTTGATGTGTTGGCATTAGGACGAGAAAATGCCATTAACTTAGGAATCGATTATCAAAAGACTTTAAAAGTCCTCTTAATTCTGGTGGCAATTTTAACGTCAGTGTCGACCGCACTTGTTGGCCCACTTACTTTCCTTGGGTTATTGGTAATGAACGTGACCTTTGAATTTATTCGTGATTATCGCCATAAAGTCTTAATTCCTGCTGCGATGTTAATTTCCATCATAACCTTGGTTTTAGGACAATTATTAGTGACCCATATTTTTACGTTCCGCACGACATTAAGCATCATCGTTAATTTTGTCGGTGGCGTGTACTTTATTTATTTGTTATTAAGAGCAAACAAAAAATGGCAATAGAAATTCGCAATATTACTAAAAGTTACGGAAGCAAAAAGGTGGTGGATAATGTGTCCATCACCATTCCTACGGGGAAAATTACGTCTTTTATCGGGCCGAATGGCGCGGGGAAGAGTACGGTGCTGTCTATTATGAGCCGTTTGTTGAATGCTGATAGTGGCGAGATCTATCTCAACGGTGAATTGCTCAATCGTAAGAAAAGTAGCGATATTGCAAAACAACTTGCGATTTTAAAGCAAACGAACAACATTAATTTGCGTCTAACCATTGAAGATTTAGTCGCTTTTGGGCGTTTTCCTTATAGCAAAGGAAACTTAACCCAAACTGACCGCACTTTTATTGATAATGCCATTGCCTATATGAATTTAGATGATATTCGTCATCAATATATCGATAACTTAAGTGGTGGTCAGCGACAACGCGCTTATATTGCGATGACACTTGCACAAGATACGGATTATATTTTGTTGGATGAACCATTAAATAATCTGGATATGAAACATTCAGTGCAGATCATGCAAGTTTTGCGCAAATTAGCGACAGAACTCAACAAAACCGTGGTGATTGTGATTCACGATATTAATTTTGCCTCTTGTTACTCAGACTACATTGTTGCCATGAAAAATGGAAAATTGGTACACCAAGGGGAAGTTAACCACATTATGCAATCGCCCGTGCTACAAGATATTTATGATATGTCGATACCTATTCAGGATATCGACGACCATAAAATTGCCGTTTATTTTAGATAAATAAGGAAATCTTCATGAAAAAAACATTATCAACATTAGCACTTTCACTTTTTGCTTTGGTCGGTGTTGCTCAAGCAGCAGATATTACCGTTGAAAATGCCGCTGGAAAGCAGGTTGTGCCACAAAATCCACAGCGTGTCATTGTGCTTGATTTCGGTGCGGCAGACACACTTCGTGCATTAGGTGTGCAAGATAAAATCGTGGGCTTCCCACAAAGTGGAAAAATTCCAAACTATCTTTCAGAATTTGCAGACAAAAAATATAAGAATGTCGGTGATTTGAAAGAACAATCATTGGAGCAAATTAACGAACTCAATCCGGATTTGATCATCGCGTCTAAACGTCAAGAAAAAATGATCGACAAATTTAAAGAAATTGCGCCAGTATTTAATGTTGAAAATGACTACAACAATTACTACCCAAGTTTTCAACAAAATGTGACCGCACTTGGTCAGATCTTTGGTAAAGAAAATGTTGCGAAAGAAAAACTTTCAGCATTAGAAAGTAAGGTTGATCAAGTCGCAAAAGATGCGAAAGACAAAACAGCTTTATTGGTATTAGTTAATGAAAGTAAAATCAGTGCCTTTGGTGACGGTTCTCGTTATGGTATGGTGTATCAAAAATTTGGTTTTAAACCGATTGATGACAGCATCAAATCGTCTACGCACGGACAAAGTGTTGGTTTTGAATATATCTTAGAAAAAAATCCAGACTTTTTACTTGTCGTGGATCGTACCGCGGCGATTACAGAAAAAGCCAACAATGCACAAAAAGTGTTGGATAACGATATCATCAAACAAACCAAAGCGTATAAAGATGGACACATTGTGTATCTTGATGCTGCCAATTGGTATCTTGCGTTTGGTGGTTTAGAAAGCATGGAAATCATCGCACAAGAACTTGATCGTGCAGTGAAAAAATAATACAAAAAACCATCTAAAAGGGCAGTCAAGGATTGCCTTTTTATATGTAAATTAATCTTTACACATATCAATAAACTCCCTATCATATCGGCATTATTCAATAAAATTGAGCTTATTTTATGCTGACATTTAATCCACAAGATCCTTTTTCTTGCTTTGTCACTCAAAGCCTCTCCATGAAAAGTGCGGTCGAAAATGCCCAACGTTTTGCGATGTTTGATGTGCCGCTTTTAATCCAAGGTGAAACAGGCACGGGTAAAGACTTATTAGCAAAAGCTTGTCATTTTGCGAGCTTGCGCCGTGAGAAAAAATTCATTGCGGTAAATTGTGCAGGTTTGCCAGATGAAGATGCGGAAAGCGAAATGTTTGGGCGTAAAGTGGGTGACAGTGAAACCATCGGTTTTTTTGAATATGCTAACGAAGGCACGGTGTTGCTGGACGGTATTGCTGAGCTTTCATTAAGTTTACAGGCAAAATTATTACGTTTTTTAACCGATGGTTCTTTCCGTCGAGTAGGTGAAGAAAAAGAACATCATGCAAATGTTCGTGTGATTTGTACTTCACAAGAACCGATGGAAAAACTGTTAGAACAAGGGAAATTACGCAGTGATTTATTCCATCGTTTAAATGTTTTAGCACTAAATGTGCCGCCATTGCGTGAGCGAGTGGAGGACATTCAGCCTTTAACCGAAGGTTTTTTACAAGAAATCAGCACACAGCTTAAGATTTCAATGCCGCAATATGAGGCTAATTTTTTAAATTATTTAAAAAGTCAGCCTTGGCAAGGTAATGTGCGAGAACTATACAATGTCTTGTATCGTGCCTGTTCCTTAGCAAAAAATAACCAGCTTGATATTGAAAGTTTAAATTTAAAACCTATACAAAGTGCGGTCATTTCTGTGGATGATTTTGGTGAGCAAACCCTGGATGAGATCATGGGGCAATATGAGGCGAGTGTACTCCGCGCTTTTTATGCACAATATCCAAGTACGCGAAAATTGGCACAACGATTAGGCGTATCACATACGGCGATTGCCAATAAATTAAAACAATACGGTATTAGTAAATAATTTCTGACAGGTTAGGGAATTGTTTACAAAGTTTGAGCCATTCGACTTTATCAATTTGTACATTGAGGATAAATTCACCTTCATCTGAAATTTGCTCGTGACGAATGCTATCTAATTGATAGAGAGCATGGCGGATTTTGCCCTCTTGTGGGAGCAGCGTGAGGGTGAAAGAAAGTATCTCATTTTTCAACCGCACTTTAATGGCTTCAAGTAGCAGATCTAATCCTTCACCTGAATGGGCTGAAAGATAAACGGCAACGGGCTTATTCTCGTCATCATATTCAATATGGGGCGCCACATTTTCCAATAAATCAATTTTGTTATACACCAACAATGCAGGCACTTTGTCTGCTTTAATTTCTTCCAGCACTAAATTCACAGCTTCAATATTTTCGATCTTTCGAGCGTCTGCCGCATCAATGACGTGCAATAACAAACTCGCTTCTACCGTTTCTTGCAAGGTAGATTTAAAAGCGGAAACTAAATCATGGGGAAGTTGGCGAACGAAACCAACGGTATCGGCGAGAATGGCTGTACCAACATCCTGAATTTGTAAACGTCTTAATGTGGGATCGAGGGTGGCAAAAAGCTGATCCGCGGCATAGACATTGGCTTGTGTGATGAAATTGAATAGCGTCGATTTCCCCGCATTGGTATAACCCACTAAAGAAATAGTCGGAATATCCGCTTTTTGTCGGGTTTGGCGATTTTGATTGCGTTGTTTTTCGACTTTGGCCAAACGATTTTGCAACTGTGCAATACGAACCTTGATTAAACGGCGATCCGTTTCTAATTGCGTTTCACCAGGACCACGCAATCCAACCGCACCTTTTTGCTGATCTAAACCTGTTTTTCGGCGGACTAAGCGAGTGGATAAATGCTTGAGCTGAGCTAATTCAACTTGCAATTTCCCTTCGTGTGATCGGGCTCGTTGGGCAAAGATATCTAAAATTACCCCTGTACGATCCACTACGCGGCATTGGCAGATGCTTTCTAAATTACGGGTTTGTGCAGGGGTTAATTGATGATTCACCAAAACCACATCGGCATCTAAAGTTTTCACTGCATCAGCAATTTCTTGTGCTTTCCCCTCGCCAATAAAGTATTTTGCTTGTGGCGTAGCTCGACTCGTGGTGATGATTTGTAAAATCTCAACATTGGCAGATTCCGCTAAAAGTTGGAATTCTTGTAGATCTTCAATGTTTTTATTTTGAGAAAAGAAAACATGCACGATGACAGCTTTATCTTTTGCCGATTGGCTATTGTCGCCTGTTTTAGATGACGAAAGTGCGGTTGAAATTTCAGGTGAATTTTCAACCGCACTTAAATTGATGAAATCGTTCATTGAACAGAATTATTCTGCTTGTGTTTCTACTTCCGCTACAGCATCAGAAGTTTGTGCTGCATGATGACCGCCATTATTATTGTGGTGAGAAACAGAACGCGCTGGAACCACAGTAGAAATTGCGTGTTTGTACACCATTTGATTAACCGTGTTTTTTAATAAAATCACGAATTGGTCGAATGATTCGATTTGACCCTGTAATTTAATCCCATTAACGAGATAAATCGAAACAGGAATACGTTCACGGCGTAACGCATTCAAATAAGGATCTTGTAATGATTGTCCTTTTGCCATTTTGCTATCCTTTGTTGTTATATGTTAATTAATGATAGAAACGAGTTGTCTCCGGCATCAAATATAGCAATAAACATTTTTTTTGTCTATGGGTTTATCTCTTTGCTTTCACGCAGTTTTTTCAGAATTGCTTTCATTTTTTCGTCTAGTTGAGCATTGAGGCGTAATGTTTCACCCGTTTTAGGGTGCTCAAAGCGAATAGAAAACGCATGTAAAAACAAGCGATTAAGCCCGAGATCTTGCATATATTTATCAAATTCTTTATCACCGTATTTATCATCTAGCGCAATCGGGTGGCCAGCATATTGAGTATGAACTCGGATCTGATGGGTTCGTCCCGTTACAGGTGACGCTTTTACTAAGGTCGCATTTTGATAGCGTTCTTCGATGGCAAATCGCGTTTCTGAAGGTTTACCTTGTTCACTGACTTTGACAATGCGTTCGCCACTGGCCAGTTCATTTTTCAATAAAGGGGCTTGCACGACTTTTACATGAGATTGCCATTGGCCGCGTACGAGTGCGAGATAATCTTTTTGCACGGTTTTAACACGAAGTTGTTCGTGTAAGTTGCGTAAGGCAGAACGTTTTTTGGCGACTAATAAAATGCCCGATGTATCTCTGTCTAAACGGTGAACCAACTCTAAAAAACGGGCTTCAGGACGTAATGCACGCAAGGCTTCAATCACACCAAAATTCAAGCCACTCCCGCCATGAACCGCAATGCCGGAAGGTTTGTTCAATACTAATAAACAGTCATCTTCAAAAATAATATGGCTTTCAAGGGAGGCGACTTTATTCAAGTTTTTAGAAATTGGGGCAGTATTTTTTTCAGAAACACGAACAGGTGGCACACGCACCACATCACCATTTTGCAATTTATATTCAGGTTTGATTCGCCCTTTGTTCACACGCACTTCGCCTTTACGTAGAATGCGATAAATCAAACTTTTTGGTACACCTTTTAATTTTGCCAATAAATAATTATCAATGCGTTGTCCTGCTTCATCCTCAGAAATGGTGAGCATTTTGACGGATTGATTGATGATTTTTTCTTGTTTTTCAGTCATTGAATCTGTCCTTTAAAAATTGGGCTGAATCATATCACAATATCCCAGGTGATAATAGCAAGAATGCCTTGCTAATTTAGCCCTGAATGTGGATAATAGAGCGTCTTTCTGCGCCTCAAATTTGGCATTTAGAAAGCAATTTTGTATGTTGGTCAAAACTCAATGCGGCAAATGGCATAAGACATTGATAATCAACATGTTTTTCTTGAAGGTTGACGCTTCCTTGCAATGCGTAATTAACACATCGCATTGTTTTACGAAAATTGTCTTAGATAACAATTGAGTATGCTATCAATGCACCCAGCAACACACAGTCGTGAGATTGACTGTTCGCGAGAAACACGAGGTCGATGGCTAAGGTCAGTAAATCTGTAAAGTGCGGTTAATTTTCAAGGTATTTTAGATAATTCAAAACGAGAAATTGACAATGAAAAGAATGTTAATCAATGCGACTCAAAAAGAAGAGTTGCGCGTTGCGTTGGTCGATGGCCAGCGTTTATTTGACTTGGATATTGAAAGTCCGGGTCATGAACAGAAAAAAGCGAATATTTACAAAGGGAAAATCACTCGCGTAGAGCCGAGTTTAGAAGCAGCCTTTGTGGATTATGGTGCAGAGCGCCATGGCTTCCTTCCTTTAAAAGAAATTGCCCGTGAGTATTTCCCTGCTGATTATGTGTTTCAAGGTCGTCCAAATATCCGTGATATTTTGACTGAAGGCCAAGAAGTGATCGTTCAGGTGAACAAAGAAGAACGCGGCAATAAAGGCGCAGCCTTAACCACTTTTGTTTCCCTTGCTGGTAGTTATTTGGTGATTATGCCAAACAATCCGCGTGCAGGTGGTATCTCTCGCCGTATTGAAGGTGATGAACGTATCGAATTAAAAGAAGCATTGAGTTCTTTAGATGTACCGGAAGGCGTAGGCCTTATCGTGCGTACAGCAGGTGTAGGTAAATCACCAGAAGAATTACAATGGGACTTAAAAGTACTTTTACATCATTGGGAAGCGATCAAACAAGCTTCACAAAGCCGTCCGGCGCCGTTCTTAATTCACCAAGAAAGTGATGTGATCGTTCGTGCGATCCGTGATTATTTGCGTCGTGATATTGGTGAGATCTTAATTGATAGCCCGAAAGTATTTGAAAAAGCGAAAGCGCACATCAAACTTGTGCGTCCAGATTTCATCAATCGTGTGAAACTGTATCAAGGCGAAGTGCCGTTATTTAGCCACTACCAAATTGAGTCACAAATTGAATCAGCTTTCCAACGTGAAGTGCGTTTACCTTCAGGTGGTTCGATTGTGATCGATGTGACAGAAGCGTTAACGGCGATCGATATCAACTCAGCGCGTTCAACTCGTGGTGGCGATATTGAAGAAACGGCATTAAATACCAACCTTGAAGCGGCAGATGAAATTGCTCGTCAATTACGTTTACGTGACTTAGGTGGTTTAGTGGTTATCGATTTCATCGATATGACACCGGTTCGTCACCAACGTGAAGTAGAAAATCGTATCCGTGATGCCGTGCGTCAAGACCGTGCGCGTATTCAAATTAGCCGTATTTCTCGTTTCGGCTTGTTGGAAATGTCGCGTCAGCGTTTAAGCCCATCATTAGGTGAGTCTTCTCACCATGTTTGCCCACGCTGTCAAGGTACGGGTAAAGTACGTGATAACGAAAGTTTATCACTTTCAATCTTACGTTTAATCGAAGAAGAAGCGTTAAAAGAAAATACCAAACAAGTACACACTATCGTGCCGGTACAAATTGCGTCTTACTTACTTAACGAAAAACGTAAAGCAGTAAGCAGCATCGAAAAACGCCATGATGTAGAGATTATCGTGGTGCCAAATGAAGCGATGGAAACCCCGCACTTCAGCGTGTTCCGCGTACGTGAAGGTGAAGAGCTGAACGAATTAAGCTACAACTTAGCAAAATTCCATGAAGCACAAGACGATGCATTCGTACCAGAAGAATCCCTTGTTTCACGTAATATTGAAACAGCAGCCGTGACATCTGAACAAGTGATGGAAAGTGCTGCGGTATCGCTATCGATCCCAACGGCAGCGCCAGCACCAGTTGAGCGCAAACCAGAGGGGCCATCCTTGTTTGCGAAAATTGTTGCTGCAATTAAAGGTTTATTTGCTTCTGAGCCAAAAGAAGAAGAGAAAAACCAAAACAATCGTAATAATCGTAACGGCAATCGTAATAATCGTCGTAATCAAGACCGTCGTAATAATCGTCGTTCTCGCAACGAAAATAGTGACAATGCGAAAAATACAGACGAAGAAAATGCACGTCCAACTCGTGAGCGTGTGAATAATCGTCGTAATCGCCGCAATGTTAATGAAGAGGTTATTTCAGAAAGTGCGGTTAATTTAGCGAATGTTTCTGATGATAATCGTCAAGAAGAAAAAGCAGAGAAACCGGTAGCTGAGCGTCGTCAACGTCGTGATTTACGTAAACGCGTTCGTATTGATGACAATGCAAATAACGCCAATGAGAATGTGATTGAAACGGTTGAAGTTCCTGCGATTAAAAATGAAGTGGTTGAAAACAACGCTGTTGATAATACAGAAGATAAACCACGTCAAGAACGTCAGCGCCGTACACCTCGTCATTTACGAGCATCGAATAATCAACGCCGTCGTCGTAATGAAGTGAGATCCCCAATGCCATTATTTGCTGCGGTGGCTTCACCAGAATTAGCAAGCGGCAAATTATGCATTGATTATTCTGCGGTGAATGCACCGAAAGAAAATAATTTCTTATCGGTGGATGAGTTGCTTGAGCAAGAAAAAACGAAAAAAGGTGTGATTACGCCTGCAACAGGTATTGTTGTGGAAGAGAAATCAGTTGAAGCACAACCTGCGTTAGATTTCATTACTCAACCGGCAAATGAAGCGGTTCAACAGAAAGTGCAAGAATCATTAGAACGCTTGCATCATAAATCAGAACCTGTTGCTCAAGTCGCAACTGCAGAAGTTGAACCACAAGAAAAAGCAAAATTTGTAAGTTCTTATGTGTTCACTGGTCGTGCAGGTACTATTTCAGCCGTACCACATACAAAAGCGGCCATGACATTAGCGAAAGCACCTGATGATGAGTCTAAACCATTCCCAATTGTAGAATGGACGGAGTCTCATTATTACTTTAATGGTAAAGGCGCGGCAGGTCATCATAGTGCAATTAGCCATATTTATTCTGAACCGACACAAGCGAAAGCAGAGTAATATCTTAATCATAAAGACGGAACCAATAGGTTCCGTTTTTTATTTTGTGTATTTTTAAAACATAGTGATTTAAAAGTAGTCAGTCAGATAATTTTTTTATTTTCTTGCTTGACGGGGTGGGGGAAAAAACGTATTATTCACCTCGCTTAAATCACGGAGGAATGGTCGAGTGGTTGAAGGCACCGGTCTTGAAAACCGGCGAGGGTTTACGCCCTCCGTGAGTTCGAATCTCACTTCCTCCGCCATCAAATTCAAAAAATCCCTAAATCGAAAGATTTAGGGATTTTTGCTTTTCAGTCTATTAAAAAAATATCTTATTTTTTGACCGCACTTTCTTTGGCTTCTTTAAAGGCAAGGTATTCTTCTAAGGTCTCAATTGCTTCTAAACATTTTTGACGACGCGTTACATAAATTGCGGCTGTTTGATTATGCATATCTCTCTGAATATCTGTTTGAGCCGTATTAGCTTGTGCTTTGGCTTCTTCGTATTTTTCCGTGAGTTGCTGCAAGGCTTCATAATATTTATCTAAACGCTCTCTTGGAGGGAGACGATGAATGCTATGTTGTGATTTACTACTTGCAACTTGTGGCTCTGCTATTTTCGGTTGAATAGGTTTTTTATACTTGCGATTCATGGCTTCAGTCAATGCGGTACATTGTCCTAAAATATGTTCTGCCATAAATACAATTTGTTCTTCATTTTGATGAGGAATTTTACATAGCTTAGTTAAGCTTTGTTGGATTTCTTTGAGATAAAAACCGACAGTTTCAAAATCTTCGGTAAATAAAGTGCGGTTAAATTTAGCATTGATTTTTTTATCAGAGTCAGCCTGATAGGCTTGAGTCAGTTGCTGTACTTTTTGCTCGAGCGTATTGAGTAATGATTGAATAGACATAAAAAAATCCCCGCATAATGTATGCAGGGATTATAACGATTAAAGGGTCATGGCTGCAATCCAACCGAACGCTAATAGTGGGATATTGTAGTGAATAAAGGTTGGCACAACAGAATCCCAAATGTGGTCGTGTTTACCATCTATATTCAAACCGGATGTCGGCCCAAGTGTTGAGTCAGAAGCCGGTGAACCCGCATCCCCTAATGCTGCTGCTACACCTACGATAGCCACTGTCGCGAGAGGTGAGAAACCAAAAGAGAGACAAAGTGGCACATAAATTGAGGTGATAATTGGTACAGTTGAGAAAGAAGAACCAATACCCATGGTAATCAATAACCCAACGAGTAACATTAAGAATGCCGCAACGCCTTTACTTTGAATCGCACCAGTTGAAAGTGCATCAACTAACTCTTTCACACCGCTTGTGGTATTAATCACATTGGCGAAACCAGAAGCAGCAATCATAACAAAGCCAATCATCGCCATTAAACGTAAGCCTTGTTGGAAAATGTCGTTACTTTCCTTGAGTTTGAAGATACCGAATATACCGAAAATTATTAAACCGACTAAACCACCAATAATCGTAGAGCTTGTGAAAAGCTGTGTGGCAAAAGTGGCGACAATAGCAACCGCACTTGCAGTAATTTGAATAGGTTTAATGTTCGCAATGTGTTGTTCAATTTCAGTTGTAGTTGGTTCAGTCGTTGTTACAACATACTCGCGTGGTTTGCGATAGGTAACAAACACAGCAGTGAGTAAACCAAGAATCATACCAATAACAGGGATAAGCATAGCAAAAGAAACTTCACCAACACTGGTTTGTAAACCGAGTGGTGCACCAGCAAGATTGATATTTTTAACTAAAACGCTTTCAATAAAGATTTTCCCGAAACCAACCGGTAAGATCATATAGGTTGCGGTTAAACCGAAGGTAATAATACAAGCGACTGCGCGACGATCGATTTTTAAACGGTTAAAAATAGAAAGTAAAGGTGGCACCACAATCGGGATAAACGCAATGTGCACTGGGAGCAAGTTTTGGGATGAAATGGCGAATAAAAGCAAAATACCAAGCAGCATATATTTAAACCACGCTAAATTTTTACCAGTTGGTGTTTTGTTCATTCGGGTAATAATTTTGTAGGCAAGCAAATCAGTGATGCCAGATTTTGAAATCGCAATGGCAAATGCACCGAGCATCGCATAGTTCATGGCAACTTCAGCACCACCACCTAAGCCGCCTGTAAAGGCTTCAATAGTTTTGCTTAAACCTAGGTCTCCGCATAAGCCAGCTGTAAGAGCAGAAATCACAAGTGCGATAACCACGTTCACGCGCAGTAGGCTTAACGCCAGTAGCACGACAATTGAAATAACAACGGGATTAGATAGCATATTGTTGTTCCTTATTGATTAATTAAAAGAAAAAAGTCGCATAAAAGAAAATTGATTTAAGGTTAAATGTCGCATAGTAATAAACTCCTGTAAATTGATAATAAAACAAAACCCCTCGAAAGTTGCCTTCCGAGGGGTAAGATTTTTTTGATCTTTATCTTGTCAGCTCGGAAGAAATCTTCCAAGCACGCCAACAGCCTGAAAGATTATTCAGTTGAATGGCGATGATGGTGACGAAGGATAAAGTTCATTTGAAACTCTCTTATTTAGATAACTAAATCGAATTACTTTTTAAAATACGGTAAACCGAAAACGATTGCAAGCCTTTTTTCTAAAAAATTTTGAAAATTAAAGTGCGGTCTGATTTTCAGCTATTTTTTCCGTTTCATTTGTTTGAGCAACATGCGGGAAACCACCAAGCTCTTTTAAATGATTGACCATATAGCAAAATAATTCTGCCGTACGTTCGGTATCATATAGCGCCGAGTGCGCTTGTTTACCATCAAAAGGAATTTTTGCCGCTTGGCATGCTTTAACGAGCACTGTTTGTCCAAACATAAAACCGGCAAGAGTTGCCGTATCAAACATCCCAAAAGGGTGGAATGGATTGCGTTTTACGCCCGTACGTTCTGCAGCAGCCATCACGAAACTTTGGTCAAAAGCCGCGTTGTGTGCCACGATGATAGAACGCTGACACTCAGCATCTTTTTGTCCACGACGCACCATTTGGAACAATCCTGTGATGGCATCTAATTCAGATACCGCACCACGTAATGGATTGTGAATATCAATCCCATTGAATTTGAGTGATTCGGGATTAATATTCGCCCCCTCAAATGGTTCAATATGAAAATGGCATTTTTGATCAGGTTGTAAATTGCCATTTTCATCCATTTTTAAGGTAATTGCCGCAAGCTCTAAAAGAGCATCTTTTTTGGCATCAAACCCTGCCGTTTCCACATCAATAATGACAGGAAAGTAGCCACGGAAGCGATTTTTTAATTGGTGATGATAAGGAATTTCAGGTGTATCTGACACAATATATTCCTTAATTCCCTAAAGCTGATTTTGCACTTTTGTTTTCGATAAATTCGATCTTATAACCATCCGGATCTTCAACGAATGCAATCACAGTAGTGCCGCCTTTAACCGGGCCGGCTTCGCGAGTCACTTTACCGCCATGAGCACGTACCGCTTCACAAGTTGCGTAAATATCATCTACACCAATAGCAATATGCCCGTAAGCATTACCAAGATCATATTCCGTTACGCCCCAGTTGTATGTTAATTCAATTTCTGCAGCGCTTTCGCCATCTTCGTAACCTAAAAAAGCAAGCGTATATTTATACTCAGGGTTTTCACTTGTGCGTAATAAACGCATACCTAAAACATCTTGATAAAATTTAATAGAGCGGTCTAAATCACCTACTCGAAGCATCGTGTGTAAAATTTGCATCTTGTTTTCCTCTTTTCTATTAGGTTGGTGGGCGATTATAGCATAGAAATTGGTAGCTTCTATTGCAAGATATATCTTGCTTCTTAGTATTTGGTTTTATTGCCTTTACCTTACTCCATAAGCCGAATGCAGCGTAATTAAGGTTAATGACATATAAAAAGTGCGGTCAAAAACTATGATGTTTTTGACCGCACTTTATTTTTTCAGTTTATTTCACCGCAATCATCGATCCAAAGTTAAAACATTGGAACCATAATTCTACATGTGAAAATCCGATGTTTTTTAACCGCTCTTTGTGGATATTAATCGAGTCAGTACGCATGACATTTTCAAGTGCGGTGCGTTTTTGGCTCACTTCAAGTTCACTATAACCGTTAGCACGTTTGAATTGGTGGTGGAGGTCAATAAGCAACTCATTCACTTTTTCATCTTCAAAACGGAATTTTTCAGAGAGCACCAATACACCGTTTGGGTTTAAACCTTGATAGATTTTTGTGAGCAAAGCTACGCGATCTTCCGGTGGTAAAAATTGCAATGTGAAGTTGAGCACCACCATTGACGCATTCTTAATTTCAATTTCACGAATATCATCGCAAAGAATTTCTACGGGCACATCACTATGATAAGCCGCCACATGCTGACGGCAGCGTTCCACCATTGGCAAAGAATTATCAACACCGATAATTTTCACATTAGGTTGTTTAATATTACGTCGCATAGAAAGGGCTGCCGCACCGCGTGAACAGCCTAAATCATAGACTTGACTGTCAGCCGTCACAAAGCGTCCAGCCAACATACCAATCGCCGTGATAATATTGGAGTAGCCAGGAATCGAGCGTTGAATCATATCGGGGAAAACTTCCGCTACGCTTTCATCAAAAGTAAAATCGCCCAGTTTTTCAATCGGGGCGGCAAAAATTGTATCTTTCATCATTCTTGAGTTCTATTGTTGTCTTGAGAGAGCATTTAGTTAGATAAAATGCAAAAAACTGCGGTCATTTTAGTGAAAGTTTTTAAAGGATCAAATAAATTTCGCTTTTCAATTTAAATGCCCCGTCTTTTTCCGTATAATCAACGCGTTAATTATCCATTTTTAGAAAAATGAAAGGAATACAGAAATGATGCGTACACATTATTGCGGTGCATTAAACCGCAACCATATTGGACAAGAAGTAACATTAAGCGGTTGGGTTCATCGCCGTCGCGATTTAGGCGGTTTAATTTTTATCGATATGCGTGATCGTGATGGTATCGTGCAAGTTTGTTTTGACCCGAAATATCAAGAAGCATTAACCGCAGCTTCAGGCTTACGTAATGAATTTTGTATTCAAATTAAAGGTGAAGTGATCGCGCGTCCTGACAATCAAATTAATAAAAATATGGCGACAGGCGAAGTAGAAGTATTAGCGAAAGAATTACGCATCTACAATGCTTCTGACGTTTTACCATTAGACTTCAACCAAAACAACACTGAAGAACAACGTTTAAAATATCGTTATTTAGATTTACGTCGTCCAGAAATGGCACAACGCTTAAAAACCCGTGCGAAAATCACCAGTTTTGTGCGTCGTTTTATGGATGATAATGGTTTCCTTGATATCGAAACCCCAATGCTTACCAAAGCAACGCCAGAAGGTGCGCGTGACTATTTAGTGCCAAGCCGTGTACATAAAGGCAAATTCTATGCATTGCCTCAATCACCACAGCTTTTCAAACAGCTTTTGATGATGTCTGGTTTTGATCGTTATTATCAAATCGTGAAATGTTTCCGTGATGAAGATTTACGTGCAGATCGTCAGCCTGAATTTACTCAAATCGACGTGGAAACCTCTTTCTTAACTGCGCCAGAAGTGCGTGAGATCATGGAACGCATGGTGCATGGTTTATGGCAAAACATCATTGGTGTGGATTTAGGTAAATTCCCACAAATGACCTGGCAAGAGGCGATGACTCGTTTTGGTTCAGATAAACCAGATTTACGTAACCCGCTTGAATTAGTCGATGTGGCAGATATCGTTAAAGACGTTGAATTTAAAGTATTTAATGAGCCAGCAAACAATCCAAACGGTCGTGTGGCAGTCATTCGTGTACCAAATGGTACTGAAATCACTCGTAAACAAATTGATGAATATACACAATTTGTTGGTATTTACGGTGCAAAAGGTTTAGCTTGGGCGAAAGTAAATGACATTAATGCTGGTCTTGAAGGCGTACAAAGCCCAATCGCAAAATTCTTAAATGAAGAGGTATGGAAAGCGTTAGCAGAACGTGTGAAAGCTCAAACTGGAGATATTTTATTCTTCGGTGCTGACAAATGGCAAACCACCACGGATGCAATGGGCGCATTACGTTTGAAATTAGGTCGTGATCTTGGCTTAACTCGTTTAGATGAGTGGCAACCGCTTTGGGTGATTGATTTCCCAATGTTTGAACGTGATGAAGAGGGTAATCTTGCAGCAATGCACCACCCATTCACTTCACCAAAAGATTTTACGCCAGAACAATTAGAAGCGAATCCAACTGATGCGGTAGCAAATGCTTACGATATGGTGATCAATGGCTATGAAGTAGGTGGTGGTTCCGTGCGTATTTTCGATCCGAAAATGCAACAAACCGTATTCCGCATTCTTGGTATCAATGAACAAGAACAACGTGAAAAATTCGGTTTCTTGTTGGATGCATTAAAATTCGGTACACCGCCACATGCTGGTTTAGCATTCGGTTTAGACCGTTTAACCATGCTTTTAACTGGCACTGAAAATATCCGTGATGTGATTGCATTCCCGAAAACAACGGCCGCAGCTTGTTTAATGACAGAGGCACCAAGTTTTGCGAATCCACAGGCATTAGCTGAGTTAAGTATTCAGGTTGTAAAATCTGAGTAATGTTGAAATTTAAATAATAAAGTGCGGTCAATTTTGACCGCACTTTTGTGGAGAGTAAATGAAACAGCCTACATCATTAAAAGTAATTGCCTGGATTAATATCCTTGCTTCAGTGATTGGATTTTGTTCGGTTTTCTATATTTTATGGGATGGGTGGCGTACTTTAGGATATGTAGTTCCTGAAGCTATCCCCTATTTGATTTTTGCATTTGTAGTTTCTTCCCTTATATTTTTATCTTCTATTGTTATGCTTGAAGGTAAATCATGGGGGAGAACACTCTATATAGTGATAGGATGTTTGTCTGTTGTCAGTGATTTTATCGATGGGGGATATGCAGATAAAGATGCAATTAGAAGTCTAATTACATTATGTATTTGGGGATTTTTCCTATATCGTCCAATTATTAATGAATATTTCAAGTCTTCAAAAATAGAAAACGTTCAAAATAATTAGTCTCATTATTCTTATGGTGCGGTCAAAAATTAAACTGATTTTAACCGCACTTTCTTTTTATTGAAAAAATTTTATTCACTTAAAGATATCAGTTTTGTGGTATGAATACTAGGAAAATTTATTTATTTTAGAACTATATTCTGAAATTTTGAAATAATCAGGTTTTTATTTTTTTACTAGTGCTTTTAAGTGGATTTTATTTACTTTACTCAAGAATAAAATTCTATTATAAATAGGTCCTTTTAAATTTATGGTCAATTTATAAGAGAACATTTTATGAGTGAAGTTTCAACTCCAGTAGAAAAATCAACATGGGCGAGTAAATTCTCTGCCTTAGGTCCTGGCATCGTGATGGCATCAGCAGCTGTTGGTGGTTCGCATATTATTGCATCTACCCAAGCTGGTGCGATCTATGGTTGGGAATTGGTGAGTATTGTTATTCTTGCTAACTTATTTAAATATCCTTTCTTCCGTTTCGGTGTTCAATATACCCTAGATACCGGTAATACGTTGTTAGAAGGTTACCGTCAAAAAGGGAAGTTCTACCTTTGGTTATTCCTTGCTTTAAACGTTTTTGCCACAGTAATTAATACTGCTGCAGTGGGATTATTAACAGCCGCAATTTTAACGTTTATTACACCAATTCCACTTCCAATGCCAGTATTAAGCTCATTAGTGATTCTTGTGACAACCGGCATTTTATTGTTGGGTAAATACCGTTTATTAGATAGTTTATCGAAAATCATCATGATTGCTTTGACGGTAACCACCGTGAGCGCTGTCGTGATCGCCTTTATGCGTAATGGTATCCATGGCGTAGCTGCACCTGATTTTGTCGCGCCTTCTCCATGGGAATTAAGTAAATTAGCATTTTTAGTTGCATTAATGGGCTGGATGCCTGCACCAATTGAAATTTCTGCTGTTAACTCTATGTGGGTGGTGGCAAAACGTCGTCTAACGAAAGTATCTTATGAAGATGGTTTATTTGACTTTAACGTGGGTTATATCGGTACAGCCATTTTAGCTGTCGTATTCTTAGCGCTTGGTGCATTGGTACAATATGGTTCTCCTGAAACCGTAGAGATGGTTGGCGGAAAATATATCGCACAACTTATCAATATGTACGCAAGTACTATCGGTGAATGGTCTCGCTTATTAATTGCAGTAATTGCGTTCATGTGTATGTTTGGTACAACAATTACGGTAATTGATGGTTATTCTCGTACTAATGTTGAAGCAGTACGTATTTTGTCTGGTAAACAAGAAAGCTCAGTAAGAGTTTTAAACATTGGCATGATTTTAGCCGCATTGTCGGGTTTAGCGATTATTTTCTACTTTAATAATGCAGTGGGTCCAATGCTGAAATTTGCGATGATTGCTTCATTTGTTTCTGCGCCAATCTTCGCTTGGTTGAATTTATCTCTGACTAAGCACGCGAAACACAGTGTAAAAGGCGGCTTATTGTGGTTATCCCTTATAGGATTATTCTACTTAACCGCCTTTGCAGGATTGTTTATTGCTCAACAAGCTGGCTGGTTAAACTAAAATAATTGAGATAATTACCGCACTTTAGTTTTAAAGTGCGGTAATTTTTTTGAAAGTTTTTAGTAGAAAAGGTATGATGCTGCCCATTCTCAATTATACAGATGACTAGTTTGAAATATAAAAATAATCAATCGGTTCTCGTGGTAATTTATGCAGAAAGCACGCATCGTGTTCTTATGCTTCAACGTCAAGATGATTCTACTTTTTGGCAATCTGTTACGGGGACATTAGAAAGAAATGAAACACCAAGAGAAACCGCCATTCGGGAAGTTTGGGAAGAAGTTGGATTAAAAATAGAAGAAAATTCGACCGCACTTTTTGATTGCAAAAAGAGCATAGAATTTGAAATTTTCCCGCATTTCCGCTATAAATACGCACCGAATGTGACTCACTGTCATGAACATTGGTTTTTATTGGCAGTTGAGCAGGAATTTGAGCCGATATTAAGTGAGCATTTGGCGTATCTATGGGTTTCACCTGAACAAGCGATCCAAATGACGAAATCGCCGAATAATGCCGAGGCTATCAAAAAATATTTGATGAACGGCTTTCCTCTATAGAAGAGGGTATAATTTACAAACGTTTTTAAGATAAGAAGGAAAACAACATGGCAGGCCATAGTAAGTGGGCAAATATTAAACACCGTAAAGCAGCACAAGATGCGCAACGCGGTAAAATTTTTACAAAATTAATTCGTGAATTAGTCACTGCTGCAAAAATTGGTGGCGGTGATGTCAGTGCAAACCCGCGTTTACGTGCAGCAGTAGATAAAGCTTTATCAAGCAACATGACTCGCGACACCATTAACCGTGCGATTGAACGCGGTGTGGGCGGTGGTGATGACACCAATATGGAAACAAGAATTTACGAAGGTTATGGTCCGGGTGGAACTGCTGTGATGGTTGAGTGTCTAAGTGACAACGCAAATCGAACCATTTCACAGGTTCGCCCAAGTTTCACTAAATGTGGTGGTAACTTAGGGACTGAAGGTTCTGTGGGCTATTTATTCAGCAAAAAAGGCTTGATTTTAATTAGCGAAGGTGAAGAAGATGCGTTAATGGAGGCGGCAATCGAAGCCGGTGCGGATGATATTCAGCCACAAGATGATGGTTCATTCGAAATCTATACTGCGTGGGAAGATTTAGGTTCTGTGCGCGATGCAATCGAAGCAGCAGGATTTAAAATTGATAACGCAGAAGTCACAATGATTCCATCAACAACGGTTGATCTTGATCTTGAAACTGCGCCTAAATTGTTGCGTTTAATTGACATGTTAGAAGACTGTGACGATGTACAAAACGTATATCATAACGGTGAAATTAGTGATGAAGTTGCAGCTCAGCTGTAATTTTAAGGAGATTTAGAATGAAATTAGCTAAAGTATTACCTGCAATGGCCGCTCTTGTTGTTTTATCAGCTTGTGCAAGCGATGCACCAAAAATGGAAAACAAGGCAGAGCAAACTGCAGCACCTACTGTAACGGATAAAACAGTAGTTTATACTTGTAACAAGAAAACTGTAACTGCAGTTTATCAATTCGAAAACCAAGAGCCAACAGCGGCAATGGTAATGGTAGGCAACAAAGTTGTTGCGAAAGATTTTGCTCGTGATGCAGCTCAAAAAGACTTCACTTCATTTACTTCTGGCAAATATGTTTGGAACGTAGACAGTGGTTTAACTTTAGATAAATTCGATTCTGTTGTGCCAGTAAATCTTTTAATCAAAGGCAAAAAAGCAGATAAAATTGTTGTGAAAAACTGTGATGTAGATGCAAAAGCAACTGCAAAAGCAAACCAATAATTAACGCTAAAAACGGCCGGCATTGACCGGCCGTTTATTTTTGAGAATTTATGAGTATTATTTTAGGCATTGACCCTGGTTCTCGTGTAACGGGCTATGGTGTGATTAGGCAAAATGGTCGCCAATTAGAATATCTCGGCAGTGGAGCAATCCGCACGCAGGTCGAGGATTTACCGACACGCTTAAAACGAATTTATGCCGGTGTGACAGAAATCATCACGCAATTTCAGCCGGATATGTTTGCCATTGAACAAGTGTTTATGGCTAAAAATGCGGATTCCGCTTTAAAACTGGGACAAGCTCGTGGTACCGCAATTGTGGCTGCTGTGAACCACGATTTACCTGTATTTGAATATGCGGCTCGCTTGGTGAAACAGACTGTTGTTGGGATTGGTTCGGCAGATAAAGTTCAAGTACAAGATATGGTGATACGAATTTTGAAGCTCTCAGATAAACCACAAGCTGATGCGGCAGATGCTTTAGCCATTGCGATTACACATGCCCACACCATTCAACATTCTTTGCATATTGCGAGCTCGGTCAAGACGACAGAAACACATGAAAAAATGACCGCACTTTTAAAAACAAGGTATAGCCGAGGTCGATTTAGATTAAAAATTTAACTGGATTAATATCCAGTTTTATTTTATTCTATGCAAAAAATTTTTACATGGAAATCTTATGATCGGTCGTTTAAAAGGCATCTTATTAGAAAAACAACCTCCTGAAATTTTGCTTGATGTACAAGGCGTTGGTTACGAATTATTGTTACCGATGACCAGTTTTTATGATTTACCTGAAATCGGGCAAGAAACTACTTTATTTACCCATCTTGTTGTGCGTGAAGATGCTCATCTTCTTTTTGGATTTGCCCAAAAAACTGACCGCACTTTATTCCGTGAATTAATTAAAACCAATGGTGTTGGACCTAAATTGGCACTTGCGATCTTATCTGCAATGTCAGTAGAGCAGTTTGCTTACGCTATTGAGCGAGAAGAACTGTCAAAATTAGTGAAAATTCCTGGTGTGGGCAAGAAAACAGCTGAACGTTTATTGGTAGAGTTAAAAGGTAAGTTTAAAGATGTTCGCCAAAGTGATTTCTTTGTGGAGAGCAAACATATTCCTTCAACTTCAGAATTACGCAAAGCTGAAAGCTCAGCAGATGAAGCGATTGCTGCATTAATTGCATTAGGCTATAAACCAACCGATGCTGAAAAAATGGTGAAAAAAGTGGCTAAAGCAGACTTAACCAGTGAGCAATTAATTCGCGAAGCCTTAAAAGCCGCACTATAAAGATTAAACAGATATGATCGAAGCAGATAGAATTATTAGCAGTCAGGCAAAGATGGATGAAGATGTCATCGATCGTGCGATTCGTCCAAAACTTTTAGCCGACTATGTGGGACAACCACAAGTGCGAGAGCAGATGGATATTTTCATCAAGGCCGCAAAATTGCGTCAAGATGCCTTAGATCATCTGTTGATCTTTGGTCCTCCAGGTTTAGGAAAAACAACGCTAGCTAATATTGTGGCAAATGAAATGGGTGTGAATATTCGCACAACATCAGGCCCTGTGCTTGAAAAAGCTGGCGATTTAGCGGCAATGCTGACAAATCTTGAACCCCATGATGTGTTATTCATTGATGAAATTCACCGTCTTTCTCCTGCGATTGAAGAAGTGCTTTATCCGGCAATGGAAGATTATCAGCTGGATATTATGATTGGTGAAGGGCCAGCAGCACGTTCAATTAAATTGGATTTACCCCCTTTTACATTAATTGGCGCTACAACCAGAGCTGGTTCATTAACCTCGCCATTGCGTGATCGTTTCGGTATTGTTCAACGTTTAGAATTTTATTCCGTTGAAGATTTAACGTCTATTGTGACAAGAAGTGCCTCTTGCTTAAATCTAGAATTAGAAGATAAAGCCGCTTTTGAAGTCGCTCGTCGTTCACGTGGTACGCCTCGTATTGCAAACCGTTTATTGCGTCGCGTTCGAGATTTTGCTGATGTGCGTAATGATGGCATTATTTCGGCAGACATTGCGAAACAAGCGCTTTCAATGTTGGATGTAGATGATGCGGGCTTTGATTACTTAGATAGAAAATTACTTACCGCAGTGATTGAACGTTTTGATGGTGGACCAGTTGGGTTAGATAACTTGGCGGCAGCAATTGGCGAAGAGCGTGACACTATTGAAGATGTGTTAGAACCTTACTTGATTCAACAAGGATTTTTACAGCGTACGCCTCGAGGCCGAATTGCGACTTCGTTAACTTATCGACACTTTGGACTTCAGAAGCAGTCAGAATAAGAGATAGAAAAAAGGACATATTGATATCAATATGTCCTTTCTTTTTAAAACTTGATTAGTTAGTTTCTTCAGTATAGCTCTTCATACTATTTAATCTTGCTAAACCCACATCACAGCTTTTTTGTTGAGTTGCTAATTCCATTTCAAGAATTTGCTGTTTGCTTTGATTAAGTTTACTTTTAATTTTACCTACTTGAGTATGAGTGCCTGGCTGTTTTTCTGCTTGGGCAATCAAATTTTCTGTTTCTTTAAATAACTGTGTGCATTGTTGTGGAAGAGCAGCTTTGTTTTCTGTAATAGGTGCTGCAGTGGCAGATAGAGCCATCGAACCGAAAAGTGCGGTCAAAATTACACAAATTTTTTTCATTGTAAATCCCTACAAATCTTTCCAAATATTATTGGGCTAAAAAATAGCAAAATCTTGTCGCCCTGTCTAGTGGTTATTTTGTCTATTTCTTTTCGATAAAGTTTCCTTGTGATAGAGATAAATTTTTTTATTTGAGATAAATATGCAAGATTTGATGCAGATCAATTTCGCTATAGTTACGCTAAATAGGGTATTTTGTAACTTATATCAAAAAATGTGATCAATATAACGGTTTTTTCTATTTTTTATCCTCATAAATAGTAGTAGAATAGGGCAAAATTTTGAATGTTTATATTGTAATCGGTTACTGCATTCTGTTTTTAGAATAGAAAAGGCAATTATTACGTAAATAATTCAATGTTTCTTAACGATTTTTGTTGAGTAGTTTGGGGTGATTATTTGGGATTATCCTTGGTAATCATAAAGTGAAAATCTTGTAGATTTATACAAGGAGTTGAGATGTTAGACGTTGTTGATCTCTCACGCTTGCAGTTTGCGTTAACTGCGTTATATCACTTCATTTTTGTACCATTAACATTAGGTTTATCTTTCGTTCTTGTGATCATGGAAACCATTTATGTTAAAACGGGCAAAGAAGTATATAAAGATATGACTAAATTCTGGGGTAAGTTATTTGGTATTAACTTTGCTCTAGGGGTAACGACCGGTATTATCATGGAGTTCCAATTCGGGACAAACTGGTCTTATTATTCTCACTATGTAGGTGATATTTTCGGTGCACCATTAGCGATCGAAGCATTACTTGCATTCTTCTTAGAATCCACTTTCGTGGGGCTATTCTTCTTCGGTTGGGATCGTTTAACTAAAGGTAAACACTTACTCGCAACTTACTGCGTAGCCTTTGGTTCAAACCTTTCTGCGATGTGGATTTTAGTGGCAAATGGTTGGATGCAACATCCAGTAGCGGCAGAATTTAACTTTGAAACCGTTCGTATGGAAATGACCAGCTTCTTAGATCTTTGGTTAAATCCAGTTGCGCAAAGTAAATTCTTACATACATTAACAGCAGGTTATTCAACTGGTGCAATGTTTGTATTAGGTATTAGTGCATTCTATTTATTAAAAGGCCGTGATATTGGTTTTGCTAAACGTTCATTCTCTGTAGCGGCAACCTTTGGCTTTATCGCGGCATCAGCAGTATTAATTATGGGTGATGAATCAGGTTACGACATCGGTAAAGCACAACCTGTGAAATTAGCTGCAATGGAAGCTGAGTTTGAAACTCATCCTGCACCAGCTCCATTCCACCCAGTGGCGATTCCAAATACTGCAGAAATGAAAAATGATTTTGCGATTGAAATCCCATATTTAGGTGGTTTAATTGCAACGCGTTCTTTAGATACTGAAATCGTTGGTTTGAAAGAAATTCAAGCAAAAAATGAAGGTCGTGTTCGTAACGGTATGGTTGCTTATGATTTATTCACACAATTAAAAGCAGAGAAAAAATCAGCAGGCCAAGTAAATCCAGAAACTAAAGCAAAATTTGATGAAGTCAAAGGTGATTTAGGTTTCGGTTTATTATTAAAACGTTACACAGATAAAGTTGTAGATGCAACGGATGAACAAATTAAACAAGCAGCACGTGATACTATTCCAAACGTAGGTCCTAACTTCTGGGCGTTCCGTGGTATGTTAGCGGCAGGTGGTTTAATTATTTTACTGACCTTTGGTGCATTTGTTCAAAATTTACGTAACAAAGTCACTTCTTCTCGCTTATTACTTAAAGCATTGCTTTGGGGTATCCCATTGCCAATCTTAGCGATTGAATTTGGTTGGTTCTTAGCTGAATTTGGTCGTCAACCGTGGGCGATTTATGAAGTATTACCGGTGGGTGTGTCTGCCTCTAACTTGAGTGTAGGTGACTTATGGTTCTCTATCGGTTTAATTTGTGTACTTTACTTCTTCTTCATCATTGCGGAAATGTATTTGATGTTTAAATATGCACGTTTAGGTCCAAGTGCATTGAAAACCGGCAAATACTATTTTGAGCAATCATCTAAATAAGCAGGAGATGGATTATGCTTGATTATGAAATTCTACGTATTATTTGGTGGGTGCTAGTTGTTGTATTGCTTATCGGTTTCTCTGTAACAGATGGATTCGATATGGGCGTGACCGCACTTTTACCCGTAGCTGGTAAGAAAGAAGTAGAAAGACGTATTATGATTAACTCTATTGCTCCACACTGGGATGGTAACCAAGTTTGGTTATTAACTGCTGGTGGTGCAATCTTCGCGGCATGGCCGATTGTTTATTCTGTGGCGTTTTCAGGCTTCTATATTGCCTTATTCCTTGTGTTAGCTGCGTTATTCTTCCGTCCAATTGGTTTTGAATATCGTGCGAAAATTGATAATCCAACATGGCGTGCCGTGTGGGATTGGGGCTTATTTGCGGGTGGTTTTGTACCTGCATTAGTATTCGGTGTAGCATTTGGTAATTTATTACAAGGTGTACCATTCGAATTAAATGAGCTTTCACAAGCAACTTACACAGGTTCTTTCTTTGCATTATTAAACCCATTCGCATTACTTTGCGGTGTGTTAAGCCTTGCAATGTTAGTGACTCACGGTGCAAACTGGTTACAAATGAAAACCACTGCTGCATTGCGTGATCGCGCAAGAGCGATTACACAAATCGGTGCATTAGTGACATTAATTACTTTTGTACTTGCAGGTGTGTGGCTTTCTTTCAAAGATGGTTATGTGGTGACTAGCACGATTGATCATTTTGCAGCGTCAGCACCAGCTTCAGGTAAGCAAGTAGCAGTTGAAGCAGGTGCATGGTTCAAAAACTTCAATGAAAATCCAGCTTTATGGGCATTCCCAGTATTAGCTGTGGTTGGTGCATTATTAAATGTGGTTGCATCTAAAGCAAATCGTTGTGGTTTTGCGTTCTTCTTCTCTGTATTAACAATGGCTGGTGTGATTATTACTGCGGCAGTATCAATGTTCCCATTTGTAATGCCTTCAAGTACTCATCCAGAACAAAGTTTGTTAATGTGGGATGCAACGTCAAGTGAATTAACATTAACCTTAATGTTCTACTTGGCATTAGTATTTGTTACCATCTCATTGCTTTACACCATTTGGTCATACTACAAAATGTTTGGTCGCTTGGATGAAAGCTTTGTTGAAGACAACAAAAACTCATTATACTAAGGAGAAACAATATGTTATACGTAATTTGGGTAGTGGGTGTGTTGGCTGCAGTTATGGTGAGTGCTAAATTAACCATTGGCAAAGAAAAGTCAGGTAAATTTGACGAGTAATGATGATTAATTCACTCTATCAATTAAGTAATAAGGGTTCCTTGCGAACCCTTTCGTTTATTTTGGCGTTATTTTTAACCGCGGCTTTCTTTTTAAATTTAAATCAATTTTCGACCGCACTTCGAACTGCACATCCAGCTTGGATTCTTGCGATTTTTTGGGGATTGATTAATTTGTGGATCCACGGTATCGGATTTGAAATTCGTCGAGCAATATGGCAGCTCGTTTTCTTGCCGTTTATTGGTTATTTCACCACAATAATTGCCATTGTTCAGCATTGGTTTTTATAAGAGCGATAGACAAATATTATTATTTGGATCTTGCACATCTAATGAACAGGTTCTAAAATAAGCGGCTTGTTATGGCTGATAATTTGAGCATTATTTTGAATAACCAATGTTTTACCTTTCCGGTTCGTGTCTATTATGAGGACACGGATGCAGGCGGAGTAGTGTATCACGCACGTTACTTACATTTCTTTGAGCGTGCGCGAACTGAATATTTAAGAACGCTTAATTTTTCCCAACAATCATTATTGCAGGAACAACAGTTAGCTTTTGTGGTCAAAACCATGTCTATTGACTATTGTATTCCGGCAAAATTGGATGATTATCTTATTGTCGAAACGGAAATAACGGCAGTGAAAGGAGCAACAATTCTCTTTGAACAGCGGTTAGTTCGTGAGACAGTGGTGTTATCGAAGGCTACTGTTAAGGTAGCCTGTGTTGATCTAGGCAAAATGAAACCTGTCGCAATTCCTGAAGAATTAAAAGCGGCATTTTTAAAGTAAATAACTTTTCGGAGTATGCAATGACTGCAGAATTGAACTTTTTAGATCTTTTTCTAAAAGCGAGTATCGTTGTTCAACTTGTAATTGTGATCTTGATTTCGTTCTCAATTATTTCTTGGGCAATCATCATTCAACGTAGCCGTATTTTGACGAGCGCGTTAAAAGAAGCGAACACTTTTGAAGATCGTTTCTGGTCTGGTGAAGATTTAAACAAACTTTATGATGGTTTATCTAATCGTCGTGAAGTATTAACGGGTAGCGAACAAATTTTCTTTGTTGGCTTTAAAGAATTCTCTCGCTTAAAACAAGTGAACGCAGATGCGCCAGAAGCAATCATTAAAGGTACGACTCGTGCAATGAACCTTGCGATGAATCGTGAAGTAGAAGCGCTTGAAAGTCGTGTACCTTTCTTAGCAACAGTGGCTTCTGTGAGTCCATATATTGGTTTATTTGGTACCGTTTGGGGGATCATGCACGCATTTATGGCGTTAAGTGGTGCGAAACAAGCAACATTACAAATGGTTGCTCCAGGTATCGCAGAAGCCTTGATCGCAACTGCAATCGGTTTGTTTGCGGCGATTCCAGCTGTAATGGCGTATAACCGTTTAAGCTTACGTGTAAATGCGATTGAACAAAATTATGGTAACTTCATTGATGAATTCACCACAATTTTACATCGTCAAGCTTTTGGTAAAGCGCCCCATTAAAAATCAATGAAAAATTGACCGCACTTGATAAATCAGACGAAAAGTGCGGTGGATTTTAGCGAAGTTTTAGAGGAAATTATGGCTCGTCGTCAGCGTAAAGACATTAAATCTGAAATTAACATCGTGCCATTTCTCGATGTTCTTTTAGTTTTAGTGTTAATTTTTATGGCAACCGCGCCGATTATCAGTCAGAGCGTTCAAGTGGAACTCCCTGATTCGGTGCAAAGTCAAAATGTATCAAATGAAGATAAAACACCGGTTATCTTAGAAGTAGCAGGTGTAGGGCAGTATTCGATTTCTATTGGTGGTCAACGCCAAGAAGGCCTTAACGAAGAAATGGTAACCCAATTATCAAAACAAGAATTTGATAAAGACAATAACACAATGTTCTTAGTGGGCGGAGCAAAAGATGTACCTTATGAAGAAGTGATTAAAGCACTGAATTTACTACATCTTGCCGGCATTAAGTCTGTGGGTTTAATGACCAACCCAATTTAAGAATAAGTAGGTAAAACCGTGCAGAATAATCGACGAAAAAAACGTGCAAATGAGTTTGTCATCTCTATTGCGATGCACCTTGCATTGTTTGGTTTGTTGATTTGGAGCTCTCTTTATCAAACCGTTGAAATAATGGGTGGTGGAGAAGGTGAAGGTGATGCCATGGGAGCTGTGATGGTCGATACCGGCAGCGCAGCACAGGAATGGGGACGTATTCAACAACAGAAAAAAGGTCAAACTGATAAACAGAAAAAACCAGAACCTGTAGTCGAAGAGAAGAAACCAGAGCCTGAACCTGAACCAAATCAGCAAGAAATTGCGAAACAAGAAGAGATTAAGCGTCAGCAGGAAATTCAACGTCAAAAAGAACTTGAAAAACAAAAGCAGCAAGAAATTGAAAAGCAAAAACAGCAACAAGAACTTGCTCGTCAAGAGGCGTTAGAAAAGCAGAAACAAGCTGAAGAAGCGAAAGCAAAACAAGCTGCTGAAGCAGCGAAGTTAAAAGCTGATGCAGAAGCGAAACGTTTAGCGGCAGCTGCTAAACAGGCTGAGGAAGAGGCAAAAGCTAAAGCACAAGCCGAAGCTCAAAAAGCGAAAGAAAAAGCTGAAGCAGATGCTAAAGCGAAGGCTGAGGCGAAAGCCGATGCTGAAGCAAAAGCGAAGGCCAAGGCAGAAGCAGATGCTAAAGCGAAAGCTGAGGCAGATGCTAAGGCTAAAGCAAAAGCTGAAGCTGATGCAAAAGCGAAAGCAGATGCAGAGGCAAAAGCTAAGGCTGAAGCAAAAGCTAAAGCGGATGCAGAAGCAAAAGCGAAGGCTGACGCAGCAAAACGTAAAGCAGATCAAGCAGCTTTAGATGACTTCATGAACGGCGGAGATGTCGGTGGTGGTAGTGCATCTAAAGGTGGTAATGCAAATAAAGGCGGTACACAAGGTAGTGGTGCAGGACTAGGTGCTGGAGATGGTGGTAAAGTTGGTGACCAATATGCAGGTGTCATTAAACGTGAAATTCAACGCCGTTTCTTAAAAGACCCAAGCTTTGCCGGTAAAGTTTGTAGCATTAAAATCCAACTCGGTCGAGATGGCACGATTTTAGGCTACCAACGCGTTTCTGGACCTGATGATATTTGTACTGCAGCATTAAGTGCGGTAGCGAGAACGAAAAAAGTTCCAGCAGCACCATCTGATGCTATTTATGAGAAATATAAAGCGCCGACTATCGATTTTGATATCAATGCTCGATAATCGGTTTTAGGAAAGTAACAACGTTAAAATAAGGTGATTAAATGAAATTGATCAAACGTGTTATGGGGCTATTTGTGGTGATGTTTGCATTTGCAAGCACAGCAATGGCAGAAGATGAAGTTCGAATTGTGATTGATGAAGGTGTTGATGGCGCTCGTCCTATCGCAGTTGTTCCTTTCGCAGGTTCTGCACCTGAAAATATTGGTCAAATTGTTGCAGATGACTTACGTAATAGTGGTAAATTTAACCCAATTCCAGTGAGCCAAATGCCACAACAACCAACGACTGCAGCAGAAGTAAAACCTGAAGCTTGGACTGCTTTAGGTATTGATGCTGTTGTGGTAGGTCAAGTGACATCAACTGGTAGTGGTTATAACATTTCTTACCAATTAGTTGATACTGTAGGGGCATCAGGTACACCTGGTGCGGTGCTTGCACAAAATAGCTATACAGTGACAAATAAATGGTTACGCTATGGTGCACATACCGTGAGTGATGAAGTATTTGAAAAATTAACCGGTATTCGTGGTGCTTTCAGAACTCGTATCGCTTATGTGGTGCAAAAAAATGGTGGCTCACAACCTTATGAAGTTCGTGTAGCAGATTATGATGGTTACAATCAATTCATCGTAAATCGTAGCTCACAACCAATTATGTCTCCAGCATGGTCTCCAGACGGTAAACGTTTAGCTTACGTATCTTTTGAGAACAAAAAATCTCAACTTGTTGTACAAGACTTAGGTTCAGGTTCTCGTAAAGTGGTCGCCTCTTTCCCAGGACATAACGGTGCGCCAGCATTCTCTCCAGACGGTTCTAAACTTGCCTTTGCTTCTTCACAAGATGGTTTATTAAACATCTATGTAATGGGCTCAAATGGTGGTACACCGACTCAATTAACTCGTGGTGCGGGCAATAATACAGAACCATCATGGTCTCCAGATGGTAGTTCAATTCTCTTTACTTCAGATAGAAGTGGTTCACCACAAGTTTATCGCATGAGCGCAAGCGGTGGTGGTGCGTCACCAGTTGGTGGTCGAGGTAGTGCGCAAATCAGTAGTGATGGTAAAACACTTGTGATGATCAATGGTAATAACAACGTGGTGAAACAAGATCTCACCAGCGGTAGTTCTGAAGTATTAAGTACATCTTTCTTAGGTGAAAGCCCAAGTATTTCTCCTAATGGTATCATGATTATTTACAGCTCTACACAAGGGCTAGGAAAGGTGTTACAATTAGTTTCTGCAGATGGTCGCTTTAAAGCGAGTCTTCCAGGAAGTAATGGCCAAGTGAAATTTCCAGCTTGGTCTCCATACTTGACTAAATAAAAAAACTCATTGAGGAGAAATCTAATGAACAAATTTGTTAAATCATTATTAGTTGCTGGTTCAGTAGCTGCATTAGCAGCATGTAGCTCATCAAACAACGATGCAGCAGGCAACGGTGCTAACAACGGTCAAACTTTCGGTGGTTACTCTGTTGAAGATCTTCAACAACGTTACAACACCGTGTACTTCGGTTTCGACAAATTCAACATCGAAGGTGAATACGTTCAAATCTTAGATGCTCACGCTGCATACTTAAATGCAACTCCAGCTTCTAAAGTTGTTGTTGAAGGTAACACTGACGAACGTGGTACTCCAGAGTACAACATCGCTTTAGGTCAACGTCGTGCTGATGCAGTTAAAGGTTTCTTAGCTGGTAAAGGTGTTGACGCTGGTAAAGTATCTACTGTTTCTTACGGTGAAGAAAAACCTGCAGTGTTAGGTCACGATGAAGCAGCATACTCTAAAAACCGTCGTGCAGTGTTAGCATACTAATTTTTAAAGAATTTTGATTCTTAGAAAAAGGGAGAGTAGAAATACTCTCCTTTTTTATTTGTTCTAAGATATTGTTAGAAATTGACGAGTATTCACGCAATTAACACAATTTCTTCAGATTTTTCTTGCGTCAGAAAATAAAATCGGTAATATACGCACCTGTTACGAAATGATGTGGGTCGTTAGCTCAGTCGGTAGAGCAGCGGACTTTTAATCCGTTGGTCGAAGGTTCGAATCCTTCACGACCCACCA
>NZ_JVSL01000017.1:0-350504 GCF_001053575.1 Parahaemophilus parainfluenzae | reverse complement strand
GCACTGGTTTTTCTTAAGAGTCACAACAGCGCGTCGTTGTGTGGGGCGTATTATAGGCATTTCAGATGCCTTTGCAAGATCTTTTTGTAAAAAAATGTAAATTTTTTGCTATTTGCTTACAAACGCAGCAACACAACGAGAAAAAATCATTTTAAAACGGTAATTCCATCAAATCCCCAGAGAGCCAACGCTTGTTCTAATTGATATTTATTCTCTACATCTTGCGTACAAAAAACCTGATTTTTTACCTCAGATTTTGACCGCACTTCTAATTTATCAAGTAAATACTGCAAACGTCTGGCAATAGCGAATCCTGGGTCCATAAAATTCTTCACTTGAGGTAAGCAAATTTGAATTTCATCTTTAATTAAAGGGAAATGGGTACAGCCTAAACAAATCGTATCTAAATTCTCTATTGAGGCCCAAGGACTTAATTCATTTTTCAATGCAATCAAATCAACCGATTTCCCTTGGATTTTATGCTCTGCGATTTCAACCAGTTTAGTTGAGCCTAATCGTTCAACGACACAATGGGCGGCAAACTGATGAATAAGCTCATTAACATAAGGGCGTTTAACCGTGCCCTTTGTTGCCAATAGACCAATATGTTTCGTTTGAGAGATTTCTGCTGCAGGCTTGATGGCTGGCACGGTACCTACAATCGGAATAGAAAATTGTTCACGCAAAGGCGGTAACACCACCGTACTCGCGGTATTACAAGCAATCACAATGGCATCAAGTGGATAATCTTGATTAATTTTTTTACAAATATCCAATGTTCGCTGAATAATTGTTTCTTCTGATTTTTCTGAATAAGGAAAGCCTGCATTGTCAAAGCAATACAAATAATGGTTATCTGGCATGAGCTTTTTCGCTTCCCGATAAACGCTTAAGCCCCCCATTCCTGAATCAAAGAAAAGTACCGTTGATTTATTCATTTAAAAAACTCTTTCAAAAATAACCGCACTTTAGGCATTCGAATAAATTTCTCGATTATTTAGCCAACGACGGATTAAACTTTCTGCCACATCCGGATATTTCACTATTAATGCTTTAGCATAATGTTGAACGGTTGGAATCATTTTACGATCGCGCATTAAATTCGCCACCTTAAATTCGGCGATCCCTGTCTGCTTAGTGCCCAATACCTCACCCGGGCCGCGAATTTCTAAATCTTTTTCCGAAATCACAAAGCCATCTTGGCTATCGCGTAGTACCTGTAAACGTTTTTGCGACACTTTACCCAATGGCGGTTTATACATTAGGACACAAAAAGAAGCCGTGCTGCCACGTCCTACTCGCCCACGTAACTGATGGAGTTGTGATAAACCTAAGCGCTCAGCATTTTCAATGATCATGAGACTGGCATTCGGCACATCTACGCCCACTTCGATTACGGTTGTGGCCACAAGCAAATCGAGTTCTGCATTTTTAAAGGCCGCCATAATATCTTGTTTTTCTTGCGGTTTCATTCGCCCATGTACAAGACCAATTTTAAGCATCGGCAACGCTTTCGTTAAATCTTCCCAAATTGCCTCTGCAGCTTGCGCTTCTAATATTTCAGATTCATCAATTAACGTACAGACCCAGTAAGCCTGACGTTTTTCATTAATACAGGCGTTTTTGACTCGAGTAACGATTTCATCACGACGCTCTTCTGAAATAACAACTGTCGTAATCGGCGTTCTACCTGGAGGCAATTCATCAATAATCGACGTATCAAGATCGGCATAAACCGTCATCGCTAATGTTCTCGGGATCGGTGTTGCTGTCATAATCAGCTGATGTGGATAAAATCCTGCTTTTTCGCCTTTTTCTCGCAACATTAATCGTTGATGCACACCAAAACGATGCTGCTCATCAATAATCACCAAGGCTAAATCCGAAAATTCTACTTCGTCTTGGAATAACGCATGCGTGCCCACCACCATTTGTACCGCACCAGACTTAATTTTTTCCAATTCAGCTTGGCGAGCTTTCCCTTTCACCTTACCCGCTAGCCAGCCGACGTCAATACCAAAAGGCTCTAACCAACGTCGGAAATTATTCGCATGCTGTTCCGCTAAAATTTCCGTTGGCGCCATTAATGCCACTTGTTTACCATTATCAATCGCTAATAAGGCGGCTAAGGCTGCCACTAATGTTTTCCCTGAACCTACATCTCCTTGAACAAGTCGCATCATCGGATAATCTTTCGCTAAATCCTGTTCAATATCTGCCACGACTCTATTCTGTGCATTTGTTGGTTTAAAAGGCAAAGATGCAAGAAAATGTTGCTTCAAATCGGTTTGATAATGTAATGGTAACGCTAAAAATTGCTGCGTACCTAACCGCACTTTTTGCATCGCAAGATTATGCGCAAGAAGCTCTTCAAAGATAAGTCGTTGTTGTGCCGGATGCTGCCCTTTCTCCAAAATATCTAATGAGATATCTGGCGGTGGTCGATGCAAAAATCGAATAGCATCCTTTAAGCTAAAAGGATGCGGATTAAATTCATTAGGTAAAATTTCCGTTAATTGGATTTTATCGAGTAAAGCCAATGCTTGATCGGTTAGCTTACGTAATGAATTTTGTTTTAAACCTTCCGTTGTGGAATAAATAGGCGTGAGTGTTTCCTCTAAAACCAGTGGCGCATTATCCCTAATGATTTGGTACTCAGGATGATGTATTTCCGCCATAAAACGCCCGCGTTTAATTTCACCAAATGCTTTGACACGCGTACCAATCTGAAAACTATTTTTCATTCCCGCATTAAAATTGAAGAAACGGAGCATAATTTTGCTCGTTCCATCTGAGAGACTTACGGTTAAAATAGGACGTCGCCCAAAGGCAACTTCACAGGTTTGGACAACACCTTCAATGGTGGCATATTGTTCAGGGCGAAGATCGGCAATAGGCGTAATTCTCGTGCGATCTTCATAACGGATAGGTAAATGAAAAAGCAAGTCTTGGAGATTATGAATTCCAATACGGCTTAATTTATCGAAGATTGCCGCACCTACACCAGATAAAGTGGTTAAAGGAACGGCATCGAGAAGTTGTGTGCTCATTATGCTTCATTAATATTGCGCTTCAAACGAATCACACTGGTAATTTGTTTGATTTTTCGCATAATGTTTTCTAAATGATAGATATCTCTCGCGCCAACTTGGATAATAACTAATAGGACATTATTTTCTAATTCTTCTGTCCAAATACTTTGAATATTACTTTCGCAAGTCGTGACTGCTGTCATAAGACTACCTAATACATTTTGTTCATTAAGCATTTCAATGTGTAATTCGGCATCAAAATTGACCGCACTTTCAGACTCTTCCCATTTCGCAGCGGTGAAATCCTTCGTATTGCTTGATGTTAAATTAGAACAAGCTTGATGATGCACCACTACTCCTTTTTTCGCAGTGCTTAATGCCACGATCGGATCACCCGGAATTGGATGACAACATTGAGCAAAAGATGCTTTCATTTCGCCATCTCGGCTTAATGTTAGCGTGCTTTGTGTATTTTCAGGCACACCATCCACATCAATTTCAATGGCTTCATCCATTAATTGATGGGCAATAACGCTCGACATTTGATTGCCGACACCAATTTCTACAAAAAGCTCATTGAGGCTTGAGAGATTTAATTCATTCAGTACGGCTTGGATTTTATCTTCAGAAACCTCTGAGAGATAATGTGGTTTCAACGCCATTTCTAACTGTTTTTTGCCTGTTTGAACCGCATCATCTGCACGCAATAATTTTAAGAAATGACGAATACGGGTTCTTGCTCGAGCGGTCACCACAAAGTTTAACCAACTAACGCTTGGGTGAGCGTTTTCACTGGTCACAATCTCAACGGTTTGACCAGATTCTAAAGCTTGTGATAACGGATAAGGTTTATGCTCTACTACTGCCGCAACACAATGATTTCCCACATCAGAATGTACAGCATAAGCAAAATCGACAGCTGTTGCGCCCATTGGCAATTCCACGATGCGACCTTTCGGCGTAAAGACATAAATTTCTTTCGGGAAAAACTCGGATTTGACATTCTCAATAAACTCGAAGGAGTTACCCACGTTTTGTTGAATATCCACCAGGCTTTGTAACCAACGTTGTGCGCGGACTTGAGCGGTGGTGCTATCGTTTTTACCGCCTTCTTTATACACCCAATGGGCGGTAATTCCCATTTCGGCAACCTGTTCCATCTCTTCAGTTTGCAAGTGAACTTCTACAGGCACCCCATGAGGACCAATCATTGAGGTTTGTAGCGCTTGGTAGCCATTTGCACGTGGCACAGCAATATAATCTTTCACCTTGCCTGGGCGAGGTTTATACAAACTATGCATTTGCCCCAATCCGCGATAACAATCATCAACTGAATTCACAATGACACGGAAAGCATAAATATCCATAATTGAATGGAATTTCTGATCTTTCGTGCGCATTTTTTGGTAGATTTTATAGAGATGTTTTTCTCGCCCCCAAATACGACTTGGAATACCTGCATTTTCAAGACGCTGTGAGATATCATTAGAAATACGTTGGATCAACTCCTGACGAGAACCACGTGCCTGTTCGACGAATTTTTTAAGCACTTCATAACGGCGAGGATGCATGGCTTCAAAAGATAAATCTTCTAATTCATTTTTGATATGCTCAATGCCTAAACGATGGGCTAATGGACAGTAAATCTCTAGGGTTTCTTTTGCAATGCGACGACGTTTATCTGGACGTAATGAGCCCAGTGTTCGCATATTATGGGTACGGTCAGCCAGTTTGATTAAGACGACACGAATATCTCGAGTCATCGCTAAAATCATTTTACGGAAGTTTTCAACCTGTGCTTCTTGGCGGGTACGGAATTTCAATTTATCCAGTTTAGATACGCCATCTACAATTTCGGCTACGCTAGCGCCAAACTCATCTTTTAATTGGGATTCGGTATAAGGGGTATCTTCGATAACATCATGCAATAATGCCGCCATGACAGCTTCATGGTCTAAATGCATTTCCGCAATGATTGAAGCCACTGCAACTGGGTGCGTAATGTAAGGTTCGCCACTTGAGCGAAACTGTCCTTCGTGAGCATCTCGCGCAATGACGAATGCACGTTTGATTAATTCAATTTTATCGGCGGGCAAATACCCCTGAACAATTCGATCTAAATTGGCAAACAATTCCAAAGGACACCTGACTTTTTGTAGAGAGAAAGACTAGGCGGCCAAAATAAGCTTAATTTTGACCGCACTTTAATGAGATTATTCTGTGATTAACGCCACTGCCACTTCTTCATTACGTTGAGAAGCTGCTGCATCTAAATACTCTTTTGCATCCATGATTTCTTGGTTGATTAACCCTTTTTCGATTTCACGTAATGCAATGACAGTTGGTTTATCGTTATCTTCTGGCACTAACGGCTCACTTTGATGTAGCTCTAATTGTCTCGCACGACGAGCGGCGGTTAAAATTAAATCAAAACGGTTACCAATTTTTTCTACTGCATCTTGCACAGTCACTCGAGCCATGTTTTACTCCGATGTTAAAAATAATGTCTATAAAGAGAAATATTGTACTCAATTCAAGGTTATTTTGCTAGTAGCTGGTGAATTAAGTCTGCATTTTCTGTTTGTTGATAAGCTTTAGTCAAACGTTCTGCCTGCAAAATACTTTGCAAATCAGCCAATGCCTGTTCAAAATTATCATTCACAATAACGTAATCATATTCGTCATAATGGGAAATCTCGCTAATTGCTTTCGACATTCGTTCAGCAATCACCTCTTTAGTATCCTGTCCACGTCCAACCAAGCGACGTTCTAATTCAGGCAATGACGGTGGCAAAATAAAAATACTTTTTACAGAAGGTACCTTTTGACGAATTTGCTGTGCGCCCTGCCAATCAATATCTAAAAACACATCAATGCCTTTTGCTAAGTTTTCTTCAATTGCTGGCAATGAAGTGCCGTAATAATTGCCACCAAACACTTTTGCATATTCTAAGAAATGGCCTTTTTCAATTAAACGCTCAAATTCTTCTACGGAAACAAAATAATAATGCACACCATGACTTTCGCCTGGGCGAGGTGAACGTGTTGTGTGTGAAATCGACACCATTTTTTTCGTGCCTTGATTTTTCTCTAATAATGCTGAAATTAATGATGACTTGCCCGCCCCACTTGGTGCAGAAAGAATATATAAATTACCTTGAGACATAATTGAAACCTCTTCTTGTTGTTTGTTTTTATTATACAAAAAGAAAATGAAAAGTGCGGTCAAATTTTCATTTGTTTTACCAAATTGTTAAAAAGTGATCGAGATCACAAAAAAGTGGTATATACCCTTTTTTTTATCAAAATGCCCATGCTATAATCGGCGGGAACTCGTTAGAGCAACGATTTTGTTTAACTTAAAAAATAGAAGGTGAAAATCTTATGGCTATTAAAATTGGTATCAACGGTTTCGGCCGTATCGGTCGTATCGTATTCCGTGCAGCACAACATCGCGATGACATCGAAGTTGTAGGTATCAACGACTTAATCGACGTTGAATACATGGCTTACATGTTGAAATACGATTCAACTCACGGTCGTTTTGACGGTACTGTTGAAGTTAAAGACGGTAACTTAGTCGTAAACGGTAAAACTATCCGTGTTACTTCTGAACGTGATCCTGCAAACCTTAACTGGGGTGCGATCGGCGTTGATGTTGCAGTTGAAGCAACAGGTTTGTTCTTAACTGATGAAACAGCACGCAAACACATTACTGCTGGTGCGAAAAAAGTCGTATTAACAGGTCCTTCTAAAGATAGCACACCAATGTTCGTACGTGGTGTAAACTTCGGTGCATACGCAGGTCAAGATATTGTGTCTAACGCATCTTGTACAACAAACTGTTTAGCACCTTTAGCACGTGTTGTTCATGAAACCTTCGGTATCAAAGATGGTTTAATGACTACTGTTCACGCAACCACAGCAACTCAAAAAACTGTTGATGGCCCATCAGCTAAAGACTGGCGCGGTGGTCGTGGTGCATCACAAAACATCATCCCTTCATCTACCGGTGCAGCAAAAGCAGTGGGTAAAGTATTACCAGCATTAAACGGTAAATTAACTGGTATGGCGTTCCGTGTTCCTACTCCAAACGTTTCTGTAGTTGACTTAACTGTAAACTTAGAAAAACCAGCAACTTACGAACAAATCAAACAAGCAATCAAAGATGCAGCTGAAGGTAAAACTTTCAACGGCGAATTAAAAGGCGTTTTAGGTTACACTGAAGATGCAGTAGTTTCTACAGACTTCAACGGTTGTGCTTTAACTTCTGTATTTGATGCTGATGCGGGTATCGCATTAACTGATTCTTTCGTTAAATTAGTATCTTGGTACGATAACGAAACTGGTTACTCAAACAAAGTATTAGACTTAGTTGCACACGTATACAACTACAAAGGCTAATCAAAATAGCTAAAAAATTAACCGCTCTTTTTAGAGCGGTTTTTTTATTTCTAATCAATTTAGATTTTCTCAATATTTTATATATTCTTTATTGCTCATTTCAATATAAAAATAGAAAAATAATATGTCTATTATTTATTCTATATTCACAAAATAATAACATTTTACTAGATTTTAAATTTATTTCGTTTATATTAGCGTACAGTTGTTCGCTCAAATAAGGCTTATATGTATTTAGAACGTCATTTCGTCAATCGAATTCGCCAACAGGCAAAAATTCGTCAAAATGCAACCGCACTTCGCCATAAAATTAATGGCTTATGGAAAGATATTTCGTGGAACGCATTTCAACAACAGCTTGACCAGCTCTCATTAGCTTTGCTTGCTTGCAATATTCAAGTACAAGATAAAATTGCGATTTTTGCACACAATATGTCTCGTTGGACTATTGCCGATATTGCGGCACTTCAAGTCCGTGCTATTACCGTTCCCATTTATGCAACCAATACTGCACAACAGGCCGAGTTTATTTTAAATCATGCCGATGTCAAAATTCTGTTTGTTGGTGATCAAGAACAATATGATCAAGCGTTAGAAATTGCACATCAGTGTCCACAATTACAAAAAATTGTGGCCATGAAAGAACAAATTCAACTGACAGAAACTACCCTTTCCTGTCATTGGGACGATTTAATTCAATTAGGTACAGCCGAATTTCAGACTGAATTTGAAACTCGCTTAGCAAATAAGGCAATGGATGATTTATTCACGATCATCTATACCTCTGGCACAACAGGTGAACCCAAAGGCGTCATGCTCGATTACAGTAACTTGGCGCATCAACTTGAAGCCCATGATATTGCATTAGATGTTAATCAAGATGAGGTTTCACTTTCTTTTTTACCATTTAGCCATATTTTTGAGCGTGCTTGGGTTGCCTATGTGTTACATCGCGGAGCAATCCTTTGTTATCTCGAAGATACCAATCAAGTACGTGAAACATTAACAGAAGTGCGCCCAACCTTTATGTGTGCAGTACCGCGTTTCTATGAAAAAATTTATTCTGCCGTGCTTGATAAAGTGCAAAAAGCACCTTTTATTCGTCAGATGATTTTCCATTGGGCGATTGCAGTGGGGCAAAAACGTTTTGATCTTCTCTCTCAAAATAAAAAAATCCCGTTCTTCTTGCAAAAACGTTATGCGCTTGCCGATAAACTGGTGCTGTCTAAACTGCGTTCATTGTTAGGCGGACGTATCAAAATGATGCCTTGTGGTGGCGCAAAATTAGAACCGACCATTGGCCTTTTCTTCCATAGTATTGGGATTAATATCAAACTCGGTTATGGCATGACAGAAACCACGGCTACCGTTTCTTGCTGGGATGACCATCATTTTAATCCGAATTCTATCGGTAAATTAATGCCAAATGCCGAAGTTAAAATTGGGGAAAATAACGAGATTCTAGTGCGTGGCGGTATGGTAATGAAAGGTTACTATAAAAAGCCTGAAGAAACAGCACAAGCCTTCACCGAAGATGGTTTCTTGAAAACGGGAGATGCAGGTGAATTTGATGCTGAAGGTAATTTATTTATTACCGACCGCATTAAAGAATTGATGAAAACTTCTAACGGTAAATACATTGCGCCACAATATATTGAAGGGAAAATTGGTAAAGATAAATTTATCGAACAAATTGCGATTATTGCCGATGCCAAAAAATATGTTTCAGCGTTGATCGTACCTTGTTTTGATAGCGTAGAAGAATATGCGAAAAAACTGAATATTAAGTATCAAGATCGCATGGAATTACTCAAACACTCTGAAATTATCAAGATGTTTGAACAACGTATCGAAAGCCTCCAAAAAGAATTAGCGCACTTCGAGCAAGTGAAGAAATTTACGCTACTCTCTCAAGCATTTAGCGTAAAACTTGGTGAAATAACACCTACACTCAAATTACGCCGAAAAGTGATTATGGAACGCTATCGTCATATTATTGACTCGATGTATTCCAACAACAAAGAAAACAAGGAAAATAAAGAATAAAAAAAGTGCGGTGAATTTCACCGCACTTTTATTTTAACGAAAATGATTTATTCGACTTCTACTAATACACCAGCTTGACAAGGTTTCAATACCCCAACCTCACTAAGCTCAATATCAGCTTTTTTCGCAATCTCTAAGATTTCAGCCTCACTTTCTGGTTTAACCGCAATCAACAAGCCACCAGAGGTTTGAGGATCGCAAAGCACTGCCTTTTGATAATCCGTAAGAGGAGCAATTTTATGACCATAGCTTTCAAAGTTACGGTTGGTTCCACCTGGTACACAACCTTCTGCAATGTAATCTGCTACGCCATCTAATAATTTGATTTTATCAAAATGCACAACCGCATTGAGATTTGAGCCTTCACAGATTTCAGCTAAGTGCCCCAATAAACCAAACCCCGTTACATCCGTCATAGCTGTTACGCCTACAACTTCTGCAAATTGACTACCAATCAGATTCATTTGGCACATTGCTGCTGTTGCCAATCCTTGATGTTCAGGTTTTAATTTACCTTTTTTCTCTGCAGTAGTCAGCACGCCTATACCTAATGGTTTGGTTAAATAAAGCTTACAATCCGCTTCTGCTGAGGCATTACGTTTGACACGATCCGTTGCAATAACGCCTGTTACCGCTAAACCAAAAATCGGTTCTGGCGCATCAATCGAGTGTCCACCCGCTAGCGAAATCCCTGCTTGATGACAAGCAAAACGGCCACCATCAACAATTTTCTGTGCCACTTCTGCCGGCAATTTATTAATCGGGAAACCTAAAATGGCAATTGCCATAATTGGCTTACCGCCCATTGCGAAAATATCACTAATGGCGTTGGTTGCCGCAATACGTCCAAAATCAAAAGGATCGTCCACAATAGGCATGAAAAAATCCGTGGTACTGATAATTGCAGTACCATTACCAAGATCATAAACCGCAGCGTCATCCGCTGTTTCATTTCCCACTAATAAATTGGGGTCAGCAAATTTTTCGAGTTTAGTCTGTAAAATTGTCCCTAACACCTTAGGCGAAATTTTACAGCCTCAACCTGCGCCGTGGCTGTATTGTGTTAAACGAATCTCATCCGTCATATTCAATCCTTTGTAAAAATAACGTACTTCTTAAAAAAAGAGCGGTCAGAAAAAGTCATATTTAGGAGGCTAACTTCTCCACTTTTGCTTGCTTGATCATGTTATCGCTGACTTCTAAAATGGTAATTCTTAAGCCATTGATTTCACAAATAGTTCCTTCATCCGGAATATCTTCAAGATGCTCTAGAATCAAACCATTAAAGGTACGTGCATCTTCTGTATCCAATTCCCAACCGAACATTTTATTCAAATCACGAAGATTTGCCGACCCTTCAATAATCATCGAACCATCAGATTGCTGAACGACTTCTTGTTCAATAGTCGGCGCAGTAGTGGTTGTAAAATCACCCACAATTTCTTCTAAAATATCTTCAAGCGTGACTAGTCCTTTAATGTCACCATATTCGTCCACCACTAAACCGATACGTTCTTTTTTCGTACGGAAATTCGCTAATTGTGTTTTCAGTGGTGTCCCTTCTGGAATGAAGTACACTTCATCGACGGCACGTAGTAAAGTTTCTTTGGTAAATTCATTTTTTTCTAATAACAAACGAAACGCCTCACGCACACGTAAAATCCCTAATACTTGCTCATCAAGGCTGCATTTATACAACACAATTCGGTTATGTGGTGCATGATTAAGCTGGCGCATAATCGCTTTCCAATCGTCATCAATATCAATCCCTGCTATTTCATTACGTGGCACCATGATATCGTCGACGGTCACCGTTTCCATATCTAAAATAGAGAGCAACATTTGTGGATGCTGTTCATCCGGTGTGGCTTCTCCCGCTTCTGACACAATACTACGGAGTTCTTCACGGCTAATCACTTGTTTTTGCATATCGGGTTTTAAACCCACCATTCGCATTAACGTTTTCGTGAAAATATTCATTAACCAAACTAATGGATAGAATACTTTTAACAATAGCGACAAAATGTGACTTGAAAAAAAGCCCACTTTCTCTGGGTGCATCGCCGCGACGGTTTTAGGGAAAATTTCAGAAAAAACAAGCATCACAAAAGTTAATAAACCTGTTGCAATAGCCACGCCCGCATCGCCATATAAACGCATACCAATCATGGTTGCAATAGCTGAGGCACTGATGTTAACAAGGTTATTAAAGATCAGAATAAAACTTAACAAGGTATCAGGCTTTTCGAGCAGTTTTTCTGCTTTTTGCGCCCCTTTATTGCCTTGTTCCGCCATAAAACGAAGGCGATATTTATTGAGAGAGAGTAATCCGGTTTCTGAGCCGGAAAAATAGGCTGATAAAACTAAACAAATAATGAGTGTAATAAATAAAGTACTAAGGGGGATACTGTCCAAGGGTAAATCCTTTTGTTCGTTAATCAACAAAAAGTGCGGTTATTTTCACCGCACTTTTTACCTGTTCTTTGATTTTGATTAAATCAAACGGCTACCAAAATAGCCAATCGTGAGCAGAATGATACCTGAAATTGCGTAAATAATCATCCTTTTTCCACGCCAGCCTAGTCGCCAATGACCAAAACAAGCAATCCCAAAACTAATCCAAGCAAGGAAAGAGAAAATCGCTTTGTGCAGATTTTCTGGAGTTACCGCTTGTAATACATGATAAGTGCCCGAAATTAGCGTCAGCGTGAGTAAAACTTCTCCCATCGCAAATAAACAGAAGAAATGACGTTCTACCGCCATTAATGGTGGAATTGCTGGTGAAAATTGGATTTTACGCTTTTTCAAATTACGGTCTAACCAGACCAACTGAATCACATAAAGCGTTGCAATAAAACAAACCGCATAGGTAAAAAGCGACAAGCCGATATGGAACAACATCAATGTGTTCTGATTCAACATTTGGATGATGTGGCTTGATAAGAATGTCGCAAAGATCAAGCTAATGATCGAAAACGCATACACAATTGGTAAAACAAACCACATTGTCGAAACGAGAAACATTGAAAGCGTCGCCAATCCGGCAATAACTGCGCTCATTAAGGACGCAATTCCCATTAACGTAAAACGTTGTCCTGAGGCAAGATCCTCTAACAAAGGGAACGTGCTGACAGCATGTAGAATAATGGCTGCAAGTGCGGTCAGAAAAAACGGGATTTTACTTTGACTCAACTTCCCTTCTGACGAGTTCATCAAAAACGGGGCGATCAGCAATAGACTAAGAATGTAAAAAATAATCGAAAAAAGGGCAAACCACATAATGCGTTCTCTTTACTAGGAAGTATTCTTATTTTAACGGATCTTTTCTCTAGATCGCCATAATTTTATTTGAAATGATGAAAAACGCCCAAATTTCGGTATAATCACGGCAATTTTTTAAGAAAAAACAGGATTTAAAATGTTTGAGAATTTATCGGATCGCCTTTCCAAAACGCTACGCAACATTAGCGGTAAAGGTCGCTTAACTGAAGATAATATTAAAGAAACCCTACGCGAAGTACGTATGGCTTTATTAGAAGCAGACGTTGCGTTGCCTGTCGTACGTGAATTTATCGCCAAAGTAAAAGAAAGCGCATTAGGCGAAGAAGTCAATAAAAGCTTAACACCAGGCCAAGAGTTCTTAAAAATTGTTCAACGTGAACTAGAAAAAGCAATGGGGGAAGCTAATGAAAGCTTAAACCTGGCGACACAACCACCTGCAGTTATTTTAATGGCGGGTTTACAAGGTGCGGGTAAAACCACCAGCGTGGGTAAATTAGCTAAATTCTTACGCGAACGTCATAAAAAGAAAGTGCTCGTGGTATCTGCCGACGTATATCGTCCTGCGGCGATCAAACAGCTTGAAACCTTAGCACAATCTGTTGGCGTGGATTTCTTCCCATCTGATGTTAAACAAAAACCGGTAGAGATTGCAAAAGCGGCACTTGCTGACGCTAAACTCAAATTTTACGATGTATTAATCGTGGATACCGCGGGTCGCTTACACGTTGATAGCGAGATGATGGATGAAATCAAGCAAGTTCATGCAACATTAAATCCAATTGAAACGCTCTTCACGGTTGATGCGATGACCGGTCAAGATGCGGCAAATACCGCAAAAGCCTTCAATGAAGCCTTGCCTCTTACTGGGGTTATCTTAACCAAAGTGGATGGTGATGCGCGTGGCGGTGCGGCTTTATCCATTCGTCAAATCACCGGCAAACCGATTAAATTCCTAGGTGTGGGCGAAAAAACAGAAGCCCTCGAGCCATTCCATCCTGATCGTGTAGCATCGCGTATTTTAGGCATGGGTGATGTGCTTTCCCTTATCGAAGATCTGGAACGTTCAGTGGATCGAGAAAAAGCGGAAAAAATGGCGCAAAAATTCAAGAAAGGCGATGATTTCACCTTAGACGATTTCCGTGAACAGCTCCGTGAGATGAAAAAAATGGGTGGCATGATGTCTATGCTTGAAAAATTACCGGGTGCGAAAAACTTACCGGATCATGTCAAAAATCAAGTAGATGACAAAATGTTTATCAAAATGGAAGCTATCATTAATTCCATGACCTTAAAAGAACGTGCCAATCCAGATATTATCAAAGGATCTCGCCGTCGTCGTATTGCATTAGGTTCTGGCACACAAGTTCAAGATGTGAATAAGTTGCTGAAACAATTTGACGAAATGCAGCGTATGATGAAAAAAATGCGCAAAGGTGGCATGGCGAAAATGATGCGTGGCATGCAAGGCTTAATGGGCGGAGGCGGCTTAGGTGGCCTTGGTGGTTTAGGCGGTATGTTTAAACGTTAATTCCTTCTTCAAATAAAGTGCGGTCAAAAATCAATAGGTTTTTGACCGTATTTTTTATCTTTTTATTCAGCATTTCCTATTACCTGATTAAATTACTCAGTTTTAGGTAATATTTTCATCAATTGATAGCCGATATAATTGCTCAAGTATTTTACTTGGCGTAAAATCTAGGTCCTGATGATTATCTACGACATTTAATCATCAGGAAGTGATATTTTCTAATAATCTAGGAGTGATAAAATGGGACAGTATAAAAAGTTCTGGTACCTATTAGTCGCCGTATTGATTGGAGCCTTCTCCATCCTCGGTTACTATGGGTTCGAAGTTTATCGTGAAGCACCACCGATTCCGCAACAATATGTTTCTGAATCTGGCGAAAAAGTGATTACTCACGATGATATTTTACATGGTCAAACCGCTTGGCAAACCACTGGTGGTATGCAAGTGGGGTCTGTTTGGGGACACGGTGCATACCAAGCACCAGACTGGACGGCAGATTGGCTTCACCGTGAATTAACTAACTGGTTGGATATTACAGCGAATCAAGAATTTGGTAAAAACTTCGCTGATTTAAATGATGAACAACAAACGTTATTAAAAGCGCGTCTAACCAAAGAATATCGTGGTAGCAAAGTTGAAAACGGTACCGTTGTGCTTTCAAACACCCGTTTAGCGGCAATGGAAAAAACAGCGCAATACTACATCTCTTTATATGGTGATGATCCTGCAACCAAAGTGACCCGTGAACACTTTGCGATGAAGGATAATACCCTTCCTGATTTACAAGCTCGTAAAGACTTAGCTAAATTCTTCTTCTGGACCGCATGGACTGCATCTGCTGAACGTCCAAATACTCACGCAAGTTACACCAACAACTGGCCACATGAGCCGTTAATTAATAACGTGCCAACACCAGAAAACGTGATTTGGTCTATTGCGAGTGTGGTATTCCTCATTGCAGGTATTGGTTTCGTGGTATGGATTTGGTCATTCAAAAAACGTGAAGATGAAAAAGAACCACCAACACCTGAGTTCGATCCACTCACAAAATTACAACTTACCCCTTCTCAACGTTCATTAGGTAAATACCTCTTCACTGTGCTTGCACTTTTCCTCTTGCAAGTCACATTAGGTGCGGTTGTTGCACACTATACAGTTGAAGGTCAGGAATTCTATGGTATTGATATTTCTCAATACTTCCCATATTCATTAGTGCGTACATGGCATATTCAAGCTGCCTTATTCTGGATTGCAATGGCATTCTTAGCCGGTGGTTTATTCCTTGCACCAATCATTAATGGCGGTAAAGATCCGAAATTCCAAAAATTGGGTGTGGATGTTCTATACTGGGCATTAGTGGTATTAGTCGTCGGTTCATTCACTGGTAGCTACTTAGCAATTGCTCATATTCTCCCTGAAGAATGGAGCTTCATGTTCGGTCACCAAGGCTATGAATTCATTGACTTAGGTCGTTTCTGGCAAGCAGTGAAATTCGCAGGCATCTTATTCTGGTTAGTCTTAATGCTTCGCGGTACAGTGAATGCATTCAAACAACCTGGTGATAAAAACTTATTGGCATTATTCTTCGCCTCAGTAATTGCGATCGGTTTATTCTATGGCCCTGCATTATTCTATGGCGAGCACACTCACATTTCTGTGATGGAATACTGGCGTTGGTGGGTAGTTCACCTATGGGTAGAAGGCTTCTTTGAAGTATTCTCTGTAGCGGCACTCTCATTCATCTTTGTAAGTTTAGGTTTAGTTTCACGTCGTACTGCAACTGTGGCAACCATTACTGAAGCGGCGTTATTCTTAATCGGTGGTATCCCTGGTACTTTCCACCACTTATACTTCGCAGGTGCAACCACTCCAATTATTGCTGTAGGTGCATCATTCTCTGCGCTTGAAGTGGTACCTTTAGTGTTACTAGGTCATGAAGCTTGGGAACACTGGGCAATGCAACAAAAAACACCTTGGATGGACCGTTTAAAATGGCCTCTTTACTGCTTTGTAGCCGTAGCGTTCTGGAATATGTTAGGTGCTGGCGTATTTGGTTTCTTAATCAATCCACCAATTTCGCTTTACTATATCCAAGGCTTGAACACGACTGCTGTTCATGCTCACGCCGCATTATTCGGTGTGTATGGCTTCTTAGCACTAGGCTTCGTATTCTTAATCGCTCGTTATTTACGTCCGGATACACCATTTAACGATAAGTTAATGAAATGGGGCTTCTGGTTATTAAATGGCGGTTTAGTATTAATGATCGTATCAAGCTTATTACCAATCGGTATTATTCAAGGTTATGCAAGTATCTCTGAAGGCTTATGGTATGCTCGTAGTGAAGAATTTATGCAACAACCTCTATTCGATACCCTACGCTGGGTTCGTTTCGGTGGCGACGTGGTATTCATCTTCGGCGCACTCGCTTTCTTCTGGCAAATCTTTACGATGATTTTCTTTAAACCGAAAAAAGCAGCGTAACTAAATTTATTATCGTACAAAAGCGGCTAAGTAATTGGCCGCTTTTTATTTGTGAAAAATTCGTTAAATTTTCTGACTCTACTTTGATCTCCATCAAACTATTTACCTTCTTTTAAGTATGATTAAATTTGTCTTTAGATCTATACTTTCCATACTTTTCAACTTTTCTTATAACATTTCAACATGAGTGACAATCCATTCAACGCTAGTTGGTCATCAAAGGGCAATACGCTATGTCTAGGTCATTGGGATATTACTTATCTTGGTTTACCTGTGGTACTGCCACTTGAACGCCGTGATAAAGATATGGGAACAAATAATATTTATAATTTCATGGATCCCGAAGATGAGCTTTATCGAGAAGGCTTAATGGAAGATGATTGGATTGTGGAAAACATCGATTGGCTTTCGGATGTTTTTATCGAGCACAATATCCCTTTAGAAGAAGAAACCATGCGTGCATTCTATCAAGCGGTGAATAAGGAAGACTGGCGATGTGGGAGCTGTGGTGGATGTATTTAATAGCAAAGTGCGGTAAATTTTATCCCCGTTTTTATACCGAACTGTCATAATAAAAACACTAGGAAATTCAATATTTCTGATATAAAATTCTCCGATTTGTTTTTTAAAAGGGAGAAAAAAGATGAAACTTGTTGAAGTTAAACATCCGCTTGTTAAACATAAATTAGGCGTGATGCGCGAAGCTGATATTGATACCAAAAAATTCCGTGAACTTGCAACTGAAGTGGGTAGCTTACTTACCTATGAAGCCACTGCCGATCTTGAAACAGAAAAAGTGATTATTGAAGGTTGGAATGGTCCTGTTGAAATTGAACGTATCAAAGGCAAAAAAGTCACTGTTGTGCCAATTTTACGTGCGGGTCTTGGTATGATGGACGGTGTATTAGAGCACGTTCCAAGCGCTCGTATCAGTGTAGTCGGGATTTATCGTAATGAAGAAACCCTTGAACCTGTTCCTTATTTCCAAAAACTTGCGAGTGATTTAGAAGAACGTTTAGCTATCGTTGTGGATCCAATGCTCGCAACCGGTGGTTCAATGATCTCCACAATTGATTTATTAAAAGCAAAAGGTTGCCAACACATCAAAGTATTAGTATTAGTCGCGGCACCTGAAGGAATCAAAGCATTAGAAAAAGCGCATCCAGATATCGAACTTTATTGCGCATCTATTGATGATCACTTAAATGAACAAGGCTACATCATTCCAGGCTTGGGTGATGCAGGCGATAAGATTTTTGGGACGAAATAATTCCCTTTTAATAAGACGGCATTTATGGCCGTCTTTTTTCCGTGCGTGAAAACACAAAAGCTAAAAAAGCATTAAAACCGACCGCACTTTCAGTTAATTCAAACCGAGAGTTGAAACTAAATGAGTAATCAAACTACAACCGCACCTGTTGAGGTGCAAAGCATGGGCAAACAAGCGTTTGTCGGTTTACAGATGTTATTTGTGGCCTTCGGCGCCTTAGTATTAGTTCCCTTAATCACCGGATTAAATTCTAATACAGCCCTTCTCACAGCCGGTATCGGTACACTACTTTTCCAACTTTGTACCGGTAAACAGGTTCCTATTTTCTTAGCCTCCTCTTTTGCCTTTATTGCACCTATTCAATATGGCGTACAAACTTGGGGCATTCCAACCACAATGGGTGGACTTGCTTGTGCAGGCTTCGTCTATTTCGCACTATCAACTTTAGTAAAATTGCGTGGTAGTGCTGCACTTGAGCGCATCTTCCCGCCTGTTGTTGTGGGTCCTGTAATTATCATTATCGGTATGGGACTTGCCCCCGTTGCTGTGGATATGGCATTAGGTAAAAACAGTGCATATAGCTATGAGCATTCGGTATTGGTTTCAATGATTACCTTGGTCACTACCCTTTCTGTTGCAGTATTTGCTAAAGGTATGATGAAACTGATTCCAATTATGTTTGGTATCGTTGCTGGCTATGTGGTTTGTTTATTCTTAGGATTAATTAACTTCCAACCTGTTTTAGACGCAAAATGGTTTGAATTACCTGAGTTAACCAAACCAGAATTTAATTTAGAAGCTATTCTTTATATGCTACCGATTGCTATCGCACCAGCAGTTGAACACGTGGGTGGTATTATGGCAATCAGTTCTGTAACAGGTAAAGATTTCCTTAAAAAACCAGGCTTACACCGTACTCTATTAGGGGATGGTGTAGCAACGGCTGCAGCGTCATTAGTAGGTGGTCCACCAAATACCACTTATGCCGAAGTAACGGGTGCAGTCATGCTAACTCGCAACTTCAATCCAAATATTATGACTTGGGCTGCGGTATGGGCAATTGCGATTTCCTTCTGTGGTAAAGTAGGCGCATTCCTTTCTACTATTCCAACCATCGTAATGGGGGGCATTATGATGTTGGTATTCGGCTCGATTGCCGTTGTTGGGATGAGTACCTTAATTAAAGGCAAAGTAGATGTAACTGAACCTCGCAACCTTTGTATCATTTCGGTAGTTATGACCTTCGGTATCGGTAATATGTTTGTCAACGTAGGCGATGTTGTTTCCCTAAAAGGAATTAGCCTTTGTGCCATCGTTGCCATTGTGCTGAACTTGATTTTGCCAAAAGCGAAAAATGAAGTAGAATAAAACTTCCCAAACAAAAGGGTTAAATGAAAATTTAGCCCTTTCTTTTTTATTTTAAATCAACTCGTTAATCCGTGAATCAGCAACTTTCTTTACCTATTCATCAAATTGATGATGAAACGCTTGAGAATTTTTATAGCGATAATAATGCATTATTGCTCAATTCTTTACGCCAAAACATGACTGATTTACAACAGCAATTCTTCTACCTTTGGGGAAACCAAAGCGTCGGAAAAACTCATCTTCTACGCGCACTCTGTAATGAATATATTCAGAAACAACGGAGCGCCATTTATGTCCCATTGAGCAAATCACAATATTTTTCTACTGCAGTTTTTGAGAATTTGGAGCATCAAGAATTAGTTTGTTTAGATGATTTGCAAACAATTATTGGAAATTCAGAATGGGAAATTGCCTTATTTGATCTCTTTAATCGTATTAAGGCTAATGGCAAAACTTTATTAGTTGTCAGTGCAGATCAATCTCCAACGGCTCTACCCGTTAAATTACCGGATCTTGCTTCTCGCTTAAAATGGGGAGAAAGTTATCAATTGATTCCACTCAGCGATGAACAAAAATTTGCAGTATTGAAACAGAATGCCCATCAACGAGGCATCATACTTTCAGATGAGACTGCCAATTTTATATTCACGCGTTTAGATCGTGATATGGCAACACTAAAAGAAGCATTAGTGAAACTCGATGAAGCCTCACTACAAGCCAAACGAAATCTGACGATTCCTTTTGTGAAATCGATTTTAGGCTTATAAACAAGCAAAAAAATAACCGCACTTTTTCAAGCGCGGTTATTTTTTCTTTATTTAATTACCAGCAATGGTGACAATAGCCAAATGCCGGCATAATGGCCACTGGATAACGAGAATAGCCTGTCATTTTTGGACGATGATCGCTTGCATTCACTTCATTTGGAACGCTATCTCTTTGTGCGACTCTCGCTTTTTCTCGAGCAGTAACAGTATTACCACTTGTTACTCGAGCATTATAATCTTGTACAGTATTCATATCATACGCAGCTGCGCCATTACCAATACTTGAAGCTTCCTGAGGTGCTGTACACGCAGTTAAAACAGCTAACGCTGCAATAGAGATTAATTTTTTCATAAATTTTACCTTTTGTTACAAACCACTTTATTAAGTGTTTCTCTGCCTTCTTTGATCCGTTCGTTCGCTTTTCTTCTAACATTAGGATCTTCGTTATTTTCAATGTATTTCGCTACATTGGCATTCTTTATTGCATAAACAGGCACATACTGCGAAGTTTTCGTTTCGCTCTGTTTATAAATTGTCGCCCCTAAAACGCTTCCATAATATTCACTGGCATCATTTGGCTTAATGTAATAATTACTAGAATTTGTTACATCTACACCATCTGTGCTTTTAAAACCACTACAGATTCCCGCGGGTGACAGAAACGTTGTTTTGGATGCCGCAACTTCGTTAAATTTATATACTTCAAATTCAACACTATTGGCCAGCTCTTCCATATCTTTTTCAGATTTAGGATCTAAACTTCTTTGCCCTTTTCCATCAATATATTTCACTGTTTCAGAAATATTACTTTCAGAAACATTAACTGAAAGATTATTTTCAGGCGTTTTTACCTTTGTTGCATATACAACACTACTACCTTCGGCTGAAACAACTGACGCTGCTAAAATACAAAAAGAGTAAATCCCAATTTTTTTCTTAATATGACTCATAATAATTTGATTTTCTACGTTAATAATTATTTTCGTATAACTCAATAGGTAAATAATCTGGGTCTCGAAAGAAAGTGTACTTCATTCCAGTTAATTCATCAACCCTAATCGGTTCACAATTAATGCTATTTTCCAGAAGATAAGCAACATATTCATCAATGTTATCGACTTTAAATGCCAAATGCCGTAAACCACAGGCTTCAGGGTTGGTGACTCTTTGAGGCGGATTTGGGAAAGAAAATAGCTCTATTTGACTCCCATCAGGAAAACTTAAATCTAATTTATAACTATCTCGTTCTACCCGATAAGTTTCATTTAGCTGTTTCGCCCCTAAAATCTCCATATAAAAATGCTTCGAACGTGCATAGTTCGAAGCAATAATTGCAATATGGTGAAAACCTAATAATTGAGGTTTCATTATTTCTCCGGTGTGACGCTTTTTGCTTTTTCTTCTTCCTGTAAAGCAAGGGCATCACGTGCAGCACGAATACTCTTCTCAAGCATTGGCACACGAGGATCATCTGGTTCCAATAAACGTAACATCATTGCCCAGGTGACGGCTGCCATTTTATAATCCTCACCTTCAAAATAACTGAAAGCCAGTAAACTTAATGCTTCAGGATTAGAATGATCTTGACGAATAATCTCACGTAAAAGCTGATTACCTTTCAGTTTATCCGTTTGATCTTCAGAAGACATTAACATACGCGCATAAGAAAGCTTATAATCTAAATTATCCGGCTCAAGCTTATTCGCTTGTTGGTAACTATCAAAGGCTAATTTTCCATTACCTAAATTCATCCCTACCTGACCTAACAACCACCATTTTTTAGCATCCTTTGGTGTTTTTTGTAAATCCAAACGAAGTGCGGTCGAAAATTGTTGCATTTCTGCATCCGTCATTGGGTTTGTGTCTTCTTCTTTGATTCGTTCAAAGAAATAAGGTAATTTTGCCAATGTTTTTTCCATCATATCTTCGGCTTTCCAAGATCCCAAAGGGAAATAAGCCCCGCCAGCAATAATGGCTAAACCTAATAAACCAGAAACAAACCACAACTTACCGTAATTTTTGGCATTTTTATCGATCGTTTGTGTTTCTTGTTGAGGAATATCTTCTAATAATGTTTTTTGTAGCTCTTGTTTGAGTTGTTCAACGTTCTCAACTAAGCCTTGCTGATTATCTTGGTCAATCTCTTTTAAGCGAGAAAAATACAATGCTTTATTTAATTCATCACGCTTTTTGTCTTCTTTCGCTTTAACTGAGCGCAACAAGGGATAAAAACAAATCAATGCCACCACTAACGTGAGCACAATAATACTTAATGCAAAATTCATTATTTATCCTTTTCTTTGAGTAAAGCCGATAAACGAGCATTCTCTTCATCATCTAAAATCGCGTCAGAATTGACCGCACTTTGGCTTTTTGATTTACGTTTAAATATAAATAAAATCCCAATCAACACTAACAAAATTGGGACAATCCATAATACGATTGTTGAAGTCGTCATTGGTGGATCATAAGTCACAAAATTGCCATAACGTTGAATCATATAATCGACAACTTCACTTCGTTTTTTACCTTCTTGTAACAACTCAAACACTTTGCCACGCATATCTACCGCAATAGTTGCATTAGAGTCGGCAATATTGTTATTTTGACATTGAGGACAACGCAATTCTTGTGTTAATTGATGATAGTCTTTTTCTTGCTCTGGTGAGGCAAAATTCAATGCATCAATAGAAGCAGTTGCAGAGATACTCACAAAAAGTGCGGTTAAAAAAAGCCATGATTTTTTCATTATGGTTTCTCCGCGAGTTTGTCATAAATCGGTTTTAAGGTCTCATTCCAAACGCGTTCATTCACATCTCCTGCTAAGCGATAATGAATCACGCCTTTGCCATCCACGATAAATGTTTCTGGTGCGCCGTAAACACCCAAATCTAATGCAAAAGAACCTTTTTCATCTTTAAGCACAAGACTATAAGGATTGCCCAAATCTTTCAGCCATTTTATGGCTTTTGGTGATTCATCTTTATAGTCGATACCAATGATTGTTACACCTTGTTTAGCCAATTGATTCAAGTATTGATGCTCTGCATAACAAGTTGGACACCAAGTTGCCCACACATTTAATAGAATCGGTTTGCCTTGTTGGAAAATTTCATTACCGTAGGTTTTATTTTCCAATAAATCTGTTAATGTTTTCTGTGGCACAGGTTTTCCCACAAGCGCAGATTCTAACGCTTTTGGATCATCTCCTTGCGCATTACGTCCTAACTGAACTAAAAAAGCTGCAGCCACGGCAAGAAAAATAATAAGTGGGATAAGTAGTTTTTTATTCATAACACTATCAATTTCACATCTATTTCTAGGGGCATACGCCCCTTATTACAATTAAGACTGTTTAACTAATCGACTAAAACGATAACGACGGTCAAACATACAGAGCAAGCCACCTAATGCCATAAACAATCCGCCAATCCAAATCCAACGGATAAATGGTTTATAGTAAAGACGTAATGCCCATGAGTTATCATCTATTTTTTCACCTAAAGCGACATAAAGATCACGAGTAAAGCCCCAATTAATTGCTGCTTCCGTCATTGGCATTTTACTGACGGTATAAAAACGTTTTTCAGCAAATAATGTTGCTTCCGGTTTACCTGCTTTTGAAATGTCGATTTGTGCTTTACCGCCCATATAGTTAGGACCATTTGCATCACTCACGCCTGCAAATTTGAAGTCATAGTTAGCAATCTGTACCGTATCACCCACAGCCATTCGCACATCACGTTCTACACTGAAGTTTTGGCTAAAGGCAATTCCCCAAACGGTCATCGCTACACCAAGGTGAGCTAAAATCATCCCCCAATGGGAACGAGAAAGTTTAGTAATACCTTTAAAGAAAGATTCGCGGTGTGTTGCACGTTGTTTCATTTCATAGAGACTCAGTAACACAATAATGACGGACATCATGGTACCAAGCACAGCACTGACGGTGAGTTTATTTTGTAGGAAATACGGTAAAGCAAAACCTGCAATCGCCATCACAATGGCACTCACAACAACCGGTGTACGAATTTCAGAGAACTGATCGCGACGCCATTTTACTAACGGTCCAATACCCAGTAATAAGGCAAACGGAGTCATAATAATCAAGAACATTTGATCAAAGAATGGCGCACCGATCGAAATAGATCCCAAACCTAATTGTTTATGAACTAACGGCAATAACGTTCCTAAGAACACCACACAAAGTGCGGTCATTAATAGGATGTTATTTAATAATAATAACGTTTCACGAGAATAGCGCTCTGCATTATCACGCGAACGAATTTGGTTGCCTTTATAAGCATACAAGGTTAACGAGCCACCTATCACTACAACCAAATAAGCAAGAATATACAAACCACGTGTTGGATCTGAAGCAAAGGCGTGTACTGACACTAAGATACCGGAACGAACTAAGAATGTACCCAGTAAGCAAAGGGAGAACGCCAAAATCGCTAAAAGCACAGTCCAAGCTTTAAAAGAGCCACGTTTTTCAGTCACCGCTAAAGAGTGGATTAATGCGGTTCCCGCAAGCCAAGGCATTAAAGAAGAGTTTTCTACTGGATCCCAGAACCACCAGCCACCCCAGCCGAGCTCATAATATGCCCACCAAGAACCGAGCACGATCCCGAGTGTTAAAAACACCCAAGCAGCGATCGTCCAAGGACGTGACCATCTAGCCCAAGCTGAGTCTAATTTACCCGTCATTAATGATGCGATCGCAAAGGCAAAAGCAACAGAAAAACCAACATATCCCATATAAAGTAATGGTGGGTGGAAAATTAAGCCCACATCTTGCAACATTGGATTGAGTTCTCTGCCATCTACTGGGAAGTCAGGGAATGTACGGGTAAACGGATTTGAGGTAAATAATACGAAGAGTAAAAAGCCGATGCTAATAATCCCCATAATACCTAATACACGAGCTACTGCTTCCTGTGGCAAGTGTTTGCTAAATAAGGCTACTGCTGCACCCCAAAGTGTTAATAACCAAATCCAAAGTAATAATGACCCCTCATGTGAGCCCCAAACTGCAGATAAACGATAATAAATCGGCAAGCTGCTGTTAGAGTTATTTACCACATATTGCACACTGAAATCATTTACAGCAAACAGATAGAACAATGCTGCAAACGCAATGGTTAAAGTAAAAAATAAACCATAAGTCATTGGACGAGCCAATGACATAAGTTGCGGATGACCTTTTTCAGCCCCCCATAATGGGAGAATGGCTAAAAAGAATGAAACGGCAAGGCTTAAAGCAAGCGCATAATTTCCTAATTCAGCAATCATTAGCGACCTTCTTGCGATTTTTGCTGGGTTTCTTTATAACGACGATCGGCTTCACTCTCGCCTTTTAGTTCTGCCCCCATTGGTTTATGCATTTTCTGCATTTTCTCACCTAATTCTGGCGGCACATAATTTTCATCATGTTTAGCAAGCACTTCTGTTGCTTCTAATAAGGTTGGTTCTTTTAACACACCTTGCGCAACAATACCCTGTCCCTCACGGAAAAGATCCGGCAGGATACCTTCGTATTCAACTGTAATTGATGGACCAATATCATTCACATCAAAGCGAACTTTGAGACTTTTCGGATCTCGATTAACAGAGCCTTCAACCACCATACCACCAACACGAATACGTTGCCCAACTTCAGGTTTTTGATCAGGATTTCCGTCTTTCCCTTCTACAACTTCCGAAGGGGTATAAAATAAATCAATATTTTGGCGAAGCGCATAAAGCACCAAACCTGTCGCAATCGAAATACCTAAAATCACAAAGATGATGATCGAAAGTCTTGATTTACGTCTTGGATTCATAGCGTATTTCCTTTATTAGCTTGGTTTAAACGGGCTTCACGTTGTTGCTCGCGTAACACTTCTTTTAATACTGCTTTACGCCCCTTGACGCTTTGTATCGCCAAAATGATCATTGCCACGAGGCTAATGCCATAGGAAAGCCACACATAAAAACCGTAGCCTCCCATATTGATAAAATCACTCCAACTTTGGAAAAACATTTTCCGCTCCCTAAAATAAAAATAAAAAACTATTTCAGCTTACTTGCTAACTCTTTTACCCATGGGCGTTTGCTGTCTTCTTTTAGCAATTCAACGCGGTAACGCACAAGCGTAAAGCAAATGGATAAAAATAAAAATCCAAAAATACATAAAATCAGTGGAATTAACATCGGTGTTGCAATCGAAGGTTTTTCAAACTTAGTGATACTTGCCCCTTGATGTAAGGTATTCCACCACTCTACGGAGAAGTGAATGATTGGTAAATTCACCACACCAACAATACACAAGATACCCGCTGATTTTGCGCCCACAGCACGATCAGAAAATGCAGAATAAAGCGCTAATACACCGATATATAAGAAGAAAAGAATGAGCTCAGCAGTTAAACGTGCATCCCATACCCACCAAGTTCCCCACATTGGTTTGCCCCAAATTGCACCTGTTACCAAGGCAATAAAGGTAAACATTGCACCAATCGGTGCCATGGCTATCATTGAAAGATGAGCGGCTTTAATTTGCCAAACTAACGCAATAATGGCAGCCACAGCCATAGAACCATACACACCCATTGACCAAATTGCTGCAGGCACATGGACATACATAATTCGGAAACTATTGCCTTGCTGATAATCTGCCGGAGCATAAGCTAAACCCCAAACGATGCCAACAGCCAATAATAAAACCGCAATCACACCAAAAAATGGACTTAATTTGCCACATAAGTGATATTGGGTTTCATGTTTTGCGTAAGGATGTAACCACTTCCACATAAAAGATCCTTAATTCAAAAAATAAAAAACAGTTAAAAATCTGACCACACTTTCACCGTCATGATGATTAATTATCTAAACTAATTCGTAGTGCAGCGGCAATAGCAAAAGGCGATAAGGTTATCGCACCAGCCAAAATTGCACCTAAAATAGCAAGCTGTCCACCATAAGGGAGATTTAACGTAGCGGCATCTAAAATTGCTGAAGCAAAAATTAAAACCGGAATGAATAATGGTACCACAAGTAAACTCAGCAATACGCCACCTTTACGCAACCCCACCGTCAATGCCACTCCAATTGCGCCAATACAGCTTAAAATCGGTGTACCCACTAAGAGTGTAAGCACCAATGCCCACCAAATATTCACTTCTAACGAGAGCAATAAGGCCGCAATAGGAGAAAGTAGAATCAACGGCAAACCAGTTAACAACCAGTGTGCAACGACTTTTGCAAGTGCCGTTAATGCTAAAGGTTGAGCCGTGAGCATCAATTGTTCTAAAGAGCCATCAATAAAGTCATCTCGGAACAAGCGTTCAAAAGACAGCAAGGCAGAAAGTAATGCGGCCACCCAAGCAACTCCAGGTGCAATGCGAGAAAGTAATTTAGGATCCGGCCCAATGACTAATGGAAACAACGTGATCACGATTAGAAAGAACCAAAGCGGATTTAAAATTTCCGCTTGCTTACGGGTCGCAATCTTCAGCTCTCGCTTTATAATCTGTAAAAATATCATAAAAATCTAAGGGTTATATTTATAATCAGCAAGATTGATTTTCTTCAATAGGCTACTTGGTACTTCCTGATGGCTCGTTAAAATCACCATTCCACCTTTTTTAGCATGATTTTCAAAAAGTGCGGTCAAAACTTCAACCCCTTTTTTGTCTATTGCTGTAAAAGGTTCATCCAAAATCCAAAGTGGTGCTTCCGAGATCCATAATCTCGCCAAGGCAATGCGCTTTTGCTGACCCGCTGAAAGTTGGGCTGCCGGCAAATCTTCACGTCCAAGTAAACCTACTGTTTCCAAGACATCCCATAAAATATCGGTGCCTTGCTGGCTTTGACTAATCTGCTGATAAAATTTTAAATTTTCCCATGCCGTTAATTCAGGTTTCACTCCAGAATGATGGCCGAGATAAAGTAGCTGATGATGGTATTCTTCGCGTTGTTTTGTAATCTCTTCTGAATTCCACTGCACTTTACCTTCTACTGGTTGTGCAAGGCCGGCTAAAATCCGCAATAAACTTGTTTTACCGATACCATTGTGTCCTTCAATTTGCACGAAATCACCACTTTGAAATTGCAGTGAAAGATCAGTGAACAACACGCGATCGCCACGTTGGCACGCCAATTGTTCTAATTGAAGTTGATGAGCAGGAAACATAGTCTCAGCCTTAAAAATAAAATCTTGTGAAAAATCAGCGGGTATTCTACCACAAGGGGAAATTTTGACGAGATTTTAAGGACTAAAAGACATAACTATTTAGGCGTAGATCGGTGTATTTATTGATTTAAAACAAACTAAATTTTCCTAGCTTTTTCATCAGATAATCAAATAATTAAAAGATTTACTGATCTAAATCAAATTTTCTGCTACTATTTAGTTACTTTTTGATGTTGTTTTATCAAAAACATTACCTTAACTTCATTTAAAAAAGGAACATATTATGTCTTATACTCTACCTGAATTAGGCTACGCTTATGATGCGTTAGAACCACATTTTGATGCACAAACAATGGAAATTCACCACTCTAAACACCACCAAGCATATGTAAATAATGCAAATGCAGTGTTAGAAACTTTACCTGCTGAATTTTCTGAAATGTGTGCAGGCCAATTAATCAGCCAATTAGATAAAATCCCAGCTGAAAAACGTACTGCATTACGTAACAACGCAGGCGGTCACGCAAACCACAGCTTATTCTGGAAATCATTGAAAAAAGGCACTACTTTACAAGGTGATTTAAAAGCAGCTATCGAACGTGATTTCGGTTCTGTAGAAAACTTCAAAGCTGAATTTGAAAAAGCAGCAGCGACTCGTTTTGGTTCAGGTTGGGCATGGTTAGTGATTAACCAAGGTAAATTATCTGTTGTTTCTACCGCAAACCAAGATTCTCCATTAATGGGTAAAGAAATCGCAGGTTGTGAAGGTTTCCCACTTTTAGGTTTAGACGTTTGGGAACACGCTTACTACTTGAAATTCCAAAACCGTCGTCCAGACTACATCAAAGAATTCTGGAACGTAGTGAACTGGGATTTCGTGGCAGAGCGTTTAGCTAAAAAATTAGCAAACTGCGGATGTTCAGCTAAATAATAGCCTCTCAAAATGTAAAAAATCGCCTTTTTTAGGCGATTTTTTTATTAGTTAAATCCAACGTCTGACTTTTTTCTTATAAGCTAAATAAGACTCACCAAACTTCTTCTCTAACCAGTATTCTTCAGGCTTAATTTGCCATTGTGTGATGAAATAAATAAACAGAAAAATACCAATAAAACTGACCGCACTTTGCAAATAAACCGCCCATGCCACTAACAAACCCGTTAAGCTTAAATACATTGGATTACGGCTAAAGCGATAAATACCATTTGCTACAAATACATCACTTTTTTCTAAGTGAATTGGATTGATATTTGCTTTACTTTTATAAAATTGCCAAAGGCTGAAAAAAGCGATGACAGAAGAAACCGATACAATCAAATAAACTGCTAATACATTGATTTTTAACGGATAAGGATTAGGCAAATATGCCATGATAAGTGCACAGCCAATAAAAATGATGGGTGGTGGCACAATCGGTTTCTGAATCATCAGATCAAAAATCCAATAAAAAAGCCCGAGCAATTCGGGCTAATTAAAATATTACAGATTATTTAATTTCATCTGCGCCATTTGTTTTTCTAACGGGTTACCGTTTTTCTGTGCATTTTCAAAACTTGCTTTAGCACCATTCACATCGCCTTTTGCGACTTGAATATCACCCGCTAAAAGATCTTTACGCGCACTAAAGCCTTGGTTTTTCACTTGATTTAGACTTGCTAATGCGGCATCAAATTGACCTTGTTGGAATTGCACAGCAGACAAACGAAGCGCAGCAAGAGACGTTAAGATATCATCTTGTGATTGAGCAATCGCTTGTTTCAAGCTGTTTTCAGCAGAGGCGTAATCTTGTTTTGCTACAAAACCTTTTGCTTCATCTAATAAACTAAATACCGCATAGCTGGTTTTATCATGTGCTTTCACAAATTCAGCCACTTTAGCTTGCTGTGCTGCCGCATCTTTGTTTGTGGTATAAACTAACGCATCATATTCAGCAGACGCTTGCATGATTTGATTAGCTTGATAAGACTGCCAATAACGCCAGCCCAACATCCCGCCTACGCCAAGGATGAAAGCAGCAATAATGGCTTTGCCATTGTCTTTCCACCACTCTTTTAACTGATTCAGTTCTTGTTCTTCTTCAATGGTATATGCCATTTTCCTATCCTTCTAAAATTAAAATTGAGCTTTCACGTGTTCAATTAAATTGGCCACATCAATGGTTTGTTGCTCAGCTGCGCCAAGTAAGTGTTTTACCACCACTTGATTATTTTGCACTTCGCTTTCACCAAGCACAAGGGCAAGGGTTGCACCTGATTTATCAGCGCGTTTAAATTGTTTTTTGAAATTACCGCCGCTGCAATGCAACATGGTGCTTAAGTGCGGTAATTCTGAGCGAAGTTTTTCAGCGAGTTGGAATGCGGCTAATGTTGTGCCTTCACCTTGATAAACAACGTAAATATCTACCGCACTTTTTACCGGAATCGATTTATTCACTTCTTGAACAAGTAGCACTAAACGCTCTAAGCCCATTGCGAAACCGACACCACTGGTTGCGTGACCACCAAGTTGCTCAACTAAGCCATCATAACGTCCACCACCACATACGGTGCCTTGTGCACCTAATGCAGATGTCACCCATTCAAATACGGTTTTATTATAATAGTCTAAGCCACGAACCAATTTTGGATTAATTTCATATTGAATGCCAACCGCATCTAATAAACCACATAACTGTGCAAAATGCTCGCGACTTTCATCATCTAAATAATCCAATAATTTTGGCGCGCCGTCCAATACATCTTGTAATGCTTGATTTTTAGTATCCAAAATACGTAATGGATTTTTTACAAGACGTTCTTTCTCTTCTTCGCTCATTAAATCTTGGTGATTTTCTAAGAAAGCCACTAATGCAGAACGATAGTTTGCACGTGCTTCTAATGAACCAATCGAATTTAATTGAAGTGAAACGTGTTGATCAATCCCTAACGCTTTCCACAAACGTGCAGTTAAAATAATTAACTCGGCATCAATTTCAGGGGTTGCGATACCAAATACTTCCACACCTGCTTGATGGAATTGACGGTAACGACCTTTTTGTGGACGCTCATGACGGAACATTGGTCCCATATACCATAAACGTTGTTCATTGTTGTAAATCCAACCGTGTTCAATCGCAGCACGTACACATCCAGCTGTGCCTTCTGGGCGAAGCGTTAATTGTTCATCATTATCCCAGAATGTGTACATTTCTTTTGATACAACATCGGTTACTTCACCGATTGCACGAGCAAATAATGGCGTACTTTCCACGATTGGCATACGCACTTCTGAATAGCCGTAGCTGCTTAAAACTTGGCGAACCTGCCCTTCAATCCATTGCCAAAGTGGAGATTCAGTTGGGGAACAGTCATTCATCCCACGAATTGCTTGAATATTTTTTGCCACGAGTTTTCCTTAAATAATTCGATTTTTTGGATCTTGTTGTGCAACTTTGGCACGAATTTTTGCTTCTAATTGGTCAATAATCGCGTCGTTATCAAAACGTTCTTTTTGACGCTCGCCATCTAAATAATAGCCACTTTTCTTATTACCACCGGTAACACCGAGGTCAGACACTAATGCTTCACCCGGGCCATTTACCACACAACCGATAATAGACACATCCATTGGGGTAATAATATCTTCTAAACGTTGTTCCAGTGCATTCACCGTGCCGATCACATCAAACTCTTGACGAGAGCAAGTTGGACAAGCAATAAAGTTAATCCCGCGAGAACGAATACGTAACGATTTTAAAATATCAAAACCAACTTTGATTTCTTCTACAGGATCGGCGGCTAAAGAGACACGCAAAGTGTCACCAATACCTTCTGCTAACAACATACCCAAACCAATCGCTGACTTCACAGAGCCCGCACGTGCGCCACCGGCTTCCGTAATGCCTAAATGTAACGGCTGTTTAATGGCTTTTGCCAGTAAACGGTAAGATTCCACCGCAAGGAAAACATCTGATGCTTTTACGCTTACTTTAAATTGATCGAAGTTTAAACGATCTAAAATCTCAACATGGCGTAACGCTGATTCTAATAAAGCTTCTGGTGTTGGCTCACCAAATTTCTCTTGAATGTCTTTTTCTAATGAGCCAGCATTGACACCGATACGGATAGGGATATTTTTATCACGCGCGCAATCCACCACTGCACGAATACGATCTTCACGACCGATATTGCCTGGATTAATACGTAAGCAATCCACCCCATATTCAGCCACTTTTAACGCAATGCGATAGTCAAAATGAATATCCGCCACTAATGGCACATTCACTTGCTGTTTAATGATTTTAAAGGCTTCGGCGGCATCCATAGTTGGGACAGAAACGCGCACAATATCTGCACCGACACGTTCCAAAGATTTAATCTGCGCAACGGTCGCTTCAACATCAGTTGTGCGAGTATTTGTCATGGATTGTACGGCAATCGGTGCATCACCACCGATTGGTACATTGCCCACATAAATTTTTGTCGATTCACGACGTTTGATAGTAGGTTTTACTGCTGACATTCTTTCGTAAATTATTCGTTAAGGTTTTGGTAATTTAAATTTAGCCACACGGCCATCAACTGTAAGCGGATACGCTTCGCCTTTATAAGTAATACGAACGTTACCCGGCGCACCAATAATCAAGGCGTATTCGTCACCATTAAAGGTTAAGGTTTCACCTTGTTTATATTCTTTTTGCGCTAATACTTTACGGTTTTGATCTTTAACACTAATCCAGCTTGAATTCTTTGTGATCTCAATAACGAGATCGCCTTTCGCTGTGGTTGGTGCTTCAGAAATAGCGGGGTTTTCAACCGCACTTTGTGTATCTGGCACAGTTTGCTCTGTTGTTGGTTCAGTGTTAGGTAACGTTTGTTCCACAACAGGTGCTTGGGCTTGTTCAACGGTAGGTGCTGAAGTTGCAGCGGTTGAAACTTCTATATTTACTGGTTGAGCTTGATTTTCTTGAGTCGTTGAAACAGCGGGTTCAGCAGCATTATTTGTTTTTTCCGCTACAGGCGTAGTTTCATTACTTGACACCGCAGGCTGACTATTTACTGTTACTGGAATTTCATTCGAATGAGTAGCCGGTAGCTCTGCTGTTTTTTCTTTTTCAACGTAGGTTTGCACTAAATTATCACGTTCTTCGTTTGATTTTTGATAATTTTGCCACCACCATAAGCCAGTCATTCCAACAGCAGCGAGTAAAATAATTGTTGTGAGTGTGCCTACCCAACGGCTGTGAGAAGAATATTGGTTAACTGAACGAGTCGCACGTGTATTTTTACTTAAATCATTTTTATGTGCTTCACCAAAAGTTAAATGTGTCCATTCAGCATCAGGAATACGTAAAAATTTCGCATAACTGCGAACGTAACCTCTCAAAAAGGTTGAAGGTACATTTTTTTGGACAAATTCATTATTTTCTAATTTTGCCAAAATGCTTGGACGTAAAGAAATAGCCTTTGCCACATCTTCTAGAGAAAGGTTTAGTGCTTCGCGTGTTTGGCGAAGTTTATCCCCAAAGGAGATTTCAGTTGTTTCAGTTTGTTCGACGATTGTATTCATAGGTATAAAAATAGAGAAATAGAAATAAAAAACTAAATACCAAATTTTAAAGTCGAAAGGGGCTTTTGGCAATGATTATTTGAGCGTGCGGAGCTTTTCCGCTCTAGAAGGATCAACTTGGCGTAATTTATCCAACGCTTGTTGATAAACATCGATTTGTTTTCCAGCAAAAGCACAAAGTGCCATGTTTTCGTAAGTATCGGCTTGATGATAATAATTTGGTGCTGCAAGTGCCGCATTAAATTGTGAATAAGCTTGTTCAAACTCACCTTGCCCACATAGAAATGCACCAAAGTTGTTATACACATCGCCTTGCTTATCATCTAACTTAATCGCCTGTAAATAAGCTTGCTTCGCTTTTTCCGTATCGCCTTGTAATTGATAAAAATGCGCAAGTGCCGAGTGCACAAGATAATAGTGGTCATCATGTTCAAAGGCTTTATCTAAATTCAGTTTTGCTTGAACAAAATCCTCTTGTTGCAGATAGCCTAATGCCAATTCAACTCGGGCTTTTGCTGCTTGTTGTTTATTAAAATCAACAGAAGACTGAGAAACGCAAGCAGAAAAAACAAAAGGAAAAATGACCGCACTTAGAATGTTAATTGGGATTAATTTCATCTTATCACTCCTCTATCTTATCACTCTTCTCCTGGCCATTTTCCCTTTACAAGTATTGCTATATTTAGCTTAGTTAACAGCTTTTACGTCAATACCTTCACCAAACTTACGTTTCATTGCTGTACGTTTGGTTCGGTCGATCACATCCCCCGCCAACTGACCACAAGCGGCATCAATATCATCACCACGAGTTTTGCGCACAATTACCGTAAAACCGTATTCCATTAATGTTTTTTGGAAACGATCGACACGGCTATTTGAGCTTTTACCATAAGGCGCCTCTGGGAACGGATTCCATGGGATCAAGTTAATTTTACACGGGGTATTTTTTAACACTTGAGCTAATTGATGCGCATGCTCCGTGCCATCATTCACGTGATCTAATAACACATATTCAATTGTCACTTTACCATGGTTAGCATTCGATACTTCTAAGTATCTGTGTACCGAATCCATCAACATTTTGATGTTATATTTTTTATTGATAGGCATAATTTCATCACGCAACTCATCGTTCGGTGCGTGAAGCGAGATTGCTAATGCTACATCAATCTTTTCGCGTAACATATCGAGTGCAGGCACGACACCTGAAGTGGATAACGTCACGCGTCGTTTAGATAATCCATACGCAAAATCATCCAGCATAATTTCCATCGCGGGTACAACATTGGCTACATTTAACAATGGTTCCCCCATGCCCATCATCACCACATTGGTAATCGGACGTACACCCGTCACACCAAAATTACCGATAATTTTTGATGCGCGCCAAACCTGACCGATAATTTCAGACACCGTTAAATTACGGTTAAAGCCTTGCTGTGCTGTCGAACAGAAAGTACAAGCTAAGGCACAGCCTACTTGAGAAGAGACACAAAGTGTCGCACGATCTGCTTCAGGAATATAGACCGTTTCAACTTGCTGTTCACCTACCTGCATCGCCCATTTAATGGTGCCATCTGCAGAGCGTTGCTCAACCGCCACTTCTGGCGCTTTAATTTCAGCGACCGCTTTTAATTTTTCTCGTAATTTTTTATTAATATTGGTCATATTGTCGAAGTTATCTTCGCCAAAATGATAAATCCATTTCACTAATTGATCCGCACGAAATGGTTTCTCGCCTAATTCAGCAAAAAACTCACGCATCTGCTGACGCGTTAAATCCATTAAGTTAATCTTTTTTGTATTCGTTTCGGATGAAAGGGGTTGTTCTAACATAAAGCCTCGTTATTACACATTACGGCGATGATGTTACTCAGAATTGAGCAACAAAAAATTCGCATATTAAAAATGAGCCGAGATTTTACAGATTTACCGACGGATAAGCTAGCAGATTTGAAAAACAAAGAAAATTTTGACCGCACTTCTTTGCGATCGCTATCGCAAAAATCAAAAAAAACAAAAGAAAAAAGTGCGGTTAAAAAACTTTAAATTTTTTCTCTTTCACACATCCCAAACCCTTACAAAAACTGATAGAATACAAGCTTTGTTTTATTCTCTAAGTTGGCTATATTAAAAGATATGTTAAAAAAAGTGCTTTCTGTATTGTGTTTAGTGCCAGCAATGGCAACGGCACAATCTTATGTCGTGTATGATTTCACCCATGATCGCGTGCTCGAAAGTAGCTCACCGAATCATGTTCAACCTATCGCATCCGTCACCAAGTTAATGACTGCAAATGTGTTTCTTGAAAATAATCGAAACGCAAATTGTACTGCATCAATTACTGACGACGATTACGATTACATTAAAGGCACACATACAAAATTACCAAAATACACGCCGATTTCTTGTAATGAATTATTAAAAGCGATGCTTGTCCATTCTGACAACTATGCTGCTCACGCCCTTTCTCGCTCTGCAGGCATGAGCCGTTTGCAATTTATCCAAAAAATGAATGAGAAAGCGAGAGAATTAGGTATGCGCTCTACCCGCTTTTCAGATAGCTCAGGTTTATCTGACAGCAACATTTCAAGTGTGATGGATCTCGTAAAACTGGCTAAATACTCTCTTAACAAAGCACAAATCAAAAACCTATCGAATATGCCAAGCGCTTTCATTCAAGCTGGCGGACGTAGCGTTTTTGTTAAAAACACCAATAAATTAGTGCGTGAAGAAGTGTTTGATGCGGCAATTAATAAAACGGGTTATATTCGCGAATCTGGCTATAATTTAGTCTTTGTGAATAAAAATCCATGTAATCGCGCTACCATTGGGGTGATCAGTTTAAATAACCATTCATCTGCGTTTCGTACTAACTTTACTAAAGGAAAATTGGAACAATACGGTTGTATCGCAGGGCGTAGCATGCACAACTTTACCGTTGATGAAGCCCAATATGAAGAAGGCTATGATGAAGCGGGTATGGATCGCCTAATCCAACAAGTTGGTGGTTAATCATTTCAAAAAGAGCGGTCAATTTTGCACAAAATTTTCCGCTTTTTAATTTTAATCACCTATCGATTTGATAATTATTTTCATTTGAAAACTTTATAAAAAATGATATTATTCTGCAGAATGCTAATCGATCATTATTTTTAAGGAGATCTCATGAAGCATTTATTTAAAAGCCTATCTGTTATCGCTCTAGGTTTAGCAGCTTTACAAGCCGAAGCGAAATTTAAAGTGGTGACCACATTTACTGTGATTCAGGATATCGCACAAAATGTTGCGGGCGATGCCGCGACGGTGGAATCTATCACCAAACCTGGTGCAGAAATTCACGAGTATGAACCGACCCCTAAAGATATTGTAAAAGCTCAATCTGCTGATTTAATTTTATGGAACGGATTAAATTTAGAGCGTTGGTTTGAGCGTTTCTTCCAAAATATCAAAGATAAACCAGCCGTTGTGGTAACCGAAGGCATCACGCCACTTTCTATTTATGAAGGTCCTTATAAAGATGCCCCTAACCCACACGCTTGGATGTCGCCATCTAATGCGTTGATTTATGTCGAAAATATCAAAAATGCATTAGTTAAATACGATCCGCAAAATGCTGATACTTATCAAAAAAATGCAGCGGCGTATGCAGAAAAAATCAAACAGCTCGATAAACCTTTACGTGAAAAACTCTCACTGATTCCTGCCGACCAACGTTGGTTAGTGACCAGTGAAGGTGCCTTTAGTTATTTAGCGAAAGATTACGATCTCAAAGAAGGCTATTTATGGCCAATTAACGCTGAACAACAAGGTACGCCTCAACAAGTGCGTAAACTTATTGATTTAGTGAAAAAAAATCACATTCCAGTGGTATTTAGTGAAAGTACCGTGTCAGCCAAACCTGCTCAACAGGTAGCGAAAGAAAGCGGTGCTAAGTACGGCGGCGTGCTTTATGTAGATTCTCTTTCTGCCGCTGACGGTCCTGTACCAACTTATATTGACTTACTGAATGTCACTGTATCCACCATAGTCAAAGGATTTGAAAAATAATGACCGCACTTTCCGCTTCGATTTCCGTTAATGATGTAACTGTGCGTTACAACAACGGGCACACTGCAATTTATGATGTTGCCTTTGCATTACAAGGAGGAACCATCTGTGCTCTTGTCGGCGTAAATGGGAGCGGAAAATCAACGCTATTCAAAAGCATCATGGGCTTAATCAAGCCACAGCAAGGCAATATTGCGCTTTGTGGTTTGCCAATTAATCGAGCATTGAAACAAAATTTGGTTGCCTATGTGCCGCAAGCGGAAGAAGTCGATTGGCAATTTCCAGTCTCCGTTTATGATGTTGTCATGATGGGACGCTACGGCTACATGAATTTCCTACGCATTCCAAAAGCTGAAGACAAACAAAAAGTGCTCGAAGCGATGCAACGAGTAAACATCGAGCATTTAGCTGAACGGCAAATCGGCGAGCTTTCTGGTGGGCAAAAAAAACGCGTATTTTTGGCTCGTGCATTAGCACAACAAAGTAAAATTATCTTGCTTGATGAACCTTTTACAGGTGTGGATGTTAAAACCGAAAATGCCATTGTGGAACTCCTTCGCCAATTACGTGCTGAAGGCCATTTAATTTTAGTTTCTACCCACAACTTGGGTTCTGTACCAGACTTCTGTGATCAAGTGGTGATGATTAACCGTACTGTGATTGCTGCCGGTAAAACGGAAGATACATTCAATCAGCATAATTTGGAAAAAGTCTTTGGTGGTGTATTACGACACATCAAATTATTGGGTGAAGATCTGCATAATGATGAAGATAAACGTGCAGTCACCGTGCTTACGGATGATGAACGCCCAGTTGTCTTCTATGGTGAAACCAAAAATGATCCGCCAGCAACGGCTGTAAAATCTTGTCGTCTGCCTCCGTCTGACAAGGAATAAGCTATGCTTGAATATTTACTGGAACCTTTCTCCTATGAATATATGCAAAAAGCCATGTGGATAAGTACCGCAGTCGGTGGCATTTGTGCCTTTCTTTCTGCGTATTTAATGTTGAAAGGTTGGTCATTAATTGGTGATGCGCTTTCTCATTCCGTGGTTCCAGGTGTGGCGATAGCTTATGCCTTTTCACTCCCCTATGCTTTAGGTGCTTTTTTTGCCGGCATTTTGGCCGCACTTTCCATTTTATGGATCAAATCCATTTCTAAACTCAAAGAAGATGCTGTTATCGGCTTTATTTTCAGTACCTTTTTTGCCTTAGGTTTACTGATTATTTCCTTGAATCCAACCTCGATAAATGTGCAAAACATCATTCTCGGTAATATCCTCGGGATTGCCGATGAAGATATTTATCAAGTAGCCATCATTATGTTGATTTGCTTGGTCTTATTGCTTATTTTTTGGAAGGATCTATTACTGATTTTCTTTGATGAAACGCAAGCAATTACAGTTGGACTTTCACCACTGTTTTACAAAGTTCTCTTTTTTACACTCTTGAGTGCTTGTGTTGTTGCCGCATTGCAAACTGTCGGGGCGATTTTAGTGATTGCGATGGTAATCACACCAGGCGCAACCGCCTATTTACTTACTGACAAGTTCAAAACCCTCATCAAAATTGCTGTAACATTAGGCGCAATCACTGGTTTCGTCGGTGTCTATTTAAGCTATTATCTGGATGGCACAACAGGTGGTGTCATCGTAACATTACAAACCGTGTTATTTTTATTGGCTTTTCTATTCTCGCCTAAATACGGATTAATGAGTCAAAAACGACGCAAGGCGGTGGCCCATGAGTGAAATATTCGCTATTTTCGTTGAGCCATTTCAATTTGCCTTCATGCAAAATGCGCTACTCACCGCATTAGTGGTTGCTGTTATCTGTGCGCTACTCTCTTGCTATTTAGTATTGAAAGGATGGTCATTAATGGGTGATGCCATTTCCCATGCCGTCCTACCTGGTATTGTTTTAGCTTTTTTAGCTGGTATTCCATTAGTCATTGGAGCCTTTGTCTCAGGTATTGCCTGTGCCTTAGGTGTAGGTTATTTAAAAGAGAACAGCAGAATCAAAGAAGATACCGCTATGGGGATTGTATTTTCGGGGATGTTTGCCATTGGGTTGGTGCTGTTCACTAAAATCCAAACATCACAACATCTTACACATATCTTATTCGGTAATGTATTGGGTGTAAGCCGACAAGAGTTGATTCAAACGGCTATTATCGCCTTGATCATTTTTATTTTACTTGGATTAAAACGTCGCGATTTTCTACTTTATTGCTTTGATCCTAGCCATGCTCGTGTTGCGGGTCTCTCGCCTAAATTATTGCATTATGGCTTGCTCACATTACTCGCGCTCACTATTGTGAGTACGATGCAAGTCGTTGGGGTTATTTTGGTTGTAGCGATGCTAATTGCACCAGGCATCACTGCTCTCACACTGACGAATCGCTTCGATAAAATGCTCGTTATCGCAATCATCAGCGCCGTAACTGCAAGTCTATTAGGCGTACTACTTAGCTATCATTTTGATGCCTCTACTGGTGCTTGTATTATTTTATTGCAGGCTGCATTCTTCTTAATGGCGTTGATTTATAGCAAAATAAAAGTGCGGTTAAATTTCTAAATAAAAAAGCTAATATTTCTGTTAGCTTTTTTTGTTAACCATTGCGTTTTAATAATATCAGTGCTTCATAATGCGCTGTATGCGGGAACATATCAAATAATTGAATTTGAGTAAGTTTATAATTGGTTAGATACTGCAAATCTTTTCCCATGGAAATCGCGTTACAGCTGGAATAAAGAATAAAGTGCGGTTGCATTTCATTGAGAAACTTAGAGAGTTCCTTTCCGATACCTCGACGAGGTGGATTGACGATCACCAAATCCGGTTTATTTGCATCTTGTGTTAAAGCAAAATTAGCCGCATCCAAAGATTGAAATTTAACGTTGTTTAGCCCTAACACCTGAGCGGATTGCGTCGCCGCTTGAATAGCAGATGGGGAAATTTCAATCCCGGTCAATTCCACTTCTTGTTGATGTTTATCCTGTAAAGCTTTAGCGCAATGAAGTCCAAAACCTCCAACGCCACAAAAGAGATCCCAAAGTTTAGTAATCGGTAAATCTTGCACCCAATCTTGTGCCGTTGCATATAGCCCTTGTGCTACAAGTGGATTCGTTTGGAAGAAACCTTGAGGGCGAATAAACAACGGAATACCGTTAAAACTTTCTGATAAAGTATGTTGGTCAGTCAAAAAGATTTCTTTCTCACCTTCTAAGATCGCCGCATGTTGAGGTTGGATATTCACGCTCACCACTTCAAGTTGTGGTAATTTTTCCAATAAGCCTGCAAATTCACGTTGAATTAACGATAATTTAGTTTCTGAGCGCAATACAAAACGCAACATCAATTTTTTTGTATGTTGGCTTTCTGTAAGCAGAATATATTTCAGCTCACCTTTTTGCTTAGCCACGTTATAAGGGACTAAGCCTGCACGTCCAATAAAATCTTTTAGAATCGGAAAGAGTTCAGCAAAGCGTTTTGGATAAAGCGGGCAATCACATAAATCTACCGCACTTTGTGGATCATTAGGGGCTTGTAAAATACCTAAAATGGGACGTTCCACCGCGCCACTTACCACCATTTTCGCTTTATTACGAAAGGCAGTCTCGGAGGAATAAAAAGGCGGATGCCAAATTAAATTATCACAATCTAATTTGGCAAGTTGTTGTTTTAGATGCTCTTCTTTCTTGGCGAGTTGCTGTTCATAAGGCATTTCAAGCCATTGACAAGAACGGCAATCGCCTTTTTGATAATGATGGCAATCAATCATTTAGAAGCAAGCCACTCTTGTTGAAGTGCGGTCAGTTTTTGATGATTTTCAATCCAACGCGAAGTTTTTGTGAGTTCTGACCAATCAAAGGATTTTTGTTTAAAGAGCGATTTCAAGCGAGCTTGGCGTGCTGCGAAATGCTCTGTTGTTTCCTCTAACTTCAGATTATCAAGCACTTGAATAACACCTTCACGTTCATTACAAAGCAATAATAAGTCACAACCAGCCTTCAAGGCTTTTTCACTGCGAGCCACAAAATCGCCCATAAAGCCTGCGCCTTTCATGCCTAAATCATCAGAGAAAATCGCCCCTTGGAAGCCCAACTGTTTACGCAAAATCTCTTTTAACCAATAACTCGAACCGCTTGCTGGCTGGCTATCACATTGTGTATAAATCACGTGAGCCGGCATAATCGCATCAAGCTTACTCTGTTGAATTAATTGCTGGAATGGCAAAATATCATGATTAAAAATCACTTCTTTTGCGCGCTCATCATAAGGGGTTTCAAGATGAGAATCAGCTAAAACATGGCCGTGTCCCGGGAAGTGTTTTCCTGTTGTTGCCATGCCCGCCTGGTGCATACCATCAATAAAAGCTGCTGCTAAATTGACCGCACTTTTTACATCACAGCCAAAACTACGATCACCAATCGCACGACATTCGTGACCTAAATCCAACACCGGAGCAAAACTCAAATCAATATCTAACGCCACCATTTCAGCCGCCATTTGCCAACCCGCTTCTTTTGCTATTTGCTGTTGCTGAGCTGAGTCCTCAACTAATGCCGCAAAAGCCTGCATCGCAGGGAGCTGAGTGAAACCTTCACGGAAACGTTGCACGCGACCACCTTCTTGATCGACTGTGACCAATAAAGGCTTTTTCACTCGTTGACGAATGGATTTAATTAGTGCTTGAACTTGCTGACGATCATAAAAATTGCGGGTAAATAAAATCAAACCAGCAACTAAAGGATGTTCCAGTAATTCAACTTCTTCTTGTTTGAGCTCATGACCTTCAAGGTCAATTAATAATGTGGACATAAACTATTGTAAGTAAAGACGATAATTGCTACTTTCTGTGCTTGGTTTTGGTAGCTCAAACACTTTCTTTTCTTGTGGTTGCAATAAAATATTGCCTGATTGGCTTTCTTGCTGATTCGGCCAAACTTGCGTTACACCTTGTGTGTTATACCAATAAAGGTGGTAAAGCACATTGAGTTGTTGTGTAGTTTTATTTTTTAAAGCCGCGGTATTATCCGACAAATCAACATCTAAAGCGGGTGCTAAATTTGCCGCCATATTTAAAATTGGTTTATTTGTTCCCACAATATTTGGTGCAGATGAACAAGCCGTTAAAAATAATACCGTTGCTGTAATTAGGATCTTTTTCATTATTTTGCCAACATTCTACCTAAAGGTTCACCACCAACAAGATGCATATGAATATGGAATACTTCTTGTCCACCGTGTTTATTACAATTCACAATCAAACGATAACCGTCTTCGGCAATGCCTTCTTCTTTAGCAATTTTAGCCGCGACAGTAAATAAGCGACCCAAGGTAACTTCATCTTGTTCTGTCACATCATTAACCGTTGGAATGACTTTATTTGGGATAATCAAAATATGGGTTTTCGCTTGAGGTGAAATATCTCGGAATGCGGTCACTAATTCATCTTGATAAACAATATTGGCGGGGATTTCTTTGCGAATAATTTTGCTGAAAATAGTTTCTTGAGCCATAGTCTTCTCCTTGTTTTATATAAAAAAGTGCGGTCAAAATTTACCGCACTTTGCTTTTATTTTCCATCAGAAATTGATGATGAATGACATTTCAATCGGCTTAGTGAGCCGCACCTTCTTCTGAATCATCTTGATTAATAAAGCTGGTATTAATCTCGATTTGTGCTTTTTCACGCAATGCTTGCATTAACTGTCCTTGCAATTCGCCTTGACGCGCACGAACAAGTTGAGTGCTAAATTTCGCTAATTCTTGTTCACTTAAAGTAGGCTCTTCTACACGTTCAAGAGCAACCACAACCACATCACCTTTGCTGTTACGAGCAACTTGATAAGCCGCTTTGCCATCTTGTGGTTTTGCAATGGCAAATACACCTTCATAAAGCACCGGATCTTTATTATCCACTAACGTAAAGGTTTGTGGCTCACCAAAACTAATACCTGCTGGTAGTTTGGTTGGATCGGCAGATAGCGCTTTAACGGCTTGCTCTGCTTTTTCAGTCAATACTTTATCGGCTTTTTCACGTTTTAAGAATTGCTCAATCGTTGCTTTCGCTTCATCAAGGCTTTGTAAACCTTCAGCTTTATGATCCACTACACGCACCACAACAAATTCATTTTCACCAACCGTTAATGGCTCAGAATTTGCTCCACCGTTTGCAATATCTGATTCAAAAATGGTAGAAGTCACATTTGGGAAATTTAACGCCGCAGGGACATTATTTTTACCGAAATAATCTGTTTCCTCCACTTTCACGCCTGCTGCTTCTGCTACTGCAGCTAAAGAATCACTGCTTTCTGCTGCTTTTGCACGAACCGCTTTTTCTACCGCTTGGAAACGACTTCCTGCTAAGTTTTTACGTACGATATCCGCGATTTGCTCTTTTACTTCGTCTAAAGTACGTTCTTTACGATCTTGCACTAAAATAATATGGTAAGCCCCATCCACATTAACTGGTGTGCTATATTGACCAACATTTAATAATAATGCTGCATCTTCAAAGTTTTTCGGTAATTCGTTGTCTTTTACCCAACCTAATTCACCGCCTTGTGCACCAGAAAGTTTATCTACAGATTTCGCTTTTGCTAACTCAGCAAAATCAGCGCCTTTTTGCAGTTCTTGATAAACCGCATCCGCTTCTTTCTCAGTTGCTAATTGGATATGCGCTAATTTTTGGCTAATGAATTGCGCTTTATTTTCTTGATAATATTGTGCAATTTGTGTTTCAGTTACAGGTTGTAATTTACCTAATTCATTCGCTGAAACGCGAATATATTGCACTTTCGCCTGTTCAGGTTGAACAAGCGATTTCGCATTCGCATCGTAATACGCTTTAATTTCTTCTTCTGTCACCTTTTGTTTTGCCACTTCATCAGCTAATGGAAGGGTTGCAAGACGAGCGATACGTTTTTGGAAAAAGGTTTGTGCACTATCTTTTACTTGAGCCGGCACAACAAATTCACTGTCAGCCAAACCGTTTTGCATTTGTTCAAGTGTTAATGCATTACGTAAAATAGCCGCATAAGTATCGGACGTTAAACCATTTTGAGTCAATAATTGTTGATAACGGGTATTATCAAATTTACCGTTAGATTGTAAGTTAGGATCGCTTACAATCGCACGTTTGATCATGTCGTCACTTACACCTAATTTTAATTCTTTGGCATATTGACGGATTAATTCTTGATCAACTAAACGTTGAATTAAATTTTGACGAAGTGCGGTCACAAATTCCACAGAGTCGGTTTTCGCTAAGAAACTCTCGCCTTCTTGTTGTGCTCGCGCTTCAAACTCTTGGTTGTAACGATTTAAAAAATCTTGTTGAGAGATAGTTTCGCCATTTACTTTTGCAGCAAAACTCTCGTTGCCACCATACAAATAGCCTGACATCCCACCGATTAAAAATGAAACTGGAAGTAAAGCAAAGATCGCTTTCCCGATAAAGCTATGGGCGACGCCATGCATTTTTTCAATTAACATTCAATTATTACCCTTTTAAAAAAGACAAAGTTCGTAAGATTATAATCTAAAAGGCGAAAATTCGCACTTAAAAAACACCATGTTCGTGTAGGATTTTCACAGCTATGACTAATAACACTAAACCACCAAAAATCTCTGCTTTGCTTTTGAATTTTTTTCCTAAAAAATGACCGCTCTTTACTCCAATAAAAGAGATGACAAAGGTTGTTAAACCTATGATGAAGACAGCCAATAAAATGTCCACGGAAAGAAAAGCAAAAGAGACACCAATGGCTAACGCATCAATACTCGTTGCCACACCAAGTGTTAGCAAGTGTTTTAAACTAATCAATGAGGGAGCGGGTTCATCATTCGAGCTAAGTCCTTCTCGAATCATATTCACACCGATGAGCGCAAGCAAAACAAAGGCAAGCCAATGATCCCAATTTTGAATCATCTGACTAAATTGCAGTCCGACAACATAGCCTATCGCAGGCATGATGCCTTGGAATAGCTCAAAACAGCATGCGATAGCTAATGCTTGTTTCCATCGAAAAGCGCGCATTGCTAAGCCTTTAGAGATGGAAACTGCAAAGGCATCCATCGAAAGACCAAGTGCAATGACCCACAACATATGAAAAGTCATAAACTACAGTTTATTTTCCAATACAGAAAGAACTGAAAATATTGCCGAGCAAATCATCCGAAGTAAATTGCCCCGTAATTTCACTTAAGTTAGCTTGTACTAAACGAAGTTCTTCCGCCAATAATTCACCTGCATGAAATTCAGTTAATTGGACTAACCCAATTTGTAAATGTTCAGCCGCTTTTTCTAAGGCATCAAGATGACGACGGCGTGCTAAGAAACCACCTTCCATCCCTGTTTGGAAGCCCATAGCCTGTTTTAAATGCTCACGCAATAAATCTACACCCTGATGTGTTTGGGCGGATAAACAAACGGTCGTTGTTCCATTTTCTTCTTTTAGCCCAACGGCCTCGCCACTTAAATCTACTTTATTGCGAACGATAGTCACCGGCATATTATTAGGTAATTTTGACAAAAATTCTGACCGCACTTTTTCAATATTTTGGCTATCAGGATCGCTACTGTCTAACATTAAGATAATACGATCGGCTTGCTCAATCTCCGTCCAGGCACGCGAGATCCCGATACGTTCAACTTCATCTGTCGCTTCACGAAGCCCTGCGGTATCAATAATATGTAAAGGCATGCCATCAATATGAATATGCTCACGCAACACATCACGAGTGGTTCCTGCAATATCTGTCACAATGGCGGCCTCTCTGCCCGCTAAAGCATTCAGTAAACTTGATTTACCTGCATTTGGACGACCGGCAATCACCACTCTCATCCCTTCACGCAAAATCGAGCCTTGTTTTGCTTCGCTACGGACTAAATCAAGCTGAGTGATAATTTCTCGTAATTTTGCTTCGATTTTACCGTCTGCCAAAAAGTCAATTTCTTCATCGGGGAAATCAATCGACGCTTCCACATAAGTACGAAGATAAATCACGGAATCCACTAACTGATTCACTTTATTAGAAAATTCACCTTGTAATGATTTTAATGCTGAACGAGCAGCTTGCTCCGAAGTGGCATCAATTAAATCCGCGATCGCTTCTGCTTGAGCTAAATCTAATTTATCATTTAAAAAAGCCTGTTCAGAAAACTCACCGGGACGCGCAAGACGAACTCCATCAAGTTGTAAGATTCGTTTTAGCAACAAATCTAATACCACTTGTCCACCATGGCCTTGCAATTCCAATACGTCTTCACCGGTAAAGGAATTCGGTGATTTAAAATAAAGCGCAATGCCTTGATCTAAAACTGTACCATCAGCATCTTTAAAAGGTAAATAGTCTGCCATTCTTGGTTTAGGACATTTACCCAGTACCGCTTGTGCCACTTCAACCGCTTTCGGGCCGGATACACGCAAAATACCAATACCGCCACGTCCTGGCGCTGTCGCTTGTGCAACGATTGTTTCTTTCATAAAAACTCACTAAAAATTGACCGCTCTTATTGCGGTTATCTTGAGGAAAAATTAATTGGAAAGAGCATTAAGTTTCATTACTTCAGATGCATCAATATAGGAGACCGAGCTCGTTCTTTTTTTATAAATTTGGAGTATTTGCCCATTCTCTACCAAATTATAAACCTTTTTAGAAGTGAATCTTTCATTTCCATATTGATTAGATGAAATATAAATACTATATATCGATTTGTTTTTACGCTTATAAGTAACCTCGGCTAGATAGTTTTCTTCTTGCCCCAAAATAGAAACATAGAAAGTTAAGAAGGTGTTTGAGAGTAAGAAAAAGCAACAAAAAAACAACCACAGAGAAAAATATACCCTAATATGTTATAAAAAATATTTTCTTTGGGTTTCTTTTTATTGGAAGCTCTTTTAGGCTTTGCTTTCCTTTGTAAAAGGACATTTTCTACTTCCCAATAAATCATGACTGAAAAAAGAAGGATGCTTAATAAAAGGGAAACATAAACATCAAAACGAGCACCAAGAATTAGGCTTTTATCCGAAAGAGTAGGATATATAATTAGCCCAATTAAAATAAATAACGAAATAACTTTTAGCCTTGTATTGAACATCATAAATATATGTAAAAACCGCACCCAAAGGTGCGGTTAGTGATTATTTTTTACGGGTATGTAGCCCTTTTTTCTCTAAACCACGGTAGATCATTTGTTGTTGTACGATAGTGATTAAGTTAGACACTAACCAGTAAAGTACCAGACCTGCTGGGAACCAGAGGAAGAAGAACATGAAGATCAACGGCATGAAGTTCATCACTTTTTGTTGCATAGGATCGGCAACTGGAGTCGGTGACATTTTTTGTAACAAGAACATTGATCCGCCCATTAAGATTGGAAGAATGTAGTAAGGGTCTTGTGCCGATAAATCTTGAATCCAACCAAAGAATGGCGCATGACGAAGTTCAACTGCTTCCATAAACGTCCAGTATAATGCAATGAAAATTGGCATTTGGAGGATTAATGGTAAGCAACCGCCAAGTGGATTTACTTTTTCTTCTTTGTAAAGTTTCATCATTTCTTGGCTCATACGTTGACGATCATCACCAAAACGTTCGCGCATTTCTTGCATTTTTGGTTGCAACATACGCATTTTCGCCATAGAAGTATATTGTGCTTTTGTAAGCGGATACAAAATCGCTTTCACCACTAAGGTGACACAAATAATTGCCACACCCCAGTTAGATACAATACTTTGAATGAAAGTTAATAACCAGAATAATGGTTTCGCGATAAACCACGCCCAACCGTAATCAACGGTTAAGTCTAAGTGGTTAGCCACTTCCGCCATTTTGTTCTGCAATTTTGGACCAGTCCATAATGAGCTGGTAATTGTTTCTGTTGCACCCGCTGGAATAGATACCACTGGACCACGATAACCAATAGACGCAACGTTATTTTTGCTGTCTGTAATACTATAAAGTTGGTTATTTACATCTTGATTTGGGATCCAAGCTGATACGAAATAGTGTTGTAACACAGCAACCCAACCTGCTTTGGTATCGATAGAAAGATTTTTGTCTTTCATATCGCTGAAGCTGTATTTTTTGTAATTTGTTTCAGAAGAAGAATACGCACCACCGGTATAAGTAGGCATTGCCACGTTACCGCTACTTTCAACTAATGTATGTTTTAATTGGCCATAAGGTTCAACTTCAATTGCGCTACCACTTTGGTTCACAATTTCAAAGTTGACACCAACATCGTAACTATCACGTTTTAACACAAAGATTTTACGATAAGTCACACCATCTTTTTCAAATGTTAATGGCACAGAAAGTTCATTTTGACCCTCTGCTAATTTGAAATTGTCGCCAGTAACTTGATATTGCGCGCGACCTGCTTTTGTATCGATCCCGTTTTTACCGATTAAGCCACTTTGTGCAATATAAACATGATCGTTTGTATCTTTTAACAAGACGAAAGGCTCTTTTGAACCTAATTCTGCATCATATTTTAATAATTCAGAACTGATTACATCACCACCTAATGTATCCACTTTCAAACGGAATACATCATTTTCTAATGTGATAATGTGACCTTTTGTTTGTGAATCTGCCACTACTTCAGCAGATGAAGAAGAACTTGCCGGGACATCAGAAGAGGCGGCTGTTGTTTGTTCCGTGGTCTGTTGTTGAACAGGTGGATTTTTATCAAGTTGCCATTGCTGATAAACAAGGAAAGAAATAAAGAGTAGTGCAAGCACTAATAGGCTACGTCTTGAGTCCATTATTTTTTCTCATCGTTATTATTAATCTTTTTCGGCGGAACAGGATCGAATCCACCGGCGCTTAAGGGGTGACATTTTAATACACGTTTTAGCGTAAGCCAACTACCTTTTAACAATCCATGTGTTTTTAACGCCTCAATACCATAACAAGAACAGGTTGGCACAAAACGACAACGCGGCCCAATTAAAGGGCTAATCGCTACTTGATAAAACTTAATTAAAGCGATGAGGATTTTTGTGCCAAACGAATGTGACGTGCCCATAATTTATCCAAAGTTTGTAAAAACGTTTTATTATCAAGCTGACCAATGCCACGTTTCGCCACAAAGACAAAGTCACAAGAAGGCAAATTATGTTGGGATAAACGAAAACTTTCACGAACTAAACGTTTGATACGATTACGATCATGCGCTCGTTTAAGATGTTTTTTAGCCACAGTTAAACCTAAGCGTGGATGCTCAAGATTATTTTTGCGTGCGAGAATGGTAATTTCAGGGGTGCTTGCTCGAAACGGTTGTTCGAAGACATTTTTGAATTGAGTGGGAGTTAACAATCGTAACTCCCGAGAGAAGTTTAGCTTAATCACTAAAAGAGGTGATTATGCAGATAAACTCTTACGACCTTTAGCACGACGACGAGCTAAAACTTGACGGCCGTTTTTAGTTGCCATACGAGCACGGAAACCGTGAGTACGGCTACGTTTTAATACAGAAGGTTGAAATGTACGTTTCATTGTAATCTACCTAAATCAAAATGGTTTACTGTTTTGATATTCAAAACACAACAAGGGTTATAAAAAATAGACCGCAATTTTAATCATAAATTGGGCTTTCGTCAAATAAGAAAAGAGAAAATTCCGAAATAATCTTCCGTTTCTTCTAAAATCGTGGGGATTATACGGATTTTGGACAAAATCTCAAGCAACCTTTTTGTCTTTTTTTGATGAGCAACAGAAGATCTTTTGCCTAAATTATTGTAAAATTCTCTCCGATTTTTAACCGCACTTTTGCGGCTTTTATTTTATACGCATATAACATAAGGATAATTTATCGTGAGCCTTTCTACCCTATGGCAAGATTGCTTATCACAACTACAAGATCAAGTTTCTCCGATGGATCTCAGCACTTGGTTACGCCCATTACAAGCGGATGTCATCTCGCAAGATCAAGTAGTGCTATATGCGTCCAATATGTTTGTGAAAAGCTGGGTAGAAAATCACTACTTGGCACAAATTCATCAAATTTGCCAAGGCCTTACTAAAAATCCAAATTTACAAATTATTGTAAAAGAAGGGGTAAAACCCGCTCCCAAAGTGGCTGAACCTGCCCAGACTCAAACAGCTAATAATCAAGAAAGTGCGGTCAGTTTTCAGCAAGAATCTGATGCGACAACTAAATTTGAATCACATCTAAATCGTAAGCATTTATTTGAAAACTTTGTTGAAGGTAAATCAAACCAACTCGCCCGCGCTGTCGGTCAAAAACTCGCTCTCGCACCTGGCGAACCAACGGCAAACCCATTCTTTTTATATGGCGGGACAGGCTTAGGTAAAACCCACTTATTACACGCAATCGGTAATGGTATTTTAGCGAATAAACCGAATGCTCGCGTGCTTTATATCCATGCCAATAATTTTATGCAGCACATGGTAAAAGCGATGCGTGATAATAAAATGGATCAATTCAAAAAATTCTATCGTTCTCTTGATGCATTATTAGTGGATGATATTCAATTCTTTGCAGAGAAAGAAAAAACACAAGAAGAATTTTTCCATATTTTCAACAATTTATTTGAAACTGGTCGTCAAATTATTTTGACCTCTGACCGCTATCCAAAAGAAATTGAAAAAATTGAAGAACGCCTAAAATCTCGCTTCGGTTGGGGTTTAACGACTGCGATTGAACCACCTGATTTAGAAACTCGTGTTGCGATTTTGCTGAAAAAAGCGGAAGAACATCATATGGAGCTGCCAGAAGAAGTGGCATTCTTTATTGCCCAACGCTTACGCACCAATGTTCGTGAATTAGAAGGTGCCTTAAACCGCGTGAAAGCGATGCAAGACTTCAAGGGGGGGCACATTGATATTGATTTTGTCCGTGACACATTAAAAGATATTCTTGCCTTACAAGAACGTTTAGTAACCATTGAAAATATTCAGAAAGTCGTGGCAGAATACTATCGAATTAAAGTGGCGGATTTAAAATCAAAAAGCAGAGCAAGATCCGTCACTCGTCCCCGCCAAGTTGCGATGGCGTTAGCAAAAGAATTAACCAATAAAAGCTTACCGGAAATTGGTCGAGCCTTTGAACGTGATCACACGACTGTCTTAAATGCCTGCCGTGAAGTGCCTAAATTCCGTGAAAAAGACAGCAGTATTCAAGAAGACTGGGCGAATTTAATTCGCACATTATCTGCATAAGGAGCCAATGATGCAATTCAGCATTTCAAGAGAAAATCTACTAAAACCCTTACAGCAAGTTTGTGGCGTATTAAGCAATCGTCCGAATATTCCTGTATTAAATAACGTGTTATTACAAATTGAAGATAACCGTTTGACTATTACAGGTACAGACCTTGAAGTTGAGCTTTCTAGCTATACTCAACTTTCTTCTTCAACTGCGGATGGCTCGTTCACCATTCCGGCTAAAAAATTCTTAGATATTTGCCGCACCCTATCAGATGAATTTGAAATTACCGTTACCTTTGAAGAAGATCGCGCCATTGTAGAATCAGGTCGCAGTAAATTTAATCTCACTACTCTGCCCGCTGAAGAATATCCAAATCTAACGGATTGGCAATCTGAAGTGGATTTTGCCTTACCGCAAAGCACCTTGCGTCGTTTAATTGAAGCAACCCAATTTTCAATGGCAAACCAAGATGCCCGCTATTTCTTAAACGGCATGAAATTTGAAACGGAAGGTAATTTATTACGTACTGTTGCAACTGACGGTCACCGTCTTGCGGTTTGTACGATCGAATTAGATCAAGATCTGCAAACCCATTCAGTTATTCTCCCTCGCAAAGGTGTATTAGAACTGAATCGCTTATTAGAAAGCAGTGACGAACTTGCTCGTTTGCAAATCGGCACGAATAATCTTCGCATTCACTTAAACCACATTGTGTTTACCTCAAAACTCATTGATGGTCGCTTCCCTGATTACCGTCGTGTATTACCACGTAATGCAACTCGTATCGTAGAAGGTAACTGGGAAACCTTAAAACAAGCTTTTGTACGCGCTTCTATCCTTTCAAATGAACGTGTACGTAGTGTGCGTTTAAACTTAAGTGAAAACCAACTTAAAATTACCGCCTCTAACCCAGAACATGAAGTGGCAGAAGAAACCGTGGATGTGAATTACCAAGGTGAGGAAATGGAAGTTGGCTTTAATGTGACTTACATTTTAGATGTATTAAACGCCTTAAAATGCCAACAAGTACGTATTCGCCTCACTGATGCGTCATCAAGCTGTTTAATTGAAAACAGCGAAGATGCAAGCGCAGAATACGTCATTATGCCAATGCGCCTCTAGAAATAATGGCCATTTCCCGCTTAATTGTTGAAAAATTTAGAAATTTGAATGCCGTGGATCTTGAATTTGATCACGGCTTTAACTTTTTAGTCGGTAATAACGGTAGCGGAAAAACGAGCTTATTAGAAGCAATTTTTTATCTCGGACATGGACGCTCTTTCAAAAGTGCGGTCGCAAATCGCATCATTTCTTACGACGAACCTCATTTCACGCTTTTTGGTCAAATTCAAGAAAGCCAGCATCAATGGTCTGTTGGCTTACAAAAACTTCGTCAAGGTAATACCATTGCGAAAATAAATGGTGAAGACGGTAATAAAATTGCCGATCTCGCTCACCTTTTACCGATGCAATTAATTACGCCAGAAGGACTTACCCTATTAAATGGCGGACCTAGTTTTCGACGTGCATTTTTAGATTGGGGCTTATTCCACCACCATAATAGCTTTCATTCCTCTTGGGTCGCCTTAAACCGTTTATTAAAGCAGCGAAATGCCGCACTCAGTCAAAATCAGCCTTATTCTGCAATAAAAATATGGGACATTGAATTAGCTAAATTAGCCCATCAAGTGAGTGATTGGCGCGCTGAATACGCGGAGGCTTTACGTCCTGAGATCGAAAAAACCTGCCAGTTATTTTTACCTGAATTAGAAATTACTGTTAGCTTTCATCAAGGCTGGGAGAAAGAGACAGAATATGGCGAATTATTGGCGCAAAACTTTGAGCGAGATAAAGCCATTGGCTATACGGTTTCTGGTCCACAAAAAGCCGATTTCCGTTTTAAAGCCAATGGACTCCCCGTGGAAGATGTACTCTCTCGTGGTCAATTAAAATTATTGATGTGTGCGCTACGTTTAGCCCAAGGTGAGCATTTAATGATTCAAAAACAACGTCATTGTATCTTTCTAATTGATGACTTTGCCTCAGAGTTGGATCAACATAAACGTGCGCTTCTAGCTGAACGCTTGCAACAAAGTGGTTCTCAAGTCTTTGTTACGGCCATCACGCAAGGTCAACTCAAAGAGATGCAAGTGGGAAAAGGAAAATTGTTTCAAGTGGATACCGGTAAGATCACCGAATTGCAACCATAAAAAATAATCCGATCGGTTTAAGGATCGGATTACGTTTAAAACAATGCTATTTTTGACCGCACTTTAGTTTGGTTTCCATTCACCATTCAATACGGTACCTATCACATCATAATCTTTTGTGAATACAGCCAAATTAGCCACTTTACCGGCTTCAACAGAACCTAAACGATCATCTACGCCAATCGCTCTTGCCGGGTACAGGTTACTCATGCGAATTGCTTCCGCTAATGGAATTTCTACATACTCTACAGCATTCTTAATAGATTCCATCATGGTAATCGATGCACCCGCAATCGTACCATTTGCATCGTAGCAACGACCTTCTTTCACATAAATCGGTTTTCCTACAAAAGTGAAAGTTTCCAATTCAGGTGGTGCACCTGCAGCTGCAAGAGAATCGGTTACAATGCAAAGTTTGTCACCTTTCGCTTTTTTATCTAAGCGAACATTACCAAAATTCACATGCACACCATCTACAATAATTCCCGTGTAAACATCGGAATCTAACACTGCGCCAACTACGCCCATCGCACGTCCTGAACTGATCGGTGACATCGCATTATGCAAGTGTGTCGCAAAGGTTGCCCCTTTATGAAAGGCGGCTTTTGCTACTTCATAAGTCGCATTAGAATGACCTATAGATACGATAATCCCCGCTTTTACAAAGTCAGGAATATATTGCACCGTTGGGTTTTCAGCGGCAATGGTCAGTTTGGTGATAACATCCGCGTTATCACATAAGAAATCTTTCATCTCTGGCGTCGCTTCACGGATATATTCCGGGCGGTGTACGCCTTTTTTCTCAAGACTTAAATAAGGTCCTTCGATATGTAAGCCAAGCGCTTGGTTTTTATGCTTATTTAAATATTCACGCATAATATTTACTGCGCGTTTGATATCTTCATCTGGTGCAGTAATAAACGTTGGTAAGAAACTGGTACAGCCTGATTTTAAGTTCGTGGCTTGCATAATTTCTAATGTTTCCACGCTTGTTTGATCGTTAAACATCACGCCGCCACAGCCATTTAATTGCAAATCAATAAAACCCGCTGTGAGATTATGCCCTTTCAAATCAATGGTTTGAATTCCACTTTCTAATTCGCTTTGTGGAATAACGGCTTGAATATATTCCCCTTCAATAACTACCGCATAATCTCTTAACACCTCATTTTTAGTGTAGATTACGCTGTTAATTAATGCATACTTCATCATACCTTCCTAAAATCAAATTAAAATTAACCGCACTTATAATACACTATGAATCGCGCGACCTTCCAATTCAGTAAAATATTTCACTGTTTTGACTTTCAATTCTTGCAATGCAGGCTCATCACATACCAAAACGAAATGACGATGAAGCTGTAAAGCACTCACTGTCCAAAGGTGATTAATACTGCCCTCTACGGCTGCTTGTACAGCTAACGCTTTATTATGACCCGTTGCTAAAATCATCACTTCTTCTGCATCAAGTAATGTCCCTACACCGATTGTTAAGGCATATTTTGGTACTTGATTTACATCATTATTAAAGAAACGAGAATTCGCGATAATAGTATCTGGCGTTAAAGTTTTAATACGGGTACGCGAACTTAAAGAAGACGCAGGTTCATTAAAGGCAATATGCCCATCAACACCTACACCGCCCATAAATAAATGAATTTTGCCATAAGATTTAATTTTTTCTTCATAACGACGGCATTCTTCATCATGGTCATTGGTATTACCATTTAAAATATTGATATTTTGCGGTTGAATATCAATATGATTGAAGAAATTATTATGCATAAAGCTGTGATAACTTTCTGGATGCTCTTTTGGCAAGTCCACATATTCATCCATATTGAAGGTCACCACATGTTTAAAACTCACTTCTCCCGCTTGATTTAATTTAATCAATTCTTGATAGGTCTTAAGTGGCGTCCCACCTGTTGGTAAACCTAATACAAAAGGACGTTCTGCGGTAGGTTTAAAATGATTAATTCGATCAGCAATATGACGCGCCGCCCAACGGCTGACTTGTTGTTCATTGTTCAGAGGAATGAGACGCATAATAACCTTCCTTATCAGTACCACACCGACATTCTTTCCTCTCCGATAGAGAGAGGAAAGAAGTAAGTGCGGTCACTTTTCCATTAATTTATAAATATTTTGCTTTTAACTCTTTCGCTTTCGCTAATTGCTCTGGCGTTGCTTTCGCTGTCATTGGCTCACGGCAATAACCTGCATCCACGCCATCTAGTTTCAATAACTCTTTGATAGTGAGATATAAGCCATTCGCTAAAATGCCTTCGATAAGATCATTGGTCACATGTTGCACTTGAAGCGCATCAGCCAATTTACCTTGTTTGGTTAATTCAAAGATTTGTCTTGCTCGTACACCGTTTACGTTGAATGTACTACCGATCGCACCATCTACACCAAGAGATACAGCTGGAACCATCATTTCATCAAAACCAGCCCAAATGAGGTGATTTGGATAAGCTTTTTTCAAACGTTCTAATAAATAGAAGTCCCCAGCGGTAAATTTCACACCAAGCACTTTCGGGTTTTTATAAAGTTCGCCAAATTGCTCAATGCCCATATTCACGCCAGTTAAGAACGGAATTGAATACACGATCATGTTATTGCCTGTTTCCGCAATAATGGTGTCATAGTAATGTTTGATTTCAGGGAAACTGAATTTATAGTAGAAAGGCGTTACCGCAGAAAGACTGTCATAGCCTAATTCGGTTGCATATTTACCTAATTCCACTGCTTCATGTAAGTTCACGCTACCCACTTGTGCGATTAATGCGACTTGGTCTTTTGCTTCATCTTTCGCGATACGGAAAATTTGTTTTTTCTCTTCCGTAGAAAGCATGAAGTTTTCACCTGTTGAGCCGCCTACATATAAACCATCAATTTTCATCTTATCAATGTTATAGCGAATAATTTCACGCAAACCTTTTTCATTGATAGAGCCATCTTCATTGAATGATACTAATAACGCACTAAAAATACCTTTTAAGTTACGCATTTTTCTCTCCTATTTAATACGTTGTTCTAAAATGACATTTAATGTTTTTTGCTTTATTTTGACCGCACTTTCCTGCGATGCCTGTACCAATAAAGCATAAATCAAATCTAATACGAATAATTGAGCAATCTTCGTGCCGATAGAGTCGCCTTGTAACTTGCCTTGCTTATTGCCATTCACTAAAACAAGATCGGCATATTCAGTGATTGGAGAACGCAAGCTGTGTGTAATCGCAATGGTTTTGGCGCCATTTTCTTTGGCGATTTTCATGGTATGAGTGGTTTCTTGAGAATAACCAGAATGGCTCAAACCAATTGCCACATCTTTTTTCGTCAATAACGATGCCTGCATATACATAAAATGGTTGTTACCTGTCGCATCCACTTGCACACCGATACGCATCAGTTTATTTTTGGCATCTTCCGCAGTAATACCTGATGTACCCACACCAAATAAAAAGACACGATTCGCTTGCTGAATGGCTTTCACTGCTTCTTCCAACTGCTCAAAATCTAATAAATTAATGGTTTCATCCATCACGTTATTGATGGCAGATTTCAGCTTATGCGCAATATTCAATGAGTTGTCAGAATCGGTAATATCTGAATCTAATACAGTGTTATCTTTGCCATCTTTCGTGGCAAGCTCAATAGATAATTCTAATTTAAAATCACTGAAACCTTTAAATCCAAGAGTGCGGCAAAAACGCACAAAGGTCGCTTCCCCGACTTCTAAATGAGCCGCAATTTCAGCTAGAGGACATTGCACCGCAAGATCAGGATTCAATAAAATCGCATCCGCAATTTTCTTTTCAGTTTTCGTTAAACTGCGATATAACGAGCTGATGGTATTTAAAATATTGCCATTTTTAGCCATAAACCACTCCCGTATTTTTTGCTTGTAATAAGCAGTCTTTTACCCAGTAAGCTGCACCAATCAAGCCAGCATCTTGCCCGAATTTAGCACTTTCTAATTCACAATGATAAACATCAGGAAGCTCACTTAATAAAGATTGAACCAACGGTAAATAACCTTCTGCTAATCCGACACTACCGCCAACCACGACTTTCTGCATATCTAAGCCGATCTTCAAATCCGCAATCAAATTCGCAATGGCTTGGGCTGAACGAGTCACAAGTGCGGTCGCTTTTTCATCATTTTGACGAAAACGTGCAAAAACTTCTTTCGGATCACAAGGATCATCCCATTGAGAAGAAACTGCTTCAATCGCTCGACCTGATGCAATGGCTTCGACACAACCACGGCGACCACAGCCGCAAACGGGGCCATTAGGATCGGCCAAAGTATGACCTATATGCCCTGCAATGCCGTTTGGCTCAGTAAGTAAACGATGATTTAAAATTAAACCGCCACCCACGCCTGTGGAAACCGTAATAAAGGTAAAGTTTTGCACATCATCAGGATTTTGTAGTTGATACTCTGCATAGGCTGCAGCTTGCACGTCATTAAGCAACCCAATCGGTTTATCAGTATGCTGTGCAATGCTGTCTTTTAGCGGGAATTGGGCTAATCCACCCAAATTTTTAGGGTTAAGTGCAGTCAAAACGCCTTGGTTAATAATGCCCGTTGAAGCAACGGCAACATAATCAAACTGCCCTTCATATTCTTTTAACAACTGAGCAAGGGTTTGATGCATCGCTTGTGCGGCATCATCCTGTGGCGTGGAAATCTGTTTTCGCTGTTGAATCTCACCATTTTTTACTATAGCAGAAGCAATTTTCGTGCCACCAATATCTAATGCCAAACAACGCTGTAATGTCTGACCACTATCCACTGTTAATGACATGTCTTCTTCCTTTATTTTTTTGCTGAATGAATGGCTTTAGCAAACCAGCTTACAATATGCTCTAAACGCGTTAATGCAGAACCAACTGTCACGCAATAAGCACCAATTTCAATGGCTGTTTTCGCCAACTCTGGGGTGTTATAACGTCCTTCCGCCATGACACGACAGCCTGCCGCTTTCAAATCTTTGACTAATTGATAATCTGGCTCTTCCGGTACAGCACCACCTGTGTAGCCAGACATCGTACTACCCACGATATCAAAACCGAGTTTTTGACAATACAAACCTTCTTCTAAATTCGAACAATCTGCCATGGCTAAACAGCCTAATTCGTGGATTTTTTTGACCGCACTTTCAATATCTACCGGTCTAGGACGATTTGTTCCATCCACAGCAATAATATCTGCACCCGCTTTCGCTAAATCTTCAATATCATGCAAAAATGGGGTAATTCGCACTGGGCTGTCAGGTAAATCACGTTTCACAATACCAATAATCGGCACATTCACGGTAGGGCGTGTTGCTTTGAGATTTTCTACGCCCTCAATGCGCAATCCCGCTGCGCCACCAATAACAGAAGCCTGCGCCATCGCCGCCACGATTTCTGGTTTATCCATCGGGCCGTCATCGACAGGCTGACAAGAAGCAATAAGACCAAATTTGATTTTATCTAAGACTTCATTATGTGATAATTTCGACATATAAACTCCTATATTAGACAGTAACACTTGGTGTCCTTTTGGCTCTTTCGTCATTATAGTAAAACTCACGCCATAAAAAAATATTTTTTGAAGTTTAATTTCAAAATTTGTGATCGGCTTCTCAAATTTAAGATAAAGTGACAACATCTATACAAAATATTCTTTTTTACTTTAAAATATGAAGTAATGCTTCATTACTTATAAATAGGAGAAAAAAATGAATGTGTTAGGTTATGCGCAAAAAATTGGGCAGGCCTTGATGGTACCTGTCGCTGTTTTACCAGCAGCTGCTGTACTGATGGGTATCGGTTATTGGCTTGACCCTGATGGCTGGGGTGCAAACAGTCAACTTGCTGCATTTTTAATTAAATCAGGCGGTGCTATCATCGATAACATGGGCCTGCTTTTTGCCGTTGGCGTTGCTTTCGGTTTATCTAAGGACAAACATGGTTCTGCTGCGCTTTCAGGTTTAGTGGGTTACTATGTGGTAACCACTCTACTTTCACCAGGCAGTGTTGCTCAACTACAACATATTGATGTAAGCGAAGTGCCTGCTGCCTTCGGAAAAATCAATAACCAATTTATTGGGATTTTAATCGGGGTAATTTCGGCTGAACTTTATAACCGTTTCTATCAAGTGGAATTGCCAAAAGCACTTTCCTTCTTTAGCGGAAAACGTCTTGTGCCGATTGTTGTCTCTTTTGTTATGATGCTTCTTAGCTTCGTATTGCTCTACATCTGGCCATATATTTTCGGCGGTTTAGTGTCATTCGGTGAAAGCATTAAAGACTTAGGCGCAGTTGGTGCAGGTCTTTATGGTTTCTTCAACCGTTTACTCATTCCGGTTGGCTTACACCACGCATTAAACTCTGTATTCTGGTTTGACGTAGCTGGTATCAACGATATTCCAAACTTCTTAGGTGGTGCGAAATCACTTGCTGAAGGTACGGCAACAGTTGGTGTAACGGGTATGTATCAAGCCGGTTTCTTCCCTGTCATGATGTTCGGCTTACCGGGTGCGGCATTAGCGATTTATCTCAGTGCTAAACCAAGCCAAAAAACAAAAGTGGCATCAATTATGCTTGCGGGTGCATTTGCCTCATTCTTTACGGGTATCACTGAACCGTTAGAATTCTCTTTCATGTTTGTTGCGCCAGTGCTTTACTTCATCCACGCGGTATTAACCGGTATTTCCGTCTTTATCGCGGCGACAATGCATTGGATCGCAGGCTTCGGTTTCAGTGCAGGTCTTGTGGATATGGTGCTTTCATCACGCAACCCATTAGCAGTTGAATGGTATATGCTAATCGTACAAGGTTTAGTATTCTTCGTGATTTACTACGTGGTATTCCGTTTAGCAATCAAAGCTTTCAACCTAAAAACATTAGGTCGTACCGAAGAAGCGGAAGAAACCACTACTGCACAACCAGTAGCAAGCCAATCTCGCGAAGAAAGAGCGGTCAAATTTATTGATGCTTTAGGTGGTGCTGACAACTTCAAAAATATTGATGCTTGTATCACTCGCTTACGTTTAAGCTTAGTGGATCAACACAAAATTAATGAAGAGCAACTCAAGTCTCTTGGTGCAAAAGGCATCGTGAAAATTGGTAATGATGGCTTACAAGTGGTTCTCGGCCCTGAAGCTGAACTTGTGGCAGAAGCCATGAAACAAAAAGTGAAATAACACACACCAAATGAAATACCGACTCAGAAATGGGCCGGTATTTTTTTGTCAAAAATAAAGCAAAAAATGACCGCACTTTAACTGAAAATTTCTCGTTTGAAGTGATTTTGATGAATATTTGAAAATTGAAGATTGTTTTGAAGGGTGGTGGAACTAAGCAGAATTGGTCTTAACAGCAAGTGGCTTACTGCATCGCATCCCTGCGGGATTTCTACCTAGCCCACCATAGATTTAAAGCATCTCTGGGGTTCCAGTCTGCGATATAAAATTAAAAGATTAAGCATCTTTCAAAAGCCACTTATATATTCAGGAGACCAATCCTGACTTCCAAACAAACCACGTTGGAAGGCAGTATTATGATAGAAGTCTTCCGCAATTTTGTCAATTAAGATATTGCACTAAAAGAAGTATTTTTTCGCTTTTCGTATAAAAATTAACAAAGCCATTTCAACTATCACATCAATGTAACAAAAACAAAATAACCGTCTGATTAGAGACGGTTATTTTTGCTATCTTGTGCCATAAACCACAATGGTTTTGCCGTGTGCATGAATGAGATTTTGATCTTCCAGCATCTTAATTATTCGCCCTACGGTTTCACGCGAACAGCCTACCATCTGGCCGATTTCCTGACGCGTAATTTTAATCTGCATACCATCAGGATGCGTCATCGCTTCAGGTTGTTTTGCCAAGTGCATAAGCGCCTGAGCAATACGTCCAGCTACATCTAAAAAGGCCAAGTTCGTCACTTGTCGAGATGTATTTTGCAAACGTTTTGATAACTGAGCAGTAAGGAACATTAAAATCTCAGGATTAATTTGAATCAGCTGACGATATTTTTTATAGGAAATTTCCGCAATTTCACAAGGCGTTTTCGTTTTCACCCAAGCAGAACGTTTCGAGCCTTCATCAAATAAACCGGCTTCACCAAAAAATTGTCCGGCACCTAAATAAGATAAAATCATCTCTTTGCCTTCATCATCTTTCGATGAAACCATCACGGTTCCTTTAATTAAGAAATATAAAATATTCGCATCTTCCCCTGCATGGATTAAGGTCGATTTTGCAGGATATTTATGCAAATGACAGTGAGTTAGGAACCAATCCAGAGCAGGATCACGTTGTTGATCATCGTCCTGCGGCTTTTGTTCTTCTAATAATTCTATATTTTCTGACATATAAGCTCCTATTGATTTATTTTAGAAATTCCATTTTATCTTTTATATCAATGGATTCATGTAATTCTGACCAAACAATCACTGCACTTCCATTGTGAATTTTGTTTAGTAGGTGTTGTTTTTTTTGTTCTAAAGAAAATTCGTGTGAACCATAATCGGTACCTTCCCTAAGTATCACACTTTCCACTATATTTTCTAACGTTTCTGTTGGCAATTCTTGCCACGGAATAATCATATATTTATCAACTAAAGTCAATTAAGCAAAAAGTGGTTCAAGAAAACGCCATTGCTGTTCAAAACTTTGATTAGCGCCTAAACGGAAATTTGTTCGGACATAACGCATAAATTGTCCTTCACAAAGCGTCACTAAATGACCTGCAATAATACGTTCATCCACGTTAAAACCACGTCCTTCACGTAATTTTCGCATTTGTAAAATATTCACAAATTGCATTTCAAGACGATCGAAAAATTGGGCGACACGAGCCTGTAGAAGTGGTTCTTCAAACATTAAGGCATGTCCCGTTAAAATACGAGTTAAACCAGGGTTTTTACGCGCAAAGTCAAGGATCATCTGCATAATGTCACGCACACGATTCATGGTGTTTGTTTCATTACGAATTGATGCTGTAATACGGCTAAATAAATTCGCTTCGATATTATCGATCAACGCTTCAAACATTTTGGTTTTACTTGGGAAGTAACGATAAAGTGCGGCTTCTGACACCCCTACTTCTTCCGCCAAACGCGCCGTCGTCATCCGCTCCATTCCGCGTTCAGAATGCAACATATGGGTGAGCACCGTCAACACTTGTTGACGACGTTCTTTTACCGTACGCTTTTCGATTTTTGGCGGTTTGATTTCCGCCGCAATCTCATCAACTTCTACGAGAGATAATTGTTCTACCATAGTTTATTTTTTACCTGAATGACCAAAACCGCCTTCACCACGTTCCGTTTCGGTAAATTCACTAACAATATTGAATTCAGCTTGTACTACCGGCACAAAAACTAATTGGGCAATACGATCACCGACTTCGATTTTGAACGGTTCACTACCACGATTCCATACTGATACCATGAGTGGGCCTTGATAATCTGAATCAATTAAGCCCACTAAGTTACCTAATACAATACCGTGTTTATGGCCTAAACCAGAACGAGGCAGAATCACCGCAGCTAGATTTGGATCGGCAATATAAATTGAAAGGCCTGTTGGGATAAGTTTAGTTTCGCCTGGCTGAATCTCAATCCCCTCTTCAAGCAATGCACGTAAATCTAAACCTGCTGAACCTTCAGTTGCATAGGTTGGTAAAGGAAATTCGTTGCCAATACGGCTATCTAAAATTTTTACATCAATTTTCTTCATGCTTATTATCCTTTAAAAGAAATCTTAAATACAAAAGTGCGGTCACAAAATCTAACGAATTTTGAGCCTATTTTATTTGTGATAATGCTCAACAATTTCAGCGACCAACACTTCTGCCAATGTATTTTTATCGGCTAACGGCAATGCTTTTTCGCCTGTTTTCCAAAAAATCTGCAAGGCATTTTGATCTTGTCCGAATACTTGCCCACCCGATACATCATTCGCACAAATCATATCTAAATTTTTGCGTTGAAGTTTGCTCTTCGCATACTCAGCGACATTTTGCGTTTCAGCGGCAAAGCCCACCACAAATGGACGATCTTTTTCTAAACTTGCCACAGTTGCGATAATGTCTGGATTTTTCACCAATTTAAGAGAAAGCTCATCGTTATCATTGGTTTTCTTAATTTTTTGATCCGCAACTTCCGCAACTCGATAATCTGCTACTGCGGCACAGCCAATAAAGATACGATTTTTGACCGCACTTTCAAGGGAAGCTTGCCACATTTCATGGGCAGTTGTCACATCAATGCGATGAACATTCTTCGGCGTAGCCAAATTAACAGGCCCCGCAATTAAAGTAACATTAGCCCCACGCTTAGCAAAGGCCTCGGCAATCGCAAAGCCCATTTTGCCTGAGCTGTGATTAGAAATATAACGAACAGGATCAATAGCTTCACGCGTCGGGCCTGCTGTAATGGTAACGCTTAAATCAGCTAAATCTTGTTGAACGGCAAAAAGTGATTGAAGCGACTCAAAAATTTCAGCGGGTTCAGACATTCTCCCTGCGCCCACATCACCACAAGCCTGAAAGCCACTATTTGGTCCAACAAAATGAATGCCTCGAGCAGAAAGGGCGGTCAAATTTTGTTGTGTAATCGCCTGGCGGTACATTTGCTGATTCATAGCCGGTGCGAGCAAAATAGGCGCACTTGTCGCAAGACAAATCGTACTTAGTAAATCATTTGCCATTCCAACGGTTAAACGTGCAATAAAATCGGCGCTGGCTGGTGCAATCACAATCGCATCAGCCCATTTTGCGAGCTCAATATGCCCCATGGCTAATTCGGCTTGAGGATCAAGTAAAGACTGAGAAACCGCATTGCCCGAAATGGCTTGTAGCGTTAAAGGTGTGACAAATTCAGCGGCAGCGGGTGTTAAAGCCACTCGAACTTCTGCGTTAGATTTGCGTAATAAACGAATAAACTCAATGGTTTTATAGGCGGCAATGCCTCCTGTAATCCCGACAACAATACGCTTTCCGCTCAAGCTCATTTGCTACTCCGCTACGACTTAATAGAATGGATATGTTTTTTTGTGTGTTAGTACTTAACAACTTAAGGTTGTCTATTTTACTTCAAATTTCACCAATAAAAAATTTTATTTTTGCGATCGCTATACCAAAAATAAAACAGACTTCTCGCCAAGATTCAAAACATCATGAAAATTAACCGCACTTTTTCTTTTCATTAATTAATATGCAAACAAACTCTCCTTTAATGCCTCGTGAAAAATTATTGGAATACGGCGTTGAAGCCTTAGAAGATCATGAATTACTCGCTATTTTTCTACGAACAGGGATTAAAGGTTGCCCTGTCATGGAATTATCACATAATGTGCTGCAACATTTTGGCTCTCTTCGAACCTTATTAAGCGCAGATAAAGAAGCCTTTTGCAAAGTAAAAGGATTAGGCATTACGCAGTTTATTCAACTGCAAGCCACCACAGAAATGACAAAGCGGTATCTGAAGCAAGAATTACTGATAGAGCATGTATTTAGCGACACATCTACGGTAAAGCTTTATCTTCAAGCTGAGCTTCATCACGAAGAACGTGAAATTTTTATGGTGTTATTTCTAGATAATCAACATCGTTTGATTAAAAAAGAGCGGTTATTTTTAGGAACAATTAATGTAACGAATGTTTATCCTCGTGAAATCATCAAAGAAAGCCTTTACTGCAATGCAGCCGCCTTAATTTTGGCTCACAACCACCCCTCTGGTCTGGCAGAACCAAGCTATTCTGACAAAATGATCACACAAAAAATTATTGAAGCTGCCGAGTTAATGGATATTCGTATTTTGGATCATTTTATTGTCGGCAAAGGGACTTGTTATTCTTTTGCTGAACATAATCTGTTATAGTTTTAGGGAATTTGATGATTTTTTTATCGTTCATTTCCATTTAAAGACGGAAAAATCGCTTTTGGACTTGAGAAATGAAAATAAAGTCAGTATAATTTGCGACCTTTAATATAGTAAGTGGGTCGGATACTGCGACCTGACGAGGAAGCAAGCTTAGTTTTAAGCTTCATTATCCGAACCATAAGCTCGAGCTTATATTTAAATTATTGGAGATTATTATGTCTAGAGTTTGTCAAGTAACAGGCAAGCGTCCAGCTGTGGGTAACAACCGCTCACACGCGTTGAATGCGACACGTCGTCGTTTTCTTCCAAACCTTCACACTCACCGTTTCTGGGTTGAAAGTGAAAACCGTTTCGTAACCTTACGTTTAACTGCGAAAGGTATGCGTATTATTGATAAGAAAGGCATTGATGCAGTGTTAGCTGAAATCCGTGCTCGTGGCGAAAAAATCTAAGGAGCTAAAACATGGCAGCTAAAGGCGCTCGTGAGAAAATCCGTTTAGTTTCTACAGCAGAGACTGGTCACTTCTACACAACTGATAAAAACAAACGTAATATGCCTGAAAAAATGGAAATCAAAAAATTTGATCCAGTAGTGCGTAAACACGTTATCTATAAAGAAGCAAAAATCAAATAATTTTGCTGATTTGAAAAAAAGCCCGACATTGTTCGGGTTTTTTTATACCATAAATTCATTACTGAGATTATCTATGCCTGAACTTCCTGAAGTCGAAACTGCCCTACGCGGTGTCAGTCCCTATTTGAAAGGTTTTACCATTGAAAAAATTGTAGTGCGCCAACCACAATTACGCTGGGTTGTTTCTCCTGAATTAACAACGCTCAAAAACGTCAAAATTTTGGATACTTCTCGTCGTGCGAAATATCTAATTATTCACACAGAAAAAGGTTACATCATTGGTCATTTAGGGATGTCTGGCTCCGTTCGAATTGTGCCTCATGACAGTCCTATTGATAAACACGATCACCTTGATATTGTGATGAATAATGGCAAATTACTGCGTTATAACGATCCTAGACGCTTTGGTGCATGGTTATGGACTGAAAGCTTAAACGACTTTCATCTTTTCCTAAAACTTGGTCCTGAACCGCTTTCAGATGAATTTAATGCTGAATACCTTTTTAAGAAATCACGTAAAAAATCGACCGCACTTAAAACTTTTTTAATGGATAATGCTGTCGTTGTAGGTGTAGGAAATATTTATGCCAATGAAACGCTCTTTTTATGTGGTTTACACCCCATGAAATTAGCCGAAAACCTCACGCGAAACCAATGTGCTTTGCTCGTTGAAACGATTAAAAACGTCTTAGCAAAAGCTATTACACAAGGTGGAACAACATTAAAAGATTTCTTACAACCTGATGGTCGCCCCGGGTACTTTGCGCAAGAATTGTTAGTTTACGGAAACAAAGACAAACCTTGTCCAAAATGTGGCACTAAGATTGAAAGCATGGTTATTGGGCAACGCAATAGTTTTTATTGCCCCCATTGTCAGAAAAAGAAATAGGCGTGATACACGCCTATTTTTTTTAGAAAAAGGTGCTCCAGAAATGAGAAATTGGCATGGCGAGGAAAAGAGCCGGCAACATATTTGCCACATGGAACATTTGAATATTACAAATGCGAAAACCTGCCGCTATCATTAGCATACCGCCTACTGCGGCAAAATCACCTCGCATTTCAGGTGTCACAAAAGGAATAATAAATACTGCAGAATAAGCTAAAATCACTTGAACCAATGTTTGTGGCACAAAAATACTCGCGACAGAAATGCCGAGCGATGTAGCAAAGATCATCGCGGTGAAGAAATCTAGAAAGGATTTCACAATAAGGATATCAAAATCACCTGTCATCCCTTCATTCATCGCCCCGAAAATACCCGTTCCACTAAATGAAAACAAAACCACAATCGCAACAAATTTAGATAAGAACTCTTCTTGGTTATGCATGCTACTTGGTGTATCAGGGAACATCTTTTCAACAAGACCTTTCGCTGATGAAGCAAGCTTATTAATCCCATGTTCTAATAAAAGCAACTCGCCAATTATCGTGCCTAATAACACCGATAAAATCATTGCAGGCATATTTGTCGTTTTCGCTACCATCACAATGCCCATGCCCATAGAACACAGGCCAAAGATCAAAGTTAAATTAGTACGTAAACGTTCTGGAATGCGTCCACCTAGCATCGATCCAATAACTGCGCCACTAATAATCGCCAGAGCATTAATATAAGGTCCAATAATCATATTCTTCTCCGAGTTAAGTTCTTTCTATTATACGAAAAATAGATCGAAAATCGACCGCTCTTTTGGCAATAAAAAAGGCATGGTTTCCCATGCCTTTTGTTTATTAACGATAAATTACCAGTGGTAACCTGCACCAACTGCCACACCCACTTTACCTTGAGTATCGCTCGTACCGGCTAAACGAATAATGATTTTACCGTTGTCTGAAATACGTGACATACCTAATGCCACTGCATTTTGACCTTGGTAATTACCCGCTGCCACAGATACCATGCTCTTACCTGGAATGTAAGCCTGTGGTAATTGAGAAGCCGCTAACGCGCTTGCAGTACCCGCATTGACACGTTTACCTAACTTGTTCACTTGACCATTTAAGTGGTTGATCTTGTTATTCATGTCAGCTTTTACTTCGTGTAATTGGCTACCGTTTACCGCATCAGTACTGTCTGCTGCAATGCGTCCTGGGGCAACATTGGTAATTTGTTTATTACCTGCATCAATACCATTTTTAGTCATACTTGGACCATTTTTAATGGTTACACCATTGTTATCAATCACAGTATCACCCGCAGTGAATTTGTTTGCCGTTACACTTTCCACTTTAAGGTTTTTCTTGATACCTACACGAACATTACCGCTCTTATCAATGTTTGTCATCACATTATCACCACCATCAAACTCACTCCAGTTTGTGTTGCTATCAGCGCCTTTCACATTGATTTGACTATTTAATTTCGCACCGTAAACATCGCCTACGTTTGCGCCAAATTTTAAGCCATCACTTAATGTTGCGATAGTTTCACCACCAAAGTTCATACGATTTGGTGTTTTACCATCAATATTCGGTGCTGCATCTTTACCACTTACTACTGTAATTGGGGTTGAGTTATCACCCTCACCAAGATTAATCGTTGTGGTATTAACCGTTTTCGCATTCACATTTTCAGCTTTCAAGTCTTTTGTCGTAGAAATAGTAAAGTTAATACCATTCTGTTCAAGTTTGATATTATCGCCTGCGATATAGTTTACAGTCTCGCCAGGTGCTACATTTGCAACTGAAGTACCTGTCACTTCACCAGTTGTTCCAGCTTTCTTCGTTGCAGTAGCATTCCAGCCTTTACCTGCAAGTTCTTTTACTACGTATAACTGACTACCATTCACCGCATCTTTCGATGTGCTCGTTACATCACCATCTTGAACATTGGTTACTTTCTTATTCCCAGCATTGATACCATCTGTTGTTACAGAGACATCACCAGCTTTTAATCCATCTTTATTTAAAGCGACATTATCACCAACTTTCACACCGTCATTATTCATCACGGTATCACCAGCGGTTACACTATCAACTTTAATGTCTTTAGCTAAGTTGAACGTTACATTGTGGCCATCTTTAGTAATATCGATGTTCTTATCTGTATTTTTCAGATTAACGGTATCACCAGGTTTTACATTAGAAGAATCCTTGCCATTCGCTGTTAAATTCCAGCCTTTATTAGCTACTTCTTCTACTTTCTTAAGCTGTGAAACATTTACTGCATCAGTATTATCTTCACCTGCTTTCAAGCCTGTAATTTTCTTATCGCCCATATCAATGCCTTTGTTATTGATAGTTACACCACCAATGTCAGCACTATCTAGGTTTTTCAGATCTTTAGCTAATTTCACGTTTAATGTGCCATTACCATCAGATTCAACACCAATATTGTTATCAGATAATGCCCCCGTTGCACCACCTTTTACAAAGATTTTATCACCTAAACGACGCTCAAAGTTCTTCGGTGCATTATCACCACCAAAAGTGAGTGCTTTAAATGCCTGTTCAGCCGTTTTATTGATGGCATCATTCACATTATTAACTGTGGTGCCATTTACAGTAATAGGATCTTTAGTTACAGTAACATCACCTGCTTTCAAACCATTTGTATCAATTTTGGTATCACCCGCAGTGACACTATCAACGTTGATATCTTTCGATAAAGCAATCTTAACTTTGCCACCTTCAACCTTAGTGCTGATATTTTTATCTGCACCAACAACCTCAATCGTTTCACCTAATGGTTTCTTCACAGAATTACCATCTTGAGCAGTTAACCCAAAACCTTTTGTGGTGAGATTATTGATTGTTTGATAAAGTTGGCTACCATTTACCGCATCTTTTGATGTTTCATTCACATCACCTGCTGCAACATCAGTGATCTTCTTATCACCTGCATTAATACCATCTTTAGTTACAGATACATCACCTGCTGTTAAGCCGTCTTTATCTAGAGCAACATCATCACCCACTTTGATACCGTTACTATTCATCACAGTATCGCCAGTTGTAACACTACGGATGTTGATATCTCTTGCTAGCTTAATATTTAACGTATCTTCACCATCAGCAATTACACCAATATTATCGTCAGAAAGATTAGCGTCATCAGCCAGACCGCCTTTAATATTAACCGTTGTACCTAATTTACGTTCAACATTTAAGCCAGTATCTCCTGCAAAAGTAAGAGGACTAAATGCTTGTTTTGCAGTTTGATTGATTGCATCATTGATGTTGTTAACTGCATTACCATTCACTGTAATTGGTGAATTTGTAACAGTAATATCACCTACTTTCAGACCATTTTTATCAATTTTGGTATTACCTGCAGTCACACTGTCAACGGTGATATTTTTATTCAATTTAATTTGAACTTTATCATCTGTTGCTTCAGTTGTGATATTGTCATCACCTGAAATTTCAACACTTTCACCTAATTTTTTCGCTGTTGTAGTCCCTGTTGTGCCAGTAAAGGTTAGGCCTTTATTGGTAACGATAGTATGCGCATCAATACCTTTTTGAATATCATCTTTTGTGGCTTGAGAAAGATCCACAGCATAATCTGTTACTTCTACACCATCAGCATTTTTTGTTGTACCATTTGGTGTGACAGAAACTGCAGATGAACCAGAAACCGAAGCTGATACTTCTTTTGCAGAACTTGCATCATCAATTTTTTTACGAGTAGCATCATCAATTTTCACTTCAATGCCATTATCTTTGGCTACGGTAATTAAACCATTTGAACCTGTGATATTTAAAGATTGTGTTGCCAGATTAACCGCGCCAGTCCCTGCATTACCTGCAGTAGTCAAGTTGATGGCTTTAATGGCGGTATCAACTGCACCACTGGTTACAGCCTTATTGTCCCCTGCTGTAACAACAGTTGATTTATTTAACGTAAATGTCACATTGTTTGCATCAGCAGTACTTGTAATATCGGTACCATCCCCCACAATACCTAAAGATTCACCTAATTTTTTGACCGCACTTCCTGTATTACCCGTGAAAGTAATTGGCATATTACGCACATTATTGATAGCACTGGTCACATCACCTGCCGTAGCAATATTATTAGGATTTGTAGCTGTTGCATTACCTGTCGTCGTATTAGTCGTGATATTTGTTGTATTCACATCAAATTTCACAATAGTGCCATTTTCAGTATCAGTCACATTCGCGGTAGTTAAGTTTCCATCTTTGAAATTTACTACATCATTGTTATTGATACGTGATTTAGCGTTGCCATTTTCTTGAACATTAAATCCACTGTTATTTAACACGGTGTAAAGTTGTGAACCATTTACCGCATCTGTTGAAGTCGCAGAAATACGACCCGCAGCGACATTATGGATTTGGCGTTCGTTACCCGCCTTACCTACAGAAACTGCTCCGCCAATGCTAGATGAACTTGCTGCAAATCTCACTTCTGAATTTGAACCTGCATCATTTTTAAATACAGCACTTGTTGAGTTAGCATCAAACATATTTGTTCCTGCTTCAGAATCAGCACCAAGGGCAATAGATTTATATGCTGTACTTTTAGCATGTGGTCCCAGAGCAACGGCACTGTTCGCACTAGCATTAGCGAATGAACCTAATGCCATCGCATCTCGGTCTGTAGCTTTAGCTGTATAACCTAATGCTATAGCTGCTCGTTGAGTGGCTTCAGAATAAGCTCCTTGAGAAATAGCGAAAGCCTCTGCTGCATTCGCAGAATACCCCATTGCAATAGAATGCTCTATCGCTGCCTTCGTACCTTGGCCAATTGCAATTGAATATCGACCTGATGAATTTGCGCCTAGGCCAAACGCCATCGCAGAATAATCAGTCGCTTTACTCCCTTGTCCTAAAGCCACGGTATTTACACCACTTGCTAATGAATTAACACCGATAGCAATTGTTGTCTCATTCGACGCGTTTGAGTTGGCGCCAAAAGCCATTGCATTAACTCCAGACGCTTTTGATTGCACACCCATTGCCATAGCTTGGGTTGCATTAGCCAATGATGTTCTACCAATCGCGATCGCTTTTTCACCTGAAGAATTTGCATGTGAACCAAAAGCCATTGAATCGACACCAGCCCCTTTTGCATCTATCCCTATAGCTACAGCCTGGCTCGCGTTAGCTAGTGATTTCCAGCCAATAGCAACCGCACTATCTCCTGAAGAAACCGATGCTCTACCAATGGCAACCGCTTTTTCACCAGAGGAATTTGCATGTGAACCAAAGGCCATTGAATCCACACCTATCCCTTTTGCATCTATCCCTATTGCCACAGCCTGGCTAGCGTTAGCTAGTGACGACCAACCAATAGCAACAGCACTATCTCCTGAAGAAACCGATGTCCGACCAATAGCAACTGCCCTTTCAGCGGAGGAATTTGCATATAAACCCAAAGCCATTGAATCTACACCTGAAGCATTCGCTCGCACGCCCATAGCAACAGCATTATTGCCATTAGATAGTGATGAAGCACCAATCGCTACAGAACTATGTGCGGAAGAATTTGCACTCGTCCCCATCGCGATAGCTTGAGTATTATTTGCAATAGCAGAGAAACCTAAAGCCATCGAATTATACCCAAGTGCTTTTGAGGCATAACCTGAAGCTATTGAATATACTCCTGAAGCAGCTGAGCTAGTGCCTAAGGCTGTTGCATAATTTGCTGATGCATTAGCATAAGAGCCAACAGCTGTTGTCGATGTTGCGTTTGCATTTGATGAAACACCAATACCAACAGAAAGACTGCCTTCTACATTGGCTTTATGCCCCATAGCAACAGAATAACCACCAGTAGAAGTTGCTAATTCACCAATAGCAATAGCTGAATATTCGCTTGCATTACTATCAATACCCATCGCAATAGCTGTCTGTCCAGCTGCAGAGGCATTACGACCAACCGCAATGGTTCTGCTTGCCGCAGCGCTCGCATTATTACCGATAGCAATTGTCGCCCACGAATTTGTGTTTGCCGCATCACCAATAGCAATTGCATTGTCGTGAGATGCATTCGTTGAATTACCAATGGCAATAGAAGCAGTACCATTTGATGATGCTTTATAGCCTAATGACACACCATATCTCGCAGTTGATTTAGCATCGGGTCCAATGGCAACAAGTTTATTTTCAGCTGCCGTCGCATTTGAGCCCATTGCAATAGAATCTGCATGAGTTGTGCTCGCATTCAATCCAACAGCAATAGAATTTGCACCCTCTGTTTTTGCAAGAGTACCTATAGCCGTGGAATTATTGTTTTTAGTTTGAGCACCATTACCTAATGAAACACTATCAGCATGACTAGAAAATGCATCATTCCCTACCACAATAGATCTAGCTGAAGTAGACGCCGTACTTGCATTAGGTCCAATGGCAATAGAATCAACACCTGATGCACCAGTATTATCTCGGTTACCTGCTACATCTGATTTCACAGAGAAATAACGGATTTTTTCAATTTCTGCCATCGCAGCATAAAGCTGAGAACCATTGATTGCATCAGTCGAGTTTGCAGAAATATCACCTGGTGATAAGTTGATGAGTTGACGTTCATAGCCTTTTTTACCAATGGAAACAACGTCCCCCGCGATAGTATCAGCACCACCAGCCCAAGTATAAGTTGTCCCTAAAATAGTACGAGTAGTATAGGCAACCCCCGCTTTATCCGTCGCAGAACCACCACCAATCGCAACAGAGTTTGCAAAAGTTGCATTAGCTCCTGTACCAACAGCGACAGCATTCGTTTTTTCAGCTGCAGCCAATGAACCTAATGCTAATGAAAGATCCCCTGATTTTGTTTTTGTTCCTAATGATACAGCAGCCTCACCAGCAATCGTATTCATCCAACGGGGAGTTTGAAGATCTCCTCCAGTTAAATCTTTAAATGCTTGTTGAACCGTTCCCGTTTTATCTTGGCCATTAGTATTGATATAAGTCGTTTGTGTAGCGGCTGCTGAATCAGTATCATCCCCACCAATTGCAACTGATGCATTACCATAAGAAATAACATTACCGCCAATCGCAATTGATTGATCGCCTCGAGCCCATGCACCTTCAGTAATAGAATTACCACCAAATGTACCCGTATTACTAGCTCTAATGCCGGCTCCAATAGCAATAGACTGGTTTACTTGTCGAGAAGAAGTGCTATCGCCAACTTGAGCACTTTGACCGATGAGAATATTACGGTTACCTGTAGTTCCACCATAATTTCCTGCGCCATCACCAATCAACACACTATTGGCATAACGACCATTTACGCCATTACCAATAGCGGTAGTTTTTTCAGCGGTTGCTGATGTGGCACGGTCCCCAACCGCAATACTATAAGGATTTACATTTGTAGGTGTAGGTGCATTGTTTTCCTCCCCCACAATCACTTTTGCCTGTGCCGGCATCATCATCGCAGATAAAGAAAGTGCAAATGCTGAAAGTTTAAAAAGAGAAGACAAACGTGTTTCGCTTGTTACACGTTGTTCGGAGTTTGAAGAAGCTTTTACGGCTCCTTTTGCTAATTCTGATGTGACGACGAAAGATTGTGTCGTTTTATTCCAAATAATCTTAAATACTTTGTTCATAAAAAGTTCTCTCTAACAAATAAGTCAATAAGTCATTGCGAAGCTAAAATAATGCAAACTAAGCAAGTAAATAATAAAGTTCTTGGAGTATATAGGAGCTAAGCACAAGGTCAAGGGAATGTTTGTTTTTTGCACCGTTTTTTACACAAAATTTACATTTTAACGTTTGCGTAAAAATGAATATTAGAAAAAGCCATCTAGAGTAGCTAATCACAAAGCTTTAATCCCTCTCAAACAAGTAAAAAAAACACGATGAAAATCAACCGCACTTTTTGCCTCTTTTAGAATATTCTCCTCTACCACTTTCTCAATACTAATATACCCCTTTGTGAGTATTTTGATTTTAAAGTTTGATCAACCTCAAAGTTTTGAAAAAAAACCTTAGGAAAACTACTGCTTTTTGGTATCTTATGCTTGCGTTGAGCTATTTTTATGAGTGAATTCAAAAGCTTAATAGGAATTGTTCGCATTTAAAATTGTTTTTTTATTCTTTCCTAATGGAGTGATTATCGTGAACGCATTGAGAAAAAGCCTTGTTTTGGCCACTTCTTTCGCAGCTTTAGGTGTGTATAACTCAGCGATGGCTGAAATGGTATACAAGCCTGTTGAACAACCTGTGGAAGCACCAAACCCTAATTTAAAAATCGAAGCAGTGAATGAAAAATTTGCTGAGAAATATCCTAGCCAATTCAATTCGTGGAAAGCGACTGAAAAAGGCGACAAAATCATCTATGCTAATGAACAAGATCCTCGTTTAATCGTGTTATGGGGGGGCTATTCTTTCGCAAAAGAATATAACGCACCTCGTGGTCACGTTTATGCAGTAGAAGATGTACGTAATATTTTACGTACTGGTGCGCCCAAAAATGCAAATGATGGCCCTCAACCAATGGCATGTTGGACTTGTAAAGGTCCAGACGTTCCTCGTTTAATTGCAGAATGGGGTGAAGATGGTTACTTTGGTGCCAAATGGGCTAAAGGTGGACCAGAAATTGTCAACTCGATCGGTTGTGCTGACTGTCACGATACGACCTCTAAAGACTTTGCTGAAGGCAAACCTGCATTACGTATTGCTCGTCCACACGTTCTTCGTGCATTAGATCACTTAAATAATGCACTTCAAGCAAAAGCAAAAGCTGAAGGTAAAGAACAAGCTAACTTAAGCTTTAACACAGCTGCTCGCACTGAAAAACGTGCTGAAATCTGTGCAAACTGTCATGTTGAATACTACTTCGCGGGCGACTTAAAACAAGTAACCTTCCCTTGGGATAACGGTCAAACTGTTGATGACATCGAAAAATACTATGATGATATCGGCTTCAGTGACTGGACTCACTCTCTTTCTAAAGCACCAATGTTAAAAGCGCAACACCCTGACTTTGAAATTTGGTCTTTAGGTATGCACGGTAAAAACGGCGTAACTTGTATCGACTGTCACATGCCTAAAGTACAAGGTAAAGACGGTAAAGTTTACACCGACCACCAAATCCAAAACCCATTCGATGCATTTGATACCACATGTGCAAACTGTCACGATCAAAGCAAAGAAAAACTTAAAGACATCGTTGCTTCACGTAAAAAAGAAGTGAAAGATGTAATGGGTCGTTTAGAAGATCAAGTTGTTCGTGCTCACTTTGAAGCGAAAGCGGCATGGGATGCAGGTGCAACTAAAGAAGAAATGGAACCTGCTTTAATGGATATCCGTCACGCTCAATGGCGTTGGGACTACGCAGCAGCAAGTCACGGTGGTCACATGCACGCACCTGATGTAATGCTTCGCGTATTAGGTTCTGGTATCGACAAAGCTGCGGATGCACGTGCTAAACTTGCAGCAATCTTAACTAAACATGGCGTGAAAACTCCGGTTGAAGTACCAGATATTTCTACAGCTGATAAAGCATGGAAAGTAATGGGTATTGATATCGAGAAAGAACGTCAAGCGAAAAAAGAATTCTTAGAAACTGTTGTACCTCAATGGGTAAAAGAAGCGAAAGCCAATGGCAAATTAGCTGAAGATACCGCAACAAAACAATAAAAAAAGAACCGCACTTTGTAACTAAAGTGCCGAAGTGCGGTCATTTTTAACCATATATTTGAGGTAATCAGAATGAATTTAACTTCTTTAATCAGCAAATCGGCAAAATCCCTCGCATTGCTTGCAATGCTTGCGGCAATGCCAATGGCTGCAAGTGCGGAAGAGATGGCAAAAACACCGGCCTCTCAAATCACTTATGAGCCACAATTGGATAACCAACGTGATCCAAACCAATATTGTGCGAAATGTCACAAATTTGACCAAGTTGATAAAAACCAAACTTTAGATCAATCTGGTGGTGAATTACACTTTGGTAAATTCCACGGCACACACTTAAATCAAAAAAGCCCTAACACAGGTAAACCAATTAACTGTGTAAACTGTCACGGTAATATTTCGGAAGATCACCGTCGTGGTGCAAAAGATGTGATGCGTTTTGATGGCGATATCTTTGGTGATAAAAAACCAATGTATACCGCACAAGAACAAAACCAAGTTTGTTTTGCCTGTCACCAACCTGCAAAACTTCGTGAAAAACTTTGGGCGCACGATGTTCATGCAATGAAATTGCCTTGTGCAAGCTGCCACACATTACACCCGAAAGATGATGCGATGAAAGGTATTCAACCGAAAAATCGTGTGAAACTTTGTGTAGATTGCCACGGCGAACAACAAAAACGCAAAGCGGCAAAAGACGCACAATCACAAACGCAATCAACCGAACAAAAGGATAAATAATGACAGCTTGTTCACGCCGAAACTTTGTTTCCGGCATGGGGGCATTAATCCTTATGACGGGGACATCAGTTACCTCTTTAGCGAAAGAGGAAAAGGCGGATAAACCGAAACGCTATGCAATGGTACACGACGAAACAGCTTGTATCGGCTGTACCGCTTGTATGGATGCTTGTCGTGAAACAAACCACGTTCCTGAAGGCGTTTCACGTTTGGAAATTCTCCGTAGTGAACCTTACGGCGAATTCCCAAATCAAGAATACGAGTTTTTCCGTCAATCTTGCCAACACTGTACAAACGCCCCTTGTGTGGCAGTTTGTCCAACCGGTGCATCATTTATTGATCCTGAAACAGGTATCGTAGATGTGCATAAAGATCTTTGTGTAGGTTGCCAATACTGTGTTGCAGTTTGTCCTTACCGCGTACGTTTCATTCACCCAGTACACCGTACTGCGGATAAATGTAACTTCTGTCGCGATACAAACTTAGCAGCAGGCAAACAACCTGCTTGTGTAGAAGCTTGTCCAACCAAAGCATTAACCTTTGGTGATATGAATGATCCAAGCAGTGCAGTTTCCCGCAAAGTGAAAGAAAATCCGGTTTATCGCACTAAAGTGGAATTAGGTACTCAACCAAATCTTTACCATATTCCATTCCAACACGGGGAGCCAAGAAGATGACATTAGATTATCCTGTTCCGTTTCACACACCTAACTTGGTGTGGGATTCAACAATCGCTATCTATTTGTTCTTACTTGGTATTTCTTCCGGTGCGGTACAATTAGCGATTGCTTATAAACGTAGTCACAAATTAGAAAATCCTAGCAAAAACTGGATTATCCGAGCAGCCGCCGTTTTAGGTTCTGTGCCAACATTAATTGGTTTAACCCTGTTAATTTTCCACTTGGCACGTCCTTGGACATTCTGGAAATTGATGTTTAACTATCAATTCAACTCTGTAATGTCTATGGGGGTAATGTTATTCCAAGTTTATATGCTGTTCTTGGTATGTTGGTGTGCGGTTATCTTCAAAGAAGATATCATGGCGCTCATCCAACGTTTTATGCCAAAACTTGGCTTTGTCGGTAAAATTATCAATGTATTAGAACGTTTAACTGGTCCTGTAGAGGTTATTCTCTTCATCTTAGCCGCTGTGCTAGGGGCTTATACCGGTTTCTTGCTATCAGCATTGATCAGTTACCCAATGTTAAATAACCCTGTTCTACCAGCGTTATTCTTGGCTTCAGGTACCTCTTCAGGTATCGCTGCAACCTTCTTATTTATCCTTATTGCAGGTAAATTAAAAGGTGATAGCCATGAATCACACTTCATTCATAAATTTGAAGTGCCAATTATGGTGACAGAACTTGGTTTATTAATCTGTTTCTTTGTTGGTCTACACTTCGGTGGTGGTCAGAAAGTAGTTGCATTGCACAATGCACTTTCCGGCTTCTGGGGTGCCGTGTTCTGGATTGGGGTATTCTTAATTGGTATCATCATTCCTCTACTTGCAAACCTTGCAGCAAAAGACAGCTTAAAATACAACAAGAACTTTATTATCCTTGTATCAATCTTTGACTTAATCGGGGTTCTCTGCTTACGTTACTTCATCTTGTACGGCGGACAACTTACCGTTGCGTAAGGATAAATTTCTTATTTAATCAAAAGGCGTATACAATACGCCTTTTGTTTATTTAGAAGAATAAAGTGCGGTTAATTTTACGTATGTTTTTCATGCTTAAAATTAACCTTATTTTGTAAAATTCAACCTTTAATATAATACTGAAGAATACTATGCTTCCCGAACTCGGATTTCTCTCATTACTCTTTGCCACCACCGCGGCGCTCTTACTTTCCATCGTGCCGCAAATTGGTATTTGGCGAAATAAACCCTCTCTCACCAACACGGCTTGGGGATTAAGTTATTGCTTCGGTATTTTTACGAGCGTTTCAATCGGTATTCTTGCCTACTCTTTTGCGACAGATGATTTCACATTGGAATACGTGGCAGCTCATTCCAATTCTCAGCTACCAACATTTTTCAAAGTTGCCGCCACTTGGGGCGGACATGAAGGCTCTATTTTATTTTGGCTTTTCACATTAAGTCTTTGGTTAGTGGCTTTTGCCTTTTTCTCTCGCAAAAATGACCGCACTTTTTCTGCACAAACTCTTTCTTTGCTCGGCTTAATTTGTCTTGGGTTTGCTATTTTCATTTTGTTCTACTCCAATCCATTTGGGCGAGCATTCCCCGCCCCTGCGGAAGGGCGAGATCTCAACCCAATGCTGCAAGATATCGGCTTAATTTTCCACCCGCCGCTTTTATATGTCGGTTATGTGGGCTTTGCCGTTAACTTTGCCATGTCCATTTCAGCTTTAATCTTTAATCGTTCTGCACAAGCAATTGCGCGTGCAATGCGAGCTTGGGTGCTCGTTTCTTGGTTATTCTTAACATTAGGGATCGTGCTCGGTGCATGGTGGGCATATTACGAATTAGGCTGGGGCGGCTGGTGGTTCTGGGACCCAGTAGAAAACGCTTCACTTATGCCATGGTTATTGGGACTCGCACTTTTACACAGTTTGATGGTGACTGAAAAGCAAGGGATGTTTAGCTACTGGACAACACTCTTTTCCCTACTCGCTTTTGCATTCAGTGTATTAGGCACATTTATTGTCCGTTCAGGTGCATTAACCTCTGTTCATGCTTTTGCTTTAGATAGCTCCCGTGGTTATGTTCTATTACTGATTTTCTTCTTATTGACTGTCGGCTCGCTCAGTTTATTCGCCCTACGCACAAATACCAACGAAAGTGCGGTTAAATTTCCGCTCATTTCTAAAACCGGGGCAATTTTAGGCTTAAACATCGTATTGACCGTGGCCACCGTCAGCACATACTTAGGCACTTTCTATCCGATGCTATTCCAAGCCATGAATTGGGGAAGTATTTCCGTGGGTGCCCCTTACTTTAATAGCATTTTCTTGCCATTGCTCACGTTAGTACTTTTTGCTATGGCGGGCACTCTTTGTTTAGGCTGGTTTAAAGCCGATAAGAAACACTTTTTCAAACGCTTGTTATTACTTATTCCCGCTGCGGTGATTGCTTATGGCATGATTTGGAATGCGCTGCAAAATGACAGTGCATTACGATTCCATTTCTTCGCTTATGTGTTACTTACCCTCGCTATTTGGGTATTATTCGTCACCTTATGGCAAAATTGGGTAAAAGTAAGACTGGCCTATTTGGGGATGATTCTCGCACACTGCGGTGTAGCGATTGCCACAATGGGCGCAGTGATGAGTAGTTACTTCGGCAGTGAATTAGGTGTACGACTCGCACCACAACAAAGCCAGCAATTAGGTCAATTTGAATTCCATTATGATCGTTTTTCCAATGAAATTGGACCAAACTTTACCGCCGAAGTCGCTTTCTTTAGTGTGTCAAAACAAGGTAAACCTTACGCTGAAATTATACCTGAACGCCGCTATTACGACGTTCGTACCATGACCATGAGCGAAGTAGGGTTAGATGCTGGCTTTTGGGGCGATTTATATATTGTGATGGGCGATAACTTAGGCAAAGGCGAATTCACATTCCGCTTGCATTACAAACCGCTTATTCGCTGGTTATGGCTCGGAGGCATTTTAATGGCACTTGGCGCATTATGTTCAGCCATCAATTTGAAGAGAAAACGTGATGAATAAAAAGTTTATTTTGTTTTTACCACTGATTTTATTATTGAGCGTTTGCTTACTGCTTTTTGTTGGTTTACATAAAGATCCAAAACAAATTGCCTCTGCACTCATTAATAAGCCTGTGCCAGAATTCTATCAAGCAAATCTACTTGAACCGAGTCAAATTGTCAGCCCGAGAGATTTTCCCAAAAAACCTTTCTTGCTTAATGTGTGGGGAAGTTGGTGTGGCTATTGCCAACAAGAACACCCTCTCTTGATGGAAATTTCAAAAGACGTGCCCATTGTTGGCATTGACTATCGTGACAAACCTCAAAACGGCATTGCGATGCTCGAACGTATGGGCAATCCATTTATACTCACTATTGACGATAGCCGTGGTGAATTTGCGATGCAATTGGGCGTAGATGGTGCACCAGAAACCTATGTTGTCGATGAACACGGCATGATCCGTTATCGTCATTCTGGCTATATGGATCGTGAAACGTGGCTTACCGAAATAAAACCAAAACTTGATGAATTAACAAAAAAGTAAAATGAAAAAATTAACCCGATTTCTGACCGCACTTTTACTGACTTTCGCCCTTTTTGCTCACGCAGAAATGGTGGATACCTATGCGTTTAAAAACCAAGCCGATCGTACTCGTGCTGTTGAACTGGCAAAATCCTTACGTTGCCCACAGTGTCAGAATCAGAACTTAGTTGAGTCCAACTCCCCCATCGCTTATGACTTGCGTATCGAAGTCTATAAAATGGTAGATGAAGGAAAAACAAACCAGCAAATTATCGACACAATGACAGCACGTTTCGGTAATTTCGTGAACTATAAGCCCCCTTTCCAGTGGAATACCGCACTCCTCTGGTTATTGCCTATTTTGCTATTAATTGGGGCTTTTGCGTTGATTTTGTTTTCCACAAAAAAATCAGAAGACGAACCCAAACCGCTTGAAAATCAACCTCATATAGCGCCTAAAGAGGAAAAAAGTGCGGTTAAATTTGAAACCAAATCCGCCATTTGGGTCTTTGCTATTTTATTGGTTCTTCCTTTAAGTTATTACTTCTCCCTTGATCGTTTTGAGCGTGTTCAGCAAGGTGAAAAAGAGATGATTGAGCTTGCTAATAAAAAAGCAGATACATCAATGGTGCATAAAAAAGAAGATATGGTGCTCAAAATTCAAAATAAAATTCGAGAAGATGTGAATAACCCTGAGCTTTGGGCTCAGCTAGGTGATGCCTATATGCAAAATGATGAATTTGATCATGCACTCATTGCCTATAGCAATACAGAAAAAATTTCAGGCACAACACCGGCTATTTTAGGCCTCAAAGCGACCGCACTTTATTATCAAGCCGGTCAAAACATCACACCACAAATCCAGCAAATAATGGATGAAGCCTTAAAACAAGATAAACATGAAATCTCGGTAATCACATTATTGGCGACGGAAGCTTTTAAAAATCATGAACCCGAAAAAGCCAAAGCTTATTGGCAGCAATTATTAGACTCAGGTAATGCAGCCGTGGATCGCCGTACTGTCATCCAACGAATCAAAATGATAGACTATTTTGAAAAAGGACAAACCTCACAATAAGCTATGTCTCACTATTCAGAAAATATCATTATTGGAGCCGGTGCCGCCGGCTTATTTTGTGCCGCACAGTTAGGAAAGCTGGGCAAACAAGCCACCATTTTTGATAACGGTAAGAAAATTGGTCGAAAAATTTTAATGTCTGGCGGCGGATTCTGTAATTTCACCAATATGGAAATCACATCTGGCCGTTATATCAGCCAAAACAAACACTTCGTCAAATCTGCCTTAAAACGTTATACACAATGGGATTTTATTGCTTTAGTTGCTGAGTATGGCATTCCTTACCACGAAAAAGAATTAGGTCAGTTATTTTGTGATAACGGTGCAGAAGATATCGTGAAGATGCTCGGAACGGAATGTGACAAATACGGTGTTCACATTCAACTACGCAGCGAAGTGAGTGATGTCGAAGCCGTTGAAAACGATCCTAAAGTGCGGTTTAAATTAAAGGTAAATGCGGTTGAATGGCAATGCCAGAATTTAATTATCGCCACAGGTGGGCTCTCCATGCCTGGCTTAGGCGCTTCGCCTTTTGGCTATCAAATTGCAGAACAATTTGGATTAAATGTGATTCCTCCGCGAGCAAGCCTTGTGCCATTCACGTGGCGAGAAAGTGAAAAATTCTACGCGGCACTATCCGGCATTTCATTAGACGTAGCGGCAACAAATCAAAACAAAACCTTTACTCATCAAATGCTATTCACCCATCGCGGTTTATCTGGCCCTGCCATTTTGCAAATTTCAAATTATTGGCAACCGGGTGAGAGCATTCATTTAGATTTATTACCTTATAACAACATTCGTCATCACCTGGATGACATGCGTCAATCTTCACCTAAATTGCAGTTAAAAACTGTATTAAGTCGTTTATTACCGAAAAAGTTAATCGAACTTTGGTTAGAGCAAGGCTTAATTCGAGATGAAGTGATCGCGAACTTAAGTAAAGTGCGGTTAGAAAATTTAGAAAATTTAATCCACAATTGGCAATTCATTCCTAATGGCACTGAAGGCTACCGAACGGCTGAGGTTACGATGGGGGGTGTCGATACTCATGAGATTTCATCAAAAACGATGGAAGCAACAAAGATTAAAGGACTCTATTTTATCGGTGAAGTGCTCGATGTTGTCGGCTGGTTAGGTGGCTACAACTTCCAATGGGCATGGAGTTCGGCTGCCGTTTGTGCGATGGGAATTGCTGAAAGCTAATCTGTCTCTGCATTAATTATTTTCATCATGAATGAAAAAATCATTACTTTGATCGTGAAATATCCTTACGTTAAAATCAGCATACGAAAATTAAAAAAAGGATATAAACATGACATCAAAAACACTTCCCTTTCACGCTGATACTGTCGGTTCATACTTACGTTCTCAACCTTTAAAAGAAGCTCGTGCAAAATTTGCAGCAGGTGAAATTTCTCGTGAACAATTAACGGAAGTTGAAGATCAAGAAATTGCTAAATTGGTACAAGCTCAGTTAGATGCAGGTATTCAAGTCATCACAGATGGAGAATATCGCCGTGCATTTTGGCATATCGATTTCTTAGAAAACCTAAATGGCATTGAAGGTTATCACCCTGAACACGGTTATAAATTTAATGGTGTTGAAACCAAACCTTATAATACACGTTGCTGCGGTAAAGTATCTTGGAATCCAAACCATCCATTTATCGAACATTTCAAAAAATTAAAAGACATTGTTGGGGATCGTGGCGTCGTAAAATATACCATTCCAAGCCCAAATCAATTAATGTATCCAATCCAATGGGATACGGGCGTTTATGCTACACGTGCAGAATTTGCCAAAGATGTTCAACAGGCTTATAAAGATGCGATCAAAGCCTTCTATGATGCGGGTTGCCGTTATTTACAATTTGATGATGTGTATTGGGGTTCACTCTGTAACAATCACTTAAAACCAGAATTTGAAGCAGATAAAGCACAAGCCCTTGAAAATATTCAAGTTGTATTAGCCGCTAAACCAGCAGATATGGTTATCACAACGCACGTTTGTCGTGGCAACTTCCGTTCAACTTATTTACTAACCGGCGCATACGACCCAATTGCGGATGCGTTATTCGGCCAAACCCAATACGATGGCTACTTCCTTGAATATGATGATGAGCGTTCTGGTGGGTTTGAACCATTAAAACACTTTGCCAATAATCCACACAAAGGCCGAGTCGTATTAGGCTTAATCAGTTCAAAATTCCCTGAATTAGAAGATAAAGTGGCTATTAAAGCACGCATTGAAGAAGCGACTCAATATGTTCCACTTGAACAGCTTTGCTTAAGCCCACAATGTGGTTTTGCTTCAACAGAAGAAGGGAATATCATGACGGAAGCACAGCAATGGGCAAAAGTCCGTTACGTTGAAGAAATCGCCAAAGAAGTATGGGGTGAAGATTAATTCTTTTCATAAAAACACGCTGTTTTTTAACCGCACTTTTATAGACTGAGAGCGTAGCAATACGCTCTTTTTTATTGCTTTCTTTCAACAAATAAAAAAGCTGATGTTATTCACATCAGCTTTTTCATTATCAATTTATCACTAGATTTGCGTTAAATCGACGTTTTTCGTTTCTTTTGAGGCTAATAATGCTAACAAGGTTAAGAATGCATTAATGGCTAAATAAATCCCCACGCCCATTAAGCCATAAAGCGCATTGATTTTTAATGAAATCATTGCCGCAATGGTTGCCCCGATAATGGATGCAATGTTGTAGGCTAAAGAGGCACCGGAATAACGTACTTCTGTTGGGAATAATTCAGGTAATAACGCTGCCATTGGGCCAAATGTCATACCCATTAATGCCATACCAATTACTAAGAAAGCAAATACAGAAGCTGGTGTACCGTTTCCAAGGAATAATGGCATACATAATGCAAAAATTAAAATGCTGACCGTTGTCCAAATTAACCATTTGCGACGACCAATTTTATCTGCATAAAGACCTGAAATACTAATAAAAATCGCAAAAACGATCGCACTCATTAAAAGTAATCCCGTGAAGGTATTGGCCGGAATGCCTAATCCCATAGGATAGCCAGCTTCTGAAAGGGTTGCCGGTGTACGAGAATACGCTTGAGCAAAGGCGGTCATAATATAGAACAAGGAATAGGTTGCCACCATGATAAATGTACCAATCACCATTGGTTTAAAGTGTTTAGTGAAAACCACACTCACCGGTGCTTTTAATTTTTTCCCTTTTTCTTCCGCTTCAACGAAGACATGGCTCTCATGTAAAGTTAAGCGAACATATAATCCAACTAAAACTAAGGCTAAAGAAGAAACAAACGGAATACGCCATGCCCACTCAACAAGGGCTTGTTGCCCCCAGAAATAGCTCACTAAGAAGAAGGTCGCATTAGCCACAAATAAACCTATTGGCGCACCTAATTGAGGGAATGTACCATACCAAGCACGTTTTCCTTCTGGCGCATTTTCTGTTGCCACTAAAGCAGCGCCGCCCCATTCACCACCAAGACCAATACCCTGACCGACTCGGCAAATACATAACAAAATCGGTGCCCAAATACCAATTTGAGAATAAGTTGGCAATAAACCGATAACGACCGTAGATCCGCCCATTAAAACCAAAGAGGCGACTAAGGTTTTCTTACGACCAATCTTATCACCAAAGTGCCCAAATAAAGCTGATCCAATTGGACGAGCAAAGAACGCTAAGGCTAGTGTCGAAAGAGAAAGCAAATCATCTGAAAGCGGATCGCCACTATGGAAGAATTGCGTGTTAAAAACTAATACTGCCGCAGCGGCATAGATATAATAATCGAAGAATTCAATTGCGGTACCCACCATAGAGGCTAAAGCAACCTTAAGTGGATCATTACGAAGTTGTGAGGACATTTTGCTTCCTTAAGAGTCAAATAAAATGAAAGGGTTAAATCCTAGCATTTCCCTTAAGGTTGAGCAATTTTTAATACAATATTTTCGATTTTTTTAGCAAAATATATTGGATTTTCTAAATGGGCATTATGGCCTGCATCAGGAATCAGCATTAAATTAAGTCGATTGACTTCAGCCATTTGACGAAACTTTTGATCTCGTTCTCCACAAAAATAAAAAAATGGCAGAAAATTTGACCGCACTTTCTCTCGGAAATCAGGCTGTTTAGCAAGACTGGTGGCTAATAGCATATTGCCAATATTTGCCCCACAATTGGCTTTTCGCTTTTCCATTAATGCTTTGCGTTGCTGCTGATTTAAATGAGAAAAGACAGGCTGTTGATACCAATCTTCAAGTACGGTTTCAGGCTTTTCATGGAAAAAACGCTCAGCCCACATGTTGTCATTGACTAGACGATTTTGTTTTTCTTGTTCAGATTGTAAACCTAAATTAGCCCCTTCTAAAATCACTGCTTGTAAATTGCCTCTTTGCACTTGAGCCTGCAGTGCATAATATTGTGCGATTCGTCCACCAAGTGAATAACCAATTAAGATATAAGGCTCATCTTTTATGAGATGTTGAATTTGTTTTTCAAGGAACTGAGCGGTTTGCTCAAAATCTTCAACGGCTACACCTTTATTCTCGCCATGAAACGGTAAATCGAGAGAGAAACAACGAAAGTGCGGTAGATTTTCGATGACTTTTTGCCAATCTGATTTTGTGCCTAATAAGCCGTGAAGAAAAACAAGATTCATCATAATAATGCCATATAAAGAAATCCCCTCTATATAAGAGGGGAAAGAAATTATTCACCAATAACTGCGTGGCTGATTTGTTCAATCAAACGCTTATAGGTTGCGCTGCCATCACTTGGGTTTGTTTTGATTTCAATTAATGTCGCACGGCGGCGAGTATAAGCTTGTTTTAACACGGAGCTTAAATCTGCCCAAGTGTAAGGTAAAGCATATTTTAAACCAAACATTGCGGCGACTTGGGAGAAATCACCATTATGTGGCAAGCGATAGAACTGCTCTTTCACCTCTTCATCTACCGGCAACATATCGAAGATCGCACCACCATTATTGTTAATCACAAAAATAATAGTTGGTTGAGTCACATTCTTAAATAAGGCTAAAGAGTTCAAATCATAAAGCGTAGACGTATCACCAATCATGGCGACCACAGGTTGATCAGCACCGATACCGATACCTGCGGCCGTTGCTAATAAGCCATCAATCCCACTTGCACCACGGTTGGTGAAAATCGGATACCCTTCAGGCAATTTGGTTAAAGCATCAACCAAACGGACAAAAAGACTGTTTCCTAAGAACAAAATACCGTTGTAAGGTAAAACTCGTTCAATATGATGGGCTAATGAGGCTTCATTAAGATTGCCACCAACTTGTTGTTCGATAAAGGTTGCACAGAATTTTGAAAGCGCAAGTGGCTCGAGTAACCAAGGTTTTTGACGCAATGGCGGATGTGCACGTAACCAATGATGTGCTTTGGCGTTAAAACGAGTTTGCGTATGGTGATTTGGATCAACTGCATTTTGACTTTGCTCCACCACCCAAAATTCGCCTTGGAATTCCGCTAAGAATTGGTTAATACGTTTACTGATAAAACGAGAGCCAAATTGAATCACGATATCAGCTTGAAGTAATTTTTGCTTTACGGTTTGGTTTGCTAGCCAAATATCCGCATAAGGCATGAGCGGTTCAACACCGGATTGAATATCCGTCAGCAAAATCCATCCCATGGTATTTGCCCATGAGTTAATACCCATTGCTTGTTCAGGCGTTAATTGCCCTGCCACAATCACACCACGTTTTGTACGCCAGCTATCCCAATTCTCATGCATCAACACTTCTTGTTGCAATGGTTGATGATCAACCCAATTTTTAGACTGACTTAACCAACGTTGAATTGGCATTAACCATGGATGACCGTCAATTTCTTGATCCTGGGCATTATAAAGTGGTTCAGCAAAAGGTACATTAATATGCACCACGCCTGGTTGTTGCTTTTGTTTATAGCAAGCTTGTTCTAACGTAGAAATTAACCATTTCGCTGCATAATCGGCTTGAGGCTTCGGTAAATTGACACTTGCCACTGGGTAATCAGCAAACATATTTTGTTGCACGATCGCTTGATTTGCACCACATTCCCACAATTCAGGTGGTCGATCGGCAGTAAGAATAATTAGATTCACGCCTGTTTGGCGAGCTTCAATAATCGCTGGATATAAATTTGCTGCTGCGGTGCCCGAGGTGACAATCACGGCAACAGGTGCTTGCGTGGATTTTGCAATACCCAAAGCAAAAAAGCCTAAGCCACGTTCATCAAAGTGACTATGGCACGTTGCTCGAGAGGCATTTTGTAAACGCACAGCTTCTAGCGTTAAAGGTGTTGATCGTGAACCTGGCGCAATACAAAAGTGACTCACCCCTTGGCGAACCAAGGTTTCTAAGATCACCTTTGACCAACAACGATTAAATACGCTTACAGACATTCTTCTTATTCTCCGTTATTCTCTGCAAACAGGGAAATGAGCCCTGCCGCTTTACGTTCAATTTCCAACCACTCTTCTACAGGTTGTGAGCCTTCCACAATACCGGCTCCAGCAAATACACGCACTTGTTTTTCTTCGATAAAAGCCGAGCGAATGGTGACACAAAATTCTGATAGATGTTGATTCATCACACCTAATGTACCGGCATACCAACGACGATCAAAGGTTTCTATTTCAGCCAAAGCTTTCCTCGCTTGCTGCTGTGGTAAGCCTGATACAGCCGCCGTTGGATGGATCGCTTTCAGCAAATCGGCATCCGTACAAAGTGCGGTCAATTTTGCTTGCATTTTTCTAATTAAATGCTGCACTTTGCGTAGTGACTTTAATGCGACATCATCAACAGTAATTTGTTCCACTAAGTGACTGATATTTTGTGAAATATCTTCAACCACTAACCAGTTTTCATTGAGGTTTTTTTCGTCATTTAACAGCCAATTCGCACGTTCGTCATTTTCACTCGGATTATCACTAACAGGTGCTGTCCCCGCAAGCGCTTCCGTGAATAACTGACGATCATCACGTGCAAATAAGCGTTCTGGTGTCGATCCCACAAAACAGTTTTGAGCATTATCTGCCCATAAAAAATGGTAACAACCACTATTTTTTGCTTGGCTTGCAGCAAGAAAATCTTTTCCGCTTAGCTCACCCTGAATACCAAACACGGTTTCATTTGCCAAAACGAGCTTAGTTAATTCACCCTGTCGAATTCGAGTGAGTGCTTGATTGACCCAGTCACACCAGGTGTCTTGATTCGCTTTTGGCTCTACACTTTCGATGGTTAATTGATTAAGCGGTGAAAGTGCGGTCATTTTTTCAAATGAATTCAAAATCATTTTTGCCGAATCAAGCTCATTTGGATCAACAAAAACTGAAACCACGGTCTCACCATTTTGCTGTTCAATTAAAACTTGCGGCAAAATAAACTGACTTTCACCTTGGAACTGTAAACCGCCCACTAACGGGAAATTGTGCTCTTGAATAAATTGCTGTGCCAAATTCACATCTGAAAATGACCGCACTTTCCCTACGGCAGCGACGGTTTTATCTTCATCACGAAAACGTAAATAAAATTGTGGATAAACAAGCTGTCCTTTCATCCATGCCAAAAGATCAACACCCAATTTCATCTTCATCTGAAGACGTGCAATAGCAGGTTGCTGATCAGTTATCGCCAAAGTTTCAAATTGGCGAATTAGCTCAGGTTTAGCTTGTTCTAAAGGGCCCATGAAAAATAATAAAACACAAAAAAATTAGCCCATATTCTACCGCACTTTAATACATTCAAAAAATTTTTTTATTAAATCTTTTCAAGATAAGAATTTAAGCGTAAATTAGACACAATTTTTGAATGAAAATCTAATTATCATAGGATGTTACTAATGAGATCTTTTCCAAAATCAGACAAATTAGAGCACGTTTGCTACGATATTCGTGGACCGGTTCACAAAGAAGCTTTACGCCTAGAAGAAGAAGGCAATAAAATTTTAAAACTTAATATCGGCAACCCTGCCCCATTTGGTTTTGAAGCGCCTGATGAAATTTTAGTTGATGTTATCCGCAACCTACCATCTGCACAAGGTTATTGCGATTCCAAAGGGTTATATTCGGCACGTAAGGCTATCGTGCAATACTATCAATCTAAAGGTATTCATGATGCGACAGTAAACGATGTGTACATCGGGAATGGTGTATCTGAATTGATTACCATGTCCATGCAAGCACTTCTCAATGATGGTGATGAAGTATTAGTTCCAATGCCTGACTATCCATTATGGACAGCGGCTGTGACCTTAGCGGGCGGAAATGCAGTACATTATTTATGTGATGAAGAGGCTGGTTGGTTTCCTGCTATTGATGATATTCGCGCAAAAGTCAATGCCAAAACCAAAGCTATCGTCGTGATCAACCCGAACAACCCAACGGGTGCAGTTTATAGCAAAGAGTTACTTGAAGAAATTATCCAAGTTGCACGTGAAAATAATCTGATTATTTTTGCAGACGAGATTTATGACAAAATTCTCTACGATGGTGCTGTCCACCATCATATTGCTGCCCTTGCACCAGATGTATTAACCATTACATTCAATGGTTTATCAAAAGCGTATCGTGTTGCGGGCTTCCGTCAAGGTTGGATGATTTTAAATGGGCCAAAACAACATGCTAAAGGCTATATTGAAGGCTTGGATATGCTGGCGTCTATGCGTTTATGCGCAAATGTACCAATGCAACACGCCATTCAAACCGCATTAGGTGGCTATCAAAGTATTAATGAATTTGTTCAACCAGGCGGTCGTTTGCTGGAACAACGCAATAAAGCCTATGATTTAATTACTCAAATCCCGGGCATTAGTTGCGTAAAACCAATGGGGGCAATGTATATGTTCCCGAAACTCGATATCCAAAAATTCAACATTCATAGTGATGAAAAATTTGTGCTCGATTTATTACGTAAAGAGAAAGTGCTTCTTGTTCATGGTAAAGGCTTTAACTGGCATTCACCGGATCACTTCCGTGTGGTGACACTTCCTTATACTGGTCAATTAGAAGAAGCCATTGGCAAATTGGCACGATTCTTAGAGACTTATCGTCAATAATAAAAAAGAGCGGTTAATTAACCGCTCTTTTTTTATTTCATGATTTATAACTATGCCCAGAAATAACGCACCACATGGAAGAAAATAGGTGCGGAGAAACACAGTGAATCCATACGGTCTAAAATACCACCATGGCCGCTTATCATATTCCCCCAGTCTTTCACGCCCATACTGCGTTTCATTGCTGACATCACGAGCCCTCCTAAGAATCCCATTAAGCAAATTAACAGACTCATTAAAAAGGCTTGCCATGCATTAAATGGTGTCAGCCAATGAAGCAACATCCCTAATAAACTTGCGCTTAATACCCCACCAACAAAACCTTCTACTGTTTTAGATGGCGATAAGGTTGGTGCAATTTTATGCTTACCAAAAAGTTTACCCCAAACGTATTGCAACACATCACTTGACTGTACTACCAAGATTAAGAAGATCATTAATAAAAGATTTTTTCCTTCATAACCAGAGATATCAAGGGTCAATAAAGCGGGAATATGTGAAATACAGAATACACTAATCATCAATGCCCACTGAATTTTCGTAGAACGATCTAAGAAATGCGCCGGATCGCCGAGTAATGCGGAAAGAATCGGTAAAAATAAGAAGCCATACACGGGAATGAAAATCGTGAACATGCTAAACCAATCAATGGCGACTAAAAAATACTGTAATGGCAAAATCACATAAAAACAAGCGGCTAGCGCAAGATGATCACCTCGACGAATATTCAATAGAGAAAGAAACTCACGCAATCCCATAAATGAAATAATCAAAAAGAGCCCAATTACGCCATAAAAGCCCAATAAACTCGCAATAAAGATAATCCCAATCATCACCCACCAAGCATTGATGCGTGCATTCAGGTTATCAATAACGCTATTCGGTGTATCCACACCCGATCTGCGTTTTAAAATATATCCCACTGAGGAAGCAAAAATTAAGGCGATAAATAAACCACCGAAGAGTTGCCATATTTCTGTCATCATTTGCTCCTAAGATTTGCCTTTTTCACTGACGTTTAAACTTAATAATGCCGATTGAGCACGTGTCAGAAACATCTCTTTAGTTTCATCTGCCCCAATCTTTAATGGCTCACCTACATAAAGATCACACAACAATGGGATCGGTAAAATAAAGCCTTTTGGTAAAACATTATTCATATTACTAATCCAAACGGGTACAAACTCACAATCAGGATTTTCTTTTGCTAAATAAAACAATCCACTTTTAAACGGCTGAAGTGGTAAATCATCATCCATCTTACGAGTTCCTTCAGGGAAAATAATCAGGGAGTCATTGACTAATGCTTCACTCATTTGTCGTATGGCAGCTTTTGGATCTTGACTATTACGTTCAATCAGTAACATATTAAACACTTTATAGGCTAAAAAGCGACGAATTGCGCCTTTCGTCCAATAATCTTTGCCTGCAACAGGACGAGTTTGTTTTCTCACTTCATAAGGCAATGAAATCCAAAGTAAGATAAAATCCCCATGACTATTATGATTGGCAAAATAGACACGATGCCCTTCTGAAGATTGTTCCGCAATTGCGGCTTGTGGTCGAACGCCTGTAATAAAAGAAGCAAAACGACACAATAAAAAATCGATTAATCTCGCTAACATAGTTGCTCCTACTACTCAGTCACTTCTGCCAAGCCATTTTTTACTCGCTTAATACAAGTCACGATGAGCAAGATAATCACGATATTGGCTACCCACCAGAAAAGCGAATGCAAGCTACCATTAACAGCATAAAGTAAACCGAGTACACCAAATATGAATGCACGATCACTTTTACCCATTGGGCCATCATAACGACGCGTTTTGCCTTGAACTTGCCCTAAAATGCCACATAACTCACTCAACGCGGCAAGCCAAATAATACTTGAGATTTGAATACCATCAAAAGGCGCGACAAAAGCAAAAGGAAGGTAAAGTGCTGCATCAGAGACGACATCAGTAATCTCATTAAGATAGCCCCCTAATCGACTTTTTTGATTAAATTCACGTGCGAGCATGCCATCAATAGCATTCAACGCCATACGCAAAAACAACCAAATAGGGATAAGGAAGAAAAGAGAAGAAAATGTCGGAAATAGTGCGAGAACCACACCGAGTAAAATAGAAAGTAAGCAGGCAATTAGCGTAACTTGATTTGCCGTTACGCCTTTTGCCGCTAATTGCCGAACTAAAGGCCGAAGTAAATTCTGAAATTTGGGTTTTAAAGCATAGATACTCATCTACCATCTCCTTGTTTTTATTAAAAAACATAAATATGTTTCTAATAATAGGACGGTATAGAGTATTACTCAAGTTTTTTATTCATCCATATAACCTAAACTTCTTAAGGCACGTTCATCATCTGCCCAACCAGACTTCACTTTGACCCAAAGTTCAAGGTGTACTTTATTATCAAATAAGCGTTCCATGTCAGCGCGCGCTTCCATACCAATGGTTTTAATTTTTTGCCCTTGAGCACCGATCACCATTTTCTTTTGGCCTTCGCGTTCAACTAAAATCAAGCCATTGATTTCATAAGTACCACGCTCATTTACTTTAAATTGTTCAATTTCAACCGTTACCGAATAAGGTAATTCTTCCCCTGTGAAACGCATTAATTTTTCACGGATGATTTCTGAGGCCATAAAACGCTGTGAACGATCTGTTACATAATCTTCAGGGAAGTGATGAACGCCTTTACGTAATGATTGACGAACAATTTTCTCTAATTGATAGACGTTATTACCACGTTGTGCAGAAATTGGCACAATGTGAGCAAAATTAAACTTACTGCCTAAATCTGTAATAAATGGCAATAAATCATCTTTATTCTTAATATTATCAACTTTGTTGATGGCGAGTACGACAGGTGCTTTCGCATTACGTAATTTGTTTAACACCATTTCATCATCGGCATTCCAATGTGTACCATCCACGACGAAAATAATGAGATCTACATCCCCGATTGCCGAGCTTGCTGCACGGTTCATTAAACGGTTAATCGCGCGTTTTTCTTCGATATGAAGCCCCGGCGTATCTACGTAAATTTCTTGGTAGATACCTTCCGTTTTAATTCCCACAATACGATGACGTGTAGTTTGCGCCTTGCGAGATGTAATCGAGATTTTTTGCCCCAAAATTTTATTTAACAGGGTAGATTTCCCTACATTTGGGCGACCTACGATAGCGATAAAGCCACAATAGGTCTCTTGTTCTTGATTTAATTCGGTCATTTAATTTCCAATGTTTTTAAGATTTGTTCTGCGGCCGCTTGTTCTGCTTTACGGCGGCTAGAACCTTTCGCAATAAAAGTGCGGTCAATATTGGGTACATTTTTTACTGTACATTCTACGGTGAAGGTTTGGCAATGGGCTTCGCCTTCAATTTTTATTACTTCATAGGTTGGTAAGGCAAAATGCTTACCTTGTAAATACTCTTGCAAGCGCGTTTTGGCATCTTTTTGGTTATCACCCGGTTTAATTTCGGCGAGTAAAGTTTTATACCAGCTACGCACAATATCTGCTGCTTTATCAAAGCTTGAATCTAATGCCATTGCGCCAATTACTGCTTCAACACAATCCGCCAAAATAGATTCACGACGAAAGCCACCACTTTTCAACTCGCCAGAACCTAAGGACATATAATCCCCAAGCTCAAAATTTCGTGCAATCATCGCCAGGGTTGGCTCACGAACTAATGTGGCACGCATTCTGCTAAGTTCACCTTCATTACAACGAGGGAATTGATGATAAAGCGCATCTGCGATGACATAATTGAGAATCGAATCACCTAGAAATTCTAGGCGTTCATTATGTTGAGTGGAGGCACTGCGGTGTGTCAGTGCCAATTTTAAATTTTTTAGATCGGAAAATTGATAACCAATTTTTCGTTCTAGACGATCTAAATGATTCATATTAATTAATTTTTGTAAAGAAACGGTCTAAACGGAAGCCTGTAGGCCACTCATTTGGTTCTTTTTCTAAACTCATCCAAATATAAGTGGCTTTACCCACGATATTTTTTTCTGGTACAAAGCCCCAAAAACGGCTGTCATCACTATGATCACGGTTATCCCCCATCACAAAATATTGCCCTTCTGGCACAATCCATTCTGCAGTAGGTAAGCCTTCTTGTGGATAGAATTCAATCCCCGAATAACGGCGCATTGGCTCCACTAAAATACTGTGTGTCACGTCACCGATTTCCAAATATTCCACTTGCGTTGGGAATGCTGGATTTGTGGGTTCTTGTTTATATTCAAACGCTTTAGTTTGGCAATCTACTTCGCAAGGTTTGCCATCTTTGCCATAAACCAGTGTTAAAGCACTTTTTTCAACATCAAGGATAATGCGGTCACCGCCTTTCCCTACAATACGTTTAATGTAATCTACACCAGACATATTGTCTTTAGATGCTAACGCAAGATTTTCCGCATATGCTGCTCGCGTCGCCCCTAAACTTGTACGAAGTAACGCTTGTTCCGGCGCTTTAAACACGATTACATCACCACGTTCTGGTTTGTTACCTTCAATAATCGTATTTTGGAAAATGGGGTCTTTAATACCATAAGTATATTTGTTCACGACGAGGAAATCCCCTACGCGCAACGTCGCTTCCATTGATCCTGATGGAATTTGGAATGGTTCAAAAATAAATGAACGCACAAGGAATACCACGGATAACACAGGGAAAAGCGAAGAAATAAATTCTGAACCTTCTGAAATAGGCTCAATTTTCGCTTTTTCTTCGTCTGTTAATGCTTTGCCTGAACGTTGTTCTGCGCGTGCAATTTGACGACGACGTCTCGGTATCACGGCAAAGCGGTGATAGCACCATAAAATGCCGGAAAGTGCGGTCAAAATTAGTAACAAAATACTGAATGTGTTAGGCAGTTGGAAATAATCTAACGCTTTCCAACCAGCAAAGCCTACGGCTAACAACAGAATAAAAAATACATTCGACATTGCTCTACTTTCCTATTTATCTTTACCTACATGTAAGATCGCCAAAAACGCTTCTTGCGGCACTTCCACGTTACCTAAAGATTTCATTCGTTTTTTACCTTCTTTCTGTTTCTGTAAGAGTTTTTTCTTACGGCTCACGTCACCACCATAACATTTTGCTAATACGTTTTTACGCAATTGTTTTACCGTTGAACGCGCAATAATGTGGTTGCCAATCGCAGCTTGGATCGCGATATCAAATTGTTGACGTGGAATCAGTTCACGCATTTTTTCAACTAATTCACGCCCCCGATAAGGGGCATTATCCTTATGAACGATTAACGCTAACGCATCGACACGATCACCATTGATCATGATATCCACGCGCACCATGTCCGCTGCTTGGAAACGTTTGAAACCATAATCCAAAGACGCATAACCACGTGATGTTGATTTCAAGCGATCGAAGAAATCTAAGACTACTTCGCCCATTGGAATTTCATAGGTTAACGCAATTTGGTTACCGTGATATACCATATTGGTTTGTACACCACGTTTTTCCACACAAAGGGTGATGACATTTCCTAAGAATTCTTGTGGCACGAGCATATTACACTCTGCAATTGGCTCACGAATTTCCTCAATATTATTTAATGGTGGCAGTTTTGATGGACTGTCCACATAAACCACTTCACCATTAGTCATTTCAACTTCATAAATTACAGTTGGTGCTGTGGTAATCAAATCAAGATCGTATTCACGTTCTAAACGCTCTTGAATGATCTCCATGTGTAAAAGCCCCAAGAAGCCACAACGGAAACCAAAACCTAAAGCTGTTGAGTTTTCTGGCTCATAGAACAGCGATGCATCGTTTAGGCTTAATTTACCTAACGCATCACGGAAAGCCTCATAATCGTCAGAGCTAACTGGGAATAAACCAGCATAAACCTGCGGTTTTACTTTCTTAAAACCTGGCAATACATGGCTTGCTGGATTGTGTTGGTGCGTTAAAGTATCCCCTACTGGTGCGCCTAAAATATCTTTAATCGCACAAACAACCCAACCTACTTCGCCGGTATTTAATACGGTCGTATCCACTTGTTTTGGCGTAAAAATCCCTAAACGATCAACGTTGTAAGCCTGTCCTGTAGACATTACTTTGATTTTATCACCTTTACGCAATACGCCATTTTTAATACGAACTAATGACACCACGCCTAAATAGTTATCGAACCAAGAGTCAATAATCAATGCTTGTAACGGTGCATCAGGATCACCTTCTGGCGCGGGGATTTTCGCAACAATTTCTTCTAATACATCTTCAATACCCACACCGGTTTTCGCCGAACAACGTACCGCTTCCATCGCATCAATACCCACGATGTCTTCAATTTCTTCTGCAACACGTTCAGGATCTGCTGCCGGTAAGTCGATTTTATTTAAAATCGGCACGACTTCTAAATCCATTTCAATGGCGGTGTAGCAGTTTGCCAAGGTTTGTGCTTCTACGCCCTGTCCTGCATCCACAACTAACAATGCCCCTTCACAAGCTGCAAGAGAGCGCGATACTTCATAAGAGAAGTCCACGTGCCCTGGTGTATCGATAAAGTTTAATTGGTAAGTTTCACCGTCTTTGGCTTGATAATTTAAGGTTACACTTTGCGCTTTAATGGTAATGCCGCGCTCACGCTCAAGATCCATGGAATCTAACACTTGCGCTTCCATTTCACGATCCGAAAGCCCTCCACAGGTCTGAATTAATCGGTCAGAAAGGGTCGATTTACCGTGGTCAATATGGGCAATAATAGAAAAGTTGCGAATATTCTTCATAAATAGATTAGTTTTCTCAAAAATCATTAAATTTAACTGGCGGATTGTACCTGAAAAGCGTGGAAATCGCTAGAAAATAAAAGGATGTATATGGTGAGTTTTTTATTTAAAAATTAATGCTATAATCCCCAATATGGCTCAATCAATACCAATATCCCTAGGGAATCCTATGAAAAGATTTGTAACTATCACATTAATCAGCTTGTTTTGTATTGGTTGTTCACAACTAAAACTATTACCAAATCAAGAACTACCGCAACAAGATAGATACTTAAAAGTCCTAAATGGTCAAGATCCTCTTTATCTAGATAAATCAAGCATCCGTGTTAATTCTGATAACTCCAATGAGCTGTCGTACTATTTAATAACTAATATAAGCTCATCTGATCGAGCTCTAAAAGGCACGTCGATGAAAAAACTAACAACGGTAAATTGTGCAGATAAGACGGCTATACTCAGCGCAAACAATCAGTTTGAAGTATATACTCAGTTCTTTGCTCAAGGTGAAAAACTTTTTGACATCCCCGAAAAAGCACAAAAAATAGAAATGCAAAATACCACTCCTTTATCTCTCATATCAGCAAAAGTTTGCCAATATGCTGGGAAAAAATTTGGAGAAAAAGAAAATGCACTCATCGAAATGCAGAAAAATTAAAAAAAACAATAATAAACTAAATATTAATATGTAAAAGCCTCTTAATAAGAGGCTTTTACATTACTTAACTTTAAATATTTCTTTAAGTGCTTCTAAAAAACCATTAAATTTATTCTCAGCCTTATCTTTACGTACACACTCGCCTTCGTATGTTTTAGTAAGAGGCTGAACTACCGTGAATCTATCTCTTGAGAATTTAGTCACCTTCAACTCGATAGTATCCTCTTTACCAATATTGTTTGAATAAATGTTAAAAACACTTTTCTCAATATTCTTAAAGCTCTTTGTCTGTTGTATTTTCTCAAATGTATCAGGATAAATTAAACGTTGTGCACTTTGTTTTTTTAATTTGTATACCAAATAATTATTATTAAAACTCCAACTACCATTAGCAATAGTTAAATATTTTAACGGTGAAGAGAAATAGTCTTTAATTGGTAATTCAGCATATCTACTTAAGCTATGATCAAAAATGAAATTCTCATCTTTAAGAGAACCGTCTGATTTAAGATAAATTAAATCAATAGTTCCCACTCCAATATCTTCATATTTGATTGAGCAAGACCAATCTCCCACAAAATCTTGTTTCGTTAGGTTTGATGGAGTTGATGAACAACCTACTAAGGCAAGGACTAGACCACTAAAAAATAACTTTCTCATAAATACCTCTTTGTGTAAAAACATTAGGTATTTTACACAAAATAAAGCGAAAGTGCGGTCAAATTTTCAAACCTTTTAGATAAAACAAAACCCCGAATTACTTCGGGGTTTCTTTTTTCATTCAAACTGAAATTATAAGCTTTCAGTGAAAGTACGAGTAATAACGTCGCGTTGTTGTTCTGGTGTTAAAGAGTTGAAACGTACTGCGTAACCAGAAACACGGATAGTTAATTGAGGGTATTTATCCGGGTTGTTTACTGCATCTTCTAACGTTTCACGACGTAATACGTTTACGTTTAAGTGTTGACCACCTTCAACTTTAACAGTTGGTGCTACGTTTACCGGTAATTCACGATATTCGATTTGGCCTAATTCGCTTACTGCTACTACTTGGTCTTCTGCGAATTCAGCTTTTGCACATAAACAACGAGCTTCATTTTTTTCGCTGTCTAATAACCAGAATGAGTTTAAAAGATTGTCATTTGCTGCTTGAGTAATTTGAATACCTTTGATCATAAAGTGCCTCCTAATTTGGCGGTTGTATATTTATTAAACTGTGCAAATTTTATCAAACTATTTGAAGAATTCAATTAATTTTGACCTAAAACAGGTTCTTTTTTCTGACTAATTTTTGAAAATTGATCTAGATTAAAGTTTCAGCCACAGCAAAGCCTCAACACACTCTAACTTTTAACAAAGTATTAACATAACTCGGATGAAGCCTTTCTAAGCAATTTCATTTATAATGTGCTCAAGCTTATCCAATAAGGAAATACAGAATGAAAACCTGGACAGATGTTATCGGTCAAGAGAAAGAAAAACCTTACTTTAAACACATTCTACAGCAAGTCCATCAAGAGCGACTCGCGGGGAAGACCATTTACCCACCACAAGACGAAGTGTTTAATGCCTTTAAATATACAGCATTTGATGAGGTGAAAGTCGTCATTTTAGGGCAGGATCCCTACCATGGCCCAAATCAAGCACACGGTTTAGCTTTTTCAGTGAAACCTGAGGTTGCTATTCCGCCTTCTCTACTAAATATGTACAAAGAATTGGCTAACGACATTCCAGGTTTTCACATGCCAAATCATGGCTACTTAGTGAAATGGGCTGAGCAAGGTGTGCTGTTGCTTAACACTGTGCTAACGGTAGAACGTGGCATGGCACATTCACATGCTAAATTTGGTTGGGAAGTTTTTACAGATCAAGTGATTGCAGCACTTAATGAACATCGTGAAAAAGTCGTATTTTTACTTTGGGGAAGTCATGCACAGAAAAAAGGGCAATTTATTGATCGCAATCGTCATTACGTTTTAACTGCCCCACATCCTTCTCCTCTTTCTGCACATCGTGGTTTTTTAGGATGTCATCATTTTTCTAAAACTAACAAATACTTAAAGCAAAATGGTTTAACTGAAATTGATTGGCAAGTTTAAGATTGCGACTCAACATCAAGCGGGAGACTCTTTTCCCGCTTTTCTTCCTTTTTCTGCTCTCGTCTTTTTTTAAAAAAATCACTCAATTTCTGACCGCACTTTTCTGCGAGCACGCCAGAAGTAATTTCTAATGTGTGATTCATTTTATAATCATCAAAGAAATGAAAGCGAGAACCTACAGCCCCCGTTTTATAATCTGACGCACCGAAGACTAATCGTTTAATCCGGCTATGTAAAATCGCGCCCGCACACATGGTACAAGGCTCAAGGGTGACATAGAGCGTGGTATTGAGCAGACGATAATTTTGAATATTTTGCGCCGCGTTACGCAATGCGACAATTTCAGCGTGAGCAGTCGGATCATTTTCAATGATAGACAAATTCCAGCCTTCACCGAGAATATTTCCTTCATCATCCACCAACACCGCCCCGACAGGAATCTCACCGAGCGCTTCTGCACGATCGGCAAGCATCAGGGCGTGTTGCATAAATTTCTCGTCTAAATCTGACCGCACGTTGAATGCCTAAACGGAGAAAGGATATTTAATTGGTTCGTGAGATTGATAACCCACCACTTTGAAATCATCCATCGTCACCCAAGTTTCAAGATCTTCAAGGGTTTTAATATCAGGATTAATTTCTAATTTAGGCGAAGGGAATGGCTCACGTTTTAGTTGCACATCACGCATTAACTCAAGTTGGTCTTCATAAATATGTGCATTCACAATTTTATGATATGCCTTGCCCGGTTTATTACCAGTAATTTGCGCCATTAATGCAAGGAAAGTAAAGACTTGAATTTGATTGAAGTTTAAGCCAAGTGGTACATCGCAAGAGCGTTGGTAGCTCGTTAAGTGCAATGTATCGCCTACTAAGGAAAATGTGTGAGTGTGCATACAAGGACGCAAACAACCCAGATCAAATTCCCCCGGATTGAAGAAAGTTAGGATTTCACCACGATCGTCAATACCTCTGCTTAAATTGTTCACAATTTTACGAAGTTGATCGATGGTTTCACCATTCTGTTTACGCCATGCTCTGCCTTGCACACCATAAACACGTCCCATATCATCGGTACCTTTACGATGTGGATTGGCAAGCCATGCCGCATTTTCATTAGCATTGGCATCCCATGTTTTGGTGCCAAGCTTACGGAAATCTGCCGCATTGTCATAACCACGGATATAACCTAAAAATTCCGCAATCGCCGCTTTCCAATAGCTTTTACGCGTGGTAATTAAGGGGAATTGGTTATTGGCAACATCATATTCTAGATCCGCATTAATCACTGTTAGGCAACGCTTGCCAGTACGCTCATTAGCAACCCACTCACCTTCATTTACAATACGTCGACAAAGATCTAAATATTGTTTCATAAAAACTCCTTACTGATGAACCACACTTTTAGAGCGATTGTATGCCCATGCCATAATTAACCCACCGCCAATAATCATCGGCAAACAAAGCGCTTGTCCACGAGTCATGATGCCTAAGAAAGATTCGACTTCAGGCTCACGGACATATTCAACGATAAAACGGAAAATCCCGTAACCAACAAGGAATAATCCAGCTACCGAACCTACAGGGCGAGGTTTTTTAATAAAGACATTCAGAATAATAAACAGCACGAAACCTTCTAAGAATGCCTCATAAAGCTGTGAAGGATGGCGAGGCAACAACAATGGATCATTTGGGAAAATCATGGCCCAAGGCACATCCGTTTCTCGTCCCCAAAGTTCTAAATTGATGAAGTTACCAATTCGTCCCATCCCTAAGCCAAATGGAATCAAGGGCGCTACAAAATCTGCCGTCTGCCAGAAGCTTCTTTTTTGAGAATAAGAGGTCCAAATCATTGAGATAATCACCCCAATTAATCCACCATGGAATGACATTCCCCCTTCCCAAACACGAAATAAATACAGCGGGTCTTGCATAAAATGATCAAAATTATAGAAGAAGACATCCCCAATGCGGCCACCTAAGAATACGCCCATAAAGCCATTAAAAAGTAATGTATCCACTTGATCCACAGTCCAACCACTGTTTGGTTGATTGGCACGACGAACCGCTAGCCAACGAGCAAAGATAAAGCCTAATAAATACATTAAACCATACCAACGCAGCCCTATATTGCTATTACCAAAAGTAAAAATAGTCGGATCAAAATGCGGAAGCATCAAAAATTCTGAATTCATAACATTCCTTATTTAATAAACATATCAACTGCGATCGCAATTAATAGCAAGGCAAAGCCTTTTTTCAAGGTTGGGACAGGGAGTTTGGAGGTTGCTGTTGCCCCTAGTTTAGAAGTGAAGAATGAAGTACCCGTAATACCAAGCACGGCAGGCAAATAAACATAACCAAGGGAATAATCTGGCATGGAAGGATTACCCCAACCACTCACCATAAAGCTAAACATGCCTGATAAACCAAGAAGTGCCCCACAGAATGCAGAAGAACCGATGGCTTTTTTCATATCAATACCGCGGGAATTTAAAAATGGCACGATAAAACCACCACCGCCAACTCCAGCAGCACTTGATGCCATCCCAATTAAAATACCACCAATAACAGATGCTTGTGTTGTTAAAGGTTTGGTTTTCCCTGTGTTTTTCTTAATAGAAATCACCATTTTTGCCGCTAAATATACGACTAAACAGGCAAAGATTTTGGCTGATACATCACGATCAAGTTTGCCAATAAACAAACCAGAGATAAAGACCGAGATCATCACCATCGGTGCCAATACTTTCACGGCACTCCAGACTATATTACCTAGTTTATGATGACGCTGTGCAGAAGAAAATCCAGTAATCAGAATGGTTGCAAATGAAGTCCCTAATGCGGTGGACATCAGCAAGGGTTCAGGTACGCCTACCATCGGCAATAAATAAACCAAGGTAGGGACGATAATTAACCCACCACCAATGCCAAATAATCCCGCAAGAAAACCAACCACAGACCCGACAAGCAAACAAAGTAAAATAAAAGTGAGCATTATTGCCCCCTTAATTTATAAAACGAACGTTTTTGATATTTAGAAGAACCATTTTTACGCGGCGCATGATAAGGTTTATTTGTCTCATGCTCTTGCGAATTTTCAAGCAATGTTTTTTCGTTGCCAAACATCACTTGGGCAAACTCTTTCATCGCTTTGCGATAAACATCTTTCTTAAAGGACACAACCTGACGTACGGGATACCAAAAACTTACCCAACGCCAACCATCAAATTCTGGTGATTTTGTTGTGTTCATATTAATATTTTTTTCATCCCCCACTAATTGCAACAAAAACCAACGTTGTTTTTGCCCAATACACACGGGTTTGCTGTCATAACGCAGCAATCTTTTCGGCAGCTTATAACGCAACCAATGTTTAGACGCATAAAGCACCTTCACATCTTTGGGTTGCAAACCAACCTCTTCATATAATTCACGATACATGGCTTGTTCGGCACTTTCATTATCATTAATTCCACCTTGCGGGAATTGCCACGAATTCTGCCCGTATCGTTTAGCCCAAAGCACCTGCCCTTTGCGATTACAAATGACAATGCCTACATTTGGACGGTAGCCATCAAAATCGATCACTATCGTTCACCTTAAATTTTGTACAAAAATAATTTGCAGATTGTTTCATAAATTCGCTTTTTTATCAACCGAATGGATATATTTACCCTATTGTGGATAACTCTGTGGGTAACGCTTGGATAGTCTAAATTTAACTGTGTATAAAAATTAAAAACCGCTTTTCACACTTCATTTTTTTCATTTTTGCATAACCTTTAATCAAAAATTTTCCAAAAAAATGACCGCACTTTTTCTCATCAAAGTGTGGTCAAAAATTCAGCTATTTTTTAGTTTAAACATTTCTGGCTTGGTGAAGAAATAACAGCTGTGAGTTATTCAATATTTCTGTGGATAAAATTGTGATTGAGCAAATGGTGACTGTTGCATAACTCTTCTTAGCAATTTACCATCGATTTTTGAGAAGAAGTTTTATCTTTAATTTCATAAAGATAACGCTTATTCACAGACACCATATTATTCACATTCAAGTAAAAATTTTAGTGGTTATTTTTCATCCAAACATTTTTTGACTAACGCTAAATAGCGTTCCCATTCAAAATATTGACCTGGATCGATCTTACGACCAGGCGAAATATCGCAATGCCCAACGATACGATCGAGCGTTATTTTCGGGTAAGCTTGCATGATATCTCGTGTTAATGCAGCAAGCACTTGGTATTGCTCCGCTGTAAAAGGTTGTTCATTACTGCCCTCTAGCTCAATCCCAATCGCAAAATCATTACATTTATCGCGTCCTTCAAAGCAAGAAAGCCCCGCATGCCATGCTCTATCATTGAAACTAACATACTGTGTCACCTTGCCATCCCGTTCAATTAAACAATGGGCAGACACGCGAAATTGATAAATTTCCTCAAAATAGGGATGGATGGTTGGATCGAGTTTACCTTGGAAAAAATCATCTACATATCCACCACCAAATTGTTCTGGCGGCAAACTGATGTAATGAATGACGAGTAATGAAATATCCTCTACATCAGGACGTTCATCAAAATGTGGTGAAATCACTTTTCTTGCCTGGCTTAACCAGCCATTTTTTATCTTATTCATCTGTTTTTCTGCGATTAAATTTTATTTTTGCGATCGAGATCGCAAAAGAAGTGCGGTCAGTTTCACTTTCATTTTTTCCTTTTACACAATGTTGCAGCCAATCCTGGCATTTTTTTATTCAACCAAAAGGAAATTTAATTTAATGAAACTGACTTTTTCTAAACCTTTAAATAAAGGTTTTACGTTAATTGAATTGATGATCGTGATTGCGATTATTGCTATTCTCGCGACGATCGCCATTCCGTCTTATCAAAATTATACCAAAAAAGCGGCTATCTCCGAATTGTTACAAGCTTCTGCACCTTATAAATCTGATGTGGAACTATGTATCTATAGCACCAATGCCCCAACAAACTGTTCAGGTGGCTCAAATGGCATTGCTGCAGACATCACAACAGCAAAAGGTTATGTTAAATCCATCACCACGAAATCAGGTGTGATTACGGTGACAGGAAATGGTGCATTAGATGGGATCAGTTATTCTTTAACGGCGACAGGCTCAACCTCATCAGGTGTCACCTGGACAACTGCTTGCCCAAGCAATGCAGATTTATTCCCTGCGGGTTTCTGCTCTTCAGCTAAATAGCGAAACATGGCTTATCAAGCAATCGCAAAAAATGGCGAGATTTATCATATCTCGCCACAATATTGGCAACAAAACCAACAGCAACAAGCTTTGCTGTTGCGTTACTTTGCGCTCCCCCTTAAAGAAGATGAACACCATTTATGGCTTGCAGTGGATTCACTCAATAATCTTGCAGCTTGTGAAACCTTTGCTTTTTTAAGTGGAAAATTGGTTGAACCGATTTTATTTGAAACGACTCAACTCAAACAACTTTTACAATCCCTTGCCCCTAAAACCAATCAAATCGAAGAGCAAACGACGTTTTACCATCATTCTGAAGATGAAAACACAGCTAATTTAGCTAATGATGACGAACCCGTTATTCAATTATTAAATGGTATTTTTGAAACAGCCCTGCAAAAAAATGCCTCCGATATTCATTTAGAAACGCAGCCAAGTGGGCTCTTAATTCGTTTACGTATTGATGGCGTACTCCAACCGCAACCGATTATTAGTAAAGCGCTCGCCAATCGTGTAATTTCTCGCCTTAAACTCTTAGCCAAACTGGATATCAGTGAAACTCGGCTACCACAAGATGGCCGCTTTCAATTCAAAACCACATTTTCCGATATTTTAGATTTCCGCCTTTCTACCTTGCCTACGCATTGGGGAGAAAAAGCAGTATTACGATTACAACAAAATAAACCTGTCCAACTAAGTTTTGCTGAGTTGGGTATGACACAAAACCAACAAAGTCAATTTCAACATGCGCTCAGCCAACCGCAAGGTTTAATCCTGGTGACAGGCCCAACAGGAAGTGGAAAAAGTATCTCGCTTTATACTGCACTTCAATGGCTCAACACACCAGATAAACACATTATGACGGCAGAAGATCCCGTTGAAATTGAATTAGAAGGCATCATTCAAACTCAAGTAAATCCGCAAATCGGTTTAGATTTTAGTCGATTACTTCGTACATTTTTACGGCAAGATCCCGACATCATTATGCTTGGTGAAATTCGAGACGAAGAAAGTGCATTAATGGCATTAAGAGCGGCTCAAACCGGCCATTTAGTGCTTTCTACCTTACATACCAACGATGCCATCTCAGCCATTTCACGCTTACAACAATTAGGCATTCAATCTCATGAAATTGAAAACAGTCTCTTGTTAGTTATCGCACAGAGATTGGTGCGTAAACGTTGCTTAAAGTGCGGCCAACATTTTAGTGATTCTTGCGATTGCCATCAGGGATATCGAGGTCGTATTGGGGTATATCAATTTTTACAATGCAAAAACAATCGCTACCAAACTGATTTCGATTCACTTTATCAAAGCGCGTTAGAAAAAGTAAAAGATCACATCACCGATCTCGATGAGATTCAACGCGTGTTAGGCAAAAAATAGGAGTATCTATGGCAAAGCAAAAGCTCTTTTATTTCCAAGCCTATGATCAGCGGCAACAATGGCAAAAAGGCAGTCTGGTTGCACAATCTAAACAAGCTGCACAATTCCAGTTAATCGCAAAAGGTTTTAGCCAAATTCGATTGCAACAAGATTGGCAACTTAATCAGAAACCTAAAAATGCTGAGATCAGTGCTTTATTAAATCAGCTAGCTACACTACTCAGCTCTGCCATTCCATTAAAAAATGCATTGCACATTTTGCAAGATAACTGCACGCAATTGGGATTGCATCAGTGGCTTGGCGCCTTAATTGAATTAATTGAAAGTGGCATTTCGTTTTCACAAAGCTTGGAAATACAAGGAAAGTATTTAAATTTTCAAGAAATTCAACTTATTCAAGTGGGAGAGATGACAGGAAAACTGGCGGAGGTATGCACTAAAATCGCAGAACGTCGAACGCAATCATTAGCGCTTCAACGCAAATTACAAAAAATTATGCTTTATCCTGCCATGGTATTAGGTATTTCGCTTTCACTTACGTTAATTTTATTACTCTTCGTTGTACCGCAATTTGCTGAAATGTATGGCGAAAACTCCGCTGAACTGCCTACATTAACTGCTGTGTTATTAGCCATGTCTCAATTCCTACAACATCATTTTATCGCCTTGATGATTGTCTGCATTTTCGCTCTTTTTATGCTAAAGATGGCATTAAAACATTCTCTTTGGCTGAATCAAAAAAAGAATGCGCTGATTAGTCGCATGCCAATTTGGGGCAATATCATTTGCCTTTCTCGCCTAATCAGTTTTAGTCATAACTTACAATTAATGCTTCAATCCGGTGTAGCATTAACGCCTGCGCTAAATAGTTTTCTCCCCAAACAACAAACCTGGCAAACACAACGTACCTTAAAAGGCGATATTCTGCTACAACAAGAAGTGCGGTCAATTTTACAGTGGGTTTCTCAAGGTTATCCATTTTCAGAAAGTGTCAGTAGTCATCTTTTCCCAATGGAAGCACAACAAATGCTACAGATTGGAGAGAAAAGTGGAAAACTTGCGTTGATGTTGCGTCATATTGCTGATAACTATCAAGAAAAGCTCAATCATCAAATTGATTTACTTTCCCAACTTTTAGAGCCATTAATGATGCTCATTATTGGTAGTTTAATTGGTATCATAATGATGGGCATGTATCTGCCGATTTTTAATATGGGATCGGTAATCCAATGATGACATTCGCCTTTTTCTTATTGGGAGGTTTCGCTGGCATCTTTACTTGGCTTTATATCGATCGTTTTATCCCCAATCTCCAACAAGAAATTTATCAGAACTATATCGAATTTTATCCTGAAAACAGACCCATTTTCCATAGCGAAAAAGCAGCCATTCAATCTCAAAAGTGCGGTCATATTTTTCTTTATTTTTTAGGATTTGGACTCTGTTTTGCCGTACTCTATTACTTTCTACAAAATGAATTATTTACTTTATGGCTCACGATTACGCTTAGTCTACTCTTTGTTATCAGTTGGCTAGACTGGCACTATCAACTGATTTCACCTACACCTTGCCTGTTTTTATTTTTCCTGGGGCTATTCGGCGCACATCAAAAACTTTCAATTCTGACGCTTTCTCAAAGTTTAGAAAGTGCAGTTAGTTTTTTCGGTGTTTTTTATATCATCTATCATTTGTCTAAATGGTTTTATAAGAAGGAAGCGTTAGGCCGTGGCGATTATTGGCTTGCTTTGGGAATCGGCACTTATCTCACCATCGCGCACTTACCACTTTTCTTATTCATTGCCTGTCTATTAGGCATCATAGGTTATTGGATTTCTCGTAAACCTGTTTTACCTTTCGCGCCCTTTCTTTGCTTATCATTAATCATCACCAGTGCAATCAACCTATAAATGTAATATATTGGCAACATTGAAAAATATTATGTTTAAGAAGTGGATGTAAAACATCCTCCTCTTAAATCAAGTAGCAAGGAATATCATGACTTATATTGTAGGATTCACTGGCGGCATCGGTAGTGGAAAAAGCACGATTGCAAATCTCTTTGTTGAACTTGGTGTACCCATTGTTGATGCGGATATAGTGGCAAGAGAAGTGGTTGAAAAAGGCTCACCGCTGCTTGCTCAAATTGCTGAGCACTTTGGAAAATCAATTCTGACTGAAGTGGGCGAATTAAATCGAGCTGAACTACGAAAAAAAGTATTTGCAGACGAAAATGAAAAAAACTGGCTCAATCATTTATTGCATCCTGCTATTCGCGAAAGAATGTTAGCGCAGTTAAATGCTCAGACCGCTCCCTATACTTTGTTTGTCGTTCCACTGCTTATTGAAAACAAGCTCACCACGCTTTGCGATCGCGTACTTGTTATTGATGTTAAACCTGAAACTCAACTCGCTCGTGCATCATCTAGAGATCATAATAATATTCAGCAAATTCAAGCTATTATGAATGCACAAGTCAGCCGAGAAGAAAGATTAAAATGGGCGGATGATATCATTTCAAATGATGCAAAATTGCCAGAAAACTTACCGCACTTAAAACAAAAAGTGCTAGAATTGCACCAATTTTATTTAAGTGAATCGAGAAAAAAAGATGTCTGATGAAATTTTTGAAGTCCCTTGCCCGACATGCCAAAAGCCCGTGCCTTGGACACAGGAAAGTCAATTTCGCCCTTTTTGCAGTAAACGTTGCCAACTCATTGATTTAGGCGAATGGGCTGCAGAAGAAAAAGCCATTCCAAGTGATACTGCTGATTTTGCCATGGATCCCAATCTCAGTGATGAATGGAGTATCAAATGAGTCTTCAGCATCACGATAATGGTAAACAGGGTGAGTTTTTCTTACTCGATGAGCAAGGCAAGAAAATCGCGAAACTCACCTATTTTTATGAAACACCCGATACCATTAATGCTAATCACACGTTTGTTGATGATTCTCTTCGTGGACAAGGTGTGGCAGACAAACTCTATCAAGCCTTAATTCATTTTATCCAGGCTAAAAAGCTGACATTACACCCAACTTGTAGCTATATTGCAAGAAAATGGGAACGAACCCAATCTTCTCAATCCCAAGCTTAAACCTATTAATAAGCATTTTATTTTTAAGGATATTTTTCCGACTTCGTGGTATCCTTAGCCCCATTTATTTCTGAGAACCTGTTATTTATTATGCAAGAAAATTATTTAAGTCAGCAGCGGTTTGCTGATCTTCCATTACATCCTATCGTACAAAAAGCCCTACAAGACAAGGGATTTGAATATTGCACCCCTATTCAAGCGTTATCGTTACCTATTACCTTACAAGGAAAAGATGTTGCTGGCCAAGCGCAAACCGGCACTGGTAAAACAATGGCATTTTTAACGGCAACATTTCATCATTTATTAACGCATCAACCTGATTTTGCTACCAATCAACCTCGCGCATTAATTCTTGCTCCAACCCGTGAACTGGCTGTACAAATTAATCATGATGCAGAATTATTAGCAAAAACAAGTGGATTACGAACCGCACTGGCTTATGGTGGTGATGGCTATGATAAACAACTTAAAGCGATTGAAGCCGGTGTGGATATTTTAATTGGTACCACTGGTCGTGTAATTGACTACGTGAAACAAGGGATTATCCGTTTAGATGATATCCAAGTCGTAGTATTGGACGAAGCGGATCGTATGTTTGATTTAGGTTTCATTCGTGATATTCGTTATTTATTACGTAAATGTCCTTCTCCGCAAGAACGACTCACCATGCTCTTTTCTGCAACGCTCTCTTACAAAGTACGAGAACTTGCCTTTGAAGATATGAATTCCCCAGAATACATTGAAATTGAACCAGAACAAAAAACGGGGCATCGAATTAAAGAGGAACTGTTCTATCCGTCAAATAAAGACAAAATTCCTCTCTTGCTCACGTTAATGGAAGAGGAATGGCCAGAGCGTTGCATTGTTTTTGCGAATACTAAACATAAATGTGAAGAAATTTGGGGCTATTTAGCCGCAGATGGTCATCGAGTGGGATTGCTCACGGGTGATGTAGCACAGAAAAAACGTCTTTCATTGCTCAAACAATTTACCGATGGGGAACTCGATATTCTCGTCGCAACCGATGTTGCCGCACGTGGGTTACATATTCCAGATGTGACACACGTCTTTAACTTTGATTTACCTGATGATCGAGAAGATTACGTTCACCGTATTGGCCGTACTGGTCGAGCGGGTGAAAGTGGTGTATCTATCAGCTTTGCTTGTGAAGAATATGCGATGAATTTACCGGCAATTGAAGAATACATTGGGCATTCTATTCCCGTCAGTCAATATGACCCGAATTCATTGATTACTGATATTCCAAAACCTTATCGTTTAAAACGCAATCCTACGCCTCAAACGAGAAATACTACGACAAGAAAAACAAACTATCGTCGTAAAAACTAAAAAGAAAAGCTGATGAATATCTTCATCAGCTTTTTTTATGATTAATGCAATCCGACTCGTCGGCGTGCAGTGCGCATCAATAAGAATACCCACGGCCATAACACGCCTGATGCGATGGCGCCAAAGATTTCCTGCCAGTTAAAAAATGCCCCATGTAAAGAGAATTCAACCAAGAAAATAGCCACTCGAATGGCAAAAACGAAAAGAAGGACCAATAAACTTTGAAACCAAAGGGAAAGATTGCGCAACATTAAGTAATATTTGGAAACAAAATAGAAGGCGATAGAAAGCACTAATGCATGCACGCCTAGAATAGAGCCTAGCACAATATCCCATAAAACCCCGAGTAAAAACGCCCAACCAATGCTTACTCTATCAGGTAAAGCAAGGCTCCAGTAAAGCAAGACTAAAATCAACCAAGAAGGTTTAAAGGCTTGAAAGCCTGCTGGCCATGGTGCTAACTCCATCACTAATGCTACAACAAAGAAGCATAAAATGGTCGCCCATTGAAAAATAAAACGCCCTTGCATTAGTCTTCATCCCTATGTTCTTGTTGATCTGGAGAAACCGGTTCCTCTTGTTGAGGCATTGTGGTTGGAATTTCAGGATCCACGATTTCTTTTCCTGTATGCGGTTGAGTGCTATCCGCTTGGTCATCCGTAATTTTGGTTTTACTCACAGAATGTGTCGCTTCATGGGCTTGGCTTTCTAAACGTTGCTGTACTAAACGACGCACTTCTTCTGGTGACATGGATTTCACTTTCGACATATCAAGATTGCTCGGCCAGAGTAAAAGTAAATAACGTAAACGATCTAATTCAGCTAAAGGTTTCGCTTTCACTGTTGCAAAATAATTAGAACCATCGCGAGACACACTTTGTACAACTGCCACCGGATAGCCTTCTACAAAGCGACCGCCTAAACCGGAAGTTACCAATAAATCGCCTTTTTCAATATCCACGGAACGAGGTACATTATCTAAGGTAAGTTCATCGGAGTGTCCTGTACCACTTGCGATCACGCGCACATCATTACGTAAAACTTGCACTGGGATAGAATGGGTTACATCCGTTAAAAGCAAAACTCGACTGGTGTTCTCGCCGACAGATATAATCTGCCCAATCATTCCTTTTTCATCAATCACGGGCTGACCAACATAAGCCCCATCACGTTCCCCTTGATTAATCACCACTTGCTGACGATAAACATCAGTTTCAGCAGTAAGCACTTCAGCAATTTTTTTGTATTCATCGGTGCGTAAAGGCGAATTAAGCAGCAAACGAAGACGTTGGTTTTCTACTTTGAGTTGATCCAATAATAAAAGATCAGCATTTTTCTCACGCAATTGCTCACGCAATACTTTATTTTCAATAAGCAGTTTATTGGTATCAACCAAGTTGCTTGATACCCCATCTAGAACTGTTCTTGGCCCATTCGCAAGGTAATACAATCCTCCAACGGCAGTTTCCATCACACTACGCGCCTTTGTCATTGATGAGGTTTGTCCATCAACTAAAATGAGTGTCATCGAAGCAATCACCGCTAATGCAAGTCGGATACCTAATGGTGGTGCTTTACCAAAAATGGGTTTCATTCACTGTCCTAGGATTAAAAGGAAAAGTGCGGTCAAAAAATCAGACGAATTAAAAACGCCGATTTTTCTGACCGCACTTTTAGAGATTAAATTTCGTCGCTAAAAATATCGCCGCCGTGCATATCAATCATTTCGATTGCTTCACCGCCACCACGAGCTACGCAAGTTAATGGTTCTTCAGCGATGATTGCTGGTACGCCACATTCTTTTGATAACAATACATCAATGTTGCGTAATAAGGCACCACCACCCGTTAACACCATACCACGTTCAAAAATATCCGCTGCGTGTTCTGGTTGGCATTCTTCAAGCGCTGTGCGCACCGCTGCAACAATACCATTTAATGGTTGTTGAAGAGCTTCTTGTACATCACGAGAGGTTAATTTAAATGAGCGAGGCGCACCTTCAGCAAGGTTATGACCGTGCACTTCCATTTCTAAAATTTCATCACCTTCTTGAATATAAGCTGAACCAATTTCGTGCTTGATACGCTCTGCAGTTGGTTCACCAATCACAGAACCAAAAGTACGACGAACATAAGAAATGATGGCTTCATCAAAACGGTCACCACCGATACGTACCGAAGATGAATACACGATACCGTTTAAAGAAATCACTGCCACTTCAGTGGTACCACCACCGATATCAATCACCATTGAACCGATCGCTGTAGAAACCGGCAAGTTTGCACCGATTGCTGCCGCCATTGGCTCTTCAATTAAATAGACTTCACGTGCACCTGCACCTAATGCTGATTCTTTAATTGCGCGACGTTCAACTTGAGTTGCACCAGCCGGTACACAAACGAGTACGCGCGGGCTTGGACGCATGAAGTTACCGCTATGTACTTGTTTAATAAAGTATTGCAACATTTTTTCAGTCACAGAGAAATCGGCAATTACACCATCTTTCATCGGACGAATTGCGACAATGCTTTTTGGTGTACGACCAAGCATTTGTTTTGCTTCTTTACCTACTGCCGCAATGCTTTTGTATGCGCCCATACGGTCTTGACGAATTGCCACTACTGAAGGCTCATCAAGTACGATACCTTGGCCTTTCACATAAATTAATGTATTTGCTGTACCTAGATCGATAGAAAGATCGTTTGAAAATAAACCACGAATTTTTTTGAATAACATAAGAATTCCGTCATTAGTTTGGTGAAAAATCACTCATTTCTGAGCATAGAAAAAAATTGTGCTAAATGTACCAAAAAATCGAGCTTGATAACAGGATTTTTTGCCTTGATCCTCTACACTTACCTCGCTATTTTTTCTAACAAGGTAAGTGCGGTCAATTTTAGTGGTATTTTATACCTGATTTTGGTCAGTGAATTGCCACTTACCGTTACCTAAAATCATCAATTGCTGCTGATGGAAAGCTTGCAAGGTTGAACGATGCCCCACACTGATAACTGTTGTATTAGGTAAGCGTTCTTTTAACAGACGATACATCGAATCTTCTAAACCTTCATCCATACTCGCCGTGGCTTCGTCCAGAAAGGCGACTTTCGGTTTGTGTAACAGCAAACGAGCAAAAGCCAAACGTTGTTGCTCACCTAGCGAAAGAATTCGTGTCCAATCTTGCTCTAGATCTAAACGATCTTGTAAATGCCCTAAAGACACTTGTTTTAACACCTCAATCATCTCATCACGATTAAAGTCCTTTTCTTCATTCGGATAAGCCAGTGCCGTTAACAAACTACCTTGCGGTAAATAAGGCTTTTGCGATAAGAAAAGTTGGTGAGCTGGACAATATACATCTCCTTCGGAATACGCCCAAAGCCCTGCTACAGTTCTCAACAACGTGGTTTTACCCACGCCTGAATTACCTTGAATTAATAGGGTTGAACCTTGTGGCAACGTCAAATTTAAATTCTCAATTAAGGTTTTTCCAAATGGATTACTGATGCTCAAATCCTTAAAGATCACGTCAGTTTCATGTTCGTGTAAATGGGAAGTAGATTGACGATTTGCCATATCAATCGCATAACTAAAGCCCGTTAAACGATCTAATGTGGCTTTGTATCCGGCAAAACCATCGTAAGAATTACGGAAGAACGAAAGATTTGAATGCAACTTACCAAATACTTGTAGCGTTTGCATCAGATCGCCGAGTTTAATTTGTTTCTCAAAATAACGCCCCACTTGAATTAACAAAGGGAACACAACAGAAACTTGGCTTACTACTAGGTTAAAACCAGAGAATTTTAAGGTTCGATAAACAATATCCCACATGTTATTGATCACCGCACCGAATTGTTTATAAAGTTGGCTGCTCTCAACTTTCTCACCCGCATAAAATGCCACACTTTCCGCATATTCTTTGATACGAATTAAAGAATAACGATAGTTAGCGTTTAAGCGTTCGTTGACGAAATTCAGCATAATTAACGGACGCCCTAAACGGAATGCAATCGCGGTAGTGATAATCACATAAGCAAATACCAAGAACACCATCATGCGTGGAATTTCAGTACCAAATACCATCATTGGTCCCGCTAATCCCCACAATAAGATCGTATAAGAAATCATGGAGGTGACGGCATCTATCACCCCAGTACTTAAAGAGAGCGTGGTTCGCACATAGGATTGCACATCTTGTTGAATACGTTGATCGGGGTTATCTAAGTTAGCGGAAACATACTGCGTTTTGTAGTACGCGCGATTATTCATCCATTTATCGACTAGCTGACCATTCAACCATTCGATCCAATCAATAGAAAAACGTTGCTCTAAATAATAACTTAGCAATGCAGCAATCACTGAGCTTGTCGCAATCACACAAAACAGCACCATTTGATCCCAAAACACAGGTTCATTAAATTCCTGCAAGGATGTGTACATATTGTTATACCACTCAGAATGGACCAAGCTAATACGCACACTGACTAATGTCATCGCTACAATTAATAAGAAAAATAGCAAAGGTTTAATACTTCGACGTGGTGAAAGATACCCACCCGCAAATTGCCAAAATTGTTTACCCCAGTGGGTAAAACGGACTAATAAGAAAATACCAAAGCTAAACACGACAGCCGTCATCGCTAGTGTTTTTACTATCCATAAAAGCGAATTAATGGCCTCTTGAGCGTAATCCATAATCAACCTATAAAATCAAAAAAGTGCGGTCATTTTAGGCGGTGTTTATTTTTAAGCAAGAAAAAATGTGATGGAGATAACATTTTTTGACTTTGTCACAAGCGAGTAAGAAATCTAATTGATATAATCCAAAATAGTTAAATTTTTAATAAATTAGAGGTCGGTATGAGTGAAACTGCGATTACCATTAGTTTGCTTGCCCTCGTCGCCGTGATTGGCCTATGGATCGGGCATTTTAAAATTAAAGGTGTGGGTCTGGGTATTGGGGGCGTGCTATTTGGTGGGATTTTAGTTGCCCATTTTACCACTCAATATGGCATTAAATTAGATAGCCATACATTACATTTCGTGCAAGAGTTCGGCTTAATTCTGTTTGTTTATACGATTGGTATTCAAGTGGGCCCGGGCTTTTTTGCTTCCTTACGGCAATCAGGCTTAACCTTAAATGGGTTAGGCATTTTAATCGTTGCACTTGGTGCAGTGGTGACAATTCTCATTTATAAGCTTGCGGATATTCCTCTTGATGTCGCGCTTGGTATTTACTCTGGTGCGGTAACCAATACCCCATCTCTCGGTGCGGGTCAGCAAATTCTTTCTGAATTAGGTATGTCGCAAACGACGTCTAACATGGGGATGGCCTATGCAATGGCTTATCCTTTTGGAATTTGTGGTATTTTACTTTCTATGTGGCTTATTCGTCTTTTCTTTAAAATTAAAGTGGATGAAGAAGCAGCAAATTTTGAAAAAGAAAGTGGTCATGACAAAGAAGCACTCAAAAGCATGTCTCTGAAAGTCACCAATACTAATCTCAATGGTATCCATTTGATTGAAATTCCAGGTTTTGATGATGAAGATGTCGTCTGCTCTCGCTTGAAACGAGGTGAGCTTGTTATTGTGCCGAAAGCAGATACCGATGTTCAACTTGGGGATATTTTACATTTGGTCGGCAATCCTGAAGGCTTGAAAAAAATGCACCTTATCATTGGGGAAGAAGTTGATATCCCGGTAGCAAGCTTGAGTGGCGAAATTCGTTCTGAGCGAGTGGTCGTCACCAATGAAAAAGTACTCGGAAAACAAATTCGTCATCTTGGTATTCATCAAAAATATGGTGTAGTCATTTCGCGTTTAAACCGTGCAGGTGTGGAATTGGTGCCAACTGCCCATACTACCCTTCAATTTGGTGACGTATTGCACATGGTTGGTAAAACCGACATTCTAAACCAAGCCATTTCAGTTATTGGTAACGCGAAACAAAAACTACTTCAAGTTCAAATGTTACCAGTGTTTATTGGGATTGGCTTAGGGGTATTACTCGGCTCCATTCCTTTCTATATTCCAGGTTTCCCTGTGGCATTAAAATTAGGGCTAGCAGGAGGACCGTTAGTCGTCGCATTGATCTTGGCTCGGATTGGGTCTATCGGAAAACTCTACTGGTTTATGCCGCCGAGTGCGAACTTGGCATTGCGCGAAATTGGTATTGTGCTCTTCCTTGCTGTAGTCGGTTTAAAATCTGGCGGTAGCTTTGTGGACACACTCACCAATGGTTCCGGTCTTGAATGGATGGGCTACGGTATTTTCATCACCCTTGTACCATTAATGATTGTAGGTATCATTGCACGTTTATATGTAAAATTAAATTATCTTTCTCTTTGTGGCCTGTTATCTGGTTCGATGACGGATCCACCAGCGCTTGCTTTCGCCAATGAACTGAAAGAAGGAAGCGGTGCCGCTGCACTCTCCTATGCGACAGTCTATCCGCTCACCATGTTCTTACGGATCATTTCACCGCAATTGTTAGCGATTCTTTTATGGGTTTAATACCCTTTCAAACTTGGGGCAGAATAGCTGCCCCAATATTCATGCTAAGCACTATGACTGCCATAAAACAATTCAAATAAAATCAGCCCCAAGCCTACCCCTTTCCCTCATTCAATGATAGAATTCATCGCTTTATTTAAATAGGAAAAGAAATGTCATTAGTTGAATTTGTAATTGATAAACTCGATGATTTAAAAGGCACCGAAATTGTGCACTTTGATGTAAAGGGCAAATCATCGATTACTGAAAATATGATTATTTGTACCGGTACATCTAGCCGCCAAGTCGCCGCTATGGCCGATAACCTTATCGCAGAATGTAAAAAAGCCGGTTATGAAACCTTTGGTGAAGAAGGTCGCAATACCGCAGATTGGATCGTGGTTGATCTCGGTCAAACCATCGTTCACATTATGCAGCGCGATGCACGTGAAATGTATCAATTAGAAAAACTTTGGGCATAAAGTGCGGTCAATTTTGATGGTGTTTTAAAAGGGAAAAGGATGAAAATCACATTAATTGCAGTGGGCACCAAAATGCCGGCTTGGGTTACCACCGGATTTGAAGAATACCAACGTCGTTTTCCTAAAGACATGCCTTTTGAACTCATTGAAATCCCTGCAGGTAAGCGTGGCAAAAATGCGGATATTAAACGCATCTTAGAACAGGAAGGCAAAGCGATGCTCGCGGCTTGCGGAAAAGGCAAAGTAGTCACATTAGATATCCCTGGCAAACCTTGGACAACACCACAACTTGCTGAGCAATTAGAGAGTTGGAAAAATGATGGTCGTGATGTGTGCTTACTCATTGGCGGGCCCGAAGGCTTATCCCCTGAATGCAAAGCGGCAGCAGAACAAAGTTGGTCACTTTCACCACTCACACTTCCCCATCCGTTAGTGCGAGTTGTCGTGGCAGAAAGTTTATACCGCGCGTGGTCGCTGACGACAAACCACCCTTATCATAGAGAATAACGTATTACATTACCGATGAATTTAAAAAAATTCTTTTCTGCACCAACCAATGAACCGATCCGCGATAAAAAAGCGGAGCGGAACTTGTTTGCGCGTCGAACATTGGTCGCATTCATCGGTATTTTAGCCCTAAGTGGTGTGCTATTTGCTAATATTTACCATCTCCAAGTGGTGAATTACGACATGTATCAAACTCGCTCTAATGGTAACCGTATTAAATTACTTCCGCTTCCTCCTACTCGAGGATTAATTTACGACCGTTACGGCGAATTACTGGCTGAAAACCTCACTTTTTTCGGTTTATATATCGTGCCGGAAAAAACGGAAAATTTAGACCGCACTTTTGAAGAATTGCGCTATGTTGTAGGACTCACTGATGAAGACATTGAGCATTTCAAAAAAGAACGTCGTCGTGGTACACGCTATACGCCGATTTTACTCAAGCCTAGCCTAACGGAAGAACAAATTGCCCGTTTTGCGGTAAATCAGTATAAATACCCAAGCCTTGATGTACGTCCTTATTTCAAACGAAATTACCTATATGGCGAAGCCATGACTCATATTTTGGGTTATGTTGGACGCATTAATGACCGAGATGTTGAGCGCCTAAAAAAAGAAGAAAAATTTGCTAACTATTCCGGTTCCACGGACATGGGGAAACTGGGTATTGAACGTTATTACGAAGAACAACTCCATGGTACAACCGGTTTCGAAGAGGTTGAAATTAATAACCGTGGTAAAGTTATTCGTAAACTACGTGAACAACCAGCCACCGCGGGGAAAAGTATTCATCTGACTATCGATTTTACCCTTCAACGCTATATTATGTCGCTCCTTTCAGGCCAAAAAGGCGCTGTTGTTGTGCTTGATCCGAAAGATAATAGCGTATTAGCGATGGTTTCAACACCAAGCTATGACAATAATTTATTCGTCGATGGCATTTCTTCTAGTGATTACAAACGTTTACTCGAAGATCCAACTCGACCACTTTACAGTCGTGCGACACAAGGTGTGTACCCACCTGCCTCCACGGTAAAACCATTCGTTGCTGTTGCGGCATTAACTGAAGGGGTGATTACGCCTAATACCACAATTTTTGACCCAGGCTACTGGACATTGCCAAACTCAACAAAACGTTTCCGAGATTGGAAAAAAACAGGGCATGGTTATACGGATTTAAACAAAGCCATTACTGAATCATCAGATACCTTCTTCTATCAAACCGCCTTTAATTTAGGTATTGATCGTTTCTCCATGTGGATGAAACGTTTTGGGTTTGGTATGCCAACAGGTATTGAAATTCAAGAAGAAGCCACGGCCAATATGCCGAGTAAAGAATGGAAACAAAAACGTTACAAAAAACCTTGGGTACAAGGCGATACAATCTCTGTGGGGATTGGTCAAGGTTATTGGACAGCGACACCATTACAAGTGGCAAAAGCGACCTCTATTGTGGTCAATAACGGTAAAATTCATACGCCACATTTAATGAAATCAGTTGAAGGTGCCACCATTGAACCGTATCAAGACCCGCTTTTATATGAAGATATTACCGAGCCGAAACAAGCTTATTGGGATGCGGCTAAGCGCGGGATGTTCAATGTGGTAAACTCAGGTGCAGGGACAGGACGAAAAGCCTTTATCGGCACAAATTACCATGTAGCAGGAAAATCGGGTACCGCACAGGTATTCAGCTTAAAAGAAAACCAAAAATATAATGCAGCGGGATTGAAAAAAGAACTCCATGACCATGCTTGGTTCACGGCTTACGCGCCTTATGAAGATCCGAAATTAGTTGTCACCATTATTTTAGAAAATGCGGGTGGCGGTTCAAGTAATGCGGCACCAATTGCACGGCAAATTATGGATTTCTACTTGAATAAACGCTTGCCACAAATTGAACGTCAAGAAAATGCTGAAAAAGAGAAAAAGACGGACCAAACTGATTTAGATGCGCCAGCACTAGAATCTCAACCAAGTGAGAATGAATAATGGAAGAAAAAGTGCCTTTATGCTTGCGATTATGGCAACGCTTACATATTGATTTTTTATTATTTATTGGATTAGCCGCTATTACGGCTTATGGCATGCTTGTGCTTTATAGTGCATCAGGCGCCAGTGAAGTCATGTTCCAAAATCGTATTATTCAGGTCATATTAGGTTTTGCTGTGATGATGATTATGGCGCAACTTCCTCCTAAATTTTATCAGCGACTCGCCCCTTACTTATATTTGGTGGGTTTTATCATGCTGATTTTGGTTGATGCTATCGGTACAACCAGTAAAGGGGCACAACGTTGGTTAGATCTTGGATTTATTCGCTTTCAGCCTTCTGAAATTGTCAAACTCGCGGTACCATTAATGGTCGCGGTATATTTAGGTAACCGTCCATTACCACCGAAAATGAGCGAAACCTTTATTGCTATCGCCATGATTATTGTGCCAACTTTACTTGTGGCTATTCAACCAGACTTAGGTACATCAATTCTGGTTAGTGCATCAGGCTTATTCGTGGTATTCTTAGCAGGGATGAGTTGGTGGCTTATTCTTGCTGCAGTAGTTGGCTTAGCGGCATTTATTCCTATCATGTGGATGTATTTAATGCATGACTACCAACGCATGCGTGTATTAACTTTACTTGACCCCGAGAAAGATCCACTTGGGGCGGGTTACCATATTTTGCAATCCAAAATTGCTATCGGTTCAGGCGGTATATCTGGCAAAGGATGGATGCAAGGGACACAATCCCAATTAGAATTTTTGCCTGAACCACACACTGATTTTATTTTTGCCGTGATGAGTGAAGAACATGGAATGGTCGGTTTTCTTATTCTGATGGCAATTTATTTGTTTATTATTATCCGTGGCTTAATCATTGCGGTAAATGCAGAAACCTCTTTCGGGCGTATTCTTGCTGGTGCAACCACACTGATATTCTTCGTTTATGTCTTCGTGAATATTGGTATGGTGAGTGGCATTTTGCCTGTTGTAGGGGTGCCTTTACCACTCTTTAGCTACGGCGGTACCTCATATGTCGCCATCATGGCAAGCTTTGGTTTAGTGATGTCCATTCATACTCACAAACCTCGCTTTATGAAAGGGAACTAATTTCCCTTTTGGCTTTCTTATGAAGAGCACCGATAATCTTGAAAGTAATAAGTATGACATTAAAAAATATCTTAAAAACGACCGCACTTTTCACCTTGATAAGCAGCTCAAGTTTTTCTGCTTTTGCCGATACGCAAAAAATGTATGGTATTCAAGGGGATTCGCTGTCGATTACTACGACCGTTCAAGCGCCACAAAGCTATGAAGTGAATGGTAAAACATATACCACACAAGGTGATGAGGCAAAGTCCTATTCAAAAGAAGGGACAGCAAGTTATTACCACCATAAATTTAATGGTCGTAAAACAGCTAATGGTGAACGCTATGATTCGGCACTTTTCACTGCCGCACATAAAACCTTACCTTTGAATTCTTATGCGGTTGTTACAAACTTACATAACAATCGCAAGGTGATTGTGCGAATTAATGATCGTGGTCCGTTTAGTGAGAAACGTATCATTGACTTATCTCATTCTGCCGCAAAAGAATTAGGCCTTATTGCTCGTGGTACAGGGCAAGTAAGAATTGAAGCTTTACATGTGGATCACAAAGGTCAAATTTCAGGTGCGGGAGCAAAAACGCTTGCCAAGCATGCTAAAACGCAAGAAGCCAGTGAGCGTTTAGTCGTCAATAAAAATAGCGAAAAAAAAAATCAAAACTTAGACAGCACAAACGATGCAAAAACTGTTTTCAAGCTAAAACTACTAGCGCTGTCGTCAAAAAGCCAAGCAGAAAGCATCATCACAAAACTCGCGTTAGATGACATCAAAACGGAAATTAACCAAAATGGGCAAAACTATGAAATCCATTTTGGCCCATTAGCGGATCAAGCGGATATTAATCAATTAAAAACAAAATTACAAAAAACGATCAATGGGCAACCCGTAATCGTTTATACTTATAAAAACCAATAAGCTATTAAAGGAAATGCTATGTTAAAACAATCTGCAAAATTGAAAAAAATTGTACTCTTCTCGGGATTAATAGCAGCGTCAACATTTGCTGCCGCTGAAGATATTCAATACGGTATCGCAGTACCGGAAGTGAATGCGCAAACTTATGTTTTAATGGATTACAATTCTGGTGCGGTACTTGCATCACTTAACCCAGACCAACGTCAATACCCTGCTTCATTAACAAAAATGATGACTAGCTACGTAGTTGGTGCAGCATTAAAACAAGGTAAAATCCATAATGAAGATATGGTGACAATTAGCGAAAGCGCTTGGGGTAGAAATTTCCCTGATTCGTCAAAAATGTTCTTAAATTTAAATCAACAAGTGTCAGTGGGTGATTTAAACAAAGGGATTATCATTGTTTCTGGTAATGATGCCTGCGTTGCTGTAGCTGAACATATTTCGGGTACCGTGGCTAACTTCGTTGATACCATGAATAAATATGTTCAACAATTTGGCTTAAAAAATACTAACTTCACCACACCACATGGTTTAGACGATCCAAACCAATATTCAACTGCACGTGATATGGCGATTATTGGTGCACATATCATTCGTGATTTACCGGAAGAATATAAAATCTACGCAGAAAAAGATTTTACTTTCAACAAAATCAAACAACCTAACCGTAATGGCTTATTATGGGATAAAACCATTAACGTTGATGGTATGAAAACCGGACACACAAGCCAAGCAGGTTATAACCTTGTCGCATCAGCAACAAGTCCAAACAATATGCGTTTAATTTCTGTTGTAATGGGTGTACCAACCTATAAAGGCCGTGAAGTAGAAAGTAAAAAACTCTTACAATGGGGTTTTGCTAACTTTGAAACCTTAAAAACTCAAAAAGCAGGTGAAGAAATTTCAAAACAATCTGTTTACTACGGTGATAAAGGTGACGTTAAACTTGGTGTATTAGAAGATGGTTTTATCACTGTGCCAAAAGGTAAACAAACTGACTTAAAAGCACGTTATGAATTAGATAACAAATACTTACAAGCACCTTTAGCAAAAGGTCAAGTGGTGGGTAAAATCGTTTATCAATTAGATGGCAAAGATGTCGCTACCGTAAATCTTCAAGCATTAGAAGATGTACAAGAAGGCGGCTTCTTAGGTAAAGGTTGGGACTGGTTAGTGTTAACAGTTAAAGGATTATTTGACTAAACACCTTGAAAATTAACCGCACTTCCCCATTTATATCACATCAATAAATTCGTAAGGTGTGTGAATTTAGCTGATTCACGCACCTTATTCTTAAATTAAGGAAACAACATGGCAACCGAAAACGATTATGAAAAACTAAAAGAAGTAATGGAATTCCCCGCTGCAATGACATTTAAAGTCGCAGGTGTTAACCGTGAAGGTTTAGCGCAAGACATCGTAGCAGTGATACAAAAATATTTACCGGGTGATTATATTCCAAAGGAAAAACGCAGTAGTAAAGGCACGTATAATTCAGTTTCGATTGATATCGTCGCGCAAAACTTTGAGCAAGTAGAAACCCTTTACAAAGAACTTGCAAAAGTTGAAGGCGTCAAAATGGTTATCTAAGATGAACAAAACAGATTTAATTGTCCGTCAATTAGGATTACAAGATTATCAGGAAATCTGGCATAAAATGCAGGAATTCACGGATAATCGAAATGCAGAAACCACCGATGAAATTTGGCTAGTTGAGCATCATCCTGTTTTCACACAAGGCCAAGCTGGCAAACCGGAACACTTATTACAACGCAGTGATATTCCTGTTGTACAATCGGATCGTGGTGGTCAAATTACCTACCATGGTCCTGGTCAGCAGGTCATGTATGTGCTCATTGATATTAAACGTCATGAACATTTAAATGTTCGCCAATTAGTGACTGCACTTGAACAATCTGTTGTAAAAACCCTTGCAGACTATGGTATTGAAGGTTATCCCAAACCCGATGCACCTGGTGTGTATATTGATGGCAAAAAAATCTGTTCATTAGGTTTACGCATTCGAAAAGGCTGCTCTTTCCATGGGCTTGCGTTTAATATCAATATGGATCTCAATCCTTTCCACTACATTAATCCTTGCGGCTATGCAGGGCTTGAAATGTGTCAGCTTGCTGATTTTATCGGTAAAGAAGAGGCAACACTTGACAAGGTTTCCCCAAAATTAATTAAACACTTTGCCGAACTTTTGGGCTATAATGTTACAAATTTATAACATTCACTTTTATAACACATTTAAAAATGCCTGAATCAGGCATTTTTCTTTAGGAAAGAACAATGTCAACGCCTTTTAAAATGGAACGCGGTGTGAAATACCGTGATGCAGCCAAAACATCAATTATCCCTGTTAAAAACATCGATCCTAATCAAGAATTGTTGAAAAAGCCGGAATGGATGAAAATCAAATTGCCGTCTAGCTCATTAAAGATCGAGACCATCAAAAACGGGATGCGTCGTCATGGGCTACATTCTGTCTGCGAAGAAGCGTCTTGTCCAAATTTACACGAGTGCTTTAACCATGGTACAGCAACCTTCATGATTTTAGGGGCGATTTGTACTCGTCGTTGCCCTTTCTGTGACGTTGCACATGGTAAACCATTACCACCCGATCCGGATGAACCACGTAAATTAGCTGAAACTATCCAAGATATGAAGTTGAAATATGTGGTGATTACCTCTGTAGACCGTGATGATTTACCTGATCGTGGTGCAGGTCATTTTGCTGAATGTGTAAAAGAAGTGCGTGCATTAAACCCTGGCATCAAAATTGAGATTTTGGTTCCTGATTTCCGAGGACGTATTACTCAAGCCTTAGAAAAATTAAAAGACAATCCACCAGATGTGTTCAACCACAACTTGGAAAATGTGCCACGTTTGTATAAAGAAATTCGTCCGGGCGCTGATTATCAGTGGTCCTTAAAATTACTTCATGATTTCAAAGAAATGTTCCCAAACATCCCAACGAAATCAGGTTTAATGGTTGGATTGGGTGAAACCAATGAGGAAATTCTTCAAGTGATGGAAGACTTACGTGCAAACGGCGTAACCATGCTTACACTAGGTCAATATCTCCAACCAAGTCGCCATCACTTACCGGTTGCACGCTATGTGCCTCCAGCCGAATTTGATGAGTTCCGTGATAAAGCCAACGCAATGGGCTTTGAACACGCAGCCTGTGGCCCATTTGTTCGCTCTTCCTACCATGCTGATTTACAAGCAAGTGGTGGATTAGTGAAGTAATCAAAAACAGATAAAAAAATGACCGCACTTTGAATCTCAAGTGCGGTCATTTCTTATATTATCCTTTCAACTAGTCAGTTGCTGCTGGCTTCTCTTCTTCGCCATCATCACTCTCCATCATGCTTTCTTGACGAAGATCTTCAAGGGTGCGACCATTAATTAAGTAGCCATTTTCCGTTTTTTCCACTCTAGAAACGTAATTATCACCTTCTTCTACAAATTCTCGGTGAAGTTTTCCATCATGTTTCACAAAGCTACTTAAATATTGCCAAAAGTATGAATTTTCCTTAATAGCTAAGGCTTTTTCATTTTGATCATCAAACAACATTTTACTTAATGTCAGATTAAATGTGCCTTCAATATTATCTGGAATCATGTCTGATGAATCATCTTCAGGCACTTGAGGCACAATACCACTCACTTCCAATTTAACTGGATAAGCATTAGTCTCCGGATAAGTATTAAGATTTAAATTCAACGTTGCATTATCAACGATTAAATCAAGCTCTTTCCAGGAGTTTTTGATGTATTTATCAAATGTGGCTGACGTTAAATGCGTGCTGCATAAGGCCCCATAAAATGGTGCTGAGCAAAATCTTGCTGATAAATGCGCTTTGCTGTGATTAATTTTAAATGGTGCATCAACCGCTAATTTTTCAAATTGGAATCCTGCACTTGGATAACTGGCTTTATTCGCAGACAATGTGATATGTTCATTATATTGATCATTGTCTAGTGTTTCCGTCTTATCACTGGCAGATACGTCATCAAGCACTAAATCGGCCATATTAAATGATTTTAATGCTGCCTCAATATTGGTTTTACCACTGAATTCTTTCACCCATTTATCTTTGGCATTCAAAAAGTCTTTATTGTCTTTTGCCGGTGCCTCTTTCTCAGCAAAAGCATCTAATAAAAACGGTACAAACGCCAATTCGTTTGCCACGTTGTAATCATCTAACTGAATATTAACTTTACCGCCTTTAGCTTCCCATTTACGCTCTTCATCGGCAGGGGTTTGCTTCACACTATCAACATTCAGTTTAAAATCTACATTAGCCTTGGTTAAATCCGTATTCGCCAACTTAAGTTCAAGACCGGCATTTTGTAAGTTAAAGTAAGGTTGATTATTTTTAGGCACATTGACAGAAAGCACGGATAACGAACCATCAAAACGATCATTTTGTGTAAAAATTTTCGTTAACAAATTGACGCCGTCTTTAATGTCTAGTGAGCCATCACTTAATTTTTTAAATTCATGATGAAAATTGACCGCACTTGGCACGCCATTTTGTTTAATGAATAAATTCAAACCACCCGCTGTCGCTTGACCTTCCTCTGTCGTGCGGGTTTTATTGGCAATGCGTAAAATATCACTACTGAATTTCGTACTCAGATCACGCTTATCTGCCTCACCTGATTTTACGTCAAAATGGTAAGTCGCATTTTTCATATAAACATGAGTGTTTTCCCCATTTAACAATGCCACTTCGGCATTTTTCGCGGTTAAGTCAATACTTGATAGGTCGTATTGATTTGCACCGACAGGCACAAGGCGAGCTTCACCATCAATTTGTTCCAGTTTAGTTTCTTTATCGTAATTAAAACCACTTAGAGTTGTTTTTAGCTCAACTTCTTTATTTTTTAAGAAATGAAGACCGATAGAAAGGTTTTGGGACTTATTCGCAAAATCACGGAATTCCGTCAAAATATCAGACTGTAAATAATCCCCTACCGGCGAAAATTTACTATTAATCGTGTTTTTATCAATCGTGATATTTAATGTTTTATTTAATTGGCGAACTAATTGATCAGATAACTGAGACTCCGCTGTAATAAAGAAAGGCAGTGCGGTGAGCTTAGTTGAAATCACATTTGTGCTTTTCGCATCGCTATCTTTTACACTAAAGATCAACTCACGAATAAAAAAGTTTTTCGCGGTTTGCGTCACATTCAATGTTGCTTGGTTATCCAAAGAATAAGGGAAATTTTTTAACACCTGATCGATTTTATGATTGGTGTAAAATTGTGCGCCGATCCCAAGTACCACTGCGATAGCCGAAATAGTCAATGCTATTGTTCTTTTCTTGCTCATAATGTCCCCAAATACGATCTCAATTTACGATCTCAAAATCCTTTTGAAAAATTAACCGCACTTTTCTCTTCAAAGTGCGGTCAGTTTCCAGCCTATTTTAGCCTAAGATTTTATCTAACTCTTGGCTTACAGCTTCCACTTTTTGAGTACCATCTAAACGGAAATATTGAGTATTACCTGCTTTTGCTTCAGCTTGGTAATAATCAATTAATGGGCTAGTTTGTTTGTGGTAAACCGCTAAACGATCTAACACAGTTTCTGGTTTATCATCCGCACGGATAATTAAATCCTCACCCGTTACATCATCTTTACCTTCCACTTTTGGTGGGTTGTAAACGATGTGATAAGAACGACCAGACGCTTGGTGTACGCGACGACCACTCATACGCTCAACAATCACTTCATCCGGTACATCAAACTCTAAAACGTAGTCAATTTTCACGCCAGAATCTTTTAATGCATCCGCTTGTGGAATCGTACGTGGGAAACCATCTAATAAGAAACCATTTGCACAATCTGGTTGAGAAATACGATCTTTTACTAATGCAACAGTTAATTCATCCGGTACTAATTTCCCTTCATCCATTAATGCTTTTGCTTGTTTGCCTAATTCTGTCCCCGCTTTAATCGCTGCACGGAACATATCCCCTGTTGAAATTTGTGGGATGCCAAACTTGTTCATAATAAATTGTGCTTGTGTGCCTTTTCCTGCACCAGGTGCACCTAAAAGAATAATTTTCATACGAATCTCCAATAAATAATAGACCTGTTTAAAATACCGTTAAAGCCTTGTTTGGTCAAATGATTTTGCTGTTAATTTTGACCGCACTTTATTTTATTTTAAGCTTTTTCATTTCCTTTTTCATTCCATGGAGCCACCCAGAATAAACAAATCATTCCTGGGATAGCGAGGAATAAACAAATCCAGAAAAAATGATAGTAGCCCACTGCCTTAACCAAGTAACCCGATAACATACCAAGCCCTTTACTTGGTAAAGCGGAAAGGCTGGTAAATAAGGCTAATTGAGTGGCTGTATAAAGCGGATTCGTTTCACGAGCCATAAAGGCGACAAAGGCGGCTGTGCCGAGACCAACACCAATATATTCACCCGCAATCACGAAACCTAATTTCCAAAGCTCTGCTGCACCGATATGGTCAAAATGTCCAAATGCAGCTAACCAAATAAATCCACCAATAGTAATCAATTGGATAAAACCAAATACCCATAATGCGCGATTAATGCCTAGGCGTAACATAATCACGCCACCCACGAGACCTGCAGAGATACTTGCCCAAAGTGAGGTACTTTTTACCACCAACGCAATATGCTCTTTTTCAAAGCCCATGTCATAGACGAATTTCGTTTGTAACGTAGTAGCAAATGAATCACCAAATTTATACAAGAACAAAAAGAGTAAAAAACCGATGGCTTGGGCAACACCTTTGCGTTGGAAGAACTCTTTCAAGGGTATCCAAAACACCATATAGAAAGGTTGATCACAATCGACCTGTGCAATCTGCGGTTCTTTCGCCAAAAAGAGCGTCATAAATATGCCCGCTAGCATACAAAGTGCGGTCAATAAAAAGACAGTTTCCCATGGATAAATCGTCGCTAAATAAAGCGAGAGTCCCCCAGGAATTAAGCCCGCAACGCGATAAGCATTAATGTGGATGGTGTTCCCCAATCCTAATTCATTATCCGTTAAAATCTCACGACGGTAAGCATCGAGCACAATATCTTGTGTCGCAGAGAAAAAGGCAATAAATGTGGCAATTTTAGCTACCGTACTTAACTCAGCCACGGGATCAAACTGACTAATCGCATAAAGGGAAATCAGCAAAACCACTTGAGAAATTAATAACCAACTACGACGACGCCCTAAAAAATGCGGGAAATAGCGGTCTAATAACGGTGCCCATAAAAACTTCAAACCATATGGCACCATCACCCCTGTCAATGCACCGATTAATTCAACGGAAAGTTTCTTATCTGTCAGCCACACTGGCAACATTTGCAATAACACGAAAAGTGGTAAGCCCGAACTAAATCCAGTGAAAACACAGATCAGCATTTTGCGGGTAAATATTTGACTAGAAAGGGATTGTTCTGACATAAAGTGCGGTTATTTTTGAGCGTGTTTTATCTGATTAAAATATTAAGGGCGGAATGATACTCCGCCCAATAAGAGTGAGATTAATCTCGGTATCCTTTCGGATTATTTTTTTGCCAATTCCAAGTGTCTTTCATCATTTGCTCAAGACCACGTTCTGCTGTCCAATTTAACTCTTTCGCGGCGAGACTTGGATCGGAATAGCATGTTGCAATATCGCCTGGACGACGTGCCACAAGACGATATGGAATTTTAATATTGTTTGCTTGTTCAAACGCTTTCACCATATCAAGCACAGAATAACCGGTACCTGTACCTAAGTTATAAATGTGTAAACCTGCGTCATTTTCATGGCGATTTAATGCTTTTAAGTGACCAATCGCTAAATCCACTACGTGAATATAATCACGTACACCTGTGCCGTCATGAGTATCATAATCGCTACCAAATACCGAAAGTTGCGGTAATTTACCGATCGCAACTTGGCTGATGTAAGGTAATAGGTTATTTGGAATACCATTTGGATCTTCACCAATCAAGCCACTTGCGTGTGCGCCCACTGGGTTGAAATAACGTAAGATCGTCATACTAAATTGTGGTTCAGCTTTCGCAACATCGGTCAGAATTTGTTCCACCATGTATTTAGAGGTACCGTAAGGGTTGGTTGTCCCGCCCACTTTACAGTCTTCTGTAATTGGAATAATTTCCGGATCACCATAAACTGTTGCAGATGAACTAAATACAAAGTTCCACACACCTGCTTTTTTCATCTCTTGAATGAGAACAATCGTGCCTGCGACGTTATTCATATAGTATTCAGCAGGTTTTTGAACACTTTCACCCACGGCTTTTAAACCCGCAAAATGGATTACCGACTGAATGCTGTTTTCAGCAAAGATTTTTTGTAATAAAGCACGATCTAAAATATCGCCCTCATAAAATTTCACGTCTTTGCCCGTGATTTCTTTTACGCGTTCTAAAGATTTTGGGGATGAATTGCATAAATTATCTAATACCACCACTTCTTTATTTGCATTTAATAATTCCACTACAGTATGTGAACCGATATAGCCTGCGCCACCCGTTACTAAAATAGCCATGAGTTACTCCTTAATCATTTTTGTTCGCAAATTATAACATTGATTTCTACGATACATAAATTTATCCCCTCTTTTGACCGCACTTTGGTGTGATCGTTGTCACAGAATAAACATTTTTCTCTGGAATTTTGATTTGAGTCATTGAAGCGCTTCGCGATGAAGCGAATAATAGCCTCCTAAAATCAAAAAGATAAAGGAAGACAATATGAAACCTCAAACACTTCAAAAAACCGCACTCGCACTACTTGTTGGTTTGTATGCTGCGAATGCAGCCGCTTATTCTGAACAAGGCCAAGCCGGTAATACCAAAAGTTGGGAAAGCGCTGAATACCTCAAAGACTGGGGCTTAACCTCAATGAATGCTTCCACGGCTTACGCTCTTGGCTTTAATGGCTCAGGCGTGAAAATTGGTGTGATGGATTCTGGCGTGCTATTAAACCACCCTGAATTTCAAGACGGTCGAATCCACGTAGTAAAAACAGAAGGGACTTATAGTAAAGATGGCATGCGTTATCCTGATGCCTCTGTGGGCAATGGCCCAATTAATAAAAACGAACCCGTAAAAAACGGCAAACGTAATTTTGATAAAACAGATAACGGTGTATTCACCAAAGGTGAAGCCTTCAATATTGATGGGGCATGGCATAAATATACCAATGATGCGCACGGTACGCACGTTGGCGGTACAATGGCGGCAAGCCGTGACGGCAATGAAATGCACGGTGTGGCTTTCGGCGCTAACCTCTATTCTGCTAACACAGGTGGTAACGACAACATGACCTATGGTCCAAACCAAGACTATAGTTTCTTCTTACAAGGCTACTCTGCTCTCGCCGATGCGGGCGCCAAAGTAATTAATAACAGTTGGGGTTCAAACCGTCGTGTCAATTCATCCTTTGCCGGTGCACAAGGCTACAAACCCAAATATGATTGGCGTGATGTGCCTGAATATGGCGTGCAGTACTACGATGTACCAAAAGCACCAGAGCCAATATCCAGTCCTGCGGCACATATTTATTTAAGTAACTTAGGTGAAGCTGAAAAAGCTTATTATCAATTTGTGACCAGTGGTGAGAAAAACTTTGTTGATGCGGCTTATGAAGTGGCAAAAAATAAACAAGTGATTCAAGTTTTTACAGCGGGTAACCGCAGTATGATGGCGGAATCCTTTACGCGTGCGATGTTGCCTTATTTCAGACCTGATGCAGAAAAATACTGGGTAAACGTCACGGGGCAAGTGGGTGGTGAAGGCTATCCTAATGATTCGAATGACGATGTGAGTGATGAAAAAGCAGGTGCAGATATTCAAGAATTTAACCTAGCCGGCCATTCAAAATGGTGGACGATTGCAGCGCCATCCGCCAACATCTATTCCTCCTACATTCAATTACAAGACAACAATACTTATGGTGACCCTATTTATAAATCAGCCGGAGGTACCTCAATGGCTGCCCCACACGTAAGTGGTGCATTAGGCGTTATCTTTTCTCGCTATCCATACATGACAACCGATCAAGCTCGCGATGTTATGCTTACCACAGCACGACAAACCACACTTCGCAAAGGGCTCGAAGGTAAACCATTAGAACGTTGGGAAACTGAACAAGGTGTACCAAGTAACGTTTGGGGTTGGGGTATTTTGGATCTTGGCAAAGCCATGTTTGGTCCAGGTCAATTCTTAGGAAACGTGAAAATCAACCTCAACCAAAATGATGTTTGGTCAAATGATATTAGCGATAAAGCCATCAAAGCACGTCAAGTCGAAGATCAAGCTGAAGCAGCTACTTGGACAACACGCAAAGCAGAATTACAAGCGTTAATGCAAAACCGTACAGGTGCGACAGCAGAAGAAAAAGCGGAATATCAAGTCGGTTTAGCGCGTGAGGCCGCTCGTAATGAACGTGCTGCACAAGGCTATATTGGTGCATTAACTAAAAATGGTGCTGGCACCTTAACGCTCACCGGTAATAACAGCTTCACCGGTGAAATTACCGTAAATGAAGGTCAGCTTTCAGGGTTAAATCAATCCCTTGGTTCGGCACAACAAGTCATCGTAAAACAAGGTGCAACATTGGAAGTGTTACCAAAAGCGGAAGTCACTAAACCAAGTGAGAATGGATTTGTCACCGAAATCTTAACCAGTACCGCGAAAACGGTCACTGCAACAGTGGAAAAAGGTGGTCGTTTCTTACTGAATAATGGTATTGCTAACGTCAATGCAACCTTTGCAGACGGTTCTGTTTTAGTGCCAAATAAATTTGATGAAGAAATTCTGCCTCAATTACAAAAAGATCCACAAAAAGCGGTATCTGTGCAAGGTACTGGCTCATTTGTGGGGGCTGAAAATGCGGTAGTTGAAACACTTCGTACTTATGATTTCTTTGCCGTTAAAAATGAAAGTAATGCAAATACGTTGAAAGTGACCGTTCAGAAAAAAGCCCTTTCATCTGCAGCTACTACTGAAAATGAAGTGGCTATCGCCAATGCATTAGATGCAGCAACAAAAAGCCCGGCTTACCAAAGTCTCATTTGGGGAACAAAAGAGAACGCTCGCCAAGCCTTTGCTCGTTTAAGCTATGATGAAGATCTGGCGACACAACAACACAACGTATTAAACGGCTTATTGCTTCGTCAGCAACTTGCTCAACCAGACGCAGTAAGAGCTCAACTTAATGTAGGTACACAAATTTGGACAAGTGGCACCTTCACCCACTTCAGCACGGATAGTTTAAGCAGCCATGCGTACAATCAACTTGTGGGTATTGATGCAACCATTGATACAAACAAACATTTAGGTGTATTTGTTGGCTCAACACAAAACAGCCACAAAATTGACCGCACTTCGAAAGATCGTGCTGTGCATTTAGGCTTAACAGCTGAACATCGTTTCAACGTGTTAACACCGAAAATTGGCTTTATTCAAAGTTGGGGTAAACACGAACAACGTGCAGAATTTGCGCAAGGTGTGAAAACTCATATCCAAACACAAAATGTCTTTGCTGAGCTTGCCTACACTGGCTTAAAAGGCGAACATTTTGCGATTGAACCTTATGCTGGCGTAAGCTATATGCACATCAAAAATAAAGGTGTGACAAAAGGCGAAGTGCAGTTAAAAGACAACAATCGTGATTTAATCGTCACCTCTGTAGGTTTACGTCCATCCATTCCATTTGCAATTGGTGGCATTCAATTAAATCTATTAGGTGATGTGGCTTATCATCGTTTCCATAAAGATAAAGCCGCTGAAGGCAGCTTGGTGCTCAATAACCAAAGTGTAGCGAATCTTTATGGTAAAGAATTGAAAAATGTCGTCACGACAGGTGTGGCATTACAAGCGCAGTTCACACCAGTATTGAGTGTGAAAGTCGGCTATCAAGGTGCTTATAACCACGATACCAAAGCGAATAATGTGAATGCAGAACTACGCTTCTCGTTTTAACGATATCTAATGATGCAAAAGTGCGGTCAATTTTTGAGAGGTTTAAAAACTCTTTGAAAATTGACCGCACTTGATATTTCCATTTTTCCAATCTACTTATAAATAATTAAAAATGAGCTTTATATAACACACCTTTAAATTTATTCCCAAAGTAAATTAAATTCCCTTTTTGGAATACTTTTCCATTAACTCAATCACTGGTTTAAATTTAGGATCTTGTGAACGATATTTTTTGATCCCTTCTAAAATACCATGCTGTCCAGTAAAGAAATCTATATCTCCCCCGTTATCTAGCATTAATTGAAGCAAATCCAGTCTTTCAGGGAAACCATTAATATAGGATAAAGGTGTAATTCCTCTTTCATTTGGTAAATTAGGGTTTGCACCAGCCTTAAGTAACGCTATTGCAGCATCAATATTTTTACCTCTTAACGCATAATGCAAAGGAGTCATTCCATATATATCCTGAGCATTAATATCTATACCCTTATTAATTAGATAATTAATAACATCAGAGGATGGTTTATTTGACTCAAATCCTAATAAGGCTTTATGTAACCAATTCCAATGCTCTACAGGAGTTACTTCCATGATATTCCTTTCCTTATCTTGAAAAAGCTCTTCTAATAAAGTTAAATCACCAGAATCCATTGCATCTAAAATTTTTATGCCCATCTCTAACTTATTATTCATTTATTTTCCTCTTTCAAAGTTTTTCATATCACGAACAATTCGTTCAATATCATCTTTACCAGGCATCTCATTTCTATGACTACGATTTTCAGAACGATTCTCTAGCCTAAAAATGTTGGGTCTTGAATTTACGTAATCATTAAATTCCTGTCTTGTTAAACTCAATTGTTTAGCGGCCTCTTCTAATCTTCTATGCTCCCATCCTGGAATATGCCCTATATCAAACGGACCATTCACTATTTCACCTTTTCTTTATGAAGTAATACATTATCTGAAACCGGCTCATATTGTGAAAGAATATTTTTTCTTATAGTGAATAAAAACAAAAGGCATCAATCCGATGCCTTTTTAATTCATTAACATGAAAAATTAACGTTCATTCCAACGTTTGATTGATTCACGAATCACTTCTTTCGCTTCTTCTACATCGCCCCAGTGAGTCACTTTCGTTGAGCCTGGTTTTTTCAATGCTTTGTAGTTATTGAAGTGGAATTCAATTTGTTTGATTAATTGCGCTGGCACATCTGCAAGGCTGTTATATGCATTGCCGGTATCGCGATCATCTGCTGGCACACAAACGATTTTATCGTCCACTTCGCCATCATCAACGAATTTCATCACACCGATTACTTTGGCTTCAAGGAATACACCTGTCGCAAGTGGTTGGCGAGTTAATAATAAAACGTCTAACTCATCGCCATCTTCGTCTAAAGTTTGCGGAATGAAACCATAGTTAGTTGGTTTTGCGAAGATCACTGGCTCAACACGGTCTAATTGGAACGCTGCAACTTTACGGTTCCATTCGATTTTGTGGCAGCTCCCTTCTGGAATTTCATTTACCACATTGATAATGCCAGCATCTACATCGCCTGGCGTTAAAATTTGATTAAAATCAGCCATTGTTTTTCCTTTTTTTGATTACGTTAAAAACTTTCAGAGTATAGCAGTTTTTAGTCGATAAAAAAATATGGAAAAAACATCCTCAAAACTGACCGCACTTTCCTATCCAACGTCAATAAAACAATTGCGCAAACGTTTACTTTTAAATGATTTACTATAAAATAGCACATCTTTTTGATTATTAACCTAGGGGACTTTATGTCAAGTTTAGAAAAAACCTTTGAACTCAGCAAACGCGGTTCAACGGTTCGTCAAGAAATCATTGCGGGTTTAACCACCTTCTTAGCCATGGTGTATTCCGTGATTGTTGTGCCTAAAATGCTTGGTGATGCAGGCTTTCCGGCTGAATCTGTCTTTATCGCAACCTGTTTAGTGGCAGGGCTTGGTTCGATCTTAATCGGCTTTTGGGCAAATGCGCCAATGGCGATCGGCTGTGCCATTTCATTAACCGCTTTCACCGCATTTAGCTTAGTGATAGGTCAACATGTTTCTATTCCTGTGGCATTAGGTGCCGTATTCCTCATGGGTTTAGTGTTCACCTTAATCTCTGCGACAGGTATTCGTTCATGGATCTTACGTAACCTTCCATCAAGTATCGCTCATGGTGCAGGGATCGGGATCGGCCTATTCTTACTTTTAATCGCCGCAAATGGCGTAGGCTTAGTGGTCGGTAACCAAGCGGGTTTACCGGTTAAATTAGGCGATTTCACCTCATTCCCAGTAATGATGTCTTTAATCGGTCTTGCATTCATTATCGGCTTAGAAAAAATGAAAGTGAAAGGCGGGATTTTATGGGTTATCATCGCGATTACTATCGTTGGTTTAATCTTCGATCCAAACGTAACATTCAATGGCCAAATCTTCAAAATGCCAACCTTTGGTGAAAATTCACTTTTCTTACAATTAGATTTACAAGGCGCATTACAACCGGCTATTTTACCAATTGTCTTTGCTTTAGTGATGACAGCGGTATTTGATGCAACAGGTACTATTCGTGCAGTTGCAGGACAAGCTGACTTATTAGACAAAGACGGACAAATCATCAACGGTGGCAAAGCTTTAACCTCTGACTCCGTAAGTAGCTTATTCTCAGGCTTATTCGGTACTGCGCCAGCAGCCGTTTATATCGAATCTGCAGCAGGTACAGCTGCGGGCGGTAAAACCGGTATCACTGCTATCGTCGTCGGCGTATTGTTCTTATTAATGTTATTCTTCCAACCACTTGCATTCTTAGTACCAGGTTACGCAACTGCGCCGGCGTTAATGTATGTGGGCTTATTAATGCTAAGCAATGTAAGCAAATTAGACTTCGATGATTTCGTGGGCGCAATGAGCGGCTTAGTTTGTGCGGTATTCATCGTGTTAACGGCAAACATCGTAACCGGTATCATGCTTGGCTTTGCGGCATTAGTGATTGGTCGCATCGTGAGCGGCGATGTGAAAAAACTCAACATCGGCACAATTATCATCGCCATTGTACTTGTCGCATTCTACGCAGGCGGCTGGGCGATTTAATTAAATACAATCTTGATAAGGCGAACAATGGTTCGCCTTTTTTATTTCTAGCCTTAAAAAAACAATCGAAAAACCAACCGCACTTTTACTTTACAAATCCCTAAATCCGCCTAAAATACAGGCCTTTAATACGGCTTGCCAAAAGCAAGCTACTGACCTGAAATCAGACAAGAGAACATTATGACAACCCCATTTAAACCTGAATTACTCTCCCCTGCGGGCTCCCTCAAAAACATGCGCTACGCTTTTGCCTATGGCGCAGATGCTGTTTATGCAGGCCAACCACGTTACAGCTTACGTGTACGTAACAATGAATTTAATCATGCCAATTTAAAAATCGGGATTGATGAAGCCCATGCACTTGGCAAAAAATTCTATGTGGTCGTAAACATTGCACCGCATAACTCTAAACTCAAAACCTTTATCAAAGATTTACAACCTGTGATCGACATGGGCCCTGATGCCTTAATTATGTCTGACCCAGGCTTAATCATGTTGGTGCGTGAAAACTTCCCGGATATTGATATTCACCTTTCTGTACAAGCAAATGCGGTAAACTGGGCAACGGTAAAATTCTGGAAACAAATGGGATTAACTCGTGTGATTTTATCGCGCGAATTGTCCATCGAAGAAATCGCTGAAATTCGCCAACACGTGCCTGATATCGAACTCGAAATTTTCGTACACGGTGCGTTATGTATGGCGTATTCTGGCCGCTGCTTGCTTTCTGGCTATATCAACAAACGCGACCCAAACCAAGGTACTTGCACGAATGCTTGCCGTTGGGAATACAAAATGGAAGAAGGCACCACAGATGAAGTAGGCAATATCGTGCCGAAAATCGATCCCGCTCAACAAATCGAAGTGAAAAATGTGGCACCAACCTTGGGTGAAGGTGCAGTAACGGATAAAGTTTTCCTTTACACCGAATCACAAAAGCCTGATGAACAAATGACGGCGTTTGAAGATGAACACGGCACTTACTTTATGAACTCAAAAGATCTACGTGCAGTACAACACGTGGAAAAATTGACCGCACTTGGTGTGCATTCTTTAAAAATCGAAGGCCGTACTAAATCATTCTATTACTGTGCAAGAACCGCACAAGTTTACCGCAAAGCCATTGATGATGCGGCAGCAGGCAAACCATTTGATGAAAGCTTAATGGATACCTTGGAATCCCTTGCTCATCGTGGTTATACCGAAGGTTTCTTACGTCGCCATACGCACGATGAATACCAAAATTACGAATACGGCTACTCTATCTCTGAACGCCAACAATTTGTCGGTGAATTTACCGGTAAACGTAATGAACAAGGTATGGCTGAAGTAGCGGTGAAAAATAAATTCTTGCTTGGTGATGAGGTCGAAATGATGACCCCACAAGGCAACATCGTCTTTAAAATTGAAAAAATGCTCAATCGCAAAAACGAAAATGTGGAAGCCGCACTTGGCGATGGCCACTTTGTCTTTTTAGATGTACCACAAGACATTCAACTTGATTATGCCTTGTTGATGCGTAACTTGGTCAACACCAACACGCGCAACCCACACAATTAATTGTTAAAAAATTGTTGCATTTATTAACAAATTCGCTATAATACACTCCATACCTGATTTGTTAATTCAACAACTCATAGTATGACTCCAAATATTTTGCCCTTTCACCTTTTTGAAAGGGCTTTTTTTCTTGTTCTTTCCTCCGAATAGCTCTAGACTATGCCCCATTTTTAGCTTTCATGATTTACAATTATGCGTGTTTCTGACTTTCATTTTGACTTACCTGATGAGCTGATTGCTCGTTATCCTAAAGAAGATCGCTCTTCTTGCCGTTTACTACAACTCAATGGCGAAAACGGGGAAATTTCTCACCGCACTTTTACTGATGTATTAGATTTAATCGACGAAGGTGATTTGTTGATTTTTAACAATACACGCGTAATCCCTGCCCGTATGTTTGGTCGTAAAGCTAGTGGCGGGAAAATTGAAGTGTTGGTGGAACGTGTTTTAAGTGAACACCATTTCTTAGCGCATATTCGTTCATCAAAAGCCCCGAAAGAAGGTGCAGAATTATTTTTAGGCGAAGATAAGCTCGGTGAAAATAATGGCGTAAAAGCGATTATGGTGGGTCGTCAAGATGCACTTTTTGAAGTGGAATTAGCAGATAAAAGTCGCAATGTGCTTGATGTGTTGCAAGAAATCGGTCATATGCCTTTGCCGCCTTATATTGATCGCCCTGATGAAGAAGCGGATCAAGAATGCTATCAAACCGTGTATAACAAAGTGCCTGGCGCAGTGGCGGCGCCAACGGCTGGCTTGCATTTTGATGATGAACTTTTACAAAAATTATACGAAAAAGGTGTCAATTTTGAATTTGTGACGTTACACGTTGGCGCGGGTACATTCCAACCCGTACGTGTTGAAAATATCGAAGATCACATTATGCACGCGGAATACGTAGAACTTTCTCAAGAAGTCTGCAATGCCATTATTGAAACGAAAAAAGCGGGTAAACGTGTCATTGCGGTAGGTACAACATCAGTGCGCTCTGTTGAAACGGCAGCCCTATCTGCAGAAGAAAATGGCAACCCAGATTTAATTGAACCTTATTTTTCTGATACGTCCATTTTTATTTACCCAGGCAAATCATTCCGTGTGGTGGATGCGTTGATTACTAACTTCCACTTACCGGAAAGTACATTGATTATGTTGGTCTCTGCCTTCGCAGGCTTTAGCCACACCATGAACGCCTATAAAAGTGCGGTCGAAAATCGCTATCGTTTTTTCAGTTATGGCGATGCGATGTTCATTACTAAAAATCCCAATGTGAAAGGCTTAGAATAAGTGGTTTGACTTATTTTCAACCAACTCATAAAATACCTATCAAGAAGCCTGTACTAACAGGCTTTTTTATTGAACAACAACCTACGAACTGTTTATTCGTTGAGGAAAAAAATGAAATATGAATTAGATAAAACCAGCGGCAGTGCACGTCGTGGTCGCTTAGTGTTTGAACGTCCACAAGGCACGTTCAGCGTAGAAACCCCGGCATTTATGCCAGTAGGCACCTATGGCACCGTAAAAGGCATGACGCCTGAAGAAGTGCGTGCGACGGGTGCAGAAATCTTATTGGGTAACACCTTCCATTTATGGCTTCGTCCTGGACAGGAAGTGATGCGTAAACACGGTGATTTACACGACTTTATGCAATGGCATCGTCCGATTTTGACTGACAGTGGTGGCTTCCAAGTATTTAGTTTAGGTAAATTACGCAAAATCACTGAAGAAGGCGTGAAATTCCAAAACCCAATTAACGGTGAGCGAATTTTCCTTTCGCCTGAAAAATCCATGGAAATTCAATATGATTTAGGATCTGACATCGTGATGATTTTTGATGAATGTACGCCTTATCCAGCCACTTTCGATTATGCGAAAAAATCCATGGAAATGTCTCTTCGTTGGGCAAAACGCAGCCGTGATCGCTTTGATGAATTAGGCAATAAAAATGCGCTATTCGGTATTATCCAAGGCGGCGTATTTGAAGAATTACGCAAAATATCATTAGAAGGCTTAGTGAATATTGGCTTTGACGGTTATGCGGTGGGCGGTTTAGCGGTAGGCGAACCAAAAGAAGACATGCACCGTATTTTAGAATATATCTGCCCACAAATCCCTGCAGACAAACCTCGTTATTTAATGGGTGTGGGTAAACCTGAAGATTTAGTGGAAGGCGTGCGCCGTGGTATTGATATGTTTGACTGCGTAATGCCAACTCGTAACGCTCGTAACGGTCATTTATTCGTGACAGACGGCATTGTTAAAATCCGTAATGCAAAATATCGCGATGATACAAGTCCATTGGATCCAGAATGTGATTGCTACACCTGTAAAAACTACACCAAAGCTTATTTATATCATTTAGATAAATGCGGTGAAATTTTAGGTGCACGCTTAAATACCATTCACAATTTACGCTATTATCAACGTTTAATGGCGGAAATTCGTCAAGCTATCGAAGACGATCGTTTTGATGATTTTGTAGTGGAATTCTATGCTCGCATGGGCAAACCTGTTCCTCCATTACAGTTAGATCCTACTCAATCTTCTGAAACACAATTATCAGAATAACACATGCAAAGTGCGGTCAAAAATGACCGCACTTTTTAACAAAGGAAACCTTATGCAAATCCTTGAACCTCAACAATTTGTCACTTGGAATGAGCCGATTGATATGCTTTATGCCTGTCATAGCAAAGTGAGACGCTTTTGTAAGCAACTCACCATTCTTCCTGGCTACTTAGAAAAAAATGGCGTGAATCAAGCCGTATTAAATGATGTGAAAACCATTTTGCAGTATTTTAATCACGCGGCACCACTTCACCATGAGGATGAAGAAAAAGACTTCTTTCCCGCTTTAATTGAAAAAGCACCTCAAGCGAAAGAATCAGTGGATGAATTAGAACGCCAACACGTTACTTTGCATGAAACTTGGGCAAAACTTTCTGAACAGCTAGAAGAATTGATTGCAGAGAAACGTACTGATGTAGATGAAAGGCTGATTACGCTATTTGTGGCGAGCTATGATAGACATATTGCCCTTGAAGAGCCGTTATTTGAGCTCGGTAAGCAATATTTATCCGCAGAACAACTCACGGCTATGGGCAAAATTATGTTTGCTCGTCGCCAAGCTTAAATCATGAAATATCAATTAGATTTGACCGCACTTTCCTGCCCGATTCCGCTTTTAACGGCGAAGAAGGCGTTGGCAAATTTAGCGCCGAATGATGAATTAGTTTTGCAATTAAATCGTCAAAGTGCGGTAGAAAATTTTGTTGTTTTTTGTGAAGAAAATCAATGTGAATTAGTGAATCAGCATTGGCTTTCCGAACAAATCTTCGAGGTTTGCTTGAAAAAAATCAATTAATCCTAAAATTCTGGTTGTTATTGCCTTCCTCGGCTTTTACTGAATGCCGTTTTATGGTATTTTACGCACACTTTTAACTTTTCATTTATAAGGAAAACACAATGGAAGCACAAAGCCCAATGTCCACGTTATTTATTTTCGTGATCTTCGGTTTAATTTTTTATTTTATGATTTACCGCCCACAAGCGAAACGTAATAAAGAACACAAAAAATTAATGTCTGAATTAGCGAAAGGCACTGAAGTATTAACCGCTGGTGGTTTGATTGGTAAAATCACTAAAGTAACCGAAGGTGCTGAAATTGTTATCGCTTTAAACGATACCACTGAAATCACGATTAACCGTAACTACATCGTTTCAGTATTACCGAAAGGTTCTGTAAAATCTCTCTAATTTAAATTCCTAAAGGGAAAACTATGTTAAATCGTTACCCATTATGGAAGAATCTAATGGTGATCCTTGTGGTCGCCATTGGTGCTTTATACTCTCTTCCAAATATCTATGGTGAAGATCCAGCGGTGCAAATTTCCGGTACTCGCGGACAACAAGCAGACACCACCGCATTAACTGAAGTACAAAATGTACTGAAAGAAAATAACCTTCCAACCAAATCTATCGTTCTTGAAAATGGCTCCATTCTTGCCCGTTTCACCAACACAGATGACCAACTTCTTGCCAAAGATAAAATTGCAGAAAAACTAGGCAACAACTACACCACGGCATTAAACCTTGCACCGGCAACACCGGCTTGGTTAAGCAGCATTGGGGCTAACCCGATGAAATGGGGGTTGGACTTACGTGGTGGTGTACGCTTCTTAATGGAAGTGGACATGAATTCTGCGCTTGCTAAACGTCAAGAACAGTTACAAGACACATTACGCAACGAATTACGTAAAGAAAAAATTCAGTTTACGGCGATTAAAAATGGCGACAAATTTGGTACAACGGTCACATTAGAAAACGCAGACCAAATGTCAAAAGCAGCGCGTATTATTCGTCAGTTACACCCAACATTAGACGTGTCTGACATTGGTGACAACACCTTAAACCTTGCCCTTTCAGAAGCGGCATTAACAGAATCACGTAACTTAGCCATCGAGCAAAACTTAACGATTTTACGTAAACGTGTCGCTGAATTAGGCGTAGCTGAAGCGGTTATCCAACGTCAAGGTGCAGAACGTATCGTTATCGAATTACCGGGTGTTCAAGATACTGCGCGCGCAAAAGAAATCTTAGGGGCAACCGCAACACTTGAATTCCGCATTGTGAATTCATTAGTGAACCCTGAATCCGCTGCTCGTGGTATGTTGCCTTCTGATACAGAAATCAAATATGACCGTCAAGGTCGCCCTGTTGCGCTTTACAAACGTGCGGTATTGGGTGGTGAACACATCATCAACTCAAGTTCTGGTTTAGACCAAAACACCAGTACGCCACAAGTAAGTGTAACCTTGGACAGTGAAGGCGGCGAAATCATGTCGCAAACTACCAAGAAATACTACAAAAAACCGATGGCAACCTTGTATGTAGAATACAAAGACAACGGTAAAAAAGACGAAAATGGCAAAACCATTTTAGAGAAAAGTGAAGAAGTCATTAACGTGGCTACCATTCAAGGTCGCTTCAGTTCTAACTTCCAAATTACAGGTGTAAGCAGTTCTGCAGAAGCACAAAACCTTTCTATGTTATTAAAATCAGGTGCATTAATCGCACCAGTGCAAATTGTTGAAGAACGTACAATCGGTCCTTCTCTTGGTGCACAAAACGTAGAACAAGGTATTGATGCAAGCTTCTGGGGCTTAATTGCCGTCATAGTCTTCATGCTGATTTACTATAAAATCTTCGGTATTATCGCAAGCTTTGCCTTGGTGATTAATATCGTTTTATTAGTCGGTTTGATGTCTATCCTACCAGGTGCAACACTCACCATGCCGGGGATTGCAGGTATCGTATTAACCCTGGGGATGTCGGTGGATGCCAACGTGCTTATTTTTGAACGTATCAAAGAAGAAATTCGTAATGGTCGTCCAATCCAGCAAGCCATTAACGAAGGTTATAATGGTGCATTCACCTCTATCTTCGATGCGAACTTAACCACAATTTTAACAGCAATCATTCTTTATGCTGTGGGTACCGGTCCAATTCAAGGCTTTGCAGTAACCCTTGCATTAGGTGTAGCAATTTCAATGTTTACAGCGATTACAGGAACACGTGCTATCGTGAACTTCCTATACGGTGGTAAACGTCTTGAAAAATTATCAATTTAGGTAGGATAAGATGAGATTATTTGCAAAAGATAAAAACGGACATTTTATCCGTGAAGTGAATGGGATTAAATTGCCATTCCCTCTCACTGAATTTATGAAAGTGAGATTTGTAGGGTATGCATTTTCCGCAATTTTAATGGCGATTTCCCTTTTCTTCATTGTGACAAAAGGCTTTAACTGGGGCTTGGATTTTACCGGTGGTGTGGTATTTGATACTCACTTCTCACAACCGGCTGATTTAGAGAAAATCCGTGGCACATTAAATCAAAATGGTATTGCAAGTCCAATTGTACAAACAACCGGTTCTGTACAAGACGTGATGATCCGTTTACCAGCTGATAATAACGATTCTGCTATTGGTGATCACGTTAAAAGCATGCTCCAAACGATTGACCCGAATATTCATATTAACAGTATCGAATTCGTCGGTCCAAACGTTGGTGAAGAACTGGCTCAAGGTGCGGTTTATGCGACCCTTGCAACCCTAGCAATGATGTTAATTTACGTGGGTTCACGTTTTGAATGGCGTTTAGGTTTTGGTGGTATTGCCTCACTTGCGCATGACGTGGTGATTACACTCGGTGTATTCTCTGCATTACAAGTCGAAATGGATTTAACCTTCGTGGCGGCGATTCTTTCCGTTGTAGGTTATTCTATCAACGATAGTATCGTGGTATTCGACCGTGTGCGTGAAAACTTCCGTAAAATTCGCCGTGTAGAAACCATCGATATTATTGATATTTCCTTAACGCAAACCTTATCGAGAACCATAATGACATCTCTCACAACGCTTCTTGTTGTGATTGCCTTGTTCTTCTTTGGTGGTCCATCAATTCATAACTTCTCATTAGCGTTATTAATTGGTATCGGTTTTGGTACTTACTCATCAATCTTTATTGCAATTGCGATTGCTTATGATATCGGCCTACGCCGTGAACATATGATTCCACCAAAAGTGGATAAAGAAGTAGATGATTTACCTTAATCTATCGAACATGAGATAAAAAGAAAGCCACCAATGGTGGCTTTTTTATTGCTAAAATTACGTGATTTTTGACCACACTTTAGTCATTTACATCACCTAATAAAGCCGCATATTTCTTCGTTGATTCAGAGCTTTCCAAAGTGATTTTAAACGCCATTGTCAGCGGCACTGAAAGCAACATACCAACCGTACCGAGCAACCATCCCCAGAAAAGCAATGAAAAGAATACGACCAAGGTAGAAAGCCCTAAGGTTTTTCCCATCATTTTCGGTTCAATAATATTACCGATCACAATATTTGATGCAATGATACCGACGGTTACACCCATACCCACACCAAATCCATTCAGCAATAACGCTTGAACAACAATCGGCACGGCTGCAATAATCGAACCAATATTTGGAATGTAATTTAATAGGAAGCTTAAGGTTGCCCATAAAATCGCATATTGGACATCCATTACATCCAACAAAATCCACGTCGAAACGCCGGTAAGCAGACTAATCACCGTTTTCACACCAAGATAACTAATCACACCGTCTAAAATACGATCGATGTGATGTTCTTCCGCGACAACATCATGTTCATTATCACTTAAAACTAAAGCAAGTTTATGCTTCATGGTTGGTGCTTCAAGCAGCATAAAAATCACCGCTAAGATCAACACAAAAACATTCGTCACCACACCAGAAAAGTTTAATAACAAACGGCTCACAAAGTTCATGATCACACTTGGATCAAAATGCTCCATAATGGCTTCGCGAGAAATTACAATCGGCAATTTCAGTTTTTGAGCTAATGCCATGGCGTCATTTATACGCTCTGAAAGCAACACTTTATATTGAGGAATTGAGCGAGTGAATTCCTGCACACTGCTGTTAATTAATCCTGCCAGGAAAAAGAATACGATTAAAATTAAGATAAACAACAAGGCAATCGCAATACCATGTGGCACTTTGCGTTGTGTCATCGCTTTAATTACCGGCGAACAAATAATGGCGATAAATAATGCCAATAAAAAAGGCACGACAATCTCCGCCGCCAATTTAATTCCCGCAAATACAATCACTAAAGCTGCCATTGCGACTAAAGTGCGGTTAAAATTTAAGTTTTTTTCCACTAAATGGCTTCCTCATTTTCTTCGCCTGTACGAACACGGATCACGCGTTCTACATCATAAACAAAGATCTTCCCATCACCGATTTTCCCTGTTTGGCAAGTTTCAACAATGGTTTCAAGACATTGTTCAAGTAAATCATCCGGCACGACAATTTCCATTTTCACTTTAGGTAGAAAATCCACCATATATTCCGCACCGCGATAAAGCTCTGTATGCCCTTTTTGGCGGCCAAAACCACGGACTTCAGTCACGGTCATTCCGCTAATACCGATATCAGATAAATTTTCACGCACATCATCTAATTTAAATGGCTTAATAATGGCTTCGATTTTTTTCATCTTATTTCTCCAAATTTTCACGGCGCGCGGCTTTCGGGCGGAAGCTTGTAATCACTTCAGGTTTGGTATCAATATAAATACCATCAATTAATTGCAAACAGTAAGGCACTGCACTAAAAATCCCTTTCACTAAGACTTTGCCTTGTTCATCTTTCACGCCTTCTAAGGTTTCTTTGATGGCTTTTGGTTGACCAGGTAAATTCAAGATGAGACTGTTTTTACGAATCACACCAACTTGACGAGATAGAATCGCTGTCGGCACAAAATGCAAACTTACTTGACGCATTTGCTCGCCAAATCCTGGCATTTCACGATCGGCTACCGCTAACGTTGCATCTGGTGTCACATCACGTTTTGCCGGCCCTGTACCACCAGTGGTTAGCACTAAATGACAATGGTGCTCATCCACCAATTCTTTCAACGTTTGTTCAATTAATGGCTGCTCGTCTGGAATTAATCGTGTTTCCACTTCAAAAGGATCTACCAACGCTTGCTCTAGCCATTGTTGTAATTCGGGAATCCCTTGATCTTGATACACACCACTTGATGCACGATCTGACACTGAAACCAAACCAATTTTTAAAAGTGCGGTCATTTTTTTCCTCATTTTTATACGCTATAAACAGCGTCATTCTACCTTATTTTATCTTTTACCAAAGCATAAAAAAGCCATTTAGCTTTCACTAAATGGCTTTTCATTTTACAAATTATTGTCTGGCTTGAACTTTGCCATCCACATAATCCACTGTGACCACTTTACCTGGTAATAATTGACCAGATAGAACTTGTTGTGCCAAGCTGTTTTCGATCTCTTGTTGGATTGCACGTTTTAATGGACGTGCCCCATAAATTGGGTCATAACCTACTTCACCAATGAAATCTAATAACGCTTCAGTAAACACTAATTCGTAACCACGAGTTTCTATACGTTTTGCTAAACGTTCTAATTGGATGCTTGCAATCGCACGGATGTTGTCTTTATCAAGTGGGTGGAATACAACAGTTTCGTCAATACGGTTGATGAATTCCGGACGGAAATGTTGGCTAACCACTGACATCACTAAGGCTTTCATTTCGCCATAGCTTTCGTCTTTACTACCTTGGATCAAATCAGAACCCAAGTTAGAGGTCATAATCACGACTGTGTTACGGAAGTCCACAGTACGACCTTGACCATCAGTTAAACGACCATCATCCAATACTTGTAACAAGATATTGAATACATCTGCATGGGCTTTTTCCACTTCATCAAGCAAAATCACCGAATATGGACGACGACGTACAGCCTCAGTTAAGTAACCACCTTCTTCATAGCCTACGTAGCCTGGAGGCGCACCCACTAAACGAGATACGCTGTGTTTTTCCATAAACTCTGACATATCAATACGCACCATCGCATCTTCGCTGTCAAAGAGGAATTTCGCCAATGTTTTGCAAAGCTCTGTTTTACCTACACCAGTTGGACCTAAGAATAAGAAAGAACCAATTGGGCGGTTAGGATCTGAAAGCCCTGCACGGCTACGACGAATTGCGTTCGCGACGGCATCAACTGCTTCTTCTTGACCGATCACACGTTTGTGCAATTCTTCTTCCATGCGTAAGAGTTTTTCTTTCTCACCTTCCATCATTTTAGAAACTGGAATGCCAGTTGCTTTAGAAAGTACTTCCGCAATTTCTTCATCTGTCACACGATAGCGTAATAGGCTCATTTCTTTGCCTTCACCGGTTTCAGCGGCAGCAAGTTGTTTTTCCAATTCAGGAATACGACCGTATTGAAGCTCAGACATTTTGCTTAAATCACCAGCACGACGAGCTTGCTCCATTTCAGTTTTCGCCGCATCTAACGCTTGTTTGATGTGTTGAGAACCTGAAAGTGCTGCTTTTTCTGACTTCCATACTTCTTCAAGTTCCGCATATTCACGTTCTTTGTCAGAAAGTTCTTTTTCTAACATTTCTAAACGTTTACGGCTTGCTTCGTCTTCTTCTTTTTGTAATGCCTGTTGTTCCAATTTTAATTGGATAATACGGCGTTCAAGACGATCAAGCGGCTCTGGTTTAGAGTCAATTTCCATACGGATACTAGAAGCCGCCTCATCGATTAAGTCGATGGCTTTATCCGGCAATTGTCGATCGGAAATATAACGATGTGAAAGTGTTGCCGCTGCTACGATTGCTGGGTCAGTAATATCTACATGGTGATGGATCTCATAACGCTCTTTCAAACCACGTAAGATCGCAATGGTATCTTCTACACTTGGTTCATCTACAAAGACTTTTTGGAAACGACGTTCAAGCGCCGCATCTTTCTCGATATATTGACGATATTCGTCTAACGTTGTTGCACCCACACAGTGTAATTCACCACGTGCTAAACTTGGTTTTAATAAGTTACCTGCATCCATCGCACCGTCAGTTTTACCTGCACCAACCATGGTATGGATTTCATCAATAAAGAGGATCACGCGACCTTCTTCTTTTGCAAGTTCATTTAATACCGCTTTTAAACGTTCTTCAAATTCACCACGATATTTAGCACCTGCAATCAAGGCACCCATATCTAAAGAAAGGACACGTTTGTTTTTCAAGCCTTCCGGTACTTCACCATTGACAATACGTTGTGCCAAACCTTCTACAATAGCGGTTTTACCTACACCAGGCTCACCGATTAATACTGGGTTGTTTTTGGTACGACGTTGCAATACTTGAATGGCTCGACGAATTTCTTCATCACGACCAATAACCGGGTCGAGTTTGCCACTTTCAGCACGAGCTGTTAAATCAATCGTATATTTTTCAAGAGCTTGTCTGCTTTCTTCTGCATTTTGATCGTTCACGCTTTGTCCTCCGCGAATATGTTGAATCGCTTGTAAAATTTGTTCTTTTTTCGCACCACATTTTTTCAAAATGTCATTTAATGCACCGCGCTCTTCAAGCGCCGCTAATAAGAACAATTCACTGGAAATAAATTTATCTTGTTTTTGTTGTGCTAATTTGTCACATAAATTCAATAAGTTGAGTAATTGACGAGAAATTTGCACGTCTCCGCCATTACCTGACACTTGTGGCAATTTATTCAATTCTGCGTTTAATTCATTACGTAATAACGCGACATTCACGCCACTTGCTGTCAAAATCGGTGCAATTGAACCGTCTTGTTGATTTAAAAGTGCGGCCAATAAATGCACTGGTTCGATAAACTGATTATCTTTACCAAGCGCTAATGACTGTGCTTCACTGAGTGCTTGTTGGAATTTAGTGGTAAATTTTTCAATATTCATATCTTATCTTCTCCTGCATAAAATTGTTGGGGTCATCCCCTTTATGAGTAATTAAATAAGACCCTTTTTTGGTATTTCAAGAGAAAAAATCAACTATTTTTAATTTTTTCTATCAAACTTTACTTCTTGATAGGTTTAAGCAACTAAGATTTGATGAAGTGGCACGTCCCACGCTTCTGTTGGAAGCTGTTCGACTTGCTGACATTGATGAGCTAATCCCACTGGGATAAAAGAAGACTTCTGCCAATGTTGTAAGGTGCGATCATAAAAACCACCACCCATACCTAGACGATTTCCTTGTTTGTCAAACGCGACGAGTGGCGTAAAAAGAATATCTAATTCCTCTAAAGGCAATACGCTCTGAACATTGAGTTTGGGCTCCCAAATGCCAAATTTATTTTTCAGCATTGGTGTATCTGGCAAATAACGTAAAAACAAAAGGTGATTCGGATTGAAAGGGTGTAATACCGGCAAATAAGCCTGTTTGCCTTGCGCCCAAAGGGTTTTAATAAGTTTATCTGTGGAGATTTCACCATCAAAGGAAACATACAAGGCAATATGCTGCGCATTTCGTTCTTCAATTAATGCAAGCGCTTGTTGAGTGATGGAATCTTCCGCCTGTTGTTGCTGAAGTGCGGTCAAATTTGCTCGTGTTTTACGAATTTGTTGACGGAGTTGATTGCGAAGCGCTTGCTGTGTTGATTTCATTCGATTAGAAAGAATGGATTTTAAAGGAAGGTCCCAGAGTGCCGCTACGAGTAGTAGTCCTTGAACCCGACGGTCCAAGGAAACCGGTAAGGCCATTTTTAGGTTTCTTTAGTCCAATGACAAAGTCAAAGGTCAAGCCTACACACCAATGGCGGGAAACCGATTTATAAAGTTCTAAGTATCGGCTCAGGGACATAACCCATCCACGAACACCCCAGGAAATCTTTTAAATTTATACTAGCTCAATTTGATTGGTTTGACTAGCCTTTATTTGAATAATTTTGCTTATTCAAGCACGTCCCACAAGGGACGGGATTATTTTTTAACCGGTTGAATTAAATCAGACTCTTCCGGTTTTTTCACGTCCGCAAATTGTTTATCTTTATTCGCATCGATGACTTGTTGAGTTTGACTCGCTAATTGTTGTAAACCCATTTTTTCATAGGCTTCTTTCATTAAGAATAAACCTTCGTAAGTCGCTTTGGCATCTGGATATTGTTGTAGCATACCCACTACACGGTTTGATACCGCTACCCATGCATCACGTTTTGCATAGAATTTCGCAATTTCTAATTCATGACGAGCTAATGAATCTTTGATGTATGCCATACGTGCTACTGCATCTTGTGAATATGGGCTATTTGGGAACGCACGCACTAAGCTTTGGAAGTTTGAAAACGCCGTTTTCATTGAAGTTGTTTCACGCGTTGCACGATCGATACCAAAGAAGTCTTGAATCATGTTATCGGCCGTTGCTAAGTTAGTTAAACCCGCCATATACACTGCATAGTCACGGTTTGGACTTTGTGGGAATTGGTGTAAGTAGTTATCTACGGTTACCAACGTTGCGGTGTAATCTTGCGTTTTATAGTTTGCATAAATTAAATCAAGCATTGCTTGCTCTTGATAAGTACTACCAGGGAAACGCTCTGTTGCTGCTTTTAAATAACGAATCGAGTCAGAATAGCTTCCTTCTTGCAATGCTGCCGCCCCTTTTGCATAAAGATCATCAACAGAAGCTTGTTCCACTTCTTTATTACCACTGCTACAAGCTGCAATCGCGAATGAGGTCAATGCAATAAGTGCAAGAGATTTTATTTTACGCATTCTTTTTTCCTTAATTTTTACGAAAATCAATAAATAAGTTACAATTAACGAATATTGTATAGAACATTACACAATAAGCCAACTTTTTAAATTTTTAGATGGATTTTTTATGCCACAAATTACCTTAACGGCTGAAATTCAGCCCGAACAAATGGGACAGCGTTTAGACCAAACCCTCGCAGAGTTGTTCCCAGAATATTCCCGTTCGCGTTTAAAAACCTGGATTGAAGCAAAACAGGTAAAAATGAACGGTGAAATTGCCGATATTCCACGTGCAAAAGTTTATGGCGGAGAGCAAATTGAAATTTCGGTAGAAGTAGAAGATGAAAACCGTTTTGAGCCACAAAATATTCCACTTAATATCGTTTATGAAGATGACGATATTATCGTGATTAACAAACCTAAAGATCTCGTGGTTCACCCAGGTGCGGGCAATCCGGATGGCACGGTACTTAACGCGCTACTCTATCACTATCCACCTATTGCCGAAGTACCGCGCGCAGGAATTGTGCATCGTTTAGATAAAGACACAACAGGTCTCATGGTTGTTGCTAAAACCATCCCCGCACAAACTAAGCTCGTGCGTGACTTACAAAAACGTAAAATCACTCGGGAATACGAAGCTGTTGCAAGTGGCATTATGACCAAAAGTGGCACAGTAGATCAGCCAATGGCTCGCCACGCAACAAAACGCACATTGATGGCGGTTCACCCAATGGGTAAACCGGCTGTGACGCACTACCGCATTATGGAAAACTTCCGTAATTACACGCGTCTACGCTTACGTTTAGAAACGGGTCGAACTCATCAAATTCGTGTGCACATGGCACATATCGCACACCCATTGTTAGGTGATCAAACTTATGGTGGTCGTCCTCGCCCTCCTAAAAATGCCAGCGAAACCTTCAATGAGGTTCTGCGTAATTTTAAACGCCAAGCTTTACATGCGGTTATGTTGCGTTTAGCTCACCCAATTACAGGTGAAATGATGGAATGGTATGCCCCATTGCCAGATGACTTTGTTGAATTACTGCATGCCTTAAAAGCGGATTACCTCGAACACAAAGACGAATTGGATTATTAAGATGAGAACCATTGCTCCAAACTGGACTGTTCCGCCACATATTCAAGCTTTTACAACCACAAGAGAAGGTGGCGTAAGCTTGCCGCCTTTCGAGAGTTTCAATTTAGGCGATCATGTCGAAGATGATAAAAGTGCGGTCAAAACTAACCGCACTTTATTGGTCGAAAAATTTAATCTGCCACACTTTCCGTTATTTTTAACCCAAACACACAGTACTCGTGTAATCACGGTGCCTTATGAGGGCAATAATTTAGAGGCTGATGCAGTTTACACCAATCACCCTAACCAAGTCTGTTTGGTGATGACGGCTGATTGCTTGCCGGTTTTATTCACCAATAAACAAGGCAATGAAGTAGCTGCCGCCCATGCTGGCTGGCGCGGACTCTGTGATGGGGTGTTAGAAGAAACGGTGAAATGTTTCCAATCTGCCCCCGAAGAGATTATTGCTTGGTTTGGGCCGGCTATTGGCCCCAATGCATTCCAGGTAGGTAAAGAAGTGATTGAGCAATTTATGGCTTTTGATCCAATTGCAGAAACGGCTTTTCGACCAGATCCGAATGAAGCAGGAAAATACCTCGGCAACCTTTATCAAATCGCCACACAACGCCTCAATAAATTAGGTATTACCCAAATTTACGGCGGTGAACATTGCACATTCACAGAAAAAGAGACCTTCTTTTCCTATCGTCGAGATGGCAAAACAGGTCGAATGGCGAGTCTGATTTGGATAAAAAAATAAACTCATAAATACAACAAACCGCACCTTAAAGTGCGGTTTATTTTTGGCTTATTCTGAATAGTTTTCGAACCAACTTTCTAAAATCAAGCAAGCAGAAATCCCATCGACTTTGCCTTTATTGAGAGCGCGATAACCGCCACGCTGGAAAATTTCATCGCGTGCAGAAACCGTCGTTAAGCGCTCATCTTGCAGTTCTACTTTAATACCGAAACGACCATTTAAGCGATTGGCAAATTTTTTCGCACGAAGTGTTAAATCTTGCTCGGTACCATCCATATTTAAAGGCAATCCCACCACAATAACATCAGGCTTCCAATCCTTTAAACATTTTTCAATGGCATCCCAGTTTGGAATCCCATCTTGCGCTTTAAATGCGGGCAAGGCTTGCGCTGTACCCGTGATACTTTGCCCGACCGCACAACCGATACTTTTTGTGCCAAAATCAAACGCGATTGCCGTGATGCCCATTAACTATGCCCTACTTGTGAAAAGACAAAATTATGAGGATTAATCCCTAATAATTGATTCGCGGCAGGATAACGATCTTCATAAATAGTTTCAAATAAAATGGTGTCTGAAGCAGGTGCAACTAACCACGCATTATCTGCAATCTCTTGTTCAAGCTGCCTTGCTGTCCAACTTGCACAACCGAGAGCCACAAGATATTTCTCAGGCGCATCCGATGAACCAAAGGTTTCCACAATATCTGCTGACGTGGTGAGATACATCCCATCAGTAATTTTATAACTATGCTCAAATTCTTTCGCTGTTTTCTTATGCAAAATAAAACCACGCTCGGAATGTACAGGTCCACCCACAAGTACAAGTTCATTGCTAAAAGTGCGGTCATTTTTCATCATAAAATTCATTTTTGAATATAGCTCTGCAATGCTTAAATCGGTGGGCTGATTAATCACTAAGCCCATCGAACCTTGCTCATTATGCTCGCACATATACACCACGGTATTTTGGAAATAATCCTCCAACTGTGGCATCGCAATTAAAAATTGCCCTTGTAAATCCATCATTATCCCAAATCTCCAAAACAAATTTGTAACGCACTAATGGCTGCTAAAGAAGCCGTTTCTGTGCGTAGCACACGCTTTCCTAATAAAATTTCAGTAAATCCTTGTTGTTCAGTTTGAGCAATTTCTTGAGGTGATAAACCACCTTCTGAACCAATAAGCAAACGAACACCTTCTTTTGGAATGGAAGGCAAGGTTTTAATAGAATATTGGGCTCTTGGGTGTAAATTCAATTTCAGCGCACCATCATTTTCTGCACACCAATCTTGTAATTTCATTAATGGACGGATTTCTGGTACGACATTACGGCCACATTGTTCACAAGCGGCAATAGCAATTTTTTGCCATTGCTGGATTTTCTTATCCATGCGTTCGCCATCCAACTTCACCCCACAGCGTTCCGACCATAATGGTGTAATCACATTCACGCCCAACTCTACGGACTTTTGAATGGTAAATTCCATTCGATCGCCACGTGAAATAACCTGCCCTAAATGAATCGATAAATTCGACTCTTTATCACTCAATTCACAACCAAGAATGTCCACCTTAACGGCTTTTTTGCTCGCTTCAATAATTTTTGCTGGATAAATATGATTACTTCCATCAAATAATTCAATTTGCTCACCTTCAGTCATACGAAGTACACGTCCTACGTGATTAGCCGCATCCTCTGAAAGTTGGCAAGTAGATTGATTTTTAAGGGATTCTGGATGATAAATTCTTGGAATACGCATAATATTGAGTCTTTGATATAAGGAAAAAGTGCGGTCATTTTCAACCGCACTTTTAATATTATTCTGTTGCTAAATCTTTTGGCAAGCTTTCTAAAATGGCTCGCCAGTAGGCGGAAGTCACTTGCTTATGTTTACGAATACATTCCACCACTAAATCGGATTGACCTCTTTCACAAATATCACGCAATTCTACATAAAAATCATGTGTCACTTGGCGATGTTTTTCATCACTAAAGAATAGCAAACCAATTTTATGATAAACCCCACGCAAGCTATTGAAAATTAAACGATAAAAAGGTTTATTAGCCATTACTGTAAATTGACGGAATAAGGCATAGTCAAACTCCATGTAACTTTCAGCGGTGTTTTCTAATGAATCTAGCCCTTTAAACAAAGCAACCGAGGCTTTAGGCGAATTTTTTATGGCTTCATAAATATAAGATTCAGACATACGACTACGCAACGAAAGCATATTTTCAATGATTAATGGCGCACTTTGACGATCTAAAGTAATTAAGGTTTCAATAATGCTTGGACCAGCTGTATCCCAAATATTATTGACTTTTGTTGGCTTGCCGTGTTGAATGGTAAGCCAGCCATCACGAGCCAAACGCTGCAATACTTCGCGTAACGTGGTGCGTGTTACACCAATTTTATCAGCTAAATCACGCTCAGAAGGAAGATTGGTGCCTGCGGGAAATACATTATCCCAAATACTTCTAACAATATATTCTTCGGCAAGAGCGGCTGGGCTTTGAGCCCGTAAAAGGGTATTATCTGTTTGCATGAGTATGAAATAAATATAAAAAAATCTAAAAAGATCAAAAAAATGTGATTTATTCAATAAATCTTCAACTGGTCTATTATCCTTTAAAGCAGTATATATTACAATGACAGGACTATAAAAAAACGGAGTTCGATATGACTTACACACAAGCATTCATGAAAAACTTTCTGGGCGCAAGTCCAGATTGGTATAAATTAACCATTATTGCCTTCTTGGTAATTAACCCGATTTTATTCTTTTTTGTTAGTCCATTTTTTGCAGGCTGGCTACTCGTTGCAGAGTTTATTTTCACGCTAGCCATGGCATTAAAATGCTACCCTCTTCAACCAGGTGGTTTATTAGCATTTGAAGCCATTGCCATTGGCATGACGAATGCCGAACACGTTAAAGCGGAGATCGTGGCAAACTTTGAAGTGGTTTTACTTTTAATCTTCATGGTCGCCGGCATTTATTTTATGAAGCAACTTTTGCTTTATGTCTTCACCAAATTATTAGTGCGTATCCGTTCTAAAATCGTTCTATCTTTAGCATTCTGTTTTAGTGCAGCATTTCTTTCAGCTTTCTTAGATGCACTAACTGTTGTGGCTGTAATCATCAGTGTTGCCATGGGTTTCTATGGGGTTTATCACAAAGTCGCATCAGGTAAAACACTACAAGATGCGGTTGATATTTCCGATGATAACAAAATTAAAAATCACGAAACTCTCGAAAAATTCCGCTCTTTCTTACGTAGCTTAATGATGCATGCTGGTGTCGGTACTGCACTCGGTGGTGTAATGACCATGGTGGGTGAACCACAAAACTTAATCATTGCAGAACAAGCCAAATGGAATTTCATTGAATTTTTCTTCCGTATGGCTCCTGTGACAGTCCCTGTATTTATCTGCGGATTACTCACTTGTATTTTAGTCGAAAAATTTAAATTATTCGGTTATGGTGAAAAACTACCGGAAGAAGTATGGCAAGTCTTAGCGGATTTAGATCGTGAAAACGCACAAAAAATGTCTAAACAAGATAAGATTCGTCTTTCTGTCCAAGCGGTTATCGCGGTTTGGTTGATCTTAGGTTTAGCCTTCCACTTAGCGGCTGTAGGCATGATTGGTTTAAGTGTGATTATCCTTGCAACAACCTTTACTGGTGTAACTGATGAACACGCTATTGGTAAAGCATTCCAAGAAAGTTTACCTTTCACGGCATTATTAGTCGTATTTTTCTCTGTCGTTGCGGTGATTATCGATCAAAAACTCTTTGCGCCAATTATTCACTTTGTATTAAGTTCTGAAGAGAAAACACAGTTAGCATTATTCTACTGTTTCAACGGTTTACTGTCTGCGATTTCTGATAACGTATTCGTAGCAACAGTTTATATCAATGAAGCGAAACATGCCCTTGCGACAGGCGCAATTGCACCGCACCAATTTGAATTACTTGCGGTAGCAATCAATACAGGTACAAACTTACCTTCTGTCGCTACACCAAATGGTCAAGCAGCATTCTTGTTCTTATTAACATCATCGCTTGCACCGTTAATTAAACTTTCTTATGGTAGAATGGTCTACATGGCATTGCCTTACACTATCATATTAACGCTAGTTGGTTTCCTTGCAATCGAATTTATCCTACCAGGAATGACGATTTGGCTTGCAAACCTTGGCTTAATTCTTCCAATTTAATGAAGCATAAGGAGAAAGAATGCTCGACTTTTTTAAGCAATTATCCCTTAAACGTTCAGCGTGGATCTTTTTGGCATTTTCCGCATTTGCCTTAGAATCGACCGCACTTTACTTTCAATACGGCATGGGTTTACAACCTTGCGTACTTTGTGTTTACGAACGTTTAGCTATGGTAGGGTTATTTATTGCTGGTTTTATCGGCGCCTTAGCCCCTAGTTCGCTTATTGTCCGCATACTTGCTCTTATTATGGGTTTATTTAGTGCAATCAAAGGATTAATGATTTCCATTCGTCATCTTGATTTACAAATGAACCCTGCGCCATGGAAACAATGTGAATTTATACCAAACTTTCCAGAAACGTTACCATTCCATAAATGGCTACCTGCGGTGTTCAATCCAACAGGTAGCTGTAATGAAAGCCAATGGTCACTTTTCGGCATCACGATGGTGCAATGGTTGGTATTTATTTTCGCTGTCTATATCATTGTGTTGGGATTAATTACACTTTCACAAGTGAAGAAAAGTCGAAATCGACGTCTCATTTTTAAGTAGTCTAATCGCATACTAAAAAGCCTAGAGATATTCTCTAGGCTTTTTTATTACTGAAAGTCATTCTGTACTCAACATTATTCAAGAAAGAAATACCAATAAGGCATTAAGATCAACCAAATAAAGGCACTGAGAATAACAACAAATTTAAAACTGAAGTGTTTGGTTTTATGACGAAAGCGTTTCATCCCGCAATAAACACCAATAAAACCACCAAGCAGGCTTAATAGAAAGAAAGTATTTTCAGAAATTCGCCAGCCATGACGAACCGCGCGGACTTTGTCTTTCCACATTAAAAAATAAGCGGCGATATTCACCGCCGCTAACATCACAAATAAAAGCTGAATCAGCATTATGCGTAAACTGGAAGACGTTTGCAGATTGCCAATACTTTTTCTTTGGTTGCTGCAATCACTTGTTCTTCGTTTTCTTTGCCTAATGCATCTAATACATCACACATCCAGCTGGCTAACTCACGACAGTCTTGTTCATTAAAACCACGACGAGTCACTGCTGGTGTACCGACACGAATACCAGAGGTCACAAATGGTTTTTGTGGGTCATTTGGTACTGAGTTTTTATTCACCGTGATATTCGCTTTACCTAACGCAGCATCAGCCGCTTTACCGGTTAAGCCTTGTTTGATGAAGCTCACTAAGAATAAATGGTTTTCTGTGCCGTTTGAAACCACGTCATAACCACGTTGTTTAAACACTTCTACCATTGCTTTCGCATTTTTAATCACGTTTGCTTGGTATTCTTTATAAGCTGGTTCTAACGCTTCTTTGAAACATACTGCTTTCGCCGCAATAATGTGAACTAATGGACCACCTTGGTTTGCAGGGAAAACAGAAGATTGTAAGCGTTTATAAAGCTCTTCATCACCGCAAGAAGAAAGGATTAAACCACCACGTGGACCACCTAAGGTTTTATGGGTAGTTGTTGTGACAACATGTGCATATGGTAATGGGTTTGGATATAAACCTGCTGCGATTAAACCTGCAACGTGCGCCATATCCACAAATAAATATGCGCCCACTTCATCGGCGATTTCACGCATTTTTTTCCAATCTACTACTTGAGAATAAGCAGAGAAACCTGCCACGATCATTTTTGGTTTATGTTCTAATGCTTTTTGACGCACATCTTCATAGTCAATTAAACCATCAGCAGTGATACCATAAAGTACAGAATTATAGATTTTACCGGAGAAGCTCACTTTCGCCCCGTGGGTTAAGTGACCACCGTGTGCTAAATCCATCCCTAAAATGGTATCGCCCGCATTGATTAATGCACCATATACCGCCGCATTAGCTTGTGAACCAGAATGTGGTTGTACGTTTACATAATCCGCACCAAACAACTCTTTAGCACGATCAATCGCTAACTGCTCTACAATGTCTGCGTACTCACAACCGCCGTAGTAACGTTTACCTGGGTAGCCTTCAGCATACTTGTTAGTAAACTGTGAACCTTGCGCTTCCATTACGCGTGGGCTCGCATAGTTTTCAGATGCGATAAGCTCGATATGCTCTTCTTGACGACGATTTTCGCCCTGAATGGCTTGCCATAGAACCGGATCGTAATCAGCGATGTTCATACTTTTTTTAAACATTGTGTTTTCCTCGTTGTTTGAATTATTTGTGTATAGTTTACCTGTTTCCAAGTAAAAACTTAATCAAAAATTTCGATCATATTTTTCATTATTACAATGAAAAACATTCATTTATCTAAATCGAGCCTTTTTCTTTCACTAACTTTTCAATTAGTTTAACTTCTTTTGTTTTCTCACCAGCTTCCAGTTTACGGCATTGGCTGGTTTCTTTCGTATAGGTATTAAAATTTGTCATCCTTGTTGGGCTTTTCATTTTAATCTTCATCTCCAAATGATTACCGCAGCTATTACAAGGTGAAACAAATTCCTTATCTAATTCTTTAAATTCTGGAGATTGTTCAATAATTTTCGCGACTTGTGGTGAATGCGCTGTTTTAAATAGACGATCCGTAAAGTCATAACTTAACTTGCCATCATTCGCCTGCCATTTGGCTTTAGCTTGCAATAAATAACGCATCCAGCCTTCTTTTGTATCAATCTGAGAGATACCACGCATCAGCACAGTTTGATCCGCTCGATAAGTGACATAATCAAAATGCTCAACAGGTAAAGGGGATTTGGCTGCAGGTTTTACATGGCAAATCCAATCGCCGACTAAGGCTTTTTCCTGTTCTGTTTGTTGATGTGCCGTTGCACATCCCGATAACAATACTGCGACAAGACTACTTAATACTAATTTTCTCATCATAATTCTCCTTTTATTAATCAGATATCCGCTCCTAAAAATAAAGTGCGGTTGAAATCGTATTTGTTTTTCTTAATCGTGCCTATTTCTTCACAAACCACTTATTTAATAACTGAATGTCCTTGTCATTCTCGGTGACTCGTCGACAGGTCGCATAATCCTTACCGAGAATAAGTTGATTGCCATTTTTTTTCAGTTCAATTGGCATATCCGTATGATTAGCTGATTTACTATAAAATGCTGCCAACTCTTCTTTTTCTTGTTTTTGTAAAGCTTTATTTTGCTTGATGACTTTAGCCACATTTTTACTATGAGCCGGCACCATAGCACGATCGATAAAATCGAAACTCAAGACATTATTTTGAGCCTGCCATTTCACCTTACCTTTGGTTAAATAACGAATTGTGCTCTCTCTATCTAATTCAATGCTAGAAATGCCTCGCAATAGCCCGGTTCCATCAGATTTCAAAACAAAATGATCTAAACGATCATAAGTTTGTTTATCTTTCGTCGGGATCGTATGACAAATCCACTCGCCATCTAACGTTGAGCTTTTTGAAACGCTTGAAGCCCCGGCACAACCTGTTAATAATACTGCGACGATACTACCCAATATTAACTTTCTCATAAGATACTCCTTTTATTGACTGTAGGGATAACATTCATCACTACAAAGTAGGGAAAATTTTGTTTAATCTGGAATACGCAAAAGGCGGCAGTTGCATAAATCATCACTTTCAAATTCTGATATTTCACCTGCAACCTTATTTGGAATCGGGAATAAACGCACAGTTAGCGGTTTATTTAAGCGAAATGCCATCGTCCCCGTATCACGCATAATCGCCGCGATGCTTTCAGCCTTAGCATTTCCCTCCACTGGGACTGTGTCTAAACCGATACCACATACAGCGCTATAAGTCAGTAAAGATCGAATATCGAAATAGTGTTTTTGTGTCCCTTCGGCTAAACCTAAATCTTCTGTCACCGCCAACATTAATCCGGAAAACCCAACCAATGGTACACGTTGGATTGATTTAAACACTTTTGTCAGTAAGGCTGAAACCTCTACTGAACCAGCTGCACCAAAATAGGGCAATCCCATTAATTCATACACTTTTGTCATGGATACACAATTTTTCGATGGTGCAGCCGAACTATCAATGCCTGCAAATTCAAATTTGCCCGATAATTTGACCGCACTTAGCATCTCTAATACTTGATCTACATGATATTGCAGAGCCTGAGACATCGCTCGATAACAATCCGCGTAAAATTCATTATGAGACGATTTTGGTACAGATTTTAATACTTCGACTAATAAATCTGGTGTTTCTAACCCAATGACAAAACTATTTGGTAAATGACTTAGATGATAACCGGCGGGGAAATAAGGAATAAATGGCTTGCAGTTAAAATTCACCGTAAAGTTAAAATTACCTTCGCCACGTGGGGTAATATTGGCAATTCGTTGTACCGCATAAACAGATTGCTCGATAAGTTCATTATCTAACACGCCATTTTCATCTAATGGCACATTAACACAAGCATTACACAAGTCGCCATAAGCTGCGATTAACTCTGGCAATAACGCGATTTCCTCTTTATTTCTCGCCGCACCTATCGCAAATCGAAGACGAATGCCACTTTCATTAAACTTATTCAGTAACTCTGTTAAATACTGCAAATCTGCTTTTGCTGTTTGCAAATTGGTTAAATCCAAATATTCACCAAAAGGATTGGTAATGACTCGAATCGATTGCAAGGTATAACCAGCTTTCTGCACAGCAGGCAATAACAAATCCACATCACGTTTCACCGAATAAAGGGCGTCTTCCCATTGCGTTTTATCTTTATGTAACGTCAGAAAAAAACTTATGGTACGAAGACGACATAATTCCTTATTTTTATAATCCATTCGAGCCCTTACCATTAAAGTAGTTAATTTTTATTGTTCACGAGCGACGGCACGATGACCAATATCTCGACGATAAAAACGTCCAGTCCATTGAATTTGCTCAGCGAGTTTTAAGGCTTTTTGTTGTGCTTCAAATACGCTTTCGCCTAACGCAGTAACACAAAGCACACGACCGCCGTTCGTGACTAACTTACCTTCTTGTTCTGCAACACCCGCTAAGAAAACTTTCTCATTTTCGACCACACTTTGTGGCAAACCGGTGATTTCATCGCCCTTGCGATAATCGCCTGGATACCCCTCTGCAGCTAACACAATACCTAAGGACGCTTTTGGATTCCATTGGGATTTCACTTCATCCAATTTTCCCTCGCAAGCTTTAAGGCAAAGCTCAACGAGATCTGATTCAAGGCGTAGCATAATCGGTTGCGTTTCCGGATCACCAAAACGACAGTTAAATTCAATTACTTTCGGCTGACCATTTGGCATGATCATTAATCCGGCATACAAGAAACCTGTGTAAACATTGCCTTCCGCAGCCATGCCATTGACCGTTGGATAAATCACTTCACGCATAATGCGATCATGAATTTCTGGTGTTACCACTGGCGCAGGTGAATAAGCCCCCATACCGCCAGTATTTAAGCCTGTATCATTTTCACCCACGCGTTTATGATCTTGACTAGTTGCCATAGGTTCGACGTTTTTACCATCTACCATGACAATAAAACTTGCTTCTTCGCCATCTAGAAACTCTTCAATCACTACTCGGTTACCCGCTTCGCCAAAGGCATTGCCAGAAAGCATATCACGTACAGCCTCTTCCGCTTCTTGCAATGTCATTGCAACAATTACGCCTTTGCCCGCCGCCAAACCATCCGCTTTTACGACAATTGGCGCACCTTTCTCACGCAAGTACGCTAACGCAGGCTCAACTTCGGTAAAGTTTTGATATTCTGCCGTTGGGATTTTATGACGAGCGAGGAAATCTTTGGTAAATGCTTTTGAACCTTCCAATTGTGCAGCCGCTTGAGTTGGACCAAAAATTTTTAATCCTGCAGCCCGAAATGCATCGACTACCCCAATTACTAATGGGGCTTCAGGGCCAACAATGGTTAATCCAATTTGTTTATCTTGAGCAAATTTCACTAAAGCAGGGATATCTGTTGCAGCAATATTCACGTTTTCTACTTTGTGTTCTAATGCTGTCCCCGCATTGCCCGGTGCGACGAAAACTTTGTCTGCCAATGGAGATTGCGCTGCTTTCCATGCTAAGGCGTGTTCACGACCGCCATTTCCGATGATGAGGATGTTCATGTTATAGTCCTTGCGTATGCCTAATTTAAAAAAGTGCGGCTATTTTTTCCTGTAATTCCCCCCTCTTTTGTAAAGAGGGGGCTAGGGGGAGATTTAAACGATATTGAATTTAGTATGAGCTTGAAATCACTTCTGCCAAATCTCCCCTTCCCCTCTTTGCTAAAGAGGGGGATAGTTAGATAAATTAATGTCTAAAATGACGCATTCCAGTTAATACCATCACCATATTATGTTCATCCGCTGCATCGATGACTTCTTGATCGCGCATTGAACCACCTGGATGGATAACACATTGAATTCCCACTTTCGCCGCTGCATCAATACCGTCACGGAATGGGAAGAATGCATCAGATGCCATCACACAACCGGCTACAGTTAAACCTTCATCCTGTGCCTTAATCCCTGCAATCTTCGCAGAATATACACGGCTCATTTGGCCAGCACCGATGCCGATAGTTTGATTATCTTTAGCATAAACAATGGCATTTGATTTCACAAATTTCGCCACTTTCCAGCAGAACAATAAGTCTTTTAGTTCTTGTTCAGTTGGCTGACGTTTACTTACCACTTTTAAATCATCCACACCAACCATGCCTAAATCCGCATCTTGTACTAATAAACCGCCGTTTACACGTTTAAAATCTAGACGTTCAGAACATGAAGTCCATTCACCACATTCAAGTAAACGAACATTTTTCTTACGTTTCACCACTTCTTGCGCTTCAGCTGATACTTTCGGCGCAATAATCACTTCAACAAATTGGCGCTCCACGATTTCAGTCGCTGTTTTTTCGTCTAATTCACGGTTGAAAGCAATAATGCCGCCAAATGCAGAAGTTGGATCGGTTTGGTAAGCACGGTTATAAGCTTCTAAAATATCTTTGCCTAAAGCCACACCGCATGGATTCGCATGTTTAACGATCACGCAAGCCGGCTCATCAAATTCTTTCACGCATTCAAGTGCTGCATCAGTGTCAGCAATATTATTGTAAGACAAGGCTTTACCTTGTAATTGATGAGCGGTGGCTACGCTCGCTTCTTTCACATTTAAATCAACGTAGAAAGCCGCATTTTGATGGGAGTTCTCGCCGTAACGCATAGTTTGTTTACGAACGAAGTTAAGGTTTAAAGTACGTGGGAATTGACCGCACTTCGCATTCGCGTCTTCTTCCTCTGCTACATGATATGGTTTCACCATTTGTCCAAAATAGTTGGCAATCATAGAATCATATTGAGCGGTATGTTCAAATGCTTTAATCGCAAGGTCAAAACGAGTTTCAAGTGTTAGGCTGTTGTTGTGTTTATCCATTTCAGCAAGAATATTGTTAAAATCATGATTATTCACCACGATCGCCACATCTTTATGGTTTTTCGCTGCAGAACGCACCATGGTTGGTCCACCAATATCGATATTTTCTACTGCGTCTTCTAACGTACAATTTGGCTTCGCTACTGTTGCGGCAAATGGATATAAATTCACAACGACCATATCAATGCCTTCTATGCCATGTTGCTGCATGATAGCGTCATCTGTACCACGACGACCAAGAATACCGCCATGTACTTTTGGATGTAAGGTTTTCACACGACCGTCCATCATTTCTGGGAATCCCGTATAATCAGACACTTCTGTCACCGGTAAACCATGTTGCTCCAATAATTTTGCGGTACCGCCTGTGGAAAGTAGTTTTACACCACGCTGTACTAAGCCTTGAGCAAATTCTACGATACCGGTTTTATCAGAAACACTCAGTAAAGCCTGACGAATTGGACGATCTGTCATTACATTTTCCTTTCATTAAATGGTTAAAAATAAGCGGGGGGAATTATAGCGCAAACGTTTGCGTTTATGTAGAAAAAATTTTTCTGGTAAGCGCACTTAAAAGTGCGGTGATTTATTTAAACGATTTTAAAAATAAAAAAGCCCGCGAAATGCGAGCAATAAATGAATGAGATAATTGATTAACGTTTGCGATTGTCTAGAGAAAATGCACCAGCACCAGCAAACACAAAATAGAAGAACACGAGAGAGTAAAGTAAAGCAAGTTCACCACCGTTCGCGATTGGGAAGAATAAATTCCCTTTACCTGCAGCGTGCATAAAGAAATACGCATAAGCCATTTGACCTGAAAGAATAAATGCCGCTGGGCGAACAAATAAACCTAAAATTAATAGGATTGAGCCGACAATCTCAATTACCCCACCGACAATCATCAGTGGATCGCCCACTGCGCCGTTACCGCCCGTCATTGAAATTGGGAATTCCCAGAATTTCGCTGTGCCGTGTAAGATAAACATATACGCGGCGACGATACGTAATAAAGCTAAAACATACGGAGAGTATTTTTCTAAGTTTTTCATAAAGTTTTCCTAATAAAAATAAAAAGTGATTTGAGAACGGGGTGTATATTAATGATTAACTCAAAGCCAAACAATACCTCAAATCGAAAAGGACTTTTTACTATTAGGAAATAATTTTATGCTTTACTGATTTTCTCAATCCATTGTAAAAACTCAACTGGTGGCATGAATCCGTTAACACGACTCCCCTCAATTTCTTTTCCATCTCGGTTAAAGAACAAAATAGTCGGTAAACCTAACACTTTATATTTTGCCATTAAAGCGCGGTTTTCTTCGGAGTTTTTTGTCATATCAACCTGAAGGAGCAGCATGTCACCAAAGGCTTTTTGTACACTTTGATCACTGAATGTTTCTTTTTCAAACTCTTTACAAGCGACACACCAATCCGCATAAAGATCGAGCATTACAAGCGATTTGTTATTTTCTGACAGTGCTTGTTGTAATTCAGCTTCACTTTTCACTTTCTTAAATTCAACATGAGAAACCGCTTTATTTTCGAGCGCACTTGGTATTGAGTTTTCACCCCAAACCCAAGCTTGAAGCGGTTTAACACTAATCATTGCTGCCACTAAAAAGAGAATTCGGAATACCCAACCTGTGCCATTTTTCGGCATTTGGAAAGCAAACCAGATGAAAAATGCGGTACCGAGCATCGCCCATAATCTTGGTGTCCATTCATCCGGCAAAATACGAGAAATTAAGAATACTGGTAACGCGAGCATCACAAAGCCAAAGAGCTTTTTAACGGTTTCCATCCACATGCCTGATTTAGGCAAGATTTTATTCCCAAATAAAGTGATTAAAATCAGCGGTACGCCCATACCCAACGCGAGCAAATAAAGCGTGAGCGCACCCGTAAATAAATCACCACTCTGCGCCACATAAAGCAAGGCGCCAGAAAGCGGTGCTGACGTACAAGGCGAAGCCACAAGCCCTGCAATCATCCCCATTAAGAACACGCCACCAAAGGCACCAGCTTTTTGCTGTTGGCTAAGTAAAGACAGTTTTGTTTGTAAGGAGCTTGGAAGCTGTAAAGTGAATACACCGAACATCGATAACGCTAACAAGACAAAGATGATTGATAAGCCAATCATCACGTAAGGATGTTGCAACGCCACTTGGAATGGCAAACCAATTGCAGCGACAATTAAGCCTAATAAGGTATAAGTCAGCGCCATTCCCTGCACATACACAAAACTTAATGCGAAAGCGCGCCACATATTAGGGCGTTGATTTTGACCAATCACTATCGCTGAAAGCAACGGCAGCATTGGCAACACACAAGGGGTAAAAGCCAAACCTAAGCCCAATAAGAAAAAGCCAAATACGGCATATTTGCTATTAAATAAGCTTTCCGCTAAACGATCTTGCTCTGCTTTAGGTTGTGCGGAAAGTGCGGTCGATTTTTCCGATGTTTTTTCAGTATTAGCGATCTGTGCAACTGGCAAATCCGCCACTTTGATTTCTTTCACTTCAGGCGGATAACAAAAGCCCGATGTACAACCTTGGTAAGCAATTTCAACCACATCTTCGGCTTTTAATGGCGGATGGCTTGCTTTAAAAATAGCTTGCACGGGCTTTTTAAAAATCTTCATTAAGCCAAAATAAGGATCGTTATAATCTTCAGGTGAAATAGAAAATGTCGGCACATCAAATGATGAGGTTTCCTCTTGGTTGAGCTTCACGGATATTTTTTCTTGATAGAGATAATACCCTTCTGCTATCGACCAATTGACGATCACATTTTCTTGATTCTCGCTTTTCGCAGCTGAAAATTGAAAAGCGTCATCCACAGGTAAGAAAGCCGGTTTCTTATCAAAAAGACCGGCTTGAGTGGAAAGAGCGGTAAAAATAAAAAATAAAAAAAGAAGAATTCGCTTCATCATAAAGTTCCAACTATTGTTCCTACTAAAATTCTAGCATAGTTCAAAAGAATGTTAATAATTTATGACTTAGATCATAAAATTAAATGTAATTTAAACAATGACCGCACTTTTCTGTTGTTACAGCAATGTTACAATTATAGAATATGCCCATAACAAAGAATAACAAGGAGCAACGAATGGCTACCCCAAAAATTCTCATCGTGGAAGATGAAGCGGTAACCCGTAATACGTTAAAAGGAATTTTTGAAGCTGAGGGCTATGAGGTATTACAAGCACAAGATGGTGCGGAAATGTATCGTCAGTTAAACTCAGAAACGGTCAATCTCATCGTATTAGATATCAACTTACCTGGTAAAAATGGTTTATTACTGGGGCGTGAATTACGTGAGAAAGCTGCAATTCCATTAATCTTCCTCACGGGACGAGATAACGAGGTCGATAAAATTTTAGGCTTGGAAATTGGGGCAGATGATTATCTCACTAAGCCATTTAACCCAAGAGAGCTCACCATTCGTGCGAGAAATTTATTACATCGTACCATGACACTAAATGGCAAAGAACCCCATTTACAACGTGAGAACTATCGTTTTAATGGGTGGACGCTGGATTTAAATAGCCACAATTTAATCACACCTGAAGGCGTTGAATTTAAACTGCCTCGTAGTGAATTCCGTGCCATGTTGCATTTCTGCGAAAACCCTGGCAAATTGCAAACTCGTGAAGAATTATTGCTAAAAATGACAGGACGTGAATTAAAACCACAAGATCGTACTGTGGATGTGACAATTCGTCGCATTCGAAAACATTTTGAAGATCATCCTAATACCCCAGAAATCATTGCTACCGTGCATGGTGAAGGCTATCGTTTCTGTGGTGAATTAGAAGAATAATCTATCATTTAGTAATAAAAGGCTGAGTCAAATCAGCCTTTTGTTTTTTGCTATCCACGGCGAGATTCGGTAAAATCAACACCAATTTAAGATTAATGAACAACGGATAATAATGACCAAGAAGAAAGTCAAAGTCGGCTCCAATACCATTGCGTTAAATAAACGAGCTCGACACGAATATTTTATTGAAGATGAAATTGAAGCCGGCCTTGAATTACAAGGTTGGGAAGTGAAATCAATGCGCGCAGGTAAAGCCAATATCAGCGACAGCTATATCATTTTTAAAAACGGGGAAGCCTATTTATTTGGTGCGACCATTCAACCATTAAGCTTGGCTTCTACTCACGTGGTTTGCGATCCGACGCGTACACGTAAGCTTTTATTGAATAAACGTGAACTGGATAATCTTTTCGGTAAATCAAGCCGTGATGGTTTTACCATTGTTGCCCTTTCTCTTTATTGGAAAGGCCCTTGGGCAAAGATCAAAATCGGCCTTGCGAAAGGTAAAAAACAACATGATAAACGTGATGATATTAAAGAGCGTGAATGGAAAGTGGCGAAAGAGCGTATTATGAAAAACGCGCACCGTGGATAACTCCCCCTCCAAACAGACAAAATGCCTTTCAACCGAAAGGCATTTTTCTTTTTCTCAATATGAAAAAAATTCTCATGATTATGAATAAAATTATATTGATAATCATTCTCTTTTGAATTAGTATCTTCGCCCAATTCTTTTCGTTATATAAGGAGCTCTAATGAAAAAAGGCATTCACCCTGAAAATTATCGTACCGTTTTATTTTATGATTCTAACGCGAAACAAGGCTTTCTGATCCGTTCTTGTGCTAAAACTAACAACACCATGAAATGGGAAGATGGTAATGAATACCCTGTATTTATGTGTGATACTTCATCTGCTTCCCACCCGTTTTATACTGGTAAAACTCGTCAAATTGGTAACGAAGGTCGTGCAAGTGAATTTGCAAGCCGTTACGGTAAATTTGGCGCATTTAAATCAAAATAGGAATATTCAATGAAAGTATTATCTTCACTCAAAAGCGCAAAAAACCGTCCTGGCTGCAAAATTGTTCGTCGCCACGGTGTCGTTTATGTCATTTCGAAAACCAACCCTCGCTTTAAAGCGCGTCAAGGTGGGAAAAAGAAAGGTTAACCCCAATAAAAAAAGAGCGGTCAAATTTCCGCTCTTTTTTCATTTAGGCATTAAGGTTTGTAAATAAATTCAACGCCTTCTTCATCTTCTTCGTCCCAATCATCCCAGTCGTCATCTTCATCATCAAATTGATGTTCAGCGAGTTGTTCTTGATGGTAATCTTCCCATTTGAATTTCACTTCTTCTGGTTTATTTTCTTCTACTTCAACGTCACGCGGATTTGCTTCAATGAAATCCATAATATCACGACAAAGTGGTGGCACATTTTTACCGGTTGCGGCGGAAATAAGGTGATAGCCTTCTTCCCAACCAAGACGTTCGGTAATCTCTTGAGCACGTTCATGCGCCTCTTCTTCTGTCATCGTATCAATTTTATTGAAGACTAACCAACGTGGTTTATCTGCCAATTTTTCGCTATATTGGAATAATTCTGACTCGATGATCGCAATATTATCTGCCGGATCGGATTCATCAATTGGGTTAATATCTACTAAATGAATTAACACACGACAACGTTCTAAGTGTTTTAAGAAACGAATCCCTAAACCCGCACCATCCGATGCACCTTCAATCAATCCAGGAATATCTGCCACTACAAAGCTATGGCTCTCATCCACTTTCACTACACCTAAACTTGGCACTAAAGTGGTAAATGGATAATCAGCGACTTTTGGTTTTGCAGCTGAAACGGCACGAATAAAGGTAGATTTACCCGCATTCGGTAAACCTAACATCCCGACATCCGCAAGAAGCATTAATTCTAATAATAAATCGCGTTTTTCACCTGGTGTCCCCATGGTTTTTTGGCGAGGCGCACGGTTCACTGAAGATTTGAAACGTGTATTACCTAAACCATGATAACCACCTTTCGCCACTAACATTTTGGCGCCATGCTTTGTTAAATCGCCAAGTACTTCTTTAGTGTCATTATCAATTGCACGCGTTCCCACTGGCACACGTAACGTAATATCTTTACCGCGACGACCAGTACAATCTGAACTATGGCCATTCTCACCGCGTTCTGCGGCAAAACGTTTCGTAAAACGATAATCGATCAAGGTATTTAAGTTTTCGTCTGCAACCAAATAAACATCACCGCCATCACCGCCATCACCGCCATCAGGGCCACCTTTTGGGATAAATTTTTCACGGCGGAAACTTACACAACCGTTTCCACCATCCCCTGCTTCCACACGAATCAGGGCTTCATCAATAAATTTCATAAAAACTCTCCAATATTTAACCGCACTTTACTTTGATTGCGGTAATAACTTATGTCCGATTGCCGACAAAATTGCTCCGCATACTACAACAAACGCCCCGATATAGCTAATCATATTTAATTCTGGCGCGGCAAAATTATCAGGGCTCGCATAATGCGCAAGATGAGCAAAGAAAATTGTAAATAGTGGTACTAAGGTAATCACAACGCTTACTTTAGAAACTTCCCAACGATTAAGGGCTTCAGCATAAGCGCCATAGCCAAATAAGGTATTTAAGCAACAATAAACTAAACAACCGAATGCTAACGGGCTGAGCTCTCTCACTTGGGAAAATTTAGCAACAGGCGTAAATACCAAAAGACAACCGAAATAAATCATTAATAAAATTTGTGGTGAACTAAAACGGCGAAGCATTAATTTCTGTGCCATACCATAAGCAACCCAAATTAACGAGCCCGCTAGACTTAATAATACACCCGTTAAATAGCGACTTTCCCCTTGAAACCCATCTAGCTTATCATTGAAGAAAAGCACTAATCCTACAAGTAATAAGGCTAAACCTATTTTTTGGTGTAATCCGAGCTTTTCTTTAAAGACAAAAAGACCACAAATCAACATGCCAAAAGAGGAAAAGTGAATAAAAATTTGAGCCGAAGAAGGATCGATAAACTTAAGTGAGCTATTAAATAAGAAGAAGTTACCAGACAACCCTATGACGCCAATTACTACCAACCAAATAAATTGACCGCCTTTCAAAAATTGTGGCAATTTTTTCTTATAAGCAAGCAAAATAAAGAGTGCTAGAAATGCCACAATAAAGCGATACCACACGATCGTTTGTGGCGTCATCACGGATAAAACCTGTTTTAACGCAATAGGTAAAGATCCCCATGCCATCGCTGTAATTAAGGCAAATAGAAATCCTAGAAGAGGTTGTTGTTTCATGATGTCTTCCTTTATTTGGCTAAAGCACAGCTAGGAATTCAGGTAAATTTCATTCTAAGAAATATTGAAGAGAATGAATGACAGTGCCAAGATAACAGATTTGATTAATGATTGTACAGGTAAGAAAACAAAGAAAACGCCCCACAGATAATGCGGGGCGTTTATCAAATCGATGTAAAATTATTCAGTTACAATACTTACGTATTTACGGCTTTTCTCGCCTTTCACTTCAAATTTTACTTTACCGTCAGCGGTAGCAAATAAGGTGTGGTCACGACCCATACCTACGTTGTTACCTGCGTGGAATTTAGTACCACGTTGACGTACAATGATGCTACCTGCTAATACAGATTCGCCACCGAAACGTTTAACACCAAGGCGTTTAGCTTCAGAATCACGACCGTTACGAGTTGAACCACCAGCTTTTTTAGTTGCCATCTACTTGATCTCCTCTGAAATTATGCTTGAATCCCAGTGATTTTCACTTCTGTGAACCACTGACGATGACCTTGTTGTTTACGGCTGTGTTTACGACGACGGAACTTAACGATTTTAACTTTATCGCCACGACCTTGTGCCACAACTTCAGCCACTACTTTCGCGCCAGCTACTACTGGTGCACCAATTTTAACATCTTCACCATTAACGACCATCAACACTGAGTCGAACTCAACTGTTGCGCCAGTTGCAAGTTCAAGTTTTTCTAAACGAACTACTTGACCTTCGCTCACACGGTGTTGTTTACCGCCACTTTGGAAAACTGCGTACATAAATACTCCGCTATAATTGTGCTTCTCCGTTACTATTTTCGGTCCGCACTTCAAAATTCATATAAATAGGTCGCAAATTCTACGGAAAAAACAACTCGATCGCAAGCACTTATTTGCAATAAAATAAAAAAAAGCGCTTTTCCTCGAGTTTAATTTCAGAAACCTTGAAAAATCGGGTAAAATTCACCGCACTTTTCTTTTATATACACAACCATCGAACCAAATGAAGATGAACAAACAAGATTTAATGGATATGCATGCAATCCAAGCATTAACCGATGCGGATATGCAGAAAGTCAACCAAGCTATTTTAGCACAAATTAACTCAGACGTGCCGATGGTTAATCAGCTTGGTTTTTATATTGTACAAGGTGGCGGAAAACGTATTCGACCACTTATTGCGGTCTTAGCGGCGCGTGCATTAGGCTACGAAAGCGATAAAGTAGCAACTTGTGCGACCTTTGTAGAATTTATTCACACTGCTTCTTTATTACATGATGATGTGGTAGATGAATCGGATATGCGTCGTGGTCGCGCAACGGCAAACTCTGCCTTTGGTAATGCGGCTAGCGTATTAGTAGGAGACTTCATTTATACGCGTGCATTCCAATTAGTGGCGCAGTTACAATCGCTAGATATTCTTCGCATTATGGCTGACGCCACCAACGTGTTGGCGGAAGGTGAAGTTCAACAATTAATGAACGTGAATGATCCGGATACCACCGAAGAAAGCTATATGCGTGTGATTTATAGTAAAACGGCACGCTTATTTGAGGTGGCGGCACAATCTGTTGCAATTGTTGCAGGTGCTGAAAAATCAATTGAAACCGCATTTCAAGAATATGGTCGCTATCTTGGTACCGCATTCCAATTAGTGGATGACGTGCTAGATTACAGCGCAAACGCTGCAGCATTAGGCAAAAATGTGGGTGACGACCTCGCCGAAGGTAAACCTACTCTTCCTTTATTACACGCAATGCGTCATGGTAATCCACAACAAGCCGCACTTATTCGCGAAGCCATTGAACAAGGCGGAAAACGTGATGCGATCGATGACGTACTTGCAATTATGGCAGAACATAAATCCCTCGATTACGCGATGGATCGCGCGAAACAAGAAGCCCAAAAAGCAGTCGATGCCATTGCCTTATTACCTGAAAGCAAATACAAAAAAGCCTTAATTTCACTGGCTTATCTATCGGTAGACCGAACTTATTAATATGACTGAAGAACAAATTCAACCGCAAAGTGCGGTCGATTCTCAACCTAAATTTCAAAAACCACGTAAACAAAAAGTGCGCAAGGATCCCAATGCGCCTTTTATTCGTGAAAAACTCGAATTACCTGAAGGGCATAATAAGCTACTTCTCCACTCTTGCTGCGCGCCTTGTTCGGGTGAAGTGATGGAAGCCATTTTGGCCTCAGGTATTGAGTTTACGATTTATTTTTACAACCCGAATATTCATCCATTAAAAGAATATTTAATTCGTAAAGAAGAAAACATCCGCTTTGCCCAAAAATTCGGAATTCCGTTTATTGATGCAGACTACGATCGCCAACAATGGTTTGATCGCGCAAAAGGTATGGAATGGGAACCTGAACGTGGCATTCGCTGTACCATGTGTTTTGATATGCGTTTTGAAAAAGCCGCTGAATATGCTCATGAAAATGGTTTCCCTGTATTTACTAGCTGCCTTGGTATTTCTCGCTGGAAAGACATGGATCAAATTAATGGTTGTGGTCACCGTGCGGCTGAAAAATATGATGATGTGATTTATTGGGATTACAACTGGCGTAAAGCAGGTGGATCGCAACGCATGATCGAAATCAGTAAACGCGAACGTTTTTATCAGCAAGAATATTGTGGCTGTGTTTATTCTTTACGAGATAGCAATAAATGGCGTGAAGAAACAGGGCGGCAAAAAATTGAAATTGGTAAACTCTATTACACGCCAGATTAAAAAACGCATAAAAAAAGAACCGCACTTTCAACATGCGGTTCTTTTTTTATTTAATCTACGATGGAACGCCCACCTAATGCATTCTCTAAAGAATGATCTAACTGCTGAATTCGCGTACATAACACGTTTTCAATCTGGGCATTTTTATTCTTTTCTTGGGTTAATTCAAAACTTAAATTCAAGGCAACAATAGAAAGCACTCGGTCTAATTGCAATAAACCTGTACGCTCTTTCATTTCAGACACTTGAAGATCTAAATTACGCGCTGCTTGACGCAAAATCTCTTCTTGTTCTGCAGGGACATTCAAGCGCAGCACTTGCCCTAATACAACAACTTCAACCAGTTTTAATGACATGTTATTCCCTTATGTTGAATGCTCAAGTAAGCCTATTATGCCACAGCCAAATGCCTTCGTCATACTTTTTACGTTTAATTGACCGCACTTTATCCGTTCGCCCCATTTCGCAATTTACGCTATAATGCGACACTTTTCATTATTTTTGAACGGAATATTTATGCCAACTATCGCTCCTAATCCATTAGTCCTAGTGGACGGTTCATCTTATTTATATCGTGCTTTTCACGCATTTCCACCACTCACAAATTCAGCCGGCGAACCAACCGGTGCCATGTACGGTGTGTTAAATATGCTCAAAAGCCTGATTTCGCAAGTGCAACCGAGCCATATTGCGGTGGTCTTTGATGCGAAAGGTAAAACCTTCCGTGATGAAATGTTTGAACAATATAAATCCCATCGTCCACCGATGCCGGATGATCTACGCAAACAAATTCAGCCATTGCACGATATTATACGCGCCCTTGGCATTCCTCTTTTAGTCATTGAAGGTGTAGAAGCCGATGATGTCATTGGAACCTTAGCGGTAGCGGCTTCCAAAGCGAATCAAAAAGTTTTGATCAGTACCGGCGATAAAGACATGGCGCAGCTAGTGGATGACAACATTATGTTGATCAATACCATGAATAACACCTTATTAGATCGCGAGGCCGTGATTGAAAAATACGGTATTCCGCCAGAACTCATTATTGATTACTTAGCGCTAATGGGCGATAGCGCCGATAATATTCCAGGCGTAGCGGGTGTCGGTGAAAAAACGGCACTAGGTCTCTTGCAAGGTATCGGCAGCATGGCAGAAATTTATGCCAACTTAGACAAAGTGGCCGAATTGCCAATTCGTGGCGCAAAAAAATTAGGGGATAAATTATTGGCGGAAAAAGAAATGGCCGATTTATCCTATCGCCTTGCCACTATTAAAACCGATGTCGCTCTCGATATCACTCCGGAGCAACTTACCCTTGGTGCAAGCAATAACGATCAACTTACCGAATATTTCGGCCGTTATGAATTTAAACGTTGGCTCAATGAAGTAATGAATGGCGCCGATTCCATCACTAATAATAACGAACAACCGACCAAGATTAATCACTATCAAGCTACACCAGCGCTCGCTCAAGACAATAGCGATGAAGCATTACCAGCAATTCAAATTGATCGTAGCCGTTATGAAACCTTGCTCACTGAAGCAGATTTAAATCGTTGGGTGGAAAAACTCAAGCAAGTCAAACTTTTTGCCCTAGATACTGAAACCGATAATTTAGATTATATGGCTGCCAACTTAGTGGGTATTTCCTTTGCGTTAGAAAACGGTGAAGCAGCTTACTTACCGCTGCAATTAGATTATTTAGGCGCACCAAAAACTCTCGAAAAAACAACCGCACTTGCATTGTTAAAGCCGATTTTAGAAAATCCTACTATTCAAAAAGTCGGGCAAAACTTCAAATACGATCTCACCATCTTCGCCCGTAATGGCATCGATGTGCAAGGTGTGGCTTTCGATACTATGCTCGAATCCTACGTTCTTAATAGCACGGGGCGTCATAATATGGACGATCTGGCGAAACGTTATTTAGGGCATCAAACAATCACTTTTGAAGAGATTGCAGGCAAAGGTAAAAATCAGCTGACTTTTAACCAAATTCCGTTGGAAAAAGCCGCCGAGTACGCGGCAGAAGATGCTGATGTGACAATGAAGCTGCAACAAGTGCTATGGGAAAAACTCTCTAAAGAACCCACTCTGGAAAAACTCTTTAAAGAAATGGAATTGCCGTTGTTAGGTGTACTTTCCCGTATGGAACGTCGTGGTGTCTTAATTGATAGCGATGCGCTATTCCTACAATCCAACGAAATTGCTAACCGTTTAAGTGAATTAGAAGAACAGGCCTATGTCTTGGCGGGACAGCCATTTAATTTAGCCTCTACCAAACAATTACAGGAAATTTTGTTTGATAAATTAGGTTTGCCGGTTATTCAAAAAACACCAAAAGGCGCGCCATCCACCAACGAGGAAGTATTGGAGGAACTGGCATTTAGTCATGAATTACCGAAAGTGTTGGTAGAACATCGTGGTCTCAGCAAACTAAAATCCACCTACACTGATAAATTGCCGCAAATGGTAAATCCACAAACGGGTCGAGTGCATACTTCCTACCATCAAGCGGTGACAGCCACCGGTCGTCTTTCATCAAGTGATCCGAATCTACAAAACATTCCGATTCGTAATGAAGAAGGCCGTCGTATTCGTCAAGCTTTTATCGCCCGCGAAGGCTTTACTGTTGTGGCAGCCGACTATTCACAAATCGAGCTGCGCATTATGGCGCACCTATCACAGGATCAAGGCTTAATTAACGCCTTTACCCAAGGCAAAGATATTCACCGCTCTACCGCAGCAGAAATCTTTGGTGTCGCACTGGATGAAGTAACGTCCGAACAACGCCGCAATGCCAAGGCAATTAACTTCGGTTTAATTTACGGTATGTCAGCCTTTGGCTTATCGCGTCAACTCGGTATTGGCCGTGCCGATGCTCAGAGCTATATGGATTTGTATTTCAAACGCTATCCGGGCGTACAAACTTTTATGCACGATATTCGCGAAAAAGCCAAAGCACAAGGCTATGTAGAAACCCTATTCGGCCGTCGTTTATATCTGCCAGATATTAACTCTTCTAATGGTATGCGCCGTAAAGCAGCCGAACGTGTCGCGATCAATGCGCCAATGCAAGGTACCGCCGCAGACATTATCAAACGTGCCATGATTCAATTGGATCAAAAACTACAAAACGATCCCGATATTGCGATGATTATGCAGGTGCATGATGAATTAGTGTTTGAAGTGCGGTCAGAAAAAGTCGCGTTTTATAGCGAGCTCATCAAAACACACATGGAAAGCGCGGCTGATTTAGTGGTGCCATTGATTGTAGATGTGGGGCAAGGCACTAACTGGGATGAGGCTCACTAACAAATTTAGTCATGAATAAAGTTATTAGAAGTCACCTATTTACGGCTGAACGCGCTTGGGGAGCCCTTGATATTACCAATATGAATGGCATTTCCGTGCGTCTGCACTGGACAGATAAACCTTACAAATGGCATATCAATGACGGTGAAGAAGTCTTTGCTGTCATGGATGGTACGGTGGAAATGCGCTACAAAGAAGAGGACCAAGAGAAAGCTATATTGCTCCATACGGGTGATATTTTTTATGCGGGTATCGGTACCGAACATGTAGCTCATCCACAAGGCGAAGCGCGCATATTAGTCATAGAGAAAGAAGACAGCATTTAACAGACTTAAAAAGAATTTTATGAATCAAGAAAGACTCAACGAAATCGAAAAACCATTACTTCACCTTGTGGAACGTGATGTGGTTCCCGCACTTGGCTGTACTGAACCTATCTCTTTAGCGCTTGCCGCAGCAACAGCGGCCAAATATTTAGGTAAAACACCTGAACGTATTGAAGCCAAGGTGTCGCCAAACTTAATGAAAAATGGTTTAGGTGTTGCGGTACCGGGAACAGGCATGGTGGGTTTACCTATTGCCGCGGCAATTGGTGCTTTAGGCGGTGATCCTGAGGGTGAGTTGGAAGTGTTAAAACACATCACACCCGAGCAAGTATCCCAAGCCAAGGCGATGCTTGATAAAAAGCTCGTTAATGTGGATATTCATCAAACCGATCATATTTTATATTCGGAAGCTGTGTTGTTTGCGGATAATGACTGGGTGAAAGTAGCGATTCAAGATCAACACACCAACATCATTTTGATTGAAAAAAATGGCGAGATCATTTTTGAGAAAGAACACGATGAATGCGCTGATTGCGACCCTTATGATATTTTCAAACAGGTGAGCGCACGTGAAATCTTTGAATTTTCTTGCGAAGTAGAGCTCGATAAAATCCGCTTTATAGGACAAGCTGCCGCGCTCAACCGAGCTTTGTCTGACGAAGGATTACGCGAAAATTACGGTTTGCACATTGGCAGAACATTACGCAAACAAGTTGGTAGTGGCTTAATGTCAGATGATTTACTCAGCAAAATCATGATTGAAACCACTGCAGCCTCCGATGCGCGTATGGGCGGGGCTACATTGCCAGCAATGAGTAACTCAGGTTCAGGCAATCAAGGTATTGCCGCGACTATGCCCGTGGTTGTGGTCGCCGATTATTTAAACGTGAATGAAGAAAAACGTCTCCGAGCTCTCTTCTTATCACACTTAATGGCTATTTATATCCACAGTAAATTACCCAAACTGTCTGCTCTTTGTGCGGTAACAACTGCCTCTATGGGGAGTTGTGCGGGTATCGCCTATTTACTTACGGGTAAATTCGAAACCGTGAGCATGGGGATTTGCAGCATGATTGGTGACATCAGCGGAATCATCTGCGATGGCGCATCCAATAGCTGTGCCATGAAAGTGTCCACCAGCGTGGCTTCTGGCTATAAATCGGTACTCATGGCCATGGATGAAACCCATGTTACGGGCAATGAAGGTATCGTTGAACACGATCTCGATCGCACTATCGACAATCTATGCTCAATTGCTTCTAAGAGTATGCATCACATCGATCGCCAAGTGATTGAAATTATGGTGAGTAAACCCTGCCCTTAATATCGTGATAACTTACGATAAAGTGCGGTCAGAAAAATATACCAATTTCTGACCGCACTTTTTTTATATCAAAAAAACATATTTTCTAGCCAAAAGTTATTGGCGCTACCTTCTTATTTTTTTAGAAAATACCGACCTACTTAGTTCTAAAAGAGAAGGAATATTTATGCTTTTAACCGGATTACTTTGCGGAATTTTACTCGGATTTGTGATGCAGCGTGGGCGCTTTTGTATTACCGGCGCATTTCGCGATATGTATGTCACCAAAAATAACAAAATGTTTGTAGCCCTTCTATTGGCGATTACCGTGCAATCCATTGGTTTCTTCCTCTTAAAAGAAATCGGTGTTTTAAATGTCGATCCAGCTGAAAATTTTGCCTTTTTAGCGGTGATTATCGGTGCCTTTGTATTTGGTATCGGCATTGTTCTTGCTGGCGGTTGTGCGACAGGTACATGGTACCGTGCTGCAGAAGGCTTAGTCGGCAGTTGGGTTGCGTTATTCACTTATATGTTATTAAGTGCCATCATGCGCACTGGCCCATTAGGGGAATTCAATAAAACTTTACGCAGTATCAATATCGAACAACGCAACATTTACGATACATTCGGCATTTCACCTTGGTGGTTAGTGGCACTATTAACTTTAGTGACAGCCTTTTATGTATACAAACATCTCAGCAAACCCAGCGTAAAAGTTGCGGTATTAAAACCGAAGAAAACGGGGCTTGCCCACTTATTATTTGAAAAACGCTGGCACCCATTTTTCTCAGCCGTGTTAATTGGATTAATCGCGCTTGCCGCTTGGCCACTCAGTGTTGCTACTGGTCGTGAGTTTGGACTTGGTATCACCGGCCCATCAGCTAATATTATGCAATTCCTCGTTACTGGCGACGGTAAATTTATTAACTGGGGCGTATTCTTAGTCTTAGGGATTTTTATCGGGTCATTCATCGGTGCTAAAGCGAGCAATGAATTCCGTGTCCGTGTACCAGATGCCACCACGATTCTACGCAGCGGACTCGGCGGTATTCTCATGGGTATCGGGGCAACCCTTGCAGGTGGCTGTTCTATCGGTAATGGCTTAGTCGAAACAGCCTTTTTCTCTTGGCAAGGTTGGGTATCATTGCCATTGATGATCCTCGGCACTTGGGTGGCCGCCTACTTCACCATTATCCGTCTACAACGTTTAAAATTAGCAAAAGCATCATAAGGAGTTTATATGATCGTTAAATTACCTACACTCGGCCTTGTTTGCCCCTTTCCTCTCGTTGAAGCTAAGGAAGCCATGGCTAAGTTAAATAAAGGCGATGGCCTAGAGATTGAATTCGACTGCACCCAAGCCACTGAAGCCATTCCCGCTTGGGCTGCTGAAGAAGGTTATGAAGTGACCAACTTCGAACAAATTGATGATGCGAAATGGTCAATTACGGTGATTAAATAATAAAAAAGTGCGGTCAGAAAAATACATAAATTTCTGACCGCACTTTTGCTTTAATGAATCGAAATAATTAAATCAATTCTACCGGTACTTTCACCACCAGTTTTTTCACAAAACTTGATTTGCCATTTACGGTGCAACCCGGCTTATGGGGTTCATAAGGGAAAAAGACGGCGAACATTTTTGGTAAAAGTGTTACCGTGCTTTTATCTTCAATTTGCGGGGTAAGTTGGTAGTCATCGGCATCACGATATTCATCGTATAAGCTGAGGTTTGGATAAATCGCGCTTACTTCAACATTTTCTTCACCACGAATAAGTAATTGAATATCCAAATATTTATGGTGAAGTTCAGCTTGTTTGCTATCCGCTTCAACCGTATCAAATTCCATGACATTCATATAGACTTGCTCGCTTAAATCATGACGACCATTTTCTAATGCTTCAAGATCTAAAGTATTGAGATGATCGCAAATGTCAGCGATAACTTTTGGTAAACCCACTTTGAAATTTGGGTTATTTAATGCACTGATAATCATAGTGTCTCCTTACGTATGTATTTGTATGAGAATATGATAACAAGTTGCTTATATTAAATAAAGTTACCAATAAATTTAAAACTCTGTATAATAAGCGAGCTTTATTTTCTGCATTAGCGTGCGGCTATCAAAAGAAATTTTTAAACGCCAAAAGTGCGGTCATTTTTTTCGAGAGATTTCTTTTGCTAGTCGCAATCTGGAAAATAAAGCTTTGTTTTAAATATTATTTTGAAGGAAAACATTGTGAATCCAATTGTTAAACAATTTAAATACGGTCAACATACCGTTACTCTAGAAACCGGCGCAATTGCACGTCAAGCAACTGCTGCGGTTATGGCAAGCATGGACGATACCACGGTATTCGTGACTGTTGTGGCTAAAAAAGATGTGAAAGAAGGTCAAGACTTCTTCCCATTAACCGTAAACTACCAAGAGCGTACTTATGCGGCAGGTAAAATCCCTGGTGGTTTCTTCAAACGTGAAGGTCGTCCATCTGAAGGCGAAACTTTAATTGCACGTTTAATCGACCGTCCAATTCGTCCATTATTCCCAGAAGGTTTCTTCAACGAAATCCAAGTTGTGGCAACTGTAGTTTCTGTAAACCCACAAATCAGCCCAGACTTAGTGGCAATGATCGGTGCTTCTGCAGCATTAACTTTATCAGGTGTACCTTTCAATGGCCCTATCGGTGCTGCGCGCGTTGGTTTTATTGACAACCAATTCGTATTAAACCCAACCATGGCTGAACAAAAACAAAGCCGTTTGGACTTAGTGGTTGCAGGTACTGACAAAGCCGTATTAATGGTTGAATCTGAAGCTGACATTTTAACTGAAGAACAAATGTTAGCGGCGGTAGTATTCGGTCATCAACAACAACAAGTTGTGATTGAAGCAATCAAAGAATTTGCAAAAGAAGCGGGTAAACCACGTTGGGATTGGGTTGCGCCACAACCAAACACAGATTTAATCAACAAAGTAAAAGCGATTGCAGAAGCACGTTTAGGCGATGCATACCGCATTACTGAAAAACAAGCTCGTTACGAACAAATTGATGCGATTAAAGCAGATGTGATTGCACAAATCACAGCTGAAGATGAAGAAATCAGCGAAGGTAAAATCGTGGATATTTTCACCGCACTTGAAAGCCAAATCGTTCGTGGCCGTATCATTGCAGGTGAACCACGTATTGATGGTCGTACCGTTGATACCGTTCGTGCATTAGATATTTGTACTGGTGTATTACCACGTACTCACGGTTCTGCAATTTTCACCCGTGGTGAAACACAAGCATTAGCCGTTGCAACGTTAGGTACTGAACGTGATGCACAAATCATTGATGAATTAACGGGTGAACGTCAAGATCACTTCTTATTCCACTACAACTTCCCTCCATACTCTGTAGGTGAAACCGGTATGATCGGCTCACCAAAACGTCGTGAAATCGGTCACGGTCGTTTAGCAAAACGCGGTGTAGCGGCTGTTATGCCAAGCCTTGCAGAATTCCCGTATGTAGTGCGTGTTGTATCTGAAATCACTGAATCTAATGGTTCTTCTTCTATGGCCTCTGTATGTGGTGCGTCTTTAGCATTAATGGATGCGGGTGTTCCAATCAAAGCCGCTGTTGCAGGTATCGCAATGGGCTTAGTAAAAGAAGAAGAGAAATTCGTGGTGCTTTCAGATATTTTAGGTGATGAGGACCACTTAGGTGATATGGACTTTAAAGTAGCTGGTACACGTGAAGGTGTCACCGCGCTTCAAATGGATATCAAAATTGAAGGTATCACCCCTGAAATTATGCAAATTGCATTAAACCAAGCAAAAGGTGCACGTATGCACATTCTTGGCGTAATGGAACAAGCAATCCCTGCACCACGTGCGGATATTTCTGACTACGCGCCGCGTATTCACACCATGAAAATTGATCCGAAGAAAATCAAAGATGTTATCGGTAAAGGTGGTGCAACTATCCGTGCATTAACTGAAGAAACTGGCACTTCTATCGATATCGATGATGATGGTACAGTGAAAATTGCTGCAGTAGATAGCAGTGCAGCGAAAAACGTGATGGCACGTATTGAAGAAATCGTTGCTGAAGTTGAAGCGGGCGCAATTTACAAAGGTAAAGTGACTCGTCTTGCTGATTTCGGTGCATTCGTGGCTATCGTAGGAAATAAAGAAGGTTTAGTTCATATTTCTCAAATCGCTGAAGAACGTGTAGAGAAAGTGAGTGATTATCTTCAAGTGGGTCAAGAAGTGACTGTTAAAGTGGTTGAAATCGATCGCCAAGGTCGTATCCGCTTAACCATGAAAGATCTTGCACCAAAACAAGAAACTGAAGCAGAATCTGCACCAGCAGAAGAGACTTCTGTAGAACAAGAATAATCTCACAGGGTGTGTAAAAAACCTTACACACCCGTTTTGATTATCAAACTAACTTATAAAACAATGCAATATTTTCGGTTATTCCGTTTTCTAGTTTCATTATCTAGCCTAAGTCTGACTTTATTTATTTCCGGTTGTGTGCAATCGGGAAACGTGTTTGTCGCACCAAATAAAGTCGTGCTTGCGGATCAAACGCCGAATACGCACTTCGAACAAGAAGTGATGATTACCCGAATCGGGCAGGTTTTATTAGTTGGAAAAATGAGTAATGAAGAACGGGCGACGCTTCACTTTGAACGTGGCGTATTATACGATTCCCTCGGTTTATGGGGCCTCGCACGTTATGACTTTACACAAGCCCTCGCGTTACAGCCAAAGATGGCTTCTGTTTACAATTATTTAGGGCTTTACTTATTACTTGAAGAAGATTACGACAGTGCATTAGAAACCTTTAATGCGGTGTTTGAATTGGATCCAAGTTATGACTATACCCACCTTAATCGTGGTTTAAATTTTTATTACGTCGAACGCTATAATCTTGCTGAAGACGATTTTATGAAGTTTTATGAAGCCGATACCAAAGATCCTTATCGCGTACTCTGGCTCTATTTGAACGAACAAAAATTAAAACCACAAGAAGCCCATGCCAACCTTGTTGAACGAGCTAAAGGGCTATCTAAGGACTTCTGGGGAACAAATATCGTTCAATACTATTTGGGTAATATTTCCGTGAGTGACTTGCAAGAACGGGCAACTAAATTTGCAGAAAACTCACAACAATATGCAGAAATATTAACCGAAACCTACTTTTATCTAGCAAAACAAAAACTCAATTTGGGGCAAATTGATGAAGCTGCGGCTTTATTCAAACTCGCTATTGCGAATCAGGTATATAACTTTGTTGAGTATCGTTTTGCCGTGTTAGAGCTGATGAAATTGAAACCGGCTCAAACTGACGACGAAAAAGAAGAAAAAAGTGCGGTCACAAAAACTGCTGTTTTTTAGACTTGCCTCTTTCTTGTGTAACAAATAAACCTGAAAGCGAAATTGAGCTTTCCTTACTTACATTCGAGTATTTTAATGACAGACAAAATCACTTTTAATGATTTAGGCTTGCCTGAATTCATTCTAAAAGCCGTTTCTGACCTTGGTTTTGAAACACCTTCGCCAATCCAACAAGCTTGTATTCCTGCTCTTTTAGAAGGCAGAGATGTACTTGGTATGGCACAAACTGGTAGTGGTAAAACTGCCGCATTCTCTTTGCCTATTTTGGCAAAAATTGATCCTGCCGCAAAACATCCACAATTATTGGTGATGGCACCAACGCGTGAACTTGCCATTCAAGTTGCTGATGCTTGTGAACACTTCATGAAATATGCAAAAGGCATTAACATCGTGACTCTTTATGGTGGTCAACGCTATGACATTCAATTACGTGCATTAAAACAAGGTGCACAAGTTGTTGTAGGTACACCGGGTCGTATTTTAGATCACATCCGTCGTAACACATTAAATCTATCTGAATTAAAAGCAATCGTACTTGATGAAGCAGATGAAATGCTTCGTATGGGCTTTATTGATGATGTAGAAACCGTTATGGCTGAATTACCGGAAGAGCACCAAACTGCCCTTTTCTCAGCAACCATGCCTGAGCCAATTCGTCGTATCACAAAACGCTTCATGAACAATCCACAAGAAGTGAAAATCAAAGTAAATAACGATAATGCGCCGGATATTGAACAAAACTGTTGGTATGTTCAAGGTTTCCGTAAAAATGAGGCGTTATTACGCTTCTTAGAAGTGGAAGAGTTTGATGCGGCAATCATTTTTACCCGCACTAAAACAGGTACACTTGATGTGACCGAATTATTAGAAAAACACGGTTTCCGTGCTGCGGCATTAAACGGTGATATGACTCAGCAATTACGTGAGCAAACCTTAGATCGCTTACGTAATGGTAGCCTTGATATCGTGGTTGCAACTGATGTGGCTGCGCGAGGTATCGATATTGAACGAATCAGCCTTGTAGTGAACTATGACATCCCGCTTGATGCAGAGTCTTATGTTCACCGTATTGGCCGTACCGGTCGTGCAGGTCGTTCTGGTCGTGCATTATTATTCGTTGAACCACGTGAACGCCGTTTACTTCGTAATATCGAACACCTGATGAAAAAACCAATCAATGAAGTTGAATTGCCAAATCATGAAGTGTTACAAGCTTGTCGTCGTAAAAAATTCCAAGACAAGATTACTAAACAATTGGAACATCACGATCTCGAAATGTATCGCAGCCTATTGGAAGATTTATTCACCGCAGATCAGGATCAAGAAGATATTGCTGCGGCCATGTTGATGTTGCTTCAAGGTAAACAAAAACTCATTCTTCCACCAGATCCACCAATGGATAAACGTCGTCGTGACCGTAATGATCGCGGTGATCGTCGTGAAAATCCACGTTCGGCTGAACGTCGTGGTGAACGTAAAGGCTACGGCACACCACAACCGATGGATTTATATCGTATCGAAGTGGGTCGTGCGGATGGTGTAGAAGTGCGTCATATCGTAGGTGCGATCGCAAATGAAGGTGATATTAACAGCCGTTATATTGGCCATATCAAACTTTATGATGACTACTCTACCGTTGAATTACCACAAGGCATGCCAAAAGAATTGCTTCAACAATTCGGTAAAACGCGCGTTTTAAATAAACAAATGCAAATGAGCTTTATGGGCGCAGCACAGTCAGACAATAGACGTGCTGGCAATGACTTTGGTGGAAAAGGTCGCCGTAATGAACGTGGAGACCGTGGTCAAGATCGCTTCCGTGGTGAACGTAACGGTGAACGTCGTCAGCGTAAATTTAACGATAAAAACGACCGCACTTTTAATGAACGTGGTCGCCGAGATCGCCAACGTTAATCCTTATTTAACAGCCCCTTGAAGTAAAAGGGGCTTTTTTATTGTCTTAATTCTCGTTACAATCGTCTCTTATCTCAATTTATAAGGTTTATCTATTGAAAGGTCTATTTTTACGTATTATTGCGGCTTTTGCATTATTACTTTGGGCAATTGATATGGTCTTCCCTTGGCAAAAAATTATGCAATCGGAGCAAAACCCTTACACCACGATCAAAAATCGTGGTAGCTTGATTGTCGGCACCATTAATAATCCCATTTACTATTTTATTGGGAATGAAGGCGAATCTGGCTTGGAATACGAATTAGCAAAAAACTTTGCTGATTATTTAGGGGTTCGTTTACAAATTAAAACCTTAGAAAATAATGATCAACTTTTTAACGAATTAGAAAATAATAATATTGATATTGCTGCTGCGAATCTTTTGTTCCAGCCTCAACGGGCAGAAAAATTTCAGTTAGGGCCATCTTATACTTCCGCCTCTTGGCAGCTTGTGTATAAAAAAGGTGAAAATCGCCCGAAAGATTTAGCGCAAGTCCAGCAAGAAATTATTATTTCTGCAGGGGAAGACTTAGAAAAATTACTATCCCTTGCACAGAAAAAACTTCCTGCACTAAAATGGCAGAATAACAAGCAGTTGACCCAAGAGGAATTATTGATTCAAGTGGCGGAAGGTAAAATTCCTTATACCATTGCAAACAGTATTGACGTGGCAGCAGCACAACAAATTCGTCCTAACTTAGCAATTGCATTTGACTTAACCGATGAAATGACCGTGCATTGGTATCTTTCCAATCAATCCTATAATGAGCTACAAGCAGGCTTGTTGGATTTTATGAATAATGCCATTGAAACAGGATTAATTGATCGTATTGAGGAAAAATATTTCCGCCATATTACTGCCTTTGACTATGTAGATACTCAGGCTTATTTAGAGGCAGTTGAAAAAATTCTCCCTCAATATCAACCGCTCTTTGAAAAATACAAAGGGAATTTAGACTGGCGATTATTAGCCGCGGTGGCCTATCAAGAATCGCATTGGGACCCTTATGCCACCTCTCCAACTGGCGTACGTGGAATGATGATGCTTACCAAGGATACGGCTGTGCGGATGAATATTAATAATCGCACGGATGCCGAACAAAGCATTAAAGCAGGATCAGAGTATCTGCATTGGCTACTCGACCAAATGCCAGACAGTATTCCAGAAGAGGATCGAATTTGGTATTCTTTAGCAGCATATAATATGGGATTAGGGCATATTTTAGATGCTCGTCGACTAACTAAAAAATTAGGTGGCAATCCTGATAACTGGTTAGATGTAAAAAATAATCTTCAACTATTATCAGAAAAGCGTCATTATTCAAACTTAAAATATGGCTACGCTCGCGGCTATGAAGCCTACCAATATGTCGAGAATATCCGCCGTTACATGAACAGTATTGTGAATTATCATCGCGTTCAAGAAAACCAAGCGACTGCGACAGAGTAAGTGCGGTCAGAAAAAGCAACGTTTTTATTGAACTCAAAGAAAACAAGGAGAAAAAGATGTTAAAAAGAAAAACTTTTTTAAAGAAAAAAGCATCAAGAGATATCTCTGCTTCACGTAACTTACGTTTACGACGCTTAAAACACCGTAAAGCAAAACAATTCCAACGCCATGCGTTACAATTAGTGATTCAAGATATCTAAAAAAGGGCGAACATCATGTTCGCCCTTTTATTATTTGTGATTAGATGTTATTGCTTAATACCACCGAATGCACCACGAGACTGATCTGCTTCATTCGTAAATAAGCCTGTCATTTCTTGTGCATTTTCACCAAAGAAACCACCTTGGGTTTTAATGCCATTTACTTCACCAGCAAAGCTATTACCCGTAATTTTACCGCCAAAATTCATACCTGGTACGGCATTAGCTTTTTCCGTAATATTAATATCAATGACTTTATTAGCAAAATCAGCTGTAGCTTTCATTTCACTAATCTCGCTATAATTTTGGTTGCCATCTTTTTTATAAACAGCTCCACCTTTATACTCTACTAATCCTGTTTTAGGAATTTGTGTTACTGCTGTTGGTAAACCTTGCGCATAGAAATATTGATTACCTGTTAATTTATCAACATAGGTACCAAATGCGCTTGATTGTAAATTACTATTACTTAAAATAGTTTGCCCTTCTTTTCGAAGATTATATAAATCGTCATATTCTTCATAAGTCCATGGATCAATATCTCCAGCTCTTCTCAAGATATTAATATCAACTAATTTACCTGATTCATCAATTATCGTAAGATCTCGCACATCACGAGCTAATGGGCGGCTTGCCTCATTTTCTTCTCCAATTAAAACCCCACCAGAAATGACATCTTTCATCTCACCACTAATCCCGCCAAAAATCTTATCACTTAGAGGAATACGTGCTTTTTCATCAGCTTGTAAATTTTCAAGTTGTTTCAATCTTTCTTCAGCGGCTTTTTTTTCAGCTTCAGTTTGGTCGCTATTATTTTTTGCCGTTTTAATTGCTGCTTCGGCTTTTTTCACAGCAGCTTCAGCTTTCTTATTTGCTTCGGCTATTCTTTGATTTAGTTCAATCTCTGCTTGACGAATCTGCTCAGAATTATCTGAACCTCCTTTTGAACTAGAAGAACAAGCACCTAATGCCATAACACATGAAAGCGCAATGATGGAAAGTTTAATTTTGCTCATAAAAAAGATCCTTATTATCTTGTTTTTTTTAGACTAAATGATGACTTCACACAATTTAAATGAAATGAAAATAATTTTCAATACCATTGTAAGATTTATTTAAATTTTGTAAACTTTGCTCCAGATTCTACTAAATCAAAATAATATTTCAGGTAAAAATATGATTCATAAATTTCCCCTTTCTTTAGGTGCACTTTGTGTCGCTTTTGCTGCGCACGCTTACGCTGAAGAGCAAACTACATTAGATACAATTACTGTTAATGCCAATGCTTCTGAGCTCAAAGCAAATCAAATAAAAAAAACGCGTAAAGCAATTCAAGAAGAACTGATTTCTGATAACTATGACTTAGTTCGTTACGCCACTGATGTTGGCATTAGTGATAATGGTCGTCGTAACAAAGGTTTTGCAATGCGTGGCGTTGAAGGAAATCGTGTTGGCATCAGTGTTGATGGCGTCAATTTACCCGAATCAGAAGAAAATTCACTATACGCACGTTACGGTAATTTTAATAGCTCCCGTCTAAGTATCGATCCAGAATTAGTACAGGGTATTGATATTATGCGAGGAGCAGATTCTTTCAATTCAGGTAGTGGAGCAATAGGCGGTTCCGTTAACTATCGAACCTTAGGTGCTGATGATATCATTCTGCCAAATAAAAAATGGGGTGTATTGCTTAAAAATGGTTATGCCAGCAAAAATAGCGAATGGACACATACTTTGGGTGTTGCTTATAAAGATGACAAATTTGATGCAACCTTACTCTATTCCTATCGCCATGGATATGAAATGAAAAGCCATGGAAAAGGTCAAGATATCGTAGGTAACGCTCGCGGCATCCCAGACCCATCACATCATAAAAACCATAGCTACTTAGCTAAAATTGGCTATTTTATTACGCAGACACAACGTGTAAGTGCATCATTTAATGCTCAAAAAGCAAATAACTTTGTTGATGAAAAATCTTACCAGCTGGCAGGGCTCTGGCGTGAATCCAATGATATAAGTAAACGCTATAATGCCAATATTGCCTACGAATATTTTCCAGAAAACAGTAAATGGTTAAGTTACCTAAAAACAGAATTAGATTTTCAAAAAACAAATATTGGCTCAAAAAACTATAAAGGCGGATATCGCTATAATGCTGATTTTACTGCATATTCAGGAAAAGATTTAATCGAAATTCAGGATACCAGCATGAATAGTCGCTTTATGAGAGCCTCTCTGCGAGCCGATCTCATGCCATGGGAAACTAGATTTGGTAGCCATCAATTTACGCTAAGAACCGGTATTTCACAAAAAGATTTTGATAATCGGAATGATCATGAATATCCAAATATAAATACAGATGGTAGCAGTGCAAAAGATAATGAATCAATTCAGCACCCGATCAGAACTCGTTCTTTCTTTGCTCAATTACAAGACAATGTGATATGGAATGATATCTTTTCTAGTCAATTAGGTATTCGTTATGATTGGGATGAATTAGTACCACAAGATTTAAAAGCTTTTTGCAGGGCTTGTAGCAGTAAACCTGCATCAAACACTTTCCAAAGCTTAAGTGGCTCATTGGGATTAGATGCTCAGCTGACTGATATTTGGAAGATCGGCTATAACATTTCTACTGGTTTCCGTATTCCAACTGCTTCAGAGATGTATTTCTCTTTCGAACATCCTGCCGGTAACTGGATACCAAACCCTGATTTAAAAGCTGAACAAGCACTAAATCAATCTATTTATATTCAAGCTGAGCATCGATTAGGCTCATTTGGGTTAACGTTTTATCATACTCGTTATAAAAACTTCTTAACTGAGCAAGAATCAACTTATAAAAAACGTAACCCCTATTACAATGCCTATAGTGCAAGTTATGGTCAACAAGCTTATTACACAACAATCGCTCAGAAAGCAGTTAACATTGACCGAGCTCGTATTTCTGGTGTGGAATTCACGAGCAAAGTTAATTTAGATCAGATTATTTCAGCTATTCCGCAAGGTTGGAAATTTACAGCAAATCTCGGTTATGCCAAAGGAAAACTTAGTGGTACTGAAGCGAGCTTACTTTCCATTCAACCTATTAAAGTGATTTTAGGAATTGGGTATGAAGATCCAAATGATCGCTGGGGAGTTAACGTCAAAGCTAGTTATCTTGGCGCGAAAAAAGCTAAAGATGCCCAAATAGTACAATACTCTACCAACTTTGTTAGAGAAGTAAAAACTTACCCTTATCTTAATAATTCTGCAGTACTATTTGATCTATACGGTTTCTATAAAATCAATCAAAATATTACGCTACGCGCGGGGCTTTATAACTTATTTAATCGCAAATATCACACCTGGGATACCCTACGCGGCATTAACAAAATAAGCACGACTGATTCAGTTGATAAAGAAGGAAAAGGTTTAGAGCGTTTTTATGCACCAGGACGTAATTTTGCAGCATCTGTTGAAATTCGTTTTTAATTGATTATATCCTGAATAAAAAAGGGCGAACATGATGTTCGCCCTTTCAATTTATTCATTATCCTTTATTTTTCAATAAGAATCTTTCAAACGCTCATCTGCTCGGCGAGATTCGCCTTTATGTTGAAGTTTATTTAATTGACGTTCTAATTTTTCTTCGACTTCATTGATCGCTTTATACATATCATCTGCCGTTGCAGTAGCTAACAGATTACCTAATGGAGTTCCAATTGAAGCCTCTACAGAAAAGCCGTTTGGTACTTTACTTAAAACAAAGTGCGGGCTAATCAGTTGAGTGTGCCATTTCTCTAATTTTGCAAGTCTCCCCTCCACATGTTCACGAATTGCAGGGGTGATTTCCATTTGTTTACTTGTGATATTGAGTGTCATAGCATTTACCTCTTTTGCTTAAATGAACCCTTCGGTTCCGTTCATCTTTAATTACAACATATCGACCTTGAACCACTTTTTCAAGTGCTTTTAGGTAAATAAAAAAACAAATGTTCAAAAATATGATCGGGATCTAATTTCTAAAAAAAATGTGATTTCATTTCCGTGTAAACTTGTTATGATGTAAAGCTGTAAACAACAAAGGGAAGCACTCGACTTCCCTTTTCTTTTTATGAGCCTAAATTAGGCTAATTCATCTTGATCATGTTGCGTCGCTTTTAAACGTTCGAAGTAATCTTTGGTTTCTGAAATAATCTCTTTGCGTAAACCAATTAATGCAACTAAGTTCGGGAAGGCCATTAAACCATTCACAATATCCGCTAAGATCCAGATTAAATCTAAGGTGAGGAATGAACCCGCTCCAACCAGAACAATAAATATGAAGCGATACAATTTAATACCACGGATACCAACTAAGTAAAGGAAACAACGCTCACCGTAGTAGCACCACCCTAAAATTGTGGTGAAAGCAAAGAATAATAATCCTACTGTTACAATCGTTGCACCAAATGATGTACCTAATCCCTGCGCAAAAGCATAGTTAGTCACGCTTGCGCCTGAAAGCTCAGGATTACTCCATGCTCCCGTAATCACAAGCACTAAGCCCGTCATCGTACATACGATGATGGTATCTAAGAATGTCCCTGTCATCGAAATTAAACCTTGGCGAACAGGCTCTTTCGTTTGTGCCGCAGCAGCTGCAATAGGCGCACTCCCTAAACCAGATTCATTTGAGAAAATACCACGTGCCACACCTGATTGAATCGCTTTCATCACGGTAAAACCAACTGCTCCGCCTAAAGCTGCTTGTGGATTAAACGCACTCTGAATAATTAATGAAATTGCAGCAGGTAATTTATCGTAATTAACGATTAAGATGATAATTGAGGTCGTCACATAACCCAGTGCCATAAAAGGCACAATGACGGCAGAGGCTCTCGCAATACGTCTTACTCCACCAAGAATAATCATAGCGACCAATACCGTCACCACTGTTGCAGTAATCACAACAGGCACATTAAAGGTATCTTGCATTGCATGCGTAATCGCATTGACTTGAGGGAAAGTACCGATACCGAAAAAGGCCACCAACACCCCAAATAGCGCAAATAATTTTGCTAACCACTTAATACCAAGACCACGTTCGATGTAGTACATTGGTCCACCTGCCATAAAACCGTATTTATCGCGCACACGATATTTCACTGCAAGCAAACATTCGGCATATTTGGTTGCCATGCCTAATAATGCAACTAGCCACATCCAAAAAATCGCGCCAGGTCCACCCGCTTGTACTGCGGTCGCTACACCCACGATATTCCCTGTACCAATGGTTGCCGCTAATGCGGTACAAAGTGCAGCAAAAGAAGACACGTCCCCTTTGCCTTTATTTGCACCACGAGCAAATAAATAGCCCAAGGCACGAGGCAAATAACGAATTTGCAAAAAGCCTAAACGAAGGGTGAGATAAAGTCCGGTTCCGGACAATAGAATAAGTAGGGGAGGTCCCCATATAAAGCTACTAATAGCCGATAAGATTGTCTGTAATGACATTGATGATTCCTCGTCGTTTAAAATACAAATAAACTCGACAAGGAGACAAGAAGAATCCCGATAGAAATATTTTTGATAATACCGATTGTCTTTTGCCCCTGTCCTTTTGCCTGAGCGTTTGGAAAACAATCGAAAAATCGACCGCTCTTTTGCGCCTTCGGCGTCCATTTACATCAATAAAATGCAATGGATCTCTCCAAGGGTTCGTCCAGTAACAGTCCCTGCAATCTTGCGATTGCGCCTGAAAGATTTTACCTCGTCGGCGTAGGGGCAATTCCCTACTCTCCAGCTACCTTCTTCCGAACTCACTTTTTACGTTTTATTCTTATTGCAAAAAGTGTTGCAAATTTTAACAAACTTAAAAAGCGAACTCAATGGATTGACGAAAAAAGGCTTAGATAACAAGGTGAAAGCAGATAAAAACAAAGTGCGGTCAAAAATTTTCTTATTTTTTGACCGCACTTTTTTCAAATCAAAAAAGAAAGGCAGGTCATTGCCTGCCTTTATCTATTTTAATAATTATAAAATCTCTTTTGCTTTTGCTACCACGTTATCCACGGTGAAGCCAAAGAGTTTGAATAATTGATCTGCTGGTGCTGATTCACCAAAGCTATTCATACCAACCACGCGACCTTCAAAGCCAACGTATTTATACCAGAAGTCTGCAATACCTGCTTCGATTGCAACACGTTTGGTTACGGCTGCAGGTAACACACTTTCACGGTACGCTGCATCTTGTTTGTCGAAACGGTTAGTACTTGGCATAGAGACGACACGCACTTTTTTACCTTCAGCAGTCAATACATCTGCTGCTTTCACTGCCAATTCCACTTCAGAACCTGTCGCAATGAAGATTAACTCTGGTGTACCCTCACAGTCTTTTAACACATAAGCACCACGTTTAACGGCATCTAATTGTGCAGAAGTGCGGTCCATTTGTGCTAAGTTTTGACGGGTAAAGATCAACGCACTTGGGCCATCTTGACGCTCAACCGCTTGTTGCCATGCGATGGCTGATTCCACTTGGTCACATGGACGCCATGTTTCAAGATTTGGAATTAAGCGTAATGATGTAGTTTGCTCAACTGGTTGGTGAGTTGGACCATCTTCGCCTAAACCAATCGAGTCGTGCGTATAAACGAATAAAGTGCGTTGTTTCATTAATGCTGCCATACGCACTGCATTGTGTGCATATTCGTAGAACATTAAGAAGGTTGCGCCATAAGGAATGAAACCGCCGTGTAAAGCAATACCATTCATAATCGCTGACATACCGAACTCACGCACACCATAGTTGATATAGTTACCACCTAGGTTTTCGTGGGCACGAATTGGTTTAGAACCGCTCCATAACGTTAAGTTAGAGCTTGCTAAGTCTGCAGAGCCGCCTAAGAATTCAGGCAACACGTGTGCATAAGCCTCAATGGCATTTTGTGATGCTTTACGGCTTGCAATACTTGCAGGATTCGCTTGTAATTTTTCAATGAACGCTTTAGATTCTGCCGCCCAATTTGCCGGTAATTCACCGTTTACTCGACGTGTAAATTCTGCGGCAAGTTCAGGGTATGCTTTTGCATAAGCAGTAAATTTTTCTTCCCAAGATTTTTCTGCTGCTGCACCTTTTTCTTTTGCTGACCATTCTGCATAGTACTCTGCTGGAATTTCAAATGGACCATATTCCCAGCCAAGTGCTTTACGGGTTAATGCAATTTCTTCATCACCTAATGGTGCACCGTGACAATCATGAGAACCTGATTTATTTGGTGAACCGAAGCCGATGATGGTTTTACAAATAATTAACGTTGGTTTTTCTTTTTCTGCTTGAGCAAGAATGGTTGCAGCACGAATTTGTTCTGCATCGTGACCATCTACATTACGGATTACTTGCCAGCCATAAGCTTCAAAACGTTCTGCCGTATCATCGCTGAACCAACCATCAACATGACCATCAATTGAAATGTTATTGTCATCGTAGAATGCGATTAATTTGCCAAGACCTAATGTGCCTGCTAAAGAGCAAGCTTCGTGAGAAATCCCTTCCATTAAACAGCCATCACCTAAGAACACATAAGTGTGGTGATCGACAATTTCATGGCCTTCACGGTTAAATTGGCCTGCTAAGGTTTTCTCAGCAATCGCCATCCCTACTGCATTAGTGATACCTTGGCCTAACGGACCAGTTGTGGTTTCAACACCTGGCGCATAACCATATTCTGGGTGGCCTGGGGTTTTAGAATGTAATTGACGGAATTGTTTTAAATCTTCGATAGAAAGATCATAGCCTGTTAAATGTAATAAGCTATAGATCAACATTGAACCGTGGCCATTAGAAAGTACAAAACGGTCGCGATCGGCCCATTTAGGATTGTTTGGGTTGTGTTTTAAGAAATCGCGCCATAATACTTCAGCGATATCCGCCATTCCCATCGGTGCACCTGGGTGGCCTGATTTCGCTTTTTGTACTGCATCCATTGATAGCGCACGAATTGCGTTGGCGAGTTGTCTACGAGTTGCCATGTTTTTCTCCTATCTAAATAATTCTAAGTATTCTACCCTATTTACTGATTGGCTTAACCAATATTTGCAATTTTATTTAACTTGATCAAATTCTTCGACGACGTTGATGGAAACGCTGGCTACTCGATTTACCTTGTAAATTAACGACCGTTTTAGTTTCCACTGGTTTTCGATATGTTCGACGATAATGACTTAAAAAATAATGAATGGAACTGGCGAATAAAGCACCTAATAAAAAGACCACGACAATTTCACCATATAAGCGGTGGAAGACTTGATTAATTTTGCTCTGCGTCGTTTGAGCATATTGGGCATCAAATGTTACCCTCAAAAAGCCACGAACGGCATTATTGGAAGCGGAATAAATCGGCTCAACAATTTGTTGTGTTGAAAATTCACCTTCATTTTTATGTTCTAGGCCAAGTTGCTCACGAAGATTGCCGGTATTAGTACTTTGTGCCAATTCTTTGCCGTTATAATCATAAATGGTCGCATCAAGCACAAAATTCTCTTTAACTAAATTATCTAAATTTTCAACGAGCTGATCGGATTTCGCATTATTGGTTAATAAAACTGAAAATAAATTGGCTTGCTGACGAACCAAAGTATGCGATAAATTTGCTACTTGATTCACACTTGAAAGCTGTGAACCAATCTTAAATTGTTTCACACCAAATAAAATCACCGCCATGGCACCGATACAAAGCAGAATGATGAGTCCAAACATCAGTGATTTTTGAAGTTTTTCTTTAATTAATTGCACGTTGTTTTTCCATTTTTTCGCCAAGATCGGCTAGAATAGATGAGTATTCACAATTTACAGGATTTTCTATGCAAATTCAAAACCTTGCAAGCATTACCCAAAAATATCCCCAATTCCCCACCGCACTTTCGTCTGGTTTGCCTCACTCCGATGAATCGCATGCGTTTATTTTATACGGTACAACGCTGAATTTAGCCAAATTACTCGAATTCCAACAAAAGTGCGGTCAATCTTTCCTGTGTTTTGATGCATGGAACGTTGAAAAAAATACCGTTGTTCTTTTAAAAGGCAAATGGCTAGACGATTTTATTGCCCATGCTCACGACCTGCAATTAGACATCGCCAAACTGGATTTTGATGCAAAATTATCAGAAAAAGGTTTATTGGTAATGGATATGGACTCTACCGCCATTCAAATTGAATGCATCGATGAGATCGCTAAACTGGCTGGCACGGGTGAACTGGTTTCTGCCATTACTGAAAGCGCCATGCGTGGCGAGCTAGATTTTGAACAAAGTTTACGTCGTCGTGTCGGTACGCTTAAAGGCGCGCCAGAAAGCATTTTGCAACAAGTACGTGAAAAATTACCGTTAATGCCTGGCTTAATTGAAACCATTAAGACATTACAACAACATGGTTGGAAAACCGCTATTGCTTCTGGTGGTTTCACCTATTTCGCCGATTATTTAAAAAGTTTATTAAACCTCGATTTTGCGGCGTCTAATCAATTTGAAATTATTGATGGCACGCTTACCGGCAATGTAAAAGGTAGCGTGGTCGATGCACAATACAAAGCGAATACCTTGCAAAAACTCGCTGAAGAATACGGTATTCCACGCAAAAACACCCTTGCTATTGGAGATGGAGCCAATGATTTGGCGATGATGAAGGTCGCAGGATTAGGCGTGGCATTTCATGCGAAACCGAAGGTGCAACAACAAGCACAAATTGTGGTAAACTTTGCTGACTTAACCGCACTTTTATGTCTTTTAAGTGCAAATGATCGAATTTAATTCATTTTGGGAGAAAATTTATGCCATCTTTTGACATCGTATCTGAAATTACTATGCACGAAGTGCGTAATGCGGTTGAAAATGCAAACCGCGTATTAAGTACACGTTATGATTTTCGTGGCGTGGAAGCGGCCATTGAATTAAATGAAAAAAGCGAAACGGTGAAAGTGACGACCGAATCAGATTTTCAATTAGAACAGTTAATTGAAATTTTAATTGGGGCGTTTGTAAAACGTGGCATTGAGCATAGCTCGTTGGATATTCCAACAGAAAGTGAACACCACGGTAAACTTTACACCAAAGAAATCAAATTAAAACAAGGGATTGAAACAGAGATGGCGAAAAAAATCACTAAATTAGTGAAAGATTCAAAAATCAAAGTTCAAACCCAAATTCAAGGTGAACAAGTACGCGTAACTGGTAAATCTCGTGACGATTTACAAGCTGTTATTCAATTGGTGAAAGGCGCTGAATTAGGCCAACCATTCCAATTTAATAACTTCAGAGATTAAGAAAACGAAAGAGCGGTCAAAAAACACAACATTTTTGACCGCTCTTTTTATTTGCGCTAATTAAGCTAATCTCGCTTTTGCTTCTGCAATCGCTTCTGCGACACGAAGTGGTGAAACCCCACCTTTCGCACAACGTTTATCTAAACAAGATTGTAGTGAAAGAATGTCATATACATCATCCCCCACTACATCGCTGAATTGACGGAATTCAGGAATGGTTAAGTCTTCCAAGGCTTTTCCTTTTTCAATGGCATAAACCACGGTTTCACCGACAATATGATGAGAATCACGGAATGGTACACCTTTTGCCACAAGGTAATCTGCTAGCTCTGTTGCATTTGAGTAACCTTTTAAAGCGGCTTCACGTGTACGGTCGGTATTCACTTTTAATTCATCTAGTACAAAAGTCGCCATATCTACGCAATCTTGCCAGGTATCTAACGCATCAAAGATCCCTTCTTTGTCTTCTTGCATATCTTTGTTATACGCTAATGGCAACCCTTTTAAGGTCATCAACATACCGGTTAATGCACCCATGACACGACCCGCTTTACCACGAATTAATTCACAAGCATCCGGATTTTTCTTTTGTGGCATTAAAGAGGAACCAGAAGTCACACGATCCGATAATTCCACAAAATTCGCTTCACCACTGTTAAAAATAATCATATCTTCTGCGAAACGAGAAAGGTGAACCATACTTAAAGAAGCTGTTGAGAGTAATTCCACAATATGGTCACGATCAGAGACGCTATCCAAACTATTACGCGTCGCAAAAGCAAAACCCAAATCTGCGGCTAATTGTTCACGATCGACCGCATAGGCAGTTCCCGCAAGTGCACCACTGCCTAATGGGCAACTATTCATGCGTTTATAAGCATCGGCAAGACGAGAATAATCACGCTCAAACATTTCCACATAAGCCATACACCAATGGGCAAAAGTAATTGGTTGAGCACGTTGTAAATGAGTATACCCCGGCATCACCGCATCTTGCGTATTTTCAGCAGTTTGTACCAAGTGACGTTGAAGATTACGAATAGACTCTTGCAACTCCGCTACACGTTGTTTGCACCACATTTTAATATCAAGTGCAACTTGGTCATTACGGCTACGACCCGTATGTAATTTTTTACCTAAATTACCTACTTTATCGATAAGCTTACTTTCCACCCAACTGTGAATATCTTCTGCATCATCTTGTAAAATCGCCTGTGGATTTGACCGCACTTCGATTAATAATTCATTTAAGGCAACTTCTAGCTGTTGTTGCTCTTCAGCACTTAATACACCAACATTGACTAAAGCTTTAGACCAGCCAATGGAGCCTTCAATATCTTGCTCTGCCAAGCGATAATCAAAACGCAGGCTATCATTAAAATCTTTAAAACGTTTATCTGCCGCTTGTGTAAAACGACCACCCCAGAGAGCCATAGGTTATCCTTCTTTTAATTTTGACGCTGATTAATTATTCAATTATTGCGCATAATTAATCAACATGCAATAATAATCTCTTCATAGTTTGCTATTTTACCCTGTTTTTTCTAACAAAAACTAGACAGTATTAAATTTTAGTGGTAATTTACGCACCATTCTTAAGGGCATTGCCCACCATTCAAACATTTCAGTATTATCAACTCTTATTCGTTCCAACATTATTAATTATGCATCTTACAGAACTTAAAAATACGCCTGTTTCTGATCTTGTGAAACTTGGCGAAGAACAAATGGGTTTGGAAAATCTTGCCCGTTTACGTAAACAAGATATTGTTTTTGCTATTTTGAAACAACACGCCAAGAGCGGTGAAGATATTTTTGGCGGCGGCGTGTTGGAGATTTTACCCGATGGTTTCGGTTTCTTACGCTCCGCAGACAGTTCCTACCTTGCTGGTCCTGATGACATCTACGTTTCTCCAAGTCAAATTCGTCGCTTCAATCTTCAAACTGGTGATAAAATTGAAGGCAAAATCCGTCCACCAAAAGAGGGCGAGCGCTATTTTGCACTTTTAAAAGTCGACCAAGTCAACGATGACAAACCAGAAGTCTCTCGTAGTAAAATTCTTTTCGAAAACTTAACCCCATTACACGCAAATTCTCGTTTAAGAATGGAACGTGGTAATGGCTCAACCGAAGATTTAACCGCGCGTATTTTGGATTTAGCCTCTCCGATTGGTAAAGGTCAGCGTGGTCTTATCGTAGCACCACCAAAAGCCGGTAAAACCATGTTGCTACAAAATATTGCACAAAGCATCACGCACAACTACCCTGAATGTGAACTTATTGTGCTTTTAATCGATGAGCGCCCTGAAGAAGTAACGGAAATGCAACGTTCAGTAAAAGGTGAAGTGATTGCCTCTACCTTTGATGAACCAGCTGCTCGTCACGTTCAAGTAGCTGAAATGGTTATCGAGAAAGCAAAACGTTCTGTTGAGCACAAAAAAGACGTGGTGATTTTACTCGACTCTATCACGCGTTTGGCACGTGCTTACAATACCGTTACACCAGCATCCGGTAAAATTCTTTCTGGTGGTGTGGATGCAAATGCGTTGCATCGTCCAAAACGTTTCTTTGGTGCTGCACGTAACGTAGAAGAAGGTGGTAGTTTAACCATTATTGCAACCGCACTTGTAGATACCGGTTCAAAAATGGATGAGGTTATCTTTGAAGAATTTAAAGGTACCGGTAACATGGAATTACATCTTTCTCGTAAAATTGCAGAAAAACGTGTGTTCCCTGCAATCGACTTCAACCGTTCAGGTACGCGTAAAGAAGACTTACTTACCACACCAGATGAATTACAAAAAATGTGGATTCTTCGCAAAATCCTTAACCCAATGGGTGAAGTGGAAGCGATGGAATTCCTCATCGACAAACTTATGGTGGCAAAAACTAACGATGAGTTTTTTGAAATTATGAAGCGGTCTTAATGTTGACCGCACTTAAAAACAAAAAAGGCTTGGAAAACCAAGCCTTTTTTATTTTGCGAATTATTCGCCCAAACGCTCTTTAATACGAGCTGATTTACCTGAACGTTCACGTAAGTAGTAAAGTTTAGCTTTACGTACTGCACCTTTACGTTTAACAGCGATAGAATCTACAGCTGGAGAGTGAGTTTGGAATACACGCTCAACACCTACGCCGTTAGAAATTTTACGTAAAGTGAATGCTGAGTGCAAGCCACGGTTACGAATTGCAATAACCACGCCTTCGAATGCTTGCAAACGACGTTTGCTACCTTCAACTACCCATACTTTAACTTCTAAAGTATCACCTGGGCGGAAGCTAGGTACGTTTTGTTTTAATTGTTCTTGTTCAAGTTGTTTGATAATGTTAGACATTGTTTGATCCTTTATTGATCCTAGATGTAACTGAAACTAACTGTTATGTTCGGCTTGCGCCTCTTTTAACAGCTTACGTTGTTCGTCAGTCAGAGCTAGGCCTTCTAAGAGCTCAGGGCGTCGGAGCCACGTTCTTTGTAGCGATTGTTTTAATCGCCATTTCCGAATTTCTTCGTGATGTCCCGACATCAGCACGGGTGGTACAGTTAATCCTTCTAACACTTCCGGTCTGGTGTAATGCGGGCAATCTAATAAACCATCAGCAAAAGAATCTTCTTCTGCGGAGGCTTGCTTACCTAATACACCGGGAATAAAACGCGCAACAGCATCAATTAATGTCATTGCCGGCAACTCCCCACCGGTCAGAACGTAATCGCCGATTGACCATTCTTCATCAATTTCAGTTTGAATCAATCGCTCATCAATACCTTCGTAACGCCCACATACCAAAATCAATTTCTGATTTTGAGCAAGTTCGGTTACGCCACCTTGATCGAGTTTACGTCCTTGTGGCGAAAGGTAAATCACCTTTGCGCCTTCTCCTGCAGCTGCTCTCGCAGCATGAATCGCATCCCGTAAAGGTTGCACCATCATCAGCATTCCCGGGCCACCACCATAAGGACGGTCATCCACGGTTTTATGCTTATCGAATGTAAAATCTCTTGGATTCCAACATTCTACTTGCAGAAGATTATGTTTTACGGCTCTACCTGTAACCCCAAATTCCGTAATCGCTTTAAACATTTCGGGGAATAATGAAATCACCCCTATCCACATAAAAAGCCTACTACATTACGTTTGTGCATACTTGAGATTAGAAACCAGCGTCCCAATCCACTTCAATAGTTTTCGTGGTGAGATCGACTCTTTTAACTACTTGTTCATACAAAAACGGAATTAACCGCTCTTGTTTTCCAAAAGCATCTTTGGTATTGGCTTTAACCACTAACACATCATTAGAACCGGTTTCCATCATCTCTGTTACCGTTCCCATTGTATAACCTTCTAGGTTGACGACTGAACAACCGATTAAATCGTGCCAGTAATAATCGCCCTCTTCCAGTTCAGGGAAAACAGATAAATCCACACCAATTTCAACATTCGCTAAAGTTTGTGCAGCTTCACGATCATCAACGCCTTTTAATTTAACGATGATTTCGTGATTATGATGACGCCAGTTTTCTAATTCAGTTGGCTGCCATTCACCTTTGATTTTTAAAAACCAAGGTTTATAATCAAAAATGCTTTCAGCTTGTTCTGTTGATGAATAAATACGTAACCACCCACGGATACCGTAGGTTGAGCCTAATTTGCCCACAACTTCAATGCGTTGTTGTTCCATATTTTTCACCTATCTTAGTTTAAGAACTAAATCAAAAAGCGAGATTATGCTTTTTGAGCTTCTTTTACCAAAGTTGCAACACGATCTGAAAGTGATGCACCTTGAGCAACCCAGTGGTTTACACGCTCAAGATCAACACGAAGACGTTCTGCATTACCTTGTGCGATTGGGTTGAAGAAACCTACACGCTCAATGAAACGACCGTCACGTGGTGAACGACTGTCAGCTACTACGATTTGATAAAATGGGCGTTTTTTAGCTCCGCCACGAGATAAACGAATGGTTACCATAACCTTCCTCTAAATGTTTAATTACTAAAAGAATATTCTCAAACTCGAAAGTGATTTAAGAATATAGCTTACTTTTTTCTCTGTATATATAGACAAAAAGCCTGAAGATTTTACACTTTTTGAGCAAAAAAGCAAGCCAATAGCCTATTTCTACTTGAGAAATTCCCCATAAAAAATGACCGCACTTCATCACAAAGTGTGGTCAATTTTTTATTCATTTTGTGAATTAATAAACCCCTTGTGCCAACATTGCATCGGCTACTTTTACAAAGCCAGCTACGTTTGCGCCCACTACATAGTTAATGTTTGCTTGGCCTTCTGCTGAACCGTATTTTTTACAGTTTGCATGAATATCTAACATGATGCGATGAAGCTGTCTATCCACCTCTTCAGCTGTCCAGTATAAACGTTGTGAACTTTGCGCCATTTCTAAACCTGATGTAGCAACACCACCTGCATTAGCCGCTTTACCTGGGCCAAATAATACACCAGCTTCTAAGAATGCTTCTGTCGCTTCGATAGTGGTTGGCATGTTTGCACCCTCAGCAACCAATTTCACACCGTTTGCAATTAGAGCTTTAGCGTCTGAAATCTCTAATTCGTTTTGGGTTGCGCAAGGAAGTGCAATATCTGCTTTCACTTCCCAAGGGCGTTTACCTGCAAAATATTGAAGACCAAATTGTTTTGCAAACTCTTCTACTCGACCACGTTTTACATTTTTGAGCTCTAATAACGCTTCTAATTTTTTACGATCGAATCCTTCTGGTAAATACACGTAACCCGCAGAGTCAGAACAGGTTACGACTTTCGCACCGAGCGCCATCGCTTTTTCAATCGCATATTGCGCCACGTTACCCGAACCGGAAACTAAAACCGTTTTACCTTGGAAGCTATCCCCTTTCTCTGCAAGCATTGCTTGGGCAAAATAAACCAATCCATACCCCGTTGCTTCTGGACGAATTAAGCTCCCCCCAAATGAAAGACCACGACCAGTAAAGACACAAGCCGCATGGTTTGATAATTTTTTCATATAGCCTGCAAGATAGCCTACTTCACGACCACCTACACCAATATCACCGGCAGGCACATCAGTATCCGGGCCTACATGACGATATAATTCGGCCATTAACGCTTGGCAGAAACGCATCACTTCAGCATCTGATTTTCCTTTAGGATCAAAATCTGAGCCGCCTTTTGCACCGCCCATTGGCAATGTGGTTAAGGCATTTTTAAATATCTGTTCAAAACCTAAGAATTTTAAAATAGATAAGTTAACAGATGGATGAAAACGCATCCCCCCTTTAAAAGGACCAATTGCACTGTTGAATTGCACACGGAAAGCACGGTTTACTTGAACTTGGCCTTTATCATCAGTCCATGCCACACGGAATTGGATTGCGCGCTCTGGCTCAACTAAACGCTCTAATAAAGCTTCTGAACGGTATTTAGGGTTTGCTTCCAAGAAAGGCCAGATTGACGTGAAGACTTCACGAACGGCTTGTAAAAATTCAGGTTGGTGGCCGTCACGTTGAGCCACTTTTTCAAGAAATGCGTCTAATGATGCTACTGCTGACATAGGATTTTCCTTCTAGTAGTGAGTTAATATGATGTGTGTAACGTTATTTTATTTATCACCGTCTTGTTGCGGCGTGTCATCAATATAACAATAGAAAAATCAACTAGGCAATAGTTTTTTTATAGAAAAAATGAAGAAAAAATAAAAAACGAGAAAATGTTTAATATTTTCTCGTTTTTATTAGATGAGATCTAAAATTAACACCTAGATTAGCACTTCAAGTTAAAAAGTGCTTATTTATTTTTACCTTCTAAGTAAAGCCATTCAGCGACTTGCTTCGCAAAATACGTCAAAATACCATCCGCACCCGCACGCTTAAAGCAAAGCAATGATTCCATAATGCATTCTTTTTCTTTCAGCCAACCATTTTGAATGGCCGCCATATGCATCGCATATTCACCAGAAACTTGATAAGCAAAGGTTGGCACGCCGAAATAGTCTTTCACACGATATACCATGTCTAAATATGGCATACCTGGTTTCACCATCACCATATCTGCCCCTTCTTGTAAATCAAGAGCCACTTCTTGCAAGCCTTCATTACCGTTGGCTGGATCAAGTTGATAGGTTTTCTTGTCACCACCTTTCAGATTGCCCGCAGAACCGACTGCATCACGGAATGGACCATAATAATTAGACGCATATTTTGCAGAATACGCCATAATTTGCGTATTGATATGACCATTTTCTTCCAATGCCTGACGAATACGACCAATACGTCCATCCATCATATCACTTGGTGCCACAATATCAGCTCCTGCTTCAGCGTGTGAAACAGCCTGTTTAATCAGGATATCTGTTGTGATATCGTTTAAGACATAGCCTTCTTCATCAATGATCCCGTCTTGTCCGTGTAGTGTATAAGGATCGAGTGCGACATCAGTTAATACCCCTAATTCTGGATAAGCGGCTTTCAATGCTCTCACTGCGCGCTGTACCAAACCATTCGGGTTAAACGCTTCATCTGCCATTAAAGATTTTTTATCTTGTTCAACTACTGGGAATAATGAAATCACTGGCACGCCGTATTTCACTAAAAGGCCTGCTTCGATTAATAACTGATCGATCGTTAAACGTTCAACTTTAGGCATAGAAGGAACTGGTTCACGATGATTTTCACCTTCAATGATAAATACCGGATAAATTAAATCATTCGCGGTTAAAGTATTTTCTGCCACTAAACGGCGACTAAAATCATGTTTACGTAAACGACGAAGGCGACGGGTTGGAAAACCGCCTAAAATTTGTTGAGTCATAATAATATTTCCTGTTTTTATGATGTTAAAAGGGCGTATCACCTACGCCCATTTTCTTAATCTTTGTGATTCAAATCACCCTGATTTTCTACCGCACTTTCTTCATCAGTTGCCTCTTCTTCATCCTCTTTCGGTTGATAGAAACGTGCAACTAACAAGCCTAATTCAAAGAGAAGACACATTGGTACAGCAAGTAAAGTTTGAGAGAACACGTCTGGTGGCGTTAAGATCATGCCAACAAAGAACGCTCCCACAATAATATAAGGGCGTTTTGCCGCCAATGCTTTCGTGGTTGTGACACCTGTCCAGCAAAGCAAAATAATGGCAACGGGTACTTCAAAGCACACACCGAAAGCCAAGAATAATGCTAGCGCAAAATCAAGGTAACTGCTGATATCTGTTGCGATAGCTACCCCTTCTGGTGCAGTTTGCGTAAAGAAACTAAACACGAAAGGGAAAACAACATAATAAGCAAACGCTACACCGCAATAGAATAAAACTGTACTGGAAAATAATAACGGATAAATTAAACGTTTTTCATGTTGATACAGTGCTGGTGCAACAAATGCCCAAATTTGATAAAGCAAATAAGGTACAGAAATAAACACCGAAACAATCGCGGTTAATTTAATTGGCGTAAAGAAAGGCGTTTGGATATTGGTTGCAATCATCGTTGCACCTTTTGGCATCACCGCGGTTAAAGGTGCGGCGACAAAATGATAAATATCATTAGAAAAATAAACCAACGCCACAAAAACCACTAAAATACAAATTACACAACGTAATAAGCGGTTTCTTAGTTCAACAAGATGGGTAATTAACGGTTGGGAATCGTCCGTCATATTGCTCATAATTATTCTCTAGGACTTCGCTTCAGATTTCGGTGCTGGCTGTAGCTCCACATCATCCGGCGAATAGTAATCGGATAAACGCTCAGTTAATTCAGCTTGTTCATGAGGTTCAAGTGCGGTCAAATCCACTTCTGTTTTTTCAGATTCCAAAACTTCGGCAGTTTCATTCTCTGCATGTTCTGTGGATGCTGTTTCAACCGGTTTCGCTGCTGTTTCTTGTGCGCTTACCTCAAGTTTTTCCGCAGAATCAGCCGGATTTTCAGCCGCACTTTTAATTTCTTTAATTTGCTCTTCCACCGTTGTACCTGCTGCAGCCGCTTTTTCTTCTAACTCTGCACGCATTTTTTGAGCTTGCTCTTTCAGCTCTTCAACGGTTTTACTTAAATCTGGGGAAAGCTGTTTGAGATTAAGTTGTTCCGCTTTCTTAATACTATCTTGCAACTCTTGCAATTTAAGCTCTTGTTTTAATTCATTTTGAACATTAGCTGCCAATCCACGGATCGTTTTCACCCAGCCCATTACCGTGCGAATAGCCACAGGTAAACGCTTAGGGCCTAGCACTACCAAGCCCACAAGCATCAATAAAACAAGTTCGGAAAAACCAATATCAAACACGGTTATGCCTGTTCTTTATCTTTTACAGTTTCAGTTTTTTCAGCGGTGGTTGTACTGTCTTTAATTTGAGTAAACTCAGCATCTTTTTTCAGCTCGTCATCAGACATCGCTTTTTTAAAGCCTTTTACTGCTGCGCCAAGATCAGATCCCGCATTACGTAATTTTTTGGTACCGAATACTAATAAAATCACGACTAATAAAATAATCATTTGTGCTGGGGATAAACCAAACATAGAAAAACTCCGTTAGAATTAAATTGAAAATTTGGGCTTGAATATACTCTTTTTATGCATTTGTCTCAAGAGGTAATTTTAAAAGTGCGGTCAAAAAATTAGAGGATTTTCAACCGCACTTTAGTCTTATTATTCAGCCAGTTCTGTTTATTCATCAGACATTAACTCTCGTCCACCATATTAAGCTTATGTGACAGAAATTATGAAATAACAAAATCCAGTTCTTTCATGTATCGCTCATAACATTGCAAGATGTCTACGATCAAATCCTCTTCATTTGTAATACTCAAAGGACAACCTTCCAATTGAATATTGGTTGAAACCATTAATGCATGTTGAACTTGTGCAGTTTCAGGCTCAGGCTTCTCGAACAAGGTAATTTGGTAAAAAAAATCTTCTGCTAAACCATTTTCAATAGAAAGAACCAGTTGATTATTATCACGACCAAAATGTTGCTGTAAGGTCACATTTAAACCATAGGTACCGATGAGTAACTGGCGCAACTCTCTCATTGCCAAAAGCGCCGTTGTTTTTAAATGTAAAATGGCATCATCTCGCTTAGGTTCAATCACTAACTGTCTTAAACGGCTACGCCAGTTTGCACCTGTCCACAAATCTGAAACCTCTGTGGAATAATATTGACGCTCAAATCGTAAACCTTTCAACAAACTCCATGCCATCACTGACATCAACAGAGCGAAAGGTAAAGAAAAAAACAACATCGTTGATTGGAGTATTTCAATACCACCAAAAAGGTAAAGAACAAACGTAACTGCTGACAATAGCCCACCCCAGAACATAGATTGCCAACGAGGTGAAACCTGGCTTTTGTCTTCAATCGCAATATTATTAAGCGTATAAATACCAAAGTTAATGGTGACGATAAAAAAGAGTGTGATAATAAATAAAGCTAACGTTTTAGTTAAGCCGGAATAGGGTAAATAACTCAGAAAATCAAAAAGGAGTGACCCCACATTATTTACAGCTTGACCTAATGCCCCCTTAGCAAGATGCTCATTAACCCAAATGGCTCCATTACCAAATACCGTGAACCACAAAACGAAGAATAAACTTGGCACCATCAATACGCCGAAAATAAACTCCCGTAAAGTTCGTCCGCGAGAAATCCGTGCGATAAAAATCCCAAAGCCGGGTGCCCATGAAAACCACCATGCCCAGTAAAAAACCGTCCAATCCATAAACCAGTCTAGATGTTCTACATCATAGGCATAAGCCTTGAAACCGACTCTAATTAAACCGCTTAAATAGGTACCAATATTTTCCGTAAAAGCAGAAATTAAATATATTGTCGGACCGAATAGCAAAACCAATAACATAAAGAGAAAGGTAACGCCTAGATTTAGCTCACTAAGAATACGGAACCCGTTGGCAATCCCTTGCAGTGAAATTAATATAGCAATGATAAAAACACTCACCAAAATAAAGGGAACCAAATACGGTGAGTTATCCAATAAATGCATGGAATGGAACGCTGCCGCCAACCGAATTGCACTGTAACCTAAGGTTGCGACTACGCCAAATAAGGTGGTACAAATCCCGAGAATATCAATGACATCCCCCACTTTTCCATTAATCTTTTCTTTCAGTAAGGGATAAAAACAAGAGCGTAAAGAAAAGGGTAATTTATAGCGAAATCCGAAATAAGCAATCGTAAGTGCAATTAATCCATAAATAGCCCAAGCACTGATACTCCAATGAAAAATACTAAAAAATAATGCCGTTCGAACTTTCTCATATTCACCTATTGGTGAAAGAAAATGTGAAAGCGGTTCAGCAACGCCAAGAAAAACAATACCAATACCAATTCCAGAGGTAAAGAGTAATGCAATCCAAGAGCCTAATTTAAACTCTGGTTCTTCCTCATCGCCCCCCAGCTTAATATCACCATATCGTCCTAATGCTAAGAAGAGTAAAAAGAATAGAAAAAATGCACTCAGTAAAATATAAAACCAGCTAAATTGAGAGAAAATAAATGCTTTCGCCGCAGCAAGATAAGATATCGTTTGCTGCGTATCAAATAAAAGGGCTGCAATAATCGCTAAACTAAAACCTAAACTGCCCCAAATAACATTTGCTTTGAAAGTATTTTGTATCTTCATATTTGTTTTAAGATAAAAAGTGCGGTTAAAAACTTAGAGGATTTTCAACCGCACTTTAGTCTTATTATTCAGCCAATTCTGTTTGCTCGTGTGCCATCAATTCTTGACCAACATCGTCTAGCAAACTTAAATAACGTTCATAATGTTTCAACATATCAGCAATTAATTCATCTTGATCCATATATTGCACATCATAACCCACTCGACCATCAAAGAAATAAGTGTATGGCTCATAAGTCATACTATGCTGGATATGTGGCAAGTTATCGTCATTAATTAATTGCTCTGACACCTCACGACCGATAGATTTCACCCCGTACATAAAGTCTCTCATCAAATCTTTCTGAATGACTAACTCGACTGCAGGTTCATCTTGATCAAATAACGTGTTAATTTGCACACTCAAGTCATATTTACCAATCAATTCTTGGCGTAGCTCACGCATTGCCGGCAATACCGTATGTTTAAGGAAACGTAAAATATCTTTTTCTTGCGTTTGGTTCATCATTTGTTCCAAACGTTCTTTCCACTTATCACCTGTCCAGAAAATACTGGTTGGATTAACTTTGGTATCAAAATATTTTTTATCTGCACTCAAGCCTTTCCATAAACTAAAGCACATCAGCAACATCAACATCGCAAAAGGTAATGCTACCAACAAAGTCATTGCCTGCAGGTTTGCCAAACCACCCGATTGCATTAAAACAATCGCGACGACTGACATTAATATACCCCACATTACGGCCTGCCAACGAGGTGCTACAAGGCTTTTATCGCGTGATGCTATGTTATTTAATACATAAATACCGGAGTCTGCCGAGGTGATAAAGAATAAAGAAATCACCACTAAACTCACTAAACCGGTCACACCAGAAAGCGGTAAATAATCTAAGAATTTAAAGAGCAACGTTTCAGGCGAGGAAATCATTTGTCCTAACGTACCTGCAGCTTCACCATCATTCAACCAAATGGCCGTATTACCAAATACGGTAAACCACAAGATACCGAACATGCTAGGAATCACCAACACGCCAAAAATAAATTCGCGAATGGTACGTCCTTTCGAGATACGCGCAATAAATAAACCGACAAATGGCGCCCAAGAACACCACCATGCCCAATACAGAATTGTCCAACCGCTAAACCAGCCAGTATGTTCTTGTTCATAAACATAGGTTTTGAAGCTTAATTGTACTAAGTTGCTGAGATAAGTTCCGATATTGTCGCTAAAAGCGGATAATAAATAAAGTGTTGGCCCCGCCACTAAGACGAAAATCAACAAACAGAAAGCTAATGTTAAATTCAGCTCACTTAAGATTTTTACCCCTTTCCCTACACCGGAAATCGCGGAAAATATCGCTAAACTCATTACCACGGCAATTACGACAACTTGCAAGCTGAAGCTATTTTCGCTAATCCAGCCTAATTGATGTAAGCCTGCACCCAATTGTGATGCACCAAAACCTAATGTTGTGATAACACCAAATAAGGTGGCAAGTAACGCCATAATGTCGATAAGATCGCCTAACTTGCCATTAATACGCTCTTTCAATAACGGATAGAAACAAGAACGTAATGCCAAAGGTAATTTGTAACGGAATCCAAAGTAAGCCAATGCCAACGCAATCGTGCCATACACCGCCCAGGCATGAATTCCCCAGTGGAATAAGGTGTGTAACAAGGCTTCTTGTTGCTTATGCTCTGCACTGCCTGTGGTAATATCAGATAAGTAATGCGTCAATGGCTCTGCGACACCAAAGAACATCAACCCTACACCCATGCCGGCAGCAAATAACATTGCCAACCAAGAGAGAAAACCGAATTCAGGCTCTTCTTCATCATTGCCTAATTTGATATTACCTAGGCTACTGACTGATAAAATGACTAAAAAGCCCAAAAACACTGAGAATGCTAATACGTAAAACCAACTAAAGTTGGCAAAAATGCCCGATTTGGCAGCATTTAATAAAGTTTGTGTTTGTTCCGGTGCAATTAAAATCATTGCTACCAGTAACACCACAAAAAATAACGTTGCACCAATCACTAAAGGATTGAACGACGTTTGCTTTTCCATAAATTTAGATAAAGACAACGCTTCCCCCTTAAAAATTAAGTGAATAAAAATAAAATCAGATTAAATAAAATAAGGTCTTAAACCCTAAATGGTGAGATGGAACCATCGCAAATGATAGCACGGAGAAGTGCGATTTTGAAGGAAACGCTCAGTAGGATTTGAGTGGATTGTTTCCAAATACGAAATATATATTATCAAAACATCAATATTTTTTCAAATTGCCGAACATTGAAACATCATGAAAGAAAAAGTACGGTTAAAAAATCTTTAAATTTCTGACCGCACTTTATTCAATATTGATTAAATTCGTTCTTCGATAATTCCGCCACCCAAGCAGACTTCATCTAGGTAAAACACGGCTGATTGACCTGGTGTGACCGCGGCTTGTGGTTCGTCAAAAATCACTCGAATGCAATCGTCATCAATCGGCTCAACCAAACAAGCAATATCCGTTTGACGATAACGAGTTTTCACCGTGCAACGGAACGCTTCACGCACAGGTTCGCGACTCACCCAATGTAGCTGTTTGGCAATTAAGCCTTTGGAGAACAAACGTGGATGATCATGGCCTTGTGCCACAATCAATTCATTATTTTCCACATCTTTATCTACTACATACCAGGCTTCATCACCGGCATTTTTTAATCCACCGATCCCTAGCCCTTTTCGCTGCCCCAGTGTGTGGTACATCAATCCTTCATGACGACCAATAATCTCGCCATCTACGGTACGGATGTCACCTGGTTGAGCCGGCAAATAACGCGCTAAGAAATCCTTAAACTTACGCTCACCAATAAAACAAATACCCGTAGAGTCTTTTTTCTTCGCGGTAATTAAACCTAAATCTTCTGCAATAGCACGTACGATCGGCTTTTCAATTTCACCAACAGGGAAAAGGCTTTGGCCTACCTGATTTTTACTCAACGTGTAAAGGAAATAGCTTTGATCTTTGTTGCTATCTAAGCCACGCAATAGCTCTGCTTGATTATCTACACCACGACGACGCACATAATGGCCGGTAGCAATATAGTTAGCGCCCAAATCTTCTGCTGCATATTCCAAGAAAGCTTTAAATTTAATTTCTTTATTGCACAAAATATCCGGGTTTGGCGTACGACCAGCTTTGTATTCCGTTAAGAAATGCTCAAACACGTTATCCCAATATTCCGCCGCAAAATTGATTTTATGTAGCTTAATGCCTAGCTTGTCGCATACTGCCTGCGCATCAGCAAGATCCGCTGCGGCTGTACAATAATCGGTATCATCATCTTCCTCCCAGTTTTTCATAAACAGGCCTTCCACTTGGTAGCCTTGTTGTTGAAGAATAAAGGCAGACACCGAAGAATCTACCCCGCCGGACATACCGCAAATGACTTTTTTAGTGGAGTTTTCGGCAAGTTGTTCTGCACTCAATGGTGCGAAATGTTGATTATAAGTATTTGAAGTTAACATAAGTCTCCCGTAACTTCGGTTAAGGCGAAGCACATTGGTGATAATGATTGAAATATGGCGGAATGACTTCCGCCCCATAAATTAAGATTATTGCACAAAGTGCGGTTGATTTTGCGTGAATTATTTCACTTCATAAAATTGCGAATTATCGTCTTTCTTCGCAAATTTTTGTTCGTATTCAGCTTTGGCATTTTCATCGCCAGCATCTAATTTTTCTTGTAAAGTGTCGCAAGGTTTATCGCAGTCACAGGCTTTGGCAATACCGAGTGATGAAAGCCCGCCACAGCTGCCCTTTAAGCTTTGTTTTTTAAAGATAAAGCCTACAGACATTAATACAATAATGGCCACAAAAGCGATTAGGGTAAAAAATAAAGTTTGCATGATTATTCCTTATTTGCGAGTAACTTTTGGAAGGCTGAGGACATTTTCGTTTCAAAGCCTTGTTCGGTTTTCATAATTAAATAAACCGGAATATTTTCTTTCTCAGCCACTTCCAATGCTTTATCTTCACCAAGTACAAATAGGCCTGTAGATAAGCCATCAGCAGTCATTGAGCTTGGTGCAAGCACGGTAATTGAGGCTAAATGATGCTGAATTGGATAGCCGGTTTTCGGGTCAATTTCATGTGCAAAACGTTGGCCATTTTCCTCAAAATAAATACGGTAATCGCCTGAAGTGGCCATCGCCATATTATTTAAACCAATCACTTCTTGAACTGATCTTTCACCCGTATTATTCGGTTTTTCAATAGCAATTTGCCAAGCTTTATTTTCGGCATTTTTACCTTTTGCACGGATTTCTCCGCCAATTTCCACCATATAGTTTTGTACGTGATTTTGCTCTAAGACATCCGCAACTTGATCCACACCAAAACCTTTAGCAATAGATGATAAATCAATATAAACCTGTGGCACGGCTTTACTTAATGTTGGGGTTTTACCACTCATATCAAGGTGAATCTTATCAATTCCGACCCAACTTTGACGTTCAGCAAGTTGCTCTGGGGTTGGCTTACGCTCTGGGCGTTTTTCTGGTCCAAAGCCCCATAAATTCACTACAGGCCCCACAGTCACATCCAATGCTCCTTCAGTAACCGTATTTAAACGAATCGCCTCTTGTAAGACTTTGGCAAAATCAGCCGATATTTCAATCGGTGTATTCACTTGCGTATTTTGATTAAAACGGCTCAATTCGGAATCTTTAATGTAAGTGGACATTTTCTGATTCACATCTTTTAAAACTATCTCAATCTGCTCATGTGTTTTTTCAGCATTTTCTTTAACTGAACCGTCATCAATATAGCGGATATGGTAAGTGGTTCCCATGGTTTTACCGCTAAGTGAAATAATTTCAGGATCTTTCTTACACGCACTTAATGAACAAGCTAAGACAACCGCAATCAATCCGCTTAATACTTTTTTCATCTATTCCTTCCTAAATATATGAATTACAGGCAAACCGACGCATCTATCAGCTTGCCTGTAATCCATCTTAAATATTGACCGCACTTCATCACAAAGTGCGGTCAGTTTTCATGATGTTTTGATTAACTAAAATCAACCACCGAAGTCATCTAATAAGATGTTTTCATCTTCAACACCGAGGTCTTTCAACATTTTGATTACCGCAGCGTTCATGACTGGAGGTCCACACATGTAGTATTCACAATCTTCTGGTGCTTCATGATTTTTCAAGTAGTTTTCATAAAGTACGTTGTGAATAAAGCCAGTGTAACCTGTCCAGTTATCTTCTGGTAACGGATCAGATAATGCCACGTGCCATGTAAAGTTCGGATTTTCGGCTTGAAGCTGATCAAAATCTTCTACATAGAACATTTCACGTTTAGACCGTGCACCATACCAGAATGACATTTTACGTTTAGAGTGTAAACGTTTTAATTGGTCAAAGATATGAGAACGCATTGGCGCCATACCCGCACCACCACCGATGAAGACCATTTCGTTGTCGGTTTCTTTCGCAAAGAATTCACCGAATGGACCTGAAATTGTCACTTTATCACCTGGTTTTAATGACCAAATGTAAGAAGACATTTGACCTGGAGGTGCATCAGGTTGACGTGGTGGAGGCGTTGCAATACGCACGTTAAGCATAATAATTCCTTTCTCTTCTGGGTATGAAGCCATAGAGTAAGCACGGATAATATGCTCATCCACTTTAGACACATAACGCCATAAATCGTATTTGTCCCAATCTTCGTGGTATTCTTCTGGAATATCGAAATCTTTATAGTAAACCGTATGTGGATCAGCTTCAATTTGGATATAACCACCCGCACGGAAAGGTACTTCTTCGCCTTCAGGAATCGCTAATTTAAGCTCTTTGATGAAGGTTGCTTTGTTATCGTTAGAAATAACAGTACATTCCCATTTTTTCACACCGAAAATTTCTTCTGGAAGTTCAACGTCCATATTGCCTTTTACATTAACTTGGCAAGCTAAACGATAGCCTTCTTTTGCTTCACGTTTATTAATATGAGAAAGCTCGGTTGGTAGAATTTCACCACCGCCACTTTTCACTTTCACAATACATTGACCACAAGAACCACCGCCACCACAAGCAGAAGAAACGAAGATACCTTTACTTGCTAAAGCACCAAGTAATTTGCCGCCAGCTGGTAAAGTGATCGCTTTTTCAGGATCGTCATTAATAGAAATGGTGATATCACCAGAATCCACTAATTTTGATTTAGCGAATAAAATAATCGCAACGAGCACTAAAAGGATGACCGTAAATGCCGCAACACCTAATAATAAAATTGAAGATTCGCTCATTTATGCCTCCTTATAACTGAATACCAGAGAATGACATAAAGCCAAGCGCCATCAAGCCTGCAGTGATAAAGGTAATCCCTAATCCTTTTAAGCCTGCCGGTACATCGGCATATTTCATTTTTTCGGTTAAGCCTGCAAGCGCAACGATTGCTAACATCCAACCAAGCCCCGCACCTACACCATAAACTGCAGATTCTGCAAAAGTGTATTCACGTTGTACCGCAAAAGATACACCACCAAAGATCGCACAGTTTACGGCGATAAGTGGAAGGAAGATACCTAATGCGTTATAAAGTGCCGGGAAGAATTTATCTAAAGTCATTTCAAGTAATTGAACAAGACCCGCAATAATCCCGATAAAGGTAATGAAGTTTAAAAACTCAAGGCTTACACCTTCTACCAATGCGCCATCTTTTAATACATGTTCATACACAAATTGGTTCGCAGGTACCGCAATACCAAGTACTACTGTTACCGCAACACCAAGGCCAAATGCCGTAGAAACTTTCTTAGAAACCGCAAGGAAAGTACACATCCCTAAGAAGAAAGAGAGCGCCATGTTTTCAATGAAGATCGCCTTCACGAATAGGCTAATATAATGTTCCATTGATTATTTCTCCTGTTGCTCAGGTTTCCACGTTCTTAAGCCCCAAATAACGAAGCCGATAATAAAGAACGCACTTGGTGCAAGAAGGAATAAACCGTTTGGTTGATACCAACCACCGTCTTGAATTGTTTGGAATACAGGGAAACCAAATAAACGACCAGAACCGATTAGTTCACGTAATGTTGCAACAATTAATAAGATCGCACCATAACCTAAACCGTTACCGATACCATCAACAAAGCTTTCTAGCGGAGGTGATTTCATCGCAAACGCTTCTGCGCGTCCCATTACGATACAGTTTGTAATGATAAGACCAACGAATACAGAAAGTTGTTTAGATAAACCATAAGCATAAGCTTTTAATACTTGGTCAACCAAAATTACTAAAGACGCAATAATCGCCAGCTGCACAATGATACGGATACTATTTGGAATATAGTTACGAATCAATGAAATGAACAAACTGGAGAAACCGGTTACCAAACTTACCGCAATCGCCATAACGATCGCTGTTTGTAATTGGGTTGTTACCGCTAATGCAGAACAGATACCCAAAATTTGCAAGGCAATCGGGTTATTTTTAACAATAGGATCGAATAAAAGACCTTTTAAGTTTACTTTTGCATCAGCCATTATTTGATTTCTCCTGCTTTAAATTTCGCTAAGAATGGACCAAAGCCATTTTGGCTGAACCAATAATCAAATGAACCTTGAACACCGTTACTGGTTAACGTTGCACCTGATAAACCATCTACACCGTGCTCTTTATCTGCAGCAGAGCTACCTTTGTAGATTTTGAATTTTTGGTTACCTTGTTCATCGAATAATTTTTTATCAACGAACTGTGCTTGCCAACGTGGGTTCGCAATTTCGCCCCCAAGACCAGCTGTTTCACCTTGATCATAGTAAGTAATACCTTTGATGGTATTCGCATCTGGTGCAACAGAAACAAAACCATACATGGTTGACCATAAACCACGGCCATACATTGGTAATACAACTTGGGTTACATTGCCTTGTTCATCTTTTACAAGATAAACACGCGCTTGGTTTGCACGAACCTTAATTCCTGCTTTATCTGCCTCAGCTGGGATAGCTTGGCTTTTAGCTGGATCTTTAACGGCATCTTTAGGTTCAAATTTATTAATTTCTTCTGCTGAAGCTTGAACGTAATCACCACTTTGCAAATCCACTAAACGTGGTTCAATAAATTTGCTGTAAGTGTCTTTAATTACTGATGCATTATCTTCTTTCATTAAGCCAGCAACAGTTAAAATGTTACGTTGAACGTCGAGTGCTTTTTGTTCATCTTGTTTGGATTTTAATGCTACTGCAGCACCAGAAACCACGATAGAACACACTAAACTTAGCAACACAACAACGGTAACTGTACCGCTAACGCTATCTTTATTAAATTTAGCCATTTGTTCTTGCTCTCCGACGTTTGATATTTGCTTGAACCACGATGTAGTCGAAAATTGGTGCAAATAAGTTTGCAAATAAAATCGCTAACATCATCCCTTCTGGATAAGCTGGGTTCACTGTACGAATTAATACAGCCATCACGCCAATTAACGCACCGTACCACCATTTACCCGTGTTGGTAAATGAAGCGGATACAGGGTCTGTAGCCATGAAGATCATACCAAGTGCAAAACCACCTAATACAAAGTGCCAATGCCAAGGCATTGAGAACATTTGGTTAGAATCAGAACCGATTAAGTTGAATAAGGTTGCAGTACCAATCATACCGATCATGACACCAGCCATAATGCGCCAAGAAGCAATTCGAGTGAATACAATCACTGCACCACCGATTAATAACGCAAGGGTTGAAACCTCACCCATTGAACCAGGGATATTACCAATGAATGCATCCATCCAAGTAATAGGTTGACCGGTTACAGTGTGTTGTAATGCAGCTTGACCACCTTGAGACCATTGTGAAAGTGCGGTTGCGCCTGAGAAACCATCTGCAGCAGTCCATACTAAGTCACCGGAAATTTGAGCCGGATAAGCGAAGAATAAGAATGCGCGACCAGCAAGTGCAGGGTTCATAAAGTTACGACCTACACCACCAAAGATTTCTTTCGCAACCACGATACCAAAGGTGATACCGAGTGCCGCTTGCCATAATGGCAATGTTGGTGGAACGATTAACGCAAATAAAATGGTTGAAACGAACATCCCTTCATTTACTTCATGACCACGCACCACTGAGAATAATAATTCCCAAATTGTACAAACGGTAAATACCACTAAGTAAATTGGTAAGAAGAAGATCGCCCCTAACGCCATTTTTGAGCCCCAAGTTGCATTATTGGTTAAATCTAAACCTAATGAACTTGCAAGTGCATAGTGCCAATCGTTAGCAATTAATTGATCTAAATTGCCTAATTGATTTAAGGCAGGGATCGCTTGGTTACCCACATTGTACATCCCGTAGAAAATCGCTGGGAACAACGCAAGGAAAACCGTAATCATCATACGTTTTGAGTCTAACGCATCACGAACGTGTGTGTTTTTGTGCGTTACCGTACCTGGTGTATAAAGCAAGGTATAAATCGATTCAAAGACCGGATAAAGCTTGCTGTATTTACCACCTGGCAAAAACGCGGGTTCCATTTTTTCAAAAAGATTTTTTAAACCCATTTTTAACCTTCCTTCTCAATCTTATCTAATACTTGACGCAAGATTGAACCGTATTCATATTTGCCCGGACAAACGAAAGAACATAATGCTAAGTCTTCTTCATCTAATTCAAGACAACCTAACGCTTGTGCACCATCGGTATCGCCCACGATTAAATCACGTAATAATAATGTCGGTAAAATATCCAACGGCATCACGCGCTCATAGCTACCGATTGGTACCATTGCACGTTCACCACCATTTTCTGCTGTAGTGAAGTTGAATAATTTTTTACCAAAGTGACCTAATACGGTACGGGTAATCGAATATTTGTTCGATTGTGGTGTGATCCAACCTAAGAACTCTTTCTCATTACCTTCCGCAATCACAGAAACTTGTAATGCATAACGACCTAAATAGTCATGAGCACCTTTTGCAGTTTGACCACAAAGCACAGAACCAGAAATCACACGGTTATTACCGTCTTTTAACTCACCAGCTGTTAATTGAGAAAGGTTTGCACCGATTACGGTACGAACTAAACGAGGCTCTTTCACTTGCGGACCAGCAAGAGAAACAACACGTTCTACATAAAGTTCGCCCGTAGTGAATAATTTACCTACAGCAATCACATCTTGGTAATTGATATGCCATACGGTTTTATTCACACCAACCGGATCGATAAAGTGAATATGTGTTCCCACTAAACCAGCAGGATGAACGCCGCCAAAATCATGTACTTTTAGGTTAGGTAAATCCACGGTTGGGATATTGCTATCACCCGCTTTACATAAATTTAATGGTTTATTTGGAAATAGACGACTTAATACAGTTAAACCGTCAATAAAATCTTGCCAATGCTCTTTTAACACTACCTCTGGATTTGCCGCCAAAGGATTGGTATCCATCGCATTTACAAACAGAGAAGATGGTTCTGCATCTAAGGCAGGCACTTTGCTGAACGGACGAGTGCGGAACGCTGTCCACAAACCGGATTCAACGAGGTTTTGTTTAACTTGTTCAGAAGAAAGCGTATTGAGCTCACCTGCGTTATATTTAGCGAAAGTAACTTGATCGTTACCTTGCACATCAATGACCACAGATTGTAATACACGTTTTTCGCCACGATTAATTACAGTGATAGTACCACTCGCAGGGGCTGTGAAAACCACTCCAGGGTTTTTCTTGTCTTCAAAAAGCACTTGGCCTTTTTTCACGACATCGCCTTCGCGTACCTTCATAGAAGGACGCATACCCACATACTCTTCACCAAGAATCGCAACCTGATTCACAGCGTTACCGCTATGGATTACTTGTGCTGGTTTTCCTGCAATAGGAAGGTCCAAGCCTTTTTTGATTGTAATCATACTGTTTGCACTACTTTTCTAGGTTAAAAACACGATTGCAATCAAAGCCTATGCCTTAAGAGCAATCTCGCGATTGAGCGTGACAGAAAACACTTTGAGATCAAAGCATTATTAACTGACACATAAATTTAAAAACTCAAACCTGTTTAATTTCTCGACGAGTAAGGAATCACTCACACATCCAGAAATTGAAATTCGAAAATTAAAAGCGCCTTATTCTATCGGAAAATGGGCTTTTATTCCACTTTACCCCCCCATTTTTTGTGAAATATTTGTGAACTTTTTAGACAGATATTTATCTGGAGTAAAAATAAATCTCCATCAAAATAAAAAGAGAGAACGCTTATCGCCTTCTCTCTCCTTATGAAAATCTAATATAGGGAACGTAAGGGAATACTTACTGTCCAACACCAAGACAATTTGGTGATTTTGGAAATGCTTCACCTAGGCTCTCCCATTCGCTTTTTGTATAAAGATGAAGCGCTAATGCGTGAATGCCATTTTTTAAATCATCGGCAAAAAGTTGGTAAAGTTTTTGGTGGCGTTGAACCTTGCGTATACCTTCAAAAGCATCGCTAACAATCACTAATTTAAAATGAGAATCAGCCCCTCGACCGGAACTGTGCATATGACTTTCATTTTCTACAGTGGCAAAGTGCGGTTGAAATTCGGCTTGAATTCTCTCTAATAATTCTTGCTGTTTTGACATAAATAAACTCCCTAACTTTTTGCTATACATTCAGCGTTAAGTTTGTAAGAATAACACAAATTAACCTAATTCAATGAGGAAATTATGAAAGTAACAAACAAAATCAAAGCATTATCAACAATGACGTTGGCCGCTGCGACATTATTTTTAGCGGGTTGCCAAGCACAATCCAATACCTTAACTTTTGCGCCTCAATCACCGACTGCATCAATGAATATTAACCAATCCGCAGTGGTAACAGTTAATACTCGCGATTCTCGTCCACAACAAGAAATTGCAACTTATACTAAATCAGGTGAGCTGATTAAATTAAACGCCTCACCAAGCGTTACTCAACTTTTCCAACAAGTGATGCAACAAAATTTGGTCAGCAAAGGTTTCCGTATTGGACAAGCGAATAATGCGAATGCTGGCGTAACTGTTGATGTAAAAGAATTCAACGCTAAAGTAGAGCAAGGTAATTTACGTTATACCTTGAACAGCAAAATTCAAGCGGTTGTTTATGTACAAGGTCCACGCGGACAATACAACAAAACCTTTAATGCAACCCGTTCACAGTCTGGCGCATTTAATGCGAGTAATGATGAAATTCAAAAAGTGTTAGGCGAAACCTTCAAAGATATTGTTAATAATATTTATCAAGATCAAGAAGTTACTAACGCCATTAATCAATATACCAATTAATTAAAAAGTGCTGTGTCCTTTTCAATAATCACTTGACGAATACGCCTTTCAAGCGTAACATTCGACCGATTTTTTAACGAGAAGGACACACACTTTGGACAGTCATAGTCGATACCGAATATCGCTCTAGACTCTCGCCTCTTATCAGCGAGAGCTCGCTGGTAATCAATTTACCTTTCTTCGGCATCTTTTATCGAACGAAACCCATTTTAAAACATTCAAAAATTTGACCGCACTTTTCTCTAGTGCCAATTTCGTTTGAGCTTTTTTTGTTCACAGTTGGATCTTCATAATCCCAAAAGGAGTATGACCAATGATTAACGCTTTTGCCATTAACGATTCCCGCTTGGTTCGTATTGATGACGAACCAGCCGATCTCAGCTCTGCCATTTGGTTAGATTTGCTGGAGCCGACAGGGGAAGAACGTGAAATGTTGCAAGAAGGCTTAGGACAAAGTCTCGCCTCATTCCTCGAATTAGAAGACATCGAAGCATCCGCACGTTTCTTTGAAGACGAAGACGGCTTGCACTTGCACTCATTCTTCTATTGTGAAGACGAAGAAAACTACGCCGACCTCGCAAGCGTAGCGTTTACTATTCGTGATGGCCGTCTATTTACCCTGCGTGATCGTGAATTGCCGGCATTCCGTTTATATCGTATGCGTTCTCGTAGCCAGCGCTTATTCGAATGTAATGCATATGAAGTCTTACTCGACTTATTTGAAACCAAAATTGAGCAATTAGCCGATGTTATCGAAAACGTTTATGCCGATTTAGAAAAATTAAGTCGCGTAATTTTAAACGGTACGCAAGATGAAGCTTTCGATGAAGCCTTAAATACCCTAACAGAACAAGAAGATACCAGTTCTAAAGTGCGTTTGTGTTTGATGGATACACAACGTGCATTGGGTTTCTTGGTACGTAAAACGCGCTTGCCGCCAAACCAGTTAGAACAAGCACGAGAAATCTTACGAGATATTGAATCCTTGCAACCGCATAATGAGTCTTTGTTCCAAAAAGTAAACTTTTTAATGCAGGCGGCAATGGGTTACATTAATATTGAGCAGAATAAAATCATGAAATTCTTCTCGGTGGTATCGGTTATGTTCCTACCAGCAACACTTGTGGCATCTACTTATGGGATGAACTTTGAATTTATGCCGGAGCTCCATTTTAAATATGGTTACCCAATGGCTATTGGATTAATGATTGGTGCGGCGCTTACGCCTTATATCTATTTCAAACGGAAAGGTTGGTTATAATGGAAATTTCCCAAACTGCATTATTTTTAGGATCGATTATCGATCTGTATTGTTTAGTGTTAATTTTACGCGTATGGCTTCCCTTAGCGAACGTGGATTATTACAATCCTATTTCTCAATTTTCGCTGAAATTTACCCAACCGGTTATTGCGCCATTACGTAAAGTTTTTCCTGTGGTGAAAAAAGTGGAAACTGCGGCACTGTTTTTAGTCTTCTTGCTTTGCGGGCTAAAATCGATTCTCTTTGGCGGATTAAATCTCAGTTTCTTCTTACTTTTGGGTATATTAGGACTAATTAAAAATATCGGTGTGGCCATTTTCTATGTGTTAATCGCCGGTGCAATTTTAAGTTGGTTTAATCGTGGCAATAATCCTGCATTCTATGCGTTATATCAACTTACCGAACCATTATTGAAACCCATTAAACGCATTTTACCAACTGTTGGCGTGATTGATTTTTCACCGATGGTTATTGCCATTATCCTGTTATTTTTGAATAATCTCTTTTACGATTACTTTAACCTTTTATGGGCAATTGCTGCGTAAAGTGCAGTTAAAAATAACATTATTTTTTCGGGCTGGATTTTCCAGCCCTTATTGTAAATATGGTAAGTAAATTTAGTTATGTCAGCAATCGAACAAACACCTGAAGGACTACGCCTTAAAATCATTCTGCAACCCAAAGCCAGTAAAGATCAAATTGTGGGATTACATGATGATGAACTCAAAATCACGATCACCGCACCGCCTGTTGATGGTCAAGCAAATGCTCACTTGATGAAATTTTTGAGTAAAGCATTCAAAGTACCTAAAAGTGCAATCATACTTGAAAAAGGTGAATTAAACCGACATAAACAAGTTTGGATTCCTTCGCCTAAATTAATTCCATCTGAAATTCAAAATCTCTTATAAAATCAGTAAAAAAATCACCGCACTTTCTACCAATTTCCCCCGTTTTACGCTATCCTATACCACATTTTATAAAGCAAAATATGCCGCAAAGTGCGGTCAAAATTTAAGGTGATTTTCTATGCAACAACATTACCGTCCTGATTTGATTGAACCCGCCGTTCAACAATATTGGGCTGAAAATAAAGTCTTCAAAGCAATCAAAGATACGTCTAAAGAAAAATATTACTGCCTTTCTATGTTTCCTTACCCATCTGGTCGTTTACACATGGGCCACGTGCGTAACTACACGATCGGTGATGTGGTTTCTCGTTATCAACGTATGAACGGCAAAAACGTATTACAGCCAATTGGTTGGGATGCATTCGGTTTACCGGCTGAAGGGGCTGCGATTAAAAATAAAACCGCGCCCGCAAAATGGACTTACGAAAACATTGAATACATGAAAAACCAGCTCAAAATGTTGGGCTTTGGTTATGACTGGGATCGCGAAATTGCGACCTGCCGTCCAGAATACTACAAATGGGAACAATGGTTCTTTACTGAGCTTTATAAAAAAGGCTTAGTTTACAAAAAAACCTCAACTGTAAACTGGTGTCCGAACGATGAAACCGTATTGGCTAACGAACAGGTGCACGAAGGTTGCTGCTGGCGTTGTGACACTCCGGTTGAACAAAAAGAAATCCCACAATGGTTTATTAAAATCACCGACTATGCAGAACAATTATTAGGTGGATTAGACCAACTGCCACAATGGCCAGACATGGTTAAAACTATGCAACGTAACTGGATTGGTCGTTCTGAAGGGGTAGAAATTACGTTTGATGTAGCAGATACCGCAGAAAAAGTTGCGGTTTATACCACACGTCCTGATACGTTCTATGGTGTGAGTTATTTAGGTATCGCAGCTGCTCACCCATTAGCAGAATTAGCAGCAGAAAAAAATCCTCAATTGGCTGAATTCATCCGTGAAGCAAAAAATGCCAAAGTGGCAGAAGCAGACCTTGCCACTATGGAGAAAAAAGGAATGGCAACCGGTTTATTCGCCATTCATCCATTAACCGGTGAAAAATTACCAATTTGGGTCGCTAACTTCGTGTTAATGCACTACGGTACTGGTGCGGTAATGGCGGTTCCAGCACATGATCAACGCGACTTTGAATTTGCTCAAAAATACAGTTTGCCAATTAAACAGGTAATCGCACCGCTTGCAGATGAAGAAATTGATTTAACCAAACAAGCTTTTGTTGAACACGGTAAATTAGTGAACTCTGCTGAGTTTGATGGTTTGGATTTTGATGCTGCATTCAACGGTATTGCGGACAAATTAGAAAAATTAGGCGTGGGTAAACGCCAAGTTAATTATCGTTTACGTGACTGGGGCGTTTCTCGTCAACGTTATTGGGGTGCACCAATTCCAATGCTCACCTTACCAAACGGTGAAACCGTACCGGCACCAATCGAAGATTTACCGATTATTCTGCCGGAAGATGTAGTCATGGATGGCGTGAAAAGCCCAATTAAAGCAGATCCAAACTGGGCGAAAACCACCTTCAATGGTGAGCCTGCGTTAAAAGAAACCGATACCTTTGATACCTTTATGGAATCCTCTTGGTACTACGCGCGTTACACCTCACCAAGCTATGCTGAAGGCATGTTGGATAAAGATGAAGCTAACTACTGGTTGCCGGTGGATCAATATATCGGCGGTATCGAGCACGCGACAATGCACTTGCTCTACTTCCGTTTCTTCCACAAATTATTGCGTGATGCAGGTTTCGTAACGAGCGATGAGCCGGCACAAAAATTATTATGCCAAGGCATGGTATTAGCCGATGCGTTCTATTACACCAGTCCGACCAACGAGCGTATTTGGGTAAGCCCAACGCAAGTGACCCTTGAGCGTGATGAAAAAGGTCGTATTATCAAAGCAACCGATCCAGAAGGCCGTGAATTGGTGCATACCGGTATGACCAAAATGTCGAAATCCAAAAACAATGGTATCGACCCACAAGAGATGGTGGAAAAATACGGTGCAGATACTGTGCGTCTATTCATGATGTTCGCTTCTCCTGCAGAAATGACGCTTGAATGGCAAGAATCCGGCGTAGAAGGGGCAAAACGTTTCTTAGGTCGTGTATGGAATTTGGTGTATGAATACAGTCAAAATCCTGCAAAAACCGCTTTAGATGTGACCACACTTTCTGCAGACCAAAAAGCGCTTCGCCGTGATGTGCATAAAACGATCGCCAAAGTGAGCGATGATATTGGTCGTCGTCAAACGTTCAATACCGCTATCGCAGCAGTAATGGAGTTAATGAATAAATTAACCCGTGCGCCATTAGAAAGCGAGCAAGATCGTGCTGTGATGGCAGAAGCATTAAGCGCAGTCGTGCGTATGCTTTACCCAATCACACCACATATCTGCTTTGAGTTATGGAAAGCTTTAGGTAACGAAAGCAACATCGACCATGCAGAATGGGTGAAAGCTGATGAAGCGGCGATGGTAGAAGATGAAAAACTTATCGTGGTTCAAGTCAACGGTAAAGTACGTGGTAAAGTGACTGTCGCAGCTGATGCGGATGAAGAAACCGTGAAAACGGTTGCATTTGCAGATGAAAATGTGAAGAAATTTACTGACAATACACAAATCGTGAAAGTGATTTATGTACCTGGTAAATTGTTAAATGTGGTGGTTAAACCGCAATAATCCATAAAATAACCGCATTTTATTCCAAGAGTTGCATAAACGACTCTTAAACAAAATAAAGTGCGGTGAATTTTACAGGTAATTTTTATGATGAAATCAATCAAAACGATCTGCTTTGTTGGGGCTACTGCCTTTTTAACTGCTTGTGGTTGGCACTTCGATAATGGTGCGGCTGTTCCTGCAGAATTAAAAACAATGGCTCTTGAAAGTAGCGACCCATACAGTGAAATGTCAATGGCAATGCGTAAGCAACTGCTTAGCAACAACGTAAACCTTGTTCCTGCAAAACAAGGTGTGCCAGTGTTGCGTTTAAATAAACAGACTTCAAGCGATAAAGTCGCATCTGTCTTTAAACAAGGCCGTGAAGCAGAAAAAGTACTGACTCTTGATGTTGAAGCAAGTGTACGTTTGGCAAACGGAGAAACCTATCCAATCTCTGCAAAAATCAACCGTACTTTCTTTGATAACTCACGTGCTGCATTAGCAAAATCAGCTGAGCGCGATGTGATTTGGAATGATATGCGAGAACAAGCGGCTCGCCAATTAATTAATAAAATGGCCGCCTTGCAACATCAAGTTCAAGGAAAATAATGAACCGCATTTTTTCTGAGCAACTGGCCTCTAACCTGAACAGCCATTTAGCGAAAGTCTATTTTTTGGTTGGGACAGATCCCCTGTTGCTCAGTGAAAGTGAAGACCTCATTCACCAAGCCGCCCTTCTTCAAGGTTTTGATGAAAAAAATCAAATTACCATAGATACTAATACTGACTGGCCTACATTAATTGAGGCTAGTCAATCTATGGGGCTCTTCTTTAATAAGCAAATTTTCATTCTCAATTTACCCGAAAATTTGACCGCGCTTTTGCAGAAAAACCTTCAGCAATTTATTAGTGGATTAAATGAAGATAGCTTGCTTGTTCTCACCTTGCCTAAATTGTCTAAAGCAGCCGAAAAACAAGAGTGGTTTATTCAGGCAAATCAACTTGAGCCACAAGCTGTTATTGTTAACTGCCAAACACCAAATTCAGAACAGCTTTCTCGCTGGGTGAAGCATCGTACAAAAAACATGGGATTATCAGCTGATGAGGAAGCCATTCAACTACTTTGTTACAGCTATGAAAATAATCTACTGGCATTGAAACAAGCATTACAGCTTTTAGATTTGCTTTATCCTGATCACAAACTCACGTATAACCGCGTAAAATCCGTCGTAGAGCAATCTTCTGTCTTTACCCCTTTCCAATGGATTGATGCATTGCTATCAGGCAAAGCAAACCGCTCAAAGCGAATTTTACGTGGTTTACAAGCTGAAGATGTGCAACCTGTCATTTTATTGCGTACTTTACAGCGTGAACTACTCACGTTGTTAGAATTAACAAAACCACAGCTACGCAATCCATCTCTTCAAACGAGTTTGCCAACACAGACACTCAAAGCAGATTTTGACCGCCTCAAAATTTGGCAGAATCGTCGTCATCTTTATACTGCAGCGATACAACGACTCACCTATCAAAAGCTCTTTGAAATATTGCAAGAATTGGCCGATATTGAGCGCACAACCAAGCAAGAATATGATCAAGACGTGTGGGTAAAATTGGCCGACTTATCGGTTAAAATTTGTTTATAAAAAAATCTCGGCGTTAACCGAGATTTTTTATTATTGCGCAATTTTTAAATCTTGATACAGATAATTTCGATAGCTATTCACTAAATCCATATCCTCTGCATCTTCGAGCTTACCTTGGCTTAGCTGACGCATCGCGATATTCGCTCGCATAAAGTCATCTTTCGGTGATAAACCTGCCACATCAAGTAATACGCCACCAACAAAGGCTAAATCTAAGAAATCTTGCTGTTGAACAAAGTCAGTCTTACGATTAGTTCTAACTACAAATTGAGTCACATAATCCGGGTTCGCAAAGTTACCTTTTTTCGGTGGAAGCTGATTATCAAAAGCGACTTGGTGATCACCAAAATAACCGAATACATAAGGCGTTTCACGTGATTTTAAATAATCATTTAAACCTTCGATTGCCTCATTAAGGCTAGCAATGCGATCAATATAATCGTTCAAGCAAGAAATCGCTTTTCCCCCTAAACGCTTACTTGCCAAATTAAAATGGTTTGGCATGTTCGTGTTGTAAGGGCCATGCTCTTTCATGGTGAGAACATAAACAAACATTGGCTGCTGTACATTTTCCAATGATGGATGTTGTTTCTGTAAAATAAGCTTGGTGTAGTACATCATCTCTTCACTGCTAATATGCCAGAGATTTTTGCTGATTGATGCTGGATAGCCTAAATCTTGTGGTTGCAACATCAAATCAAAACCAAAGTGGTCATAAGCAGGTTTTGCATTGTAGTTACCTTTCGTAAAAGGCGATAACGCCACACAAAAATAGCCTTGCTCACGAAGATTTTTAATAAAACCCGTCTGTAAGTGTGGCACAACCGAATAAAACACCCCACTTGCCAAAGCACCAAAATCGGTTGAAGGCACCCCTGCAAGAAAAGCAAATTCAGATTTCCACGTTGCACCGCCCACCGTATGTACACGCAATGGACTTACAAATGCGGTATCTTCTTGCTTATTAAACATTGAAAATGGCGGGATGGTTTCTGCATCAAAATCAAATTGATGGGGATTCAAGGTTGATTCTTGTAAACAAACCACAATATCAGGCTTTTCTGCACTTTCAGTTTTGCTCTCAGACTTTTCATTTAAAAGTGCGGTCAGTTTTTCTTTAAATTTTTGACTATTACCTTCAAATTCTGGCACTTTAAAGAATACACCACGACAAGACATTGGCAGGTTTAAGAAAACATCTCGACCATCATCCGGCAATGAATCTAGCCAGACTTTTGTCGCATCCGGATCTTTAGAATAATGCCACATTAAACCAAAGCTTGTTGCTGCGAGTATTGCTGCAAATACACGAAATCCAGTTGAGGCAGTTTCAACATCTGACCAGCCAAAGATAGCATACCCCAACAGACCTAATAGCCCCAACACGCCGAAAATGGCCCCTTTATAATGTAAAAGGGTTTCCCAATTTCGCCAGTCTGTTACGAGCCAAAAATCTGAAATGAGTAAAGGTTGTTTGTAGTAATGAATTTTCATTCGATGGAATAGCATCAACACCACAAAAAGTACGGACGCAAAATTCAATCCGCGTTGCCATTGACCTGTTATCGCAAACATTGAACTAAACAATAAGACGAATAATGCAATCGCAAAAAAATATGTCCAACGATAATGCGAATTGACGATAAAAATCACCGTCGCAATAAAAAATAAACTCAGAAAAATACTTGGAATCATAATAAATAAATTTGATTAAATGTTATTTGACACTTTCAGCCACTAAACGCTGAATCAGCTTTAAATTGGCTGGTGGGAATTGCCCAGCATCAAGCTCACTTTGTTCAAGCCAAAAACCTTCTTGTCCTTCTCGACCAAACGGCTCACCAATCCATTCTGTGACCAGATAAAAACTAAAATCTAAAATTTTGGTTGGATATTCAAATTGAAAACGTTCATACAGTTCAGCATTTAAAATATGAATGCCAATCTCTTCTTCCAACTCTCTTTTTAAGGCTTCTTCAGGGGTTTCACCTGCATCAACTTTGCCACCAGGAAATTCTAATGCTTGTGCAAAATCTTGCCCTTCTAAGCGTTGGGTCAAATATAGCTGCCCAAATTCATTACGAATAATTCCTGCCGCAACTTGAATGATAGGCTTACTCATCGTCTTTCCTTATCTCAAAAGTAGAAAGAGCGGTCATTTTTAGCGGTGTTTTAAACACGCAAAAATTTAACCGCTCTTTACCTTAACTAAGCATATCGGGCTTTACTGCCGTGACAATGCTTGTATTTTTTACCTGACCCACAAGGACAAGGTTCATTACGCCCAATATGACGATCAGAATAGTCCTCGCTTTGAGCTTGCTCTGTATTTTCATCTACAGGTTGATGAGTTAATGCTTCACGTTCAGCCATTTCCTGACGTGCACGTTCCGCTTCTTCAATCTCTTCCTGTGTACGGACTTTCACTCGAGTAAGTGTCGTAATCACATGATGTTTTAAAGAATCCAACATTTCAGTAAACATACGGAAAGATTCTTTTTTGTACTCTTGTTTTGGATCTTTTTGCGCATAACCACGTAAATGGATACCTTGACGTAAATAGTCCATTGCTGCCAAGTGCTCTTTCCAAAGCTCATCAAGAGTTTGTAACATCACACCTTTTTCGAAATGACGCATGGTTTCTTCACCCGCAAGCGCTTCTTTCGCTTTGTATTCATCTTCGGCTTCTTGAATAATGCGCTCACGCAAGTTTTCTTCGTGAAGATTATTATTTTCTTCTAACCAACGTTCAATTGGTAACTCAAGACCAAACTCTTGCGCTAAACGCTCTTCTAAGCCTTTAATATCCCATTGTTCTTCCAACGATTGTGGTGGAATATATTGGTCAATCACATCATTAAATACATCGCTGCGGATAGCTTTGATAGTCTCTGAAATATCATCGTTATCGAGCAAGTAATTACGTTGTTCGTAAATCGCATGACGTTGGTCATTAGCCACATCATCATATTCAAGCAAGTTTTTACGACCATCAAAGTGGAAGGCTTCTACTTTCGCTTGCGCCGATGCAATCACTTTAGCGAGAAGTTTAGACTCCATCGCTTCACCTGGTTGGGTGAAGGCTTTACGCATCATATTTAATTTACCTTCATTGAGATAAATACGCATTAAGCCATCTTCCAAAGAAAGGTAGAAACGTGAAGAACCTGGGTCACCTTGACGACCTGAACGACCACGCAACTGGTTATCAATACGGCGTGATTCGTGACGTTCTGTGCCGATAATGTGTAAGCCACCGGCTTGCATCACGATCTCGTGATTTTTCTCCCACTCAGCTTTAAGTGCCTCAATTTGCTCTGGAGTTGGGTTCTCTAATTTTGCAGCTTTTGCTTTCCAGTTACCACCGAGGATAATATCGGTACCACGCCCCGCCATGTTGGTTGCAATAGTCACTGCACCTGGTGCCCCCGCTTCAGCAACAATTTCCGCTTCTTGTGCGTGGAATTTTGCATTCAACACATTGTGTTTGATACCCGCTTTATCTAACGCTTGAGAAAGCATTTCAGATTTTTCAACCGACACGGTACCCACAAGAACTGGTTGATTACGTGCGACGCAGTCTTTGATATCTTCAATAATCGCATTGAATTTGTATTCTTCATTCTCAAACATGACGTCCGTACGATCATCACGAATCATTGGACGGTTGGTTGGGATAACAACAGTTTCTAAACCATAAATCTGTTGGAATTCAAAGGCTTCGGTATCTGCTGTACCTGTCATACCCGCTAATTTGTCGTAAAGACGGAAGTAGTTTTGGTAAGAAATCGACGCAACAGTTTGGTTTTCGCTCTTAATCTCCACCCCTTCTTTTGCTTCGATTGCTTGGTGTAAACCATCAGACCAACGACGCCCAGTCATAGTACGGCCAGTATGCTCATCGACGATCACGATCTCACCATCTTTCACGATATAGTCTACATCGCGCTCAAATAAGGTGTTCGCACGTAATGCAGCCATAACGTGGTGTAACAACACAATACGTGCAGGAGAATAAAGTGAATCACCTTCTGGCATTAAACCTTGTTCAATTAACCAATTTTCAACTTTTTCTTGACCACGTTCAGTCAAATACGCCTGTTTGGTTTTAAGATCTAAGGTGTAATCGCCTTCACCGGTATATTCTTCCGTATCTTCTTTTTCTTGCTTAATTAAATTCGGAATTAATTTATTTACCGCAATATAAAGCTCAGAGCTGTCTTCTGCCTGACCCGAAATAATCAATGGTGTACGTGCTTCATCGATTAAGATAGAGTCCACCTCATCCACTAAGGCATAGCCTAAATGACGTTGGAAACGTTCTTCTTTAGAATGAGCTAAGTTATCACGAAGATAATCGAAACCTAGCTCGCTGTTCGTCGCGTATGTAATATCAGCCGCATAAGCTTCACGTTTTGCTTCAGGCGGTAAACCAGGGATATTCACCCCAACAGTCATACCTAAGAATTCAAATAACGGACGGTTAGTATCCGCGTCACGACGAGCTAAGTAATCATTCACTGTCACAACATGTACGCCTTTACCTTCCAACGCCATCAAATAACAAGGCAAGGTTGCGGTTAAGGTTTTACCTTCACCCGTACGCATCTCTGCGATACAACGGTTTGTTAGCACCATACCACCGATTAATTGCACATCGAAATGGCGCATACCGAGTACACGTTTACCCGCTTCACGCACGGTAGCAAAAGCTTCAGGTAAAAGTTGTTGTAAAGTTTCACCATTAGCTAAACGACTACGGAATTCTTCTGTTTTTGCTCTTAATTCATCATCACTTAATGCTTCAAAAGCTGGCTCCATTTTGTTGATTTTCGCAACTTGTTTTCTTAATCTGCGTAAAATACGTTCGTTACGGCTGCCAAAAATTTTTGTTAAAAAACTCATAATTTCTCTTTCAAATAAAAAATAAAAAGGATCATCCGATTAAAAAATCGGTTCGTTCAAAGATAAAAGAAAATTAAATGATGGCTGGGCCGGCACGAATAGGGGCAAAAACAGGAAACTCTGCCGCGATAAAGTGCGGTTGAATTTTTTCGTGTTTTTGATTGGAATGGGTTTTATGATTTGTTGGCTGAGGTTGAACCTGCAATGCTTGACGAATTTCACGCACCGCAATCAACATATGTTGTTCAGATGATGTTTGGTAATTTTCGCCACTCATATTTGATGAAGGCGGCGCCTCCAATCCCTGAGCAACAGGTAAAGCAAAAATCGCAATCATGCTTAACAGCAACTGCGACCAGAAATTTGTTTTACCTTTGTTTGATTTCATCATCTTATTGTCTCTGACAAAATTTGTGTGTATTGTATCGGAAATTCAACGTAAAGTCATTATTGGGGTATTTTTGTGGAAAACAAGCATGAGCGTTATCAAAAAGCCATGAATATTATTGATGTGCTAGAAGGATCACAATTTGCCAAAATCATGCAGAAAGGGTTAATGTTGAATGAACTGAACCAAAACATCAGTCGTCTTTTCCCTCAAGAATTTAAAGGACTTTTTCGTTTAGGCTCCATCACAAATGGCAAACTCTTTATTGAAGTCAAAAGTGCGGTCGTTCGCCAAGGGATTTTATTTCGACAAAGCGAATTACTCACTGCAATTCAACCGACTTATCCCGAAGTAAAAGGCTTTGAGATTAAAATTAATCCTGAATTAACCTGCTAAACTTAACCTTTAAAGATAGCGATTAATTCTTTTACTTTAACTCGTTTTTCTGAGGATTGACTGATCGAGCGCTGTACTTTAACGCGTTTAAATTTTGCCCCTTTATAAATCTCACGCGTAAATTTCGTATCGTGGTTAGAAATCACAACAGAAATTTGCTTTTCTTTTTGCGCTTTCTTTGCACATTCCGCTAAATTCTTTTGATGTTCAAGACCAAAAGCATTCCCTGCATATCCAGTAAAATTGGTATCTTGCGGAAGCGGTGCATAAGGCGGATCACAATAGATCACGCTGTGTTTATCCGCTAATTCAAAGGTCTGTTGAAAATCAGCGCATAAAAAGACCGCACTTTGTGCTTTATGGGCGAAATAGCGCAATTCATCTTCAGGGAAATAATGGGTTTTATAAGCGCCAAATGGCACATTGAATTCATTTTTACTGTTATAACGGCACAATCCATTAAAACCAAAACGGTTCAAATAAAGAAACAATACCGAGCGCTCGAAAGGATCGCTTGATTGATTAAAGGCATCACGCTGGACGTAATAATAGTCGGCTGTATTCGCATTTTCGGCGAAGAAAATTGGCTTGCACGCCTCAATATAGGCATCCACATTTTCTTTGACAATATTAAACAAGTTAATCAAATCCGGATTAATATCTGCCAAAATATAACGCTCAAAATGAGAATTAAGAAAAACAGCACCAGCGCCCACAAAAGGTTCGATCAAACACTGTTTTCTTTTAGGAAAGACGCGATTGAGATCGTCCGTTAAACGAAATTTACCGCCCGCCCATTTCAAAAACGGGCGGTGTTTAATTCGAGGTTTCGTTTTATTATTTTTCGGACGCAACATGGAGCAATGACAGTTAGTCATGTTGTGTGCAACGCTCAATCGCGTTTAGCACAAGAGATTTGTCAGTATCAGTCGCCACGTAGGCTTGTCCAAGCGCTTTTAGCAACACAAGACGCAACTTGCCTGCCAGCACTTTTTTATCTCGCATTATATGCGGTAAATAATCTTCTGGCTGCATAGTATCAGGAGAAACGGTCGGCAAATTAGCACGCGCTAAAAGCTTTTCTAAACGAGCAACATCTTCAAAAGAAAGATCGCCTAATTGTTCAGATAACACAGCTGCCATCATAGTTCCAGCTGCAACAGCTTCACCATGTAACCAGTTTCCATAGCCTAAATGTGTTTCGATCGCATGACCAAAAGTATGACCGAGATTTAATAATGCACGATCGCCTTTTTCAGTTTCATCGCGAGCAACAACATCAGCTTTAATTTGGCAACAACGCGCAATGCAATGCTGCAGCGAATGTTGATTTAATGCGACTAATTCATCAATATGAGCTTCAAGCCATTCAAAAAAGGCATAATCTAAAATCGCCCCATATTTAATGACTTCCGCAAGTCCCGCATTCACTTCACGTTTTGGCAAAGTATTGAGTGTAAGGGTATCAATGATCACCGTAGAAGGTTGATAAAATGCCCCAATCATATTTTTGCCTAATTCATGATTAACGGCAGTTTTGCCACCAACAGAAGAATCCACTTGGGCTAATAATGTGGTAGGCATTTGAATAAAACGCACGCCACGCTGATAACTTGCTGCGGCAAAACCTGCTACATCACCAATCACGCCACCACCTAATGCAACAATCGTAGTATCTCGCCCATGATTATGCTTTAAAAGTGCGGTAAAAATGAGGTTTAAAGACTCGAGCGTTTTATATTTTTCGCCATCAGGCAATAATACCGATTCAACCTGACAACCTATTTTTTCTAACGTTTCTGTAACGGGCTCAAGATAATATTGTGCGACAGTTGGATTAGTCACAATCATCACTTTATCCCCTTTCTTCAGCGGGTAACAGGTTTCATCTTTAAGTAAACCTTCGCCAATATAAATAGGATAACGACGTTCTTTTAATTCAACATTTACGCACAACATTTTTAATCCTTAGAGTGAACCGTTTAAGCCGTTTAGATTATCAATTAAATCAACAATTTGATTAACCATTACTTTGGCATTTTGCTCATCTGTTGGCAAAGTAATATCTGCAATTTCTTCGTATAACGGATTGCGTACTTTGGCTAAATCTTCCAACACTTGGCGCGGGTTATCCGTTCCTTGTAATAAAGGACGTTTTTTATCACGTTGCGTACGTTGATATTGTTTATCTACTGAGGTTTCTAAATAAATCACAATACCACGAGCAGAAAGATAATTACGATTTTCTTTTGACATCACTGCTCCACCACCAGTGGAAAGCACAACGCCTTGTAATTGGGTTAATTCATTGATAATACGCTCTTCACGCTTACGAAAACCTTCTTCGCCTTCTAAATCAAAAATCCAGCTAATGTCTGCTCCCGCACGTTCCTCAATTACTGCATCTGAATCGACAAAGTCCATATTCAATTGTTGCGCAAGCTGACGGCCAATGGTGCTTTTACCTGCGCCCATTGGACCTACTAAAAAAATATTACGTTTTTCAGCCATTGTTATTCTTCTAACTTACTTAAATAATGTTCAATTTAATCTTTCCTAATAAAAACTGGCCACCTGAAAAAATGGCAGCCCGAAAGATCACCCCAAAAATAATGAAGATTATCGCAATAAATCCCCCTATGTTTCAACCTTTAGCGGGAATTTATTTTAAGAAAAGCAAAAGTGCGGTCAGTTTTTGAGGGATTTTTATGAATGATAAAGTCAAATAGAGCATCGAGATAAAACACCCTAAAATTTAACCGCACTTTACAAACAAAAAAGGCCATTCAAACGAATAGCCTTTTCTTTTATCAGTGAGTTAATTATAGATAACCAAACAAGCTTGTGAAAATGTAACCAAAGATACATGAAGTGATTACACCGATTAAGCCCGGTAAAATAAAGCTGTGGTTAATTACAAACTTACCGATATGCGTTGTACCTGAACGGTCGAATTGGATTGCCGCAAGGTCGCTTGGGTAAGTTGGTAAAATGTAGTAACCGTAACAAGCTGAAGCAAAGGCTAAGATAATCGCAGGGTCAACACCGATACCTAAAGCTAGTGGAACAAATGCAACCAATGCTGCCGCTTGTGAGTTTACGAATTTAGAGATTAATAACAACATTACTGCGTAAGTCCAAGGATGTGCTTTTACCACATCACCAAGTGCTGCTTTCATCATTGGGGTGTGAACAGTAAACATGGTTTCCGCCATCCAAGAAATCCCGAATACAGCGACTAACGCAATCATACCTGAACGGAAAATTTCATTTTTACTGATTTTACCTGCATCAGTTTTAGTAAAGATAACAATTAATGCACCCGCTAATAACATGAAGATTTGAATAACGTGAACCATACTTAAATTCACTTTTTTCTTCGCTGTATCTTTTAAGACGATTGCAGCGTTATCGATAGTTTCAGTTTTATCTCCCGCTGTAATTACAACACTGTTATCTTGAGCAGTAATTGTTTGAGCCACTTCACCTTTCTCGTTATAGATTGCAACGTTGTCGTAAGCTGTTTTTGCTTTTGCTTTGCTGTCTTTAACATCAAGTACTAATGTACCATCTTTTGCTAATGCAACAATTTTACCGTCTTTAATATTGAAAGATTTCACGGCTTTATCGGCAGAAACAATTTCAACCACTTGAGCTGGTGCTGATTTTTCGAAAGCTGGACGTAAATCTTTAAAGTAACCTAATACTGCTACTACTAAAATTGCACCAAAGAAGATCCACATCGCATTCCAGCTAGATTGTGGCAATTTTTTATCTAATAATGATGTGCTATCACCATAAACATATTTTTTGAATTCTGGATCTTTTAATTTCTCTTGGAATTCTGGGTCTTTATCTAAATCTTTACCGCGGAACCAGCTGAAAATACCGATAGCTAATACACCACAAAGGGTTGAAGGAACGGTAATTTTTAATAAATCTAAATAACCATCAAAACCTGCTAATGGTGTTTTAGCATTCACTAAGAATGTGGTTAAAGTCACTACTGCCACAGAAACAGGTGATGCGATGATACCCATTTGAGAAGCAATTGAACTTGCCGCCATTGGACGTTCAGGGCGAATATCATTTTTGATCGCGATATCATAAATGATTGGTAACATGGTATAAACCACGTGTCCTGTACCACATAAAATAGTTAAGAAACAAGTGACGAATGGTGCTAAAATACTGACATATTTCGGGTTACGACGAAGCATTTTCTCTGCAATTTGTAACATTACATCTAAACCACCACTGGCTTGTAATGTTGCCGATGTGACCACTACCGCAAGGATGGTTAACATAACATCGATAGCTGGCTTACCTGGTTCAATGCCGAAGCCGAAAACAAGAACAATTAAGCCTACCCCACCGAGCATACCCAGTGCGATACCACCTTTTTTTGCCCCGTAAAACAAACAGATAAGAACGATAACAAGCTGAATAGCAAACTGGCTACCTTCACCGAGGTTCATTAGAAAATCCATAAGATACTCCGAATCATTTTATGGTTAATTAGAAAAAAATTTTGATCGAATACTAGCATCAAAATTAACTCATAATAAGTATTTTTAGGGTAAATTTTGTTTTAAATCAAAAAATAGGGGAACTAAATAATAAAAACAAATCTGAGTGAGATTAAATAAAGGAAAGTGCGGTCAGAAATTTAAGAGATTTAGATATATTTTGTTTTATTTGAAGATAAAGAATTTAGAAAAGAAAATTAAAGAAAAAAATTAGGCGACCTAAAAGATCGCCCAACTTAAAAATTACTGATTGTTTTGAACGTAGTCAATCGCAGATTGAACAGTTGTGATTTTTTCAGCTTCTTCATCAGGAATTTCGATATCGAATTCTTCTTCTAAAGCCATTACTAATTCAACTGTATCTAAAGAGTCCGCACCTAAATCTTCAACGAAAGAAGCTTCTGGTTTTACGTCTTCTTCTTTAACACCTAATTGTTCAACGATGATTTTTTTCACGCGTTCTTCAATACTCATTTGTTTTTCCTATTGTTGTTTTAACTCATTTAAGAGCGGTTAGTGTATGCATTTTTGATAAAGTTGCAACTATTTCTTAGGTGGTCGCACCACAAAAAAACAGGCAATGTAAAAACACATACAGAGAAAAAGTTACATTGCGGTTGGGATTTTATCATTAACTAAACTGCTTTGCTATATTTTATAGACAAAATCCCAGATATATATGCCCTAAAGGGTTAGCTCATATATAAGCCGCCATTCACATGTAATGTGGTACCGGTAATATAAGCCGCATCGTCAGAAGCTAAAAACGCTACCGCTTTTGCGATATCTTTTGGTTCACCTAAACGGCCTGCCGGTACATTACCAAGAATACCTGCTTTTTGTTCTTCAGTAAGCACTTCAGTCATATCTGTTGCGATAAAGCCGGGTGCTACAACGTTTACGGTAATGCCACGTGATGCCACTTCTTTCGCTAAACCTTTAGAGAAACCAATCAAGCCTGCTTTTGCTGCACAATAGTTAGATTGACCTGGGTTACCCATTGAACCCACCACTGAACCGATAGTAATGATACGACCAAAACGTTTTTTCATCATGGAGCGTAACATTGCTTTAGAAAGATGGAATACAGAAGTTAAGTTAGTTTGCATAATATCGAACCATTCTTCATCTTTCATACGCATTAATAAGTTATCGCGTGTGATACCTGCGTTATTCACAAGAATATCAATATCACCAAATTGCTCTTTAATTTGTTCTAATACGGCATCAATACTTTCTTTGTCTGCCACATTTAATACTAAACCTTTACCTTTATCACCAAGGTAAGCAGAAATGGTATCAGCACCTTTTTCAGAGGTTGCGGTACCAATTACAAATGCACCTTTTGATGCTAATTCTTCTGCAATTGCGCGCCCAATACCACGTGTTGCACCTGTTACTAATGCGATTTTATTTTGCATTTTAAATCCCCTTTTATGCTAATAATGCTTCAACAGCATCTAATGATGCCACATCGTTTACTGATGTTGCTTGTAATTCTGCCACGATACGTTTTGTTAAACCGTTTAATACTTTACCTGGGCCGATTTCAACTAAAACCTCTACGCCATCTTGTGCCATTTTCTCAACAGTTTCAGTCCAACGAACTGGGCTATATAATTGACGGATAAGTGCGGTACGAATTTCTGCACTTTCTGTTTCCGCTTTGACATCTACGTTGTTTAATACTGGTGTTGCTGGCGCATTAAGCGTAATACCTTCAAGTGTTACAGCTAATTGATCCGCAGCTGGTTTCATTAATGCGCAATGTGAAGGAACACTTACCGCTAATGGTAAAGCACGTTTTGCGCCCGCTTCTTTACATAATGCAGCTGCACGTTCTACTGCCTCTTTCGCTCCAGCAATGACTACTTGACCAGGTGAGTTAAAGTTTACCGCAGATACCACTTCACCTTGCTCGGCTTGTTTACATGCATTGATAATCGCTTCATTATCTAAGCCAATAATCGCATACATTGCACCAGTACCTTCTGGTACTGCTTGTTGCATTAATTTACCGCGTAATTCCACTAATTTAATCGCATCTTTAAAATCAATGACACCTGCACAAACTAATGCTGAATATTCGCCTAAACTGTGACCAGCCATCACACTTGGTTGTAATTGTGGGTATTTTTCTTGCCATACACGGAAGATCGCAACGGATGCCGCTAATAATGCCGGCTGAGTTTGCCAAGTTTTATTTAATTCTTCTGCTGGACCTTGTTGAACCAAGTTCCATAAATCATAGCCAAGCGCTTCAGATGCTTGTTTAAAAGTCTCAGTGACTACCGGATATTCGTTAGCAAGATCAGCTAACATGCCAACAGCTTGAGAACCTTGTCCTGGAAAAACCATTGCGAATTTTTTCATGTTTTCTTCCTATTTCTTCATCGTTTAAATGTTGAAAGTGCGGTCAAATTTAACCGCACTTTTAAAATTCTGTCGGGATTCTAACAAATTAATTAGAATCGCACCAATGCTGAACCCCAAGTCCAACCACCGCCAAAAGCTTCGAGTAAAAGCAATTGACCGCGTTGAATTCGGCCATCTCGTACCGCTTCATCTAAAGCAGTTGGCACAGTCGCCGCACTGGTATTAGCTGTACGATCAAGCGTTACCACGACTTGCGACATATCCATCTCTAATTTTTTCGCTGTCGCGGTGATAATACGTAAATTCGCTTGATGTGGAACAAGCCAGTCGATATCTGTTTTTTGGAGATTATTAGCAGAAAGGGTTTCTTCCACCACATTAGAAAGCTCACGTACCGCTAATTTAAAGGTTTCGTTACCTTGCATTTCAATATAACCAGATTTCTCCACACCACGTTCAGCTTGTGGAAGTAGTAATGCCGCATTGTTACCTGGCGATGCATGTAAATGCGTTGAAATAATGCCTTCTTGCTCTGATGCCTCTAAGATCACCGCCCCCGCACCATCACCAAATAACACGACAGTGCTACGATCAGTTTCATCTAATTTACGCGAGTTAAGATCTGCACCAATCACAAGGGCTTTTTTCACGCTACCTGAACGAATAAATTTATCCGCTACACCTAAAGCATAAACAAAACCGGTACAAGCCGCTGCTAAATCAAAAGAAATCGCGTCTTCAATACCTAATAAACCTTGAACTTGGCAAGCTGAACTTGGATAAGCGTGAGAACCACTGGTTGTCGCAACGATGATCAATTCAATTTCTTGAGGATCAAGATTAGCCATTTCAAGTGCTTTTTTGGCTGCTTCACATCCCATTGTTGCGACAGTTTCATCTGCTGCTGCAATACGACGTTCACGAATGCCTGAACGTGTCACGATCCATTCATCTGAAGTATCAACCATTTTTTCCAAATCCGCATTGGTACGAATATGGCTCGGCAAATAGCTACCGGTGGATAAAATTCTACTATTCATAATATCAAAACTTATTAATTAATAACGTTGTAAACCCGCCAAGATTTTTTGTGGAATTTGCAAACGCGCTTGAAAAGCTGCATCCGCAATTGCACGAGCAAATGCATCCACATTTGCGCTGCCATGGCTTTTCACCACAACAGCCGTTAATCCGAGTAAAGATGCCCCATTATATTCATCTGGATTAATGCGTTTCAAGCGATGATAAGCATCCTTAAAGAAAAAACGCAGAATAAATTTGGCAAATGATTTAAAAATAGGCCGTTTTTCTTTTCCTTTCAGAAGAGATAACAGATTTTTAGCAGCCCCTTCAAGGGTTTTTAATGCAATATTTCCCGAAAACCCATCACTCACGATCACATCAGCCACACCATTTAATAAAAAGTTACCTTCAATAAAGCCGGTATAATTAAGTGCGGTTGATTTTTCTAATAAATTCGCAGCTTCACGAATGGATTGATGCCCTTTAATTTCTTCCACGCCGATATTGAGTAAGGCTATGCGTGGATAAACTAAGTTCAATCGGTTTTCGGCAAAGATCGAGCCCATGATGGCAAATTCATAAAGATTTTGAGCAGAACATTCTACGTTTGCTCCTAAATCTAACATCACGGTTTTATCACCCGTCATCGACGGTAATAAGGATACCAACGCAGGACGTTGAATTCCCTCTAAAGGTTGTAAGAGTACCTTTGACAATCCCATCAACGCGCCCGTATTTCCTGCACTCACACAACCTTGCGCCTCACCTTTCTGAACCATTTCAATAGCTAAACGCATCGACGTGCCTTTGCTATGACGCAATGCATGAGAAATACCTTGATTATTATCAATAGTCTTAGTGCAATGATGAATTTGAATACGTTCTAAAAGAGAAGAAGGTGCATTTTCCAATAAAGGGGAAATTTGTTGGCTATCGCCAAACAGCACTAAAGAGAGCATTGGATCTGCTTCCAACGCTGAAAGAGATGCGGGGATAGTAATACGGGGACCAATGTCCCCGCCCATCACATCTAACGCTAAGGTTAGACGGTTCAAGTGAATACCTTATAAGTAAAATTACTTATTGATCACTTTGCGACCACGGTAGTAACCGTCAGCAGTTACGTGGTGGCGTAAGTGAGTTTCACCGCTTGCTTTATCCACTGATACTGCAGCAGTAGTTAATGCATCGTGTGAACGACGCATATCACGACGTGAACGAGATTTTTTGTTTTGTTGAACAGCCATTGGCTATACTCCTAAATTTAATTTACTTTTGCTTTAAATTAGCTAATACAGCGAACGGGTTCGGTTTTTTTGCCAATTCTTCAGGCAATTCGCCAAAAACCTGTTCGTGCGCGGACACTTCACAGTGTTCAGATGAATGCATTGGAACAAGCGGTAGAGCTAAAATAAGTTCGTCTTCCACTGCACCAAGTAAATCTATTTCACCAAACTCATTAAATTCGATTGGCTCATAAATTTCCGGCAAGTCATCAGCCTGATCCCAATTAGCCACTGGACTATACATAAAATGACATTCCAATGTTTGTTTGAATGGCTCGCCACAACGTTGACACTCTAATTCAACATCAACTTGTACTTGCCCTTTCATCACCACTAATTTTTGTGGATCAATATAAAACGATAATGTTACCTGTGCATCGCTGAGCACTTTCCCCGTAGATTCAGCTAAACGCACTAACTGACTAGCGGTATAGTAACCATCATAATCAATTCTTTGTTGAGCGTCTTTAACCGGATCAACGGTTAGGGGTAGTTTTACCTTTTGCATAGGGTGCGAATATTACCTGTTGTCAATAAAATAGTCAAAGGAAATTCGCACTAATTATGAGAAAAGTTCAATCGCTATCTAAACTCTCTTAAGATTTACGCCTTTGCAAAGTGCGGTCATTTTTTCCTGTGTTTTACTCGGCATGCTCACTCAAGAAGCCACCACTTTGATGTTTCCAAAGGCGAGCATAAAGGCCATTTTGTTCAAGCAATTCTGCGTGAGTCCCTTGCTCGACAATTTGACCTTTATCTAACACGATTAAACGATCCATTGCTGCAATAGTGGATAAACGGTGAGCGATCGCAATAACCGTTTTATTTTCCATCATTTTGTCAAGGCTTTCTTGGATCGCCACTTCCACTTCTGAATCTAACGCACTGGTCGCTTCATCTAACAGTAAAATTGGTGCATCTTTTAACATGACACGCGCAATAGCAATACGTTGGCGTTGACCTCCCGACAGTTTCACCCCTCGTTCACCAACATGGGCATCATAACCTTTTCTGCCTTGAGCATCGCTGAGATAAGGAATGAAATCTGCCGCTTCTGCACGTTTAGCTGCATTGATCATTTCTTCATCTGTCGCTGTTGGGCGACCATAAATGATGTTATCGCGAACAGAACGGTGTAAAAGCGAGGTATCTTGTGTTACAAGACCAATCTGACTACGAAGGCTTTCTTGGCTTACATCTAAAATATTTTGACCATCAATAGTAATTGAGCCTTCTTGTGCCTCGTAGAAACGTAAAAGTAAATTCACAATGGTTGATTTGCCTGCGCCAGAACGCCCAATTAAGCCCACTTTTTCGCCCGGTTTGATGGTGAGATTAAAATGGTTAAGTAACGGTTTATTCGGATCATAGGCAAACGAAATATCACTAAATTTGATTTCACCTTGTTTCACTTCTAATGGAACACAATTTGGCTTATCAACAATGGTGTGTGGTTTAGTCAACGTTGCCATACCATCATTCACCGTCCCGATATTTTCAAATAAGCGAGCAGACTCCCACATAATCCAGCGAGAAAGGCCATTTACACGTAACGCCATCGCAGTTGCAGTCGCCACTGCTCCCACGCCTACTTGACCGTTTTGCCATAACACCACACCTAAAATTGCAGTGCTTAACGTTAAGAAGATATTGGTTGCGTAAGTTAAGGTATCTAATGAACTTGCCAAACGCATTTGTGCATGCACGGTAACCATAAATTCTTCCATGGAACGTTTTGCATAATTCGCTTCTCTCGCATCATGTGAAAATAGTTTTACCGTTGCAATATTTGAGTAAGCATCCGTAATACGCCCTGTCATGAGAGATCGCGCATCAGCTTGTCGTTGTGCGGTTTTCGCTAAGCGTGGAATAAGCAAACGTAAAATAGTCACAAATGCTACAATCCATAAGAAAAACGGCACTAAAAACCAAGTATCTAAAGCTGCAAGCACCAAACCTGAAGTAATAAAATAGACGGCAACATACACCAACATATCCGCAATGGTCATGACGGTATCACGCACTGCAAGGGCGGTTTGCATCACTTTCGCCGATACACGGCCTGCAAATTCATCTTGGTAGAAACTTAAGCTTTGTCCTAGCATCAAACGGTGGAAATTCCAACGCAAACGCATTGGGAACACCCCTTGTAGCGTTTGTAAGCGCACATTCACGCCCACAAATGACCATACAATACTGAAAATAAGCAAGGCTGCCATACCGGCGAGTAAATGCCCTTTTTCTTGCCAAAGTGTGGTTGGTGAATAAGCACCCAGCCAATCTACCAATAATCCCATAAATTGGAAAAGTAAGGCTTCCATCACACCGGTACCGACCGTCAATACCGCAAGTAAAAAGATCCAGCCTTTCATGCCGTCAATGCTTGACCAAATAAAACGGAACAAGCCTTTTTCAGGCGTCGTTGGATTGCTTTCCGGATAAGGATTTAAACGGTTTTCAAACCATGAAAATATTTTATTAAACATAACAATACCTTAAAAAATTAAAGGCGACAGAGCCGCCTAAAGTGCGGTCATTATAACGCAAGTTTTAAACGATGGGCTAGGTTTTGCGAAATTGGCTCGGTGAAAGCCCATAAATTGCTTTAAACGCCTTACTAAAATGTGCTTCTGATTGATAACCCACTTCAAGAGCAATAGCTAAAATGGTCTTTTGCGTATTTTTCAATAAAACAGCCGCCATTTCCAACCGCACTTGTGTGAGAAATTTTCCTGGTGGCATCCCTAATTGCTGTTGAAAGATCCGCATAAAGGTCGCACGAGACATGGAAGCCAACTCTGCTAATTGCTCAATATTCCAATCTAATTGAGGTGAAAACAGGATTTTTTCAAGGACTTGATTCAGCCTTTTATCCTGCAACGCTGCTAGTAAGCCTTGATTGAGCAAACCTATTTGCTGAGCATGACGCAAAATATAAATAAACAATACATTTGATAGTGCGTCTATCACGGATTTTGTGCCTTGCTCTGGTTTCTCGGCTTCTTGTAAAAAAAGTGAAACCAAAGGCTGCACAGGGGTATTTTGTAGCGAAAGATGCAAATAATCTGGTAACGAATCAATTAATAATGACGGTTTTTGGTAATAAAATGTCCCACAAAACATCTTCAGATCGGGTGTACCTGCTCCTATTTGATGGACATTAAAAAGTGCATTTGATTGCGCTCTCTGTAGACTATTCTCTCTTTTTTGTTGAGAACTGCCCAAAAAGTGCGGTCGATTTTGAGGGAGAAAAAAGAGATCGCCTTTCTTCAAATGAAACTGTTTTCCCGCCAAGGTTACCCAGCACTCACCTTGCTCGATTAAATGAAATAAACCTTGATATTCCGCCGCATCTGGCTGATGTTCAACTTGCCAATCCCCTTGAAACAAGCAGCGAATATTGATTTCCCCGCGCACTTGTGCCAGTTGTGTTAATTTATCTAAATAATCCATTGTGAGATTTTCCGTCTAAAAGTTAAGACAATTTGACAAGTATCATACGCTAATCTGCTTATAATTCCTCTCGAAATTTGTACTAAATTTAAGGAGAAGAAATATGTTTGCAGATTGGAAAAATGATGTAGCACACGTTAAAAAATCATTCGGTGCATTAGGTAAAAAATACCCTAAAATGTTACAAGCTTACGGCGCATTAGGTGCGGCTGCGGCAGAAGGTAACGTATTAGATGCCAAAACCCGTGAATTAATTGCATTAGCGGTTGCCGTAACAACACGTTGTGAAAGCTGCATTGGCGTGCACGCTGATGAAGCAGTGAAAGCAGGTGCAACTGAAGAAGAAGTGGCAGCAGCATTAGCGATGTCTATCGCATTAAATGCAGGTGCAGCTTACACTTACTCTCTTCGTGCATTAGAAGCTTACAACGCACAAAAAGGCGAATAATTCGCAAGGAACTTTATGATTCTTTTAGCCCTCATTTGAGGGCTTTTTTATGTCTAAAATTGACCGCACTTTAAAATAAATTCAAGGCTCTCATCTGAGCCACCACTTGCTCTACCTGAATTTCAGCCATTAAATTTTTGCCTTTTAATTTAGTTGCCCAAGGCAATTCGCTTGAAGGTTTTCCTTGTTCTTTTTGCACATTTTCTTCATATACTGACACCACATTATCCAGATTATGATAAGGCGCAGTGCGCAATGGATTGTGATAAGCATACAATCCAATGACAGGTGTTCCTTGCGTGGTCGCGATATGAGCTGGCCCAGAATCAGGCGAGATCACTAAATTTGCTTGATGAATTAATGCGGCAAGTTCTTTCAAACTGGTTTTTCCTGAAGCATCAACCGGCTGAAAATTACAAAGTGCGGTAATTTTTTTCACCATTTCTAATTCGCGTTTTGCCGGTGAGCTACAAAAAATCACATTCACATTATGTTGATGAGCAATATTTGCCACTTCCGCATAACGCTCCACCAACCAATCTTTCTCGGCTTTACTAGAGCAAGGAGAAATAATCAGATTTTTGCGCGTTGGATTAATAAACTGTTTAGCGTATTCCCGATCGGAATCAGAAATCGCCAATTGCCAAGAAAGCATTTTCGCCGGTGGCACGCCTAGATAATCCGCAAAAGCCATGAAACCATCTAGCACATGAGGCGTTTCAGGATCTTGCACTCGACGATTCACAAATAACCATTGTCCTTCTCGAGAACGTTTTTTGCCAAACCCAATTTTATATTTCGCTTGAATACCAAGAGAGATAATAGAAGCACGAAATGCCGTCTGCATATTCAAAAGCGCATCAAATTGATTATTTTTCAAAAACATCCATAAATTCCACACGCCTTTCCAACCGCTCTTTTTATCGTAAGAAACCAGTTCCACGCCTTCAATGCCAGAAAGCAAGCCCATTTCTGTTTTACCCACAATCCACGTTAATTTCGTTTGCGGCCAATGACGTTGAATATGCTGCACCACAGCAAGTGTATGGCAAACATCACCCACAGCAGACAACCGCAAAATACAAAGTGATTTAGGGGGAGAGGTAAAAAGTGGAGAATGGGACATTTGAGTTCCTCGCGCATTTAATTTCCGTCTATTTTAAAGTAGAATGAAGGCATTTTCTATTATTCGGTTCAACTAAAATGCTTGAATTCCAACAAGATAATCAATTCTTTCTTTTTAATCTCACGGAAAAACCAACAGAGCCTGCTTCATTTTTTGAATCGGCTTTTTGGGAAAAACAACAACGTATTACCGGTTCAGCCAAAGGACGCGGCACAACCTATTTCCTGAATACAAAAGATCTGTTTGGGGTAAACACTGCCCTTCGTCATTATTATCGCGGTGGTTTATGGGGCAAATTCAACAAAGATCGCTATCGTTTTCAATCATTTACTGAAACTCGCAGCGTGGCAGAATTTCAACTGCTAAATCAACTCCATCAAGCAGGTGTAGCCGTACCCAAACCGATTGCTGCACGTGTTAAAAAAGGCAAATTAGGAATTTGCTACCAAGCGGATATCTTGATTGAAAAGATCGAAAATGCCCAAGATCTGACCGCACTTTTACAAATTCATCAATTACCTAATGATATCTGGCAAGCCATCGGCAAATTAATTCGCCAGTTACATGATTTGCAAATTTGCCATACGGATCTCAACGCTCACAATATTCTCGTTCAACAACTCGGAAATGAACAAAAATGTTGGCTCATTGATTTCGATAAGTGCGGTCAAAAATCAGGAGATTCTTGGAAACAAGGCAACTTGGAAAGATTACACCGCTCTTTTATCAAAGAAGTCGGCAGAATGAATATTCAATTCAATGAAGAAAATTGGGATGAATTGTTGAAAGGTTACAATCACTAAAACCAGCAAAAAACGAACCGCACTTTTGTGCGGTTTGTTGCATTTTAAGCTTCATGCTCTTCTAATTCTTCATACTTAGGCTCAGTACTTAAAAGAATCTCTTGAATATTCTCTGCCATTTTTTGATCGCATTCACGAGCAATATCAACCATAGCTGGATTTTTAAATATGCCTTTGTCAGGATCATAAACTTGCGACATTAAGGCCACTTCATGGCGATCTGCGTCAAAATAATATTGACTGACTGCTTTTGCCATTTTAGGAGCCATGCCTAAATTGATAAGTGCTCGTTTACCTGCTCGGACTGCTGAATCAAAGGTTTCACGAATCACATCATCAGCTCCCGCTTGATATAGTGCGAAGGTATCAAAACGATCGAATGCTCGTGCGATGATTTTAATGCGAGGATTAATTTCTCGAGCAAAATGGACGATTTGATTTGCTTGCGCCGGATCATTGATCGCGACGACAAGCAAATCAGCCTTTTCCAATCCTGCTGCAATTAAAAATTCTGGACGAGAAGCATCACCAAAATAGGATTTTATTCCGTAATCATTAAAGCCTTTAATCATGGAAGGATCTAAATCTACGATGGTGGTATCGTAGCCACTTAATCGCAGTAAATCATTCACAATTTGGCCGAAACGCCCCATCCCCAGAATTAAGATTGGATGCTGTTCATCAATTTCATCCGGCTGAATATCATCTGTCTTCGGTTTAGGCATCAGTTTTTCATAAAGAATTAATATAATCGGCGTAAACACCATCGAAAGCACAACAATCGCGGTCATATTCGCATTCACGGTTTGATCAATCACGCCTTCTGATGTAGCAGCAGCAAATAAGACAAATGCAAACTCCCCACCTTGAGCCATTAAAAATGCTCGTTCCAATGCGGTTTTATGTGAGCTTTTTGCTACGCGAGCAACCAAGTAAATACAGAGACCTTTTGTGAGCATGAGAGAAATCACGCCCAATAAAATCAATGACCAGTTTTCAATAACCACATCGAGATTTAACGACATTCCCACACCAAGGAAGAAAAGACCAAGTAGCAAGCCGCGGAAAGGCTCGATATCGGCTTCAAGTTGGTGACGGAAAGAAGACTCTGATAGCATGACTCCCGCCACAAAAGCGCCCATTGCCATCGAAAGCCCGGCTTCTTCCATTAATAACCCCGCACCTAACACAACAAAGAGTGCAGCCGCAGTCATCACTTCGCGTGCTTTAGAGTTAGCGAGAATTTTGAAGACTGGATTTAGAATAAAACGCCCAATGAAAACCAACGCTCCTAATGCCACCATCGCAATAAGCGCAGATTGCCACCAAACGATTTGTGATTCACGTTCAAAAGGTGATAAGAATGTAATCACCGCTAATAAAGGTACAATCAGCAAGTCTTCAAATAATAGAATTGAAACAATTTTTTGACCCGGTTTTGTTGAAAGTGCTTTTCGTTCCCCAAGTACCTGCATCACAATTGCTGTTGACGTTAAAACAAAACCCGATGAACAAACAAAAGCGACTTCCCAAGATAAGCCAAATTGAGTCGCAACAACAGTCATCAGTACCGCAGAAATGACGACTTGCAAGCTACCTAATCCAAAAATCTGACGACGTAAACTCCAAAGATGAGAAGGCTTCATTTCAAGCCCAATCACGAATAAAAACATCACGACGCCAAATTCAGCAAGATGAATAATCGCTTGTGGATCATGAATAATATGCAATCCAAAAGGCCCAATAACTAATCCAGCCGCTAAATAACCTAGTACAGAACCTAATCCGATGCGTTTAAATAACGGCACGGCAACAACTGCAGCCCCCAATAGCGCCACAACCCGGATGAGATCACCCGCTCCTTCCGCAGCCATAGTTAACTCCTCAAATATTTTAAATATAAAAAAAGATCGCACGGTGCGATCTCAATAAGTGGTCCCCCCTACCGGACTTGAACCAGTGACCAAGCGATTATGAGTCGCCTGCTCTAACCGACTGAGCTAAGGGGGGAAAGTGCGGTTGATTATAGAGAAATAATCATTTGAAGTCTATATACAAAAGGATGGTCGTTGGAAAATTGACCATCCTTTTTTAGATTCATTATTGCAACACCGAAATATCCGCCACTTGTAAGAACAAGTCTTGTAACGTATTTAAAATCGCTAAGCGGTTTTGGCGTAATGCTAGATCTTCAGCATTTACCATTACGTTATCAAAGAAACTGTCTACTGGTGCACGTAAGTTCGCTAATTTATCTAATACTGTCGTGTAATCGCCTTGTGCGATAAGCGGTTGAACTTCAGTACGTAATGCAAGTACCGCTTCAGCAAGGGCTTTTTCTGCAGGCTCTACGCAAGCGGTCAAATTGATCTCGCCAATTGCAGCATCCGCTTTGGCTAAGATATTGCTTACACGTTTGTTTGCTGCCGCTAACGCTTCCGCTGAATCTAAAGTGCGGAAGTGTGATACCGCACGTACACGCGCATCAAAATCAGCAGGGCGAGTTGGACGACGCGCCAATACCGCTTGAATCACATCCACTGCAATGCCTTCATCTTGATACCATGCACGGAAACGGCCGAGCATGAAGTCTACCACATCAGCAACCACATTTTGATTCGTGAGTTTATCACCGAAAAGTGCGGCTGATTTTTTCACTAAATCTTCTAGATCAAGTGGTAAGTTTTTCTCTACGATAATACGTAACGCACCTAATGCCGCACGACGCAATGCAAATGGGTCTGCGCTACCTTTTGGTGCTTGGCCAATGCCGAAGATACCCGTTAAGGTGTCAAATTTATCCGCTAAAGCAACCGCACTTGCCACCAACGATTTTGGCAACTCATCACCTGCAAAGCGTGGCATATATTGTTCGTTTAATGCCACTGCAACTTCTTCATCTTCACCATCATGACGGGCATAGTGCATGCCCATCACGCCTTGCGTATCGGTGAATTCAAACACCATGTTGGTCATTAAGTCACATTTTGACAGCAATCCCGCACGTTTTGCTTTTGCTTCGTCTGCACCGATTTGTTTTGCAATTTCGCCTGCCAGTTGCTCAATGCGGTCAGTTTTGTCTTTCAATGTACCGAGTTGTTGTTGGAACAATACGGTTTCTAAACGTGGTAAACGATCAACCAGTTTTTGTTTTAAGTCGGTTTTGAAGAAGAATTCCGCATCGGTTAAACGTGGGCGAACCACTTTTTCGTTCCCTTCAATAATCGCAGTTGGATCTTCAGGGTTTATGTTCGATACGAAAATAAAGTGCGGTAATAATTTGCCGTCTTTATCATAAATCGGGAAATATTTTTGGTCGCCTTTCATGGTGTAAACCAAGGCTTCCGCAGGCACTGCTAAGAAACGCTCTTCGAATTTTGCCGCTAATACGTTTGGATATTCCACCAATGAGGTTACTTCTTCAAGCAGGCTTTCTTCAATATCAGCCACACCGCCAAGTGCGGTCGCTTTTGCTTGAGATTTTGCAAGAATTTCGGCTTTACGCTCGTTGAAATCAGCTACGACAGAACCTTTTTCACGTAATAATTGTGGATATTGGTCTGCATGTTGAATTTCAAATTCTTTCTCGCCTAAGAAACGGTGACCGCGAATAGTGCGAGCACTTGCCACACCTAAAATTTCGCCTTCGATTAACTCATCACCTAACAACATAGTCACAGTGTGTACCGGACGAATAAATTGCACAGTTTTGTCTGCCCAACGCATTGGTTTTGGAATTGGCAATTTCGCCAACGCATTTGCCACAATGTCATTAAGCAAGTTTTTGGTCGGTTGACCTTCAATTTTTGCACGATGAACGAGCCATTCGCCTTTATCAGTTGCAATGCGTTCTGCTTGGTCAACGGTAATCCCACAACCACGCGCCCAACCTTCTGCCGCTTTGGTCGGTTTACCTTCTGCATCAAAGGCTGCAGATACTGCCGGCCCGCGTTTTTCGATTTCTTTGCTCGGTTGTTGTGTGGCTAAGTTCAACACTTTCACCGCTAAACGACGAGGCGCCGCAAACCATTCGATTTTGTCGAATGATAAACCCGCTTGGTTTAATTCCGCCTCAACGTTATCCGCAAAAGAGGTCGCTAATGTTTTGAGAGCTTTTGGTGGCAGCTCTTCCGTGCCGATTTCTACTAGGAAGTTTTGGGTTGTCATTTTGTTTCTCTTATTTAAAAATTCTGTAGGTTTAAATTCTTATTTTCTTCGTTATCACTTCTGCCAAATCTCCCCTACCCCTCTTTGCTAAAGAGGGGATTGGATCTTTGGAGAGTTAAATATTTATGTTCTACTTTAACGTTTTTTGAAAGCAGATAATTTAATCTCTATTGAAATTAAAATGTAAATGAGCCAGTTACTATCAATTTACTCAAGAAATCCCCCTCTTTAGCAAAGAGGGGTAGGGAGATTTGGCACCAGTTAATCCAACCTCATACTCAATCAGCCGTTACATTCTCTAAAAACAAATAAATCTGCTCCACTACCGCTTCAATTTTACGCATGACTTCATCATTGTTAAATCGCATCACCGTAAAACCAAGTGAATTTAATTCTGCATCTCGCAATGCGTCTTTTTCCTGATAATCAGGTTCATAATGCTGACTACCGTCTAATTCAATAATCAGCTTTGCTTTCGCACAATAAAAATCAACGATATAACTTAAAAGTGGCTTTTGTCGATTAAATCGAAATCCTAATAATTGATCTCGATTGATGCGTTGCCATAATTTTCTTTCCGCATCCGTTTGATCCACTCGCAATTTCTGCGAATTCTCTTTTAAGTATTTTTCATAGGCTTGCATGAACGCTATTTCTTACCGTTCTTAATACTCTCACTCAACACCTGTTGAAAACGCTCGTAATCACAAAAGCCATTTTCATCTTTTTCACAGCCTTTGAGCGTTAATGCAGTTTGGTTTGGTGGTGTTGCTAAACTTAATGGCGTGATGTTAATCAGCTGTTCAGTAGTTTGATACACATAATCCAACTTAAATTTGAGCTTACCACTTGGTTTGTGCTTCCACACTTCAAATAGCAACTTGCCACCGATTGGGATATTTTCCAATGAATCATTCAACTCATAAGGCTCAACACCTAGTGCGGCAAGCAGTGCAACGATATTCGAATCGTGTCCAACTAATAAGCTAATTTTATTTTTGCTATTTAACTGTTGCTGGATAAATGCTAACAACGGATATGAGGCATTTTGTGCCAACAGTTCGTTATTTTTAAATAACGTGCGGTAATATTCGTTTTTAATTTCGTTAATTGCACGCCATTTTTCTTGACTATCCACGCGGCCGTTTGCGATTTCTGAATCAGGCTTGCCGACATAATGCGCGAGCAATAACGCACTAACAATTTTCTTCCCGGTGCTGATAGAACCAGTAATCTTGACCGACTTGCCGTCTTTAATACTATATTCACCGACTTTTCCACCTAAATCACACTCGCCTTTTTGCAAGCAGTTTGGTGAGTTTTTGTAATCGATAATTTCACTCAATAGCGCATAATTTGGCGCTAATTTTTTCTGTAAAGCGGTTAAATCTACATTATTTTTTGCTGATTCGATTAAGGCTTTACTTGGGTTGTGGACTTTTGTCGTAAAAATTGGATCTTTTTCTGAGCCAATTTCACCACGATGTTGTAATTGCACATTACATCCAGCAAAAGCACCTGCCACAATCGCTTGCCCCGTTGCAACTGTGCGTTGTACCGCATTCGCATAAGCGAAAATACCTTCACCCGATGCACAACGATCTGTTGTTAATAAGCCTTTATCCGCAAGCCATTGCCCTAAATATTGGCCGAAATAGGTTTCTAATACCGTCCCTTTTGCAGTGAGATAGCCAGATGGTACATTCCATTTTGCCCATTCATAAGGGGAATATTTCGCCATTTCTTGCGGATCTTTTTCCACTGGTGAACGCAATCCGTGTCGGCTGAAAATCAATACTTTCTCTAATTCATAATCAGAACTTGAGGAAGTTTGACCATTTTCTGTTGCAAACGCACTACTTGCTAAAGCTGAGCCAAGCAAAAGTGCGGTGAATTTTAGGGTTATTTTTTTCATATTCGAGACCTAATCATTTAATGCTGAAATTGAGCTATAAAAATTCAAGGCATATTTGGTGCCGTAAACTAACACCATAAATACTGCAACAATATTGACTACCGCAAAAAAGATTAGTTGTTTACTGTTGCTCTCCACCCAGAGCATTTTAAATAATGCGAGCGTACCAATATTTTCATCAAGTTCGCTCTCTCCGCCTAGTGTTCTTAAGGTTTTCAGCATCTCGCGTACGAAAGAGACAGTATTTATTGCCATGACGCTGAGTGCAATAAATCCTGAAGCCAAACTTAAAAACAGCACTAACACATTACTCCACGCCCAATGTGTCCAATTCAGCTCAGAATACATAAATAACGCGAGTGATAAAAACAACACAGCGGGTGTTAAATTTCGCAAAAACATTAAATAGTCATCACCAATGCTAAATAAAAATTGCAAAAAACTGACTTTCTTCATTACTTACGAATTTTCCAACTTTTCTTGGTTTTCATTAAACGCACTTTGCCGTCTTTGGAGACATAGCCGCCTTTTACCACATCTAAAATCGTGTTTTCTGGCAAATCAGAAGCAAACACCTCAACCTGTTGCTTATCTTCCGAAATAATACCGTAAACCGCTTGAGTTTTATTGGCGGGATCATCTAACTTAATATCCGCCACATCAAACACTTGTACACAGGCTTTTTTCAAATAAGAATAAGATTGGCCCGCACTGGGTAAGCAACCGTGAGCATCGGTTTCCCCGCCCACAGTTGGTATTTCAGCTTGCGGTTGTGCATTGCTGCAAGCGGTCAAAATCATCGCTGAAGTTGCAAAGGCTAAGGTTTTTTTCATCATTTTAGAAAATCTCTTTTAATTTGGATTCATCTAAAATAACGCGATCATCATCCAACAATAATGCCGGAAAGCCTGCATAGCCTTGTGCTTTGGCATTATCAAATGCGGCGTGACGATCACGCAAGCGTAACCATTGTTTCAAATTTGGAATGGAAGATAATACTTCCACCGCCTCATAATCCACGCCTAAGCGTTTTAACTCTGCCACAAATGGCGCAGTATCCGGGCAATCTGCCGCATAATAAAGAATAGGTTTCATTATTCACCTTCTTGTTCGGCTGCCGCGGTTGGGTTCAATTTCGGTTCGCCAATTTTGCTTAAGCGGTTACGATCACGATGTTCAAATGGCGCATCATAATTCGGGATAATCATGGTTGTGGTTTGATCATATGACCAAGTGCCATCATCATGGAATTTCACCGTCATTTCAAAACGTTCCGTGGTAAATGAACGCTCTAAGAACGGATTCGAAATAATACCGTTTGTTAGTGAACCACGTACTGCTTTTACCGTAAACTCTTTCGCATCAGCCGGTGCATTACCGACAGCAATAAACGTTTGGCCACGTGGAATGCTACCTGTTAATAAAATATTGCCTGTTTCAGGCTCCCATAACCAATAGCCCACTTGATCGTGGAACGTCTCCACTTCGCCTGGTTGTACAATATGGGTGTGATAGCGTAATCCATAATAGAGTTGCGGACCATTGGTTTGCGCATCCGTTGGATGGGCTTCGTAACGTTCGATATAAGGATCTTTTTCTGGCCCTTCTGCTTTCGGGTTGACATCCACACCACGCTTACCTTCCCAAACACCCGCTAATCTAGCCAATGGGCCTAAATTCGCAAGCGTATTCGGATCAGTTTCTGCTTCCGTGTAGATATCATCTGGGTATTGAAAATCTTTCATGCTCATCTCCTTATATCGTTGTGTTAATGCTTAAAGTGCGGTTGTTTTTGCCTATTTTTTACAGCCTGGGAAACCTAAGGCTTCACGGCTTGCATAATACGCTTCTGCCACACCTTTAGTTAATGCACGAATGCGTAAAATATAGCGTTGACGTTCTGTGACCGAAATCGCTTTACGTGCATCTAACAAGTTGAAGCTGTGTGCCGCTTTTAAGATACGCTCGTAAGCCGGTAATGGTAACGGACGTTCTAATTCTAATAAGCTTTTTGCTTCTTTTTCGTATTGATCAAAGCAGTAGAATAAGAAATCAGTATCCGCATATTCAAAGTTGTACGTGGATTGCTCCACTTCGTTTTGATGGAACACATCACCGTAAGTGGTTTTGCCAAGCGGGCCGTCAGACCAAACTAAGTCATACACAGAATCTACGCCTTGAATGTACATTGCTAAGCGCTCTAAACCATAAGTCACTTCACCTGTTACGGGTTTACATTCTAAGCCACCCACTTGTTGGAAATAGGTAAATTGGGTCACTTCCATACCGTTTAACCACACTTCCCAGCCTAAACCCCAAGCCCCTAAGGTTGGGTTTTCCCAGTTATCTTCCACGAAACGAATGTCATTTTGTGTTGGATCAAAACCAAGCATTTCAAGTGAACCTAAATAGAGCTCTTGAATGTTATCTGGAGACGGTTTAATCACCACTTGGAATTGGTAGTAATGTTGTAAACGGTTGGGGTTTTCGCCATAACGACCATCGGTCGGACGACGTGAAGGTTGCACATAAGCAAATGCCATCGGCTCAGGGCCTAATGCGCGTAATGCGGTCATTGGGTGAGAAGTTCCTGCGCCCACTTCCATATCAAAAGGTTGAACAACGGTACAGCCTTGATTTGCCCAATATTCTTGCAAGGCTAAAATCATGCCTTGGAATGTTTTTACGTTGAATTTTGTACTCATAATTTTTTTAATAACAATGTGATGAAAAATACAGGCATTATACTTGAAACTATAAGGCGGATAAAGGCGAAAAAGTGCGGTCAGAAAAATCCTTAAATTTTTTATTTCTCTTAAATTTCATTCATTTTGATGATGAGTTATTTTCATCGCTAGAAGTTTGCGCGCTAAGCGTCTAATGTGTAAACTGCTAGCGCTTTTATACAGACTTTTATCCTAGGGATTTTACAATGAAAAAAAATGTGATTACTTCAGCGATTTTATTAGCGATTCCAGCATTGGCGGCGGCTGAAGACGTGGCAAAATTAGATGTGATTAATGTCTATTCTGCCTCAGCCACCCCAACTAGCCTTCATCAAACCGCCTCATCTGTTACTGTTTTAACTGAAAAAGATTTCGCACAACGCGATGCAACTTATGTCAGCGACGTATTGAAAACTGTGCCAAGTTTAGCCGTGAGCGCATCGGGCGGTCGTGGCACCCTAACCAATGTATTCTTACGTGGTGCGGATGCAAACCACACTGCAGTGATTATTGATGGCGTGAAAGTGAACCCAGTTTCTGGTTATGGCTTTGATTTCGGTGGCTTAGCATTAAGCAATATTGACCGCATCGAAGTATTGCGCGGGGAGCAATCAGCTCTTTGGGGAAGTGATGCGATGGGTGGTGTGATTTATATCACCACGAAGAAAGGCTTAGAAAAAGGCAAAACCTTCAACGTCGATTACGATTTTGGCACAGGCTCTAATCGCACGGTAGATGGCTCATTAACCCTTTCAGGCTCAAACAACAATTTCTATTATGCTTTACATGGTGATAGCCACCACACCAAAGGCATTTCGGCACTCAGCAAAAACCGCTTTAACTACACCGCGCAAGATGGTACAGCAGTAAGTACCGGTGGCTCAAACGAACGCGATAAATTCCATCGTGATAATGCCTCTCTTCGTTTTGGCTATGACGATAATCAAAAAGGTTTTGATTTCTTAACCTCTCACAGCAGCCAAACCGCTAACTTTGATAACAGCGCAACAGATGAAAAAGGCCACTACACTCGCACACGTGACACCTTGTTCAAATTAAGTGGTTTCTTGGGTAACGATGATGAATTGCTTAAACACAAGGTTGGGGTAAGCCATCTCAAAACTGACAGCGATACCGTTGGCTACACATCGGCTTACGATGCGAAAAAACTCAATGCGAACTATCAATTAGATGTCAATTTCGATCGTGAAGGCACTCTCACGCAAGGTTTAAGCTTCTTAACTGACTATCAAAAAACAGATTTCAACTCGTCTTATTTTAATAATGCAGGCAATAAAAAACTTGTTGAGAAAAGCTTAGCGGCAGAATATCGCTTATTGCACGATGCAGATCATAGTTTAAATATTAGTGGTCGTTACACTGACAGCTCTGAATATGAAAACTCATGGACTGGCCGTATCGCAGGCGCTTACCGTTTACACAATAACGTGAAAGCACACGCAAGTTTCGGTTCAGCGATTCAAAACCCAACGATCACTGAATATTACGGTTACAACGCACGCTATATCGGCAACCCGAATTTACAACCAGAGAAAAGTTTAGGTGGCGATGTTGGCTTATTATTTGAAACTAATGATGGTCGTCACAGCTTTGATGTGACTTATTTCGCTCGCAACGTGAAAAACGCGATTAGCAGCGAAGTAATCAACTTTACCACTTATGCAAGCCGTGCAGTAAACCTTGAAGGTAAAAGCAAAGTGAAAGGTGTTGAAGTGGCTTACAACGGTAAAATCACCGATGCATTAACTGCTTATGCTAACTACACCTACACGCAAACCCGAGACAGCAAAGGCGCTGAATTAGCACGTCGTCCAAAACATTTGGCGAACGCGGGCTTAGCATACCAAATCACTGAAAAATTGGGTGCGGATGTAAATGTATCTTACACAGGTAAACGCATGGATACCTACTATTCACCGACCTACAGCACGCATAAAGTGAAATTGCCATCTTACACCTTGGCAAACTTAGGCGTGAACTATAAAGTGGCGGATAGCTTGACGATTTATGCAAATCTTAACAACGTATTCAATAAAAAATATGAAAATGTACTTGGCTATGGCCAAGAAGGACGTAATGTTTACGTTGGGTTGAAAGGATCGTTCTAATTATTACCTACTAACAAGGGCGTGCTTAGCACGCCTTTTTACATTATTGATGACGTAGCGTATCATTATCTATATGCAAAAAACTCGCTTAATTTTAACCGCACTTTGTCTTCCGTTTACAGCACAGGCTTCGGAACAATTTGTCTCGCTTACGCTTTGCAGCGACAGATTACTTATTGAACTGGCTGAGCCTTCACAAATTGCTGCACAGTCACCTTATTCAAAAAATCCGTTGATGATGTTGGATAAAATTAATACCGACAAACCTGTACTAGAACCGCAATTAACGGAATTATTGCCCTATTTGGATAAAACGATTCTGATTAACGAAACCTTTTATCCACAATTAGTCGCAGAGCTGAAAAAACTCAATGTGAAGATTATTCCCATTAACGACAGCCCACAAACGCCAGATGAATTATTTACGTTGATTCTAGACTTAGGCAAACAACTGGGTAATGAGCAAAAAGCGGCTGATTTAGTAACAAAACTCAAATCGCAAAACTTTCACTTAAATCGACCGCTTACTGATACACTGATTTTGTCAGAAACTGGTGTGGTAGAAAGTTATTATCCGCAATATCCCGTGCTGTTAAGTTTACTCGGATTAACACCGTTAAAAACACCACTTACCGCACAAAATTTCTCGTTAGAAAAAGTGATTTTAAGCCAACCGAATGTGCTCATTTCACTGACTGACAAACAAGGTTACAATGCACAAGCCGAATTACTGCACCACCCTATGTTGCAAGATTTTTTCAAAAACCAACCGCTTGTCAGCATCCCGATGAAATATACCTATTGTTTCGATCATGGCGTATGGCAAGGGGCGGAGAAGATTTATCAACAGTTAAAATAATGTAGCTGACAAATCTCCCCTAACCCCTCTTTGCTAAAGAGGGGGATTTCATTATTAAATTAACCCTAGATGGCATATTTATATGTCTTTATGTATAAATGATTAGAATAAAACATCAGAATTATAAATCTTGACACTATAATCCCCCCCTCTCTACTAAAGAGAGAAATTGCATGATTAGATTAGCCCAAGATAATGTATTTACAGCTTTTATGTATAAATGATTAAAATAAAACATCAGAATTATAAATCCCGACACTATAATCCCCCTCTTTAGCAAAGAGGGGTTAGGGGAGATTCGACAAACTCAAATTAACAAATGATATTTGGATTACATAGGAAATCGATCATTGACCAAAACACTAAAATTAAATACCGTACTTTTCCTTGCGTTGCTGTTGATTAGCGGCTTTGCGATTTATCATCAGCTCGGTGACTTTGCCCATCTTAAAAATGCGGATGGTGTGCTCACTGATATGCGTTCGATGGTACTGTGGGATATTCGTTTTCCGCGCATTGGTTTAGCTTTATTGACGGGCGCTAGCCTAGCGATTGCCGGCAATGCGATGCAAGGTATTTTCCAAAATCCATTAGCAAGTCCAGGCTTACTCGGCAGTAGCGCTGGAGCAACAGCGGCTAGTGTATTTATCCTTTATTATTTTGCCGTGCCATTTTCACTGCTCTTAGCTGGTGGTGTGATTGGTGCACTTTTAAGCTTTTTAATCGTGTATTTGATCGCTAAAAACTACGGCACCACGATGATGATTCTAAGCGGCTTAGCGGTCAATATGTTGCTTGGGTCAGCAATTGCATTACTGCTCTCCAACGCTGAAAGCCCATGGGCATTAGCCGAACTTTATCGATGGCTACAAGGCTCATTGATGTGGGCGAAATTAGATACACTGCTCATTTCACTCCCGATTGTTCTGGCGGGAATTTTTTGTTTATACCACACTCGCCGATACTTAGATTTACTTACCTTTGGTGAAGAAACAGCGAGTACCATGGGCGTAGATCCAAAACGTAGCTTTTTCATCAGCACCTTTGGTGTGGCTTTATTAGTTGGGGCGACCATTCCACAGACCGGCACTATTGGCTTTATCGGCTTAATCGCGCCACACTTCGCCCGTATTTTACTGAAAGCTCGCCCGTCACAGCTTTATCTCACCAGTGCATTAATTGGAGCATTATTGCTGTTACTAGCCGATTTAGCGATTTTATACATACCGCTGTTCTCACATATTTACATCGGCACGTTAACTGCGCTTATCGGTGCCCCTTGCTTGATTTGGATGTTATTAACGCAACAGAGAAAAATCTATGATTAGAATTGAAAAACTCACCCAATCCTATTGCTTAAGTGACATCAACTGTACGCTTCCATCAGGTAAATTGATCGGCATCATGGGTGCCAATGGTGCGGGGAAATCCACATTATTGAAAACTATTGCGGGTATCTTGCCTCTCAAACAAGGGGAAATTTGGTTTGATAATCAGCCATTAAGCAAAATGAATGCAACTGAAAAAAGCCAACACATTGCTTACCTTGCACAAAATACGCAAATTAATTGGGATTTATCTGTTTATGATGTGATAGCCTTAGGCTTAGCTACACCCTTACCAAAAGAAAAAGAGCGGTCAAAAATTCAAGCGTTTTCAGAAAAATTTGCGGTAACGCATTTACTCAATAAGCCATTTCAACAACTTTCAGGTGGTGAGAAAGCGCGTGTACAACTTGCTCGTTGCTGTATTAAAGAATCCCCTGTTTTATTGGTCGATGAGCCGATTGCGCCACTCGATCCTTATTATCAAATTGATATGATGGAACAGCTTAAATCACTCACACCACAACATACGTGTGTCGTCGCCATTCATCACCTTTCATTGGCTTATCAATTTTGCGATGAAATTGTTCTATTAGAACAAGGCAAATTGTTAGCTGTCGGTGAAACGAAAGCTGTATTAAATTCGGAAAATTTGGCGAAAGCCTTTCATATTCGGGCTGAAATTGATCCTCTGGAAAAGACTATCTCAAAAATTGAAAAGCAATAAAATAAAAGCACTTAGCGATTCACTAAGTGCTTTTTTTATAGAAATGAATTACGGTTGAATTTCTGAATCTACAAAGAAATAAGCAATTTCTCGTTTTGCGCTTTCAACGCTATCAGAACCATGAACGGAGTTTTCACGCTGATTTAACGCAAAGTCTTTACGGATAGTACCTTCTGCCGCCTCCGCCGGATTCGTTGTGCCAATCAAAGTGCGGTAATCTTTCACGGCATTTTCTTTTTCCAATACAGAAACCACTATTGGACCAGAGAGCATATACTCCACCAATGGGTCAAAAAATGGTTTACCTTGATGTTCTGCATAGAAACCTTCCGCTTGTTCTTTGGTTAATTGCACCATTTTAAGGGCAACGACACGGAATCCCTGTGATTCAAAACGTCCTAAAATAGCACCAATTAAATGACGCTTTACTGCATCGGGTTTGATAATCGAAAAAGTACGTTCTACCATAAAATCCTACTTAACTTGCTTTCGTTACTAATAAATTTGCTAAAGTTTTCACACCAATTCCGGTTGCACCTACCGCCCATAAATCACTACCTGATTTACGATAAGTAGCCGAACAGTCAATATGCAACCAACGTTCTTGATAGTTCTTCACAAAATACGATAAAAATGCCGTTGCAGTACTTGCCCCCGCCACAACTGGTGCTGTACCTGTATTTGCGATATCAGCAAAAGAAGACGTGATTTGGCTACGATGAAACGCTTCAAAAGGTAAACGCCAGAATGGTTCATTTTCTTCTTTGGCGGCTTGAAATAAGCTATTTACTAACGCATCATCCATAGAAAGTACACTGTGGTAATCATTACCGACAGCGACTTTCGCCGCACCGGTTAAGGTTGCACAATCGACAATAAATTGTGGATTTTGGCTATCAGCTTCAATTAAACCGTCTGCTAATACTAAACGCCCTTCCGCATCAGTATTTAAAATTTCAGCGGTTACACCATTTTTATACGTGATGATATCACCCAATTTGAATGCATTACCGCTCACCAAGTTTTCCGCACAGCATAGATAGAGTTTTACACGTTGATTTAAACCGTGTGCAATAGCAAATCCTAGCGCGCCTGTTAATAACGCAGCGCCGCCCATATCAGTACGCATAGTGCTCATGCCATCACTTGGTTTGATGCTGTAACCACCACTGTCAAAAGTAATACCTTTACCCACTAGACAGGCTAATACGGGCGCATTTGGATCATTAGTTGGGTTAAAATCTAATTGCAACATAGCTGGTGGATTAACAGAACCTCGACCCACAGTAAAGATCCCGTGATAGCCCTGCTCTTTTAATGCTTCACCAGAAATGATTTGAAAACTGACCGCACTTTTATCGGCATAACTTTCGGCTTGTTTAGAAATAAACTCAGCCGCGCGTTCAGCTAATTTAACCGGCGTAAGGGTTTGTGCCGGTTCATTAATAATGCCACGCACAAAATCACCGCACTCGATACGAGCTAATAATTCATCTTGTGGCTCATCATCTAAATGAGGAAATTCAACAGAATAATCTTGCTTCGCCGTGTAAAAACCTTGATAAAATGCCCAGCAATTTTCTAATTCCCATGCATCCCCCACAAGTTCAACGTCTTTAATGCCTTGCCCACGTAACTTACGTGCGGCTTTTTGGACTAAAACAAGGTTCGATTTTTCATCATCTTTAAGATGAATAACGGCTTGATCTTGATTAAAACTTAAAATGGCATTTTTGCCCCAACTCTCCGAAGAGGGAGTAGTTGATAATGTAATTTGCATGAGGTTCTTCTCCTTTATTTATCTATTATTCTCTAGGTACCATTTTACCGTCTGACGAAGTCCTTGTTCAAAGGTTATTTGCGGTCGCCAACCTAATTCTGCATGAATTTTAGAACAATCCAATGAATATCGCACATCGTGACCAGGTCGGTCTTTTACAAAAGTAATTAAATCTTCGTAATACTTAATGTGATTAGGCTTATTTGGCACTAGTTCTTCGAGTAACTCACAAATCATTTTAACTACTTCAAGGTTCGTTTTTTCACAATTTCCGCCAATATTATAGCTTTCCCCGACTCGACCTTTTGTTAAAACTAAATATAAAGCTTGAACATGATCTCCCACAAATAACCAATCACGAATTTGCCGCCCATCACCATAAATCGGCAAAGGCTTCCCCATCACAGCACTTGAAATCATTAAAGGGATAAGCTTTTCAGCGTGTTGATAAGCCCCATAGTTATTGGAACTGTTTGTGATAATCACCGGCAAACCATAAGTGCGATGCCAAGCATGCACCAAATGGTCACTCGCTGCTTTTGAGGCTGAATAAGGGCTACTCGGATGATAAGGGGAATGTTCAGTAAAGGGCGGTTCAGAAAAGGATAAATCCCCATACACTTCATCTGTAGAAATATGGTGGAATCGAAAGACAGATTTTTTAGCCTCATCTAAGGTATGCCAATAATTCTTAGCAACCTCTAACAATGTATAAGTACCAACAATATTGGTTTGAATAAAATCAGCCGCTCCTGTAATAGAACGATCAACATGACTTTCTGCCGCCAAATGCATCACTGCATCTGGCTGATATTTCTCGAAAACGCTTTCTATCTCTTTAAGATCACAGATATCAACTTTTTCAAAAGCATACCGAGGGCTATTTTTTACCTCTTTTAAGGATGATTGATTTGCCGCATAAGTCAGCTTATCAATATTGATAACAAAATCTTGGGTCTGATTAATGATATATCGAATAAGGGCGGAACCGATGAAACCGGAACCGCCGGTGATGAGGATTCTTTTGCTCATAAAAGGAAGTAGAATTTATTCGGATCTAGTACTTTCATTAACCATGAAAGAATAAAATAGAAATAGAACAAAGAAGTAAAAGATATTTCCTGAATTATGTGCAAGAAATGCCTGACTCATGCAGTAAATAATCGTTGATAGTACATGAATAATACCTAATATCGAAATAAATTTTATTCTTTTATTCCTCTGGCCCACTACTTTTCTGTAGAATAAGTGTAAAGGGACAATAAAAATACTTAATATGGCAATTCCTCCCAATATCCCTTTCTTTGCTAATTCGTCTATAAATTGATTATGTAAATGTGAAAAGGAGATTGACGCCTTAGTTACAACATCTTTATCAGCTAAATCTTTTTTATAATAATCTAATTCTTTTAAACTCCACCCAGAAATTGGGTGCTCTAAAAAAGCTTTTGAACCAATCTTCCACATATCTAAACGTTCACCGACAGAGCTTACTTTATTATAACCAGATAAATACACATCTAATTGATATTTTGCATCAGAAATTCTCCCAGTAAATTGATTATTCATCATCAATAATGCTCCACAAAAACACAAAATCAGCGAAAGTCCTATTAATACCTTTCTTGATAATAAATATCTATATAAAAAAAGAAGGATTATTACTATGAATGGAGCACTAATCCATCCTCCACGAGCAAATGAAAGGATACTAGCCAAAACGCCGAATAAACCACAACCAACTGAAAATAAAGCCAACTTACTTTTCTTTACGTCTAAGAAATAAAAAGCGATACCAAAACTAAATAAGCCTAATGACATCGCAATATCCCCAGACTGTATCTTCATTTGGTTATAAAAAGCACTTTCTAAGCTTAAAATATAATACTGATAGAGCGCTACAACACCTGAAATAAAAGAACCTAAAGGAATGCTATAGAGCAAAATATCAAACTTAACTAAACTATAAACTATAAAAATAATCACAGAAAGAAATAAAAATGCTCTTAATGGATTATCTATTAGCTTAATTTTTTCCCCATGAAAGAAAATAAAGAAAAGTGAAACTAAAAAATAAAAAGTAGTCACCAAAAAAATGGCTTTATTCTGCCTTACCACCTCTAAAAAACCTACTCTCTTATAGAGCAAATAACACAAAAATAATATACTTAAAACTAATAATGCCGTCGAACCGTAGTTATATCCTTTAGGAAACATCAAAAGTAAAGTAAAAAATAAAAATATTGATGCATTAATAAACAACTTAGGGGAAATTCCTATATTAAGCATAAATCTTAATCCTTATATAATACATCTACAATTTCTGTCGTAGGCTTAAAGCCTGTAGGGGCATTTAACAATGTTTGACGAATAGCAATATAATCTGCAGCTTTACAAGCATCCTCTAATTCAAGCAACACGTCTGATAGTTGTTCAAATGGTAAATAAACCTCTTCAGCTGTCATAATACGAGGATGACTTGTTTTACGAACGTTATCACCACCAATTAACAACTCTTCATACAATTTCTCTCCTGGTCGCAACCCAGTATAAGTAATTTCAATATCACCTTTCGAGTTGTTTTCATCCTTAACCGATAGCCCTGACAACTGAACTAAGTTTTTAGCTAAATCCACTATTTTAACTGGTTCTCCCATATCTAAAATGAAAACATCACCACCTTTTGCCATTGCTCCAGCCTGAATAACAAGCTGAGCTGCTTCAGGAATAGTCATGAAATAACGAATAATATCAGGGTGTGTAATGGTAATAGGACCACCTTTTAGAATTTGCTTTCTAAACAAGGGAATAACTGAACCTGATGAGCCCAATACATTACCAAAACGAACCATACTGAAACAAGTTTGGTAGTCTTTCAATTGTTCTGATAGCGCCTGTAAACACAGCTCAGCCATACGCTTACTCGCCCCCATCACATTCGTTGGGCGAACTGCTTTATCTGTTGAAATGAGTACAAACGATTTAATATTATGTTCTGCGGCACATCTTGCAACATTATATGTACCAAATACATTATTTCGCACACCTTCAATCATATTATACTCAACCAAAGGAACATGCTTATATGCTGCAGCGTGGTAAATAGTATCAATATTAAAATGGGATAAAACGCGATCTACACGTTCAATATCCTGTACATTTCCTAAAACAGGATAAATCTTAGTGTTTATAATATTATTTTTATTTGCAATTTCTAATAACTCTTGATGAATGGAATAAAGAGAAAATTCTGAAAGTTCAAATAGAATTAAAACATTTGGCTCATTTAAAATAATTTGACGACATAACTCAGAACCAATTGAACCACCAGCCCCTGTTACCATGACAGATTTATGAAGAATATTTTTCTGTAATAAATCTTTATTTGGTAATACTGGCTCTCGACCTAACAAATCCTCAATGTGAACTTCTCGTAGCTCATCAATTTTTGCATTCCCTTGCAAGATATCTTCCATATCTGGAATAGTTTGGACCTTAATTTTTAAAGGAATTAAGCTATCAATTATTGTCTTACGCTCGCTACGTGATGCACTAGGAATCGCTAACAAAATAACTTTAATATTATATTTTTGAACAAGCTTTGAGATATCATTTGGTGAAAATATTTGATTCCCTAAAAGATAAGTACCATGTAACTTCACGTTATCATCAATAAAGCCTCTAATACGATAACGATAAGCATGTTTAAGCAGTAGTGCTAACTGTCGTCCTGTTGTTCCTGCGCCATAAATCAGGACTGATTCATTATCTTTATCTAAAATTAAACTAACATAGTAACGAACCAACATCCTTGCACTACCACATAGCAAGAATACATAAGAAAAATAAATAATAGGAACAGTTCTAGGTATATCCGAACCAATGAAGAAAGAAAAGAAAATAAGACTAACCGCTGAAACGAAAGCACCTCCAGCCACCATTGCTAAAGCCTTAAAAGATATGTAACGCAGGACCGCACGATAAAGCCCTAATTTAATAAACGTAAAAAGAGTTATCGCAATTGTGCATAATAGAGTTGTCCAAATTTCCGTATCATCAAATGCAACTATTCCACCTAATCGAGTCCAATAAGCTAGAAAAAATGCAGATATTAATAAGACCACATCAATAAAAAGACTAATTACTCTCTTTTTAGTTCTCGACATTCCAAATACTAGAGAATAAATCATACAAATATCCTTAAGTTAGTAAAATTGGTTAAACAATCTACCTAACAATCTTCAACAATGTTAGAAAGATTATTTTAAAGTATTCTGATACATTTTTATTCTGAATGTACTTCATATTATATTTAATCTTCTCAGGCATGATCTCTTCAATATAAGTCTTTTCAGGATCATTAGACTTCCCTAAAATTTCATTTTCATCCATATACTCAATAGAAGCATAATCAGTAATCCCCGGCTTTACAGAAAGTACTTTTTGTTGTTCATCAGTATAAAGCTCAACATATTTTCTTACTTCTGGACGAGGACCAACTAAACTCATATCTCCAACAAGTACATTAATCAGCTGTGGTAACTCGTCAAGTTTATACTTACGAATAAAATAACCTGAACGGGTAATTCTAGGATCTCGACCACCTACAGTGATTAACCCTTTTTTATCAGCATCAACCACCATTGATCGAAACTTAAACAGACCAAAATCGATACCATTCTGTCCAACTCGAACTTGCTTATAAAAGACAGGACCTTTTGAATCTGTCTTAATCCAAATGGCTAATACAATGAAAATAGGGGCTAGAACAACTAGCCCAACTAAACTTAAAATAAAATCAAAAAAACGAATCACTTTTACTTAACCTTATTATAGGCACTCACAACCGTATCAATTACAAATTTCACCTGCTCATCTGTTAATTGAGGATAGATAGGAAGAGAAATCTCACACTTATAGTTATTATATGCTTGCGGGTAATCTTCAATTTTATACCCTAGGTTCTTAAATAAAGTAAGCATTGGCATTGGGATAAAGTGAACATTTACAGCCACTTCACTCTTCGCTATTTCATCAATCATCGCATCTCGTTGCGCTTCAGTAAAATCTTTAATACGTAAAGCATATAAGTGATATGAAGTTTCTTTTTCACCTTGTTTTGATGGTGGTAAAATTGCCCAATCATATTGTTTAAATGCTTCGCCATAAGTATCAAAAACACGTTTACGCTCTTTCAATAAATCTTCATAAATACGAATTTGTGCTAAGCCGATAGCAGCATTCACATCTGCCATATTAATTTTCATACCTAGACCAGTAATATCGTATCGCCAACCACCAGCTTTACTCTTAGAGAAAGCATCTTTAGTTTGACAGTTTAATGCCATTTGGCGAAGTTCACTATAGAGCTTAGCATTATCAAAAGGTGCAGGTAAGTTAATACAAATTGCACCACCTTCAGCTGTGGTAACATTTTTTACAGCATGCAATGAGAAAATAGCAATATCAGTTTCACTTCCTGTTCTCATACCCTTTTTGTACCAAGCACCTAAAGAGTGTGCTGCATCATTCAATACTAAAATACGGCCAAGTTTTTCTTGATTCTCGCTTTCAGCCTTAAAGAGTGGTCGAATTTCTGAAGATTTTACCAAATCCATAATTTCGTCATAATCGCAAGGGAACCCAGCAATATCAACAGGCATAATAGCTTTCGTTCTTGGTGTAATTGCTTTTTTAATCGCATCTAAAGAAATATTAAAATCTTCTGAAGTATCTACCATTACTGGCTTAGCTCCCGCATGCAATACTGCTAAAGCTGTTGCACTATAAGTATAAGCAGGCACAATTACCTCATCGCCTTCTTTTACGCCAAACCAACGAAGCATCATAATCGCTGCAGAAGTCCAAGAGTTTACACAAAGCACTTCTTTGGCCCCTGAGAATTGTTTAATTTCCTCTTCTAAAGCTTTAACTTTAGGCCCTGTGGTAATCCAGCCTGAACGTAAAGAATCTACAACTTCATTGATTACATCTTCATTAACATATGGAGGAGAAAATGGAATTTTCATGTTTTTATCCTTTCTATCTAAATAATTTATATAATAATTTTTTCACAAAACTTGGAGAAATAGACATCAAAAAATAAGCAATTGCGTAGATATCAGCTTTAATACCATAATTTAAATCTCTATTTATATGAAATAGGCGGAATTTTAGTAGCCCAATTGTTTTTTTCCAATTTGCCCTGCGCTTATAAAAGTCGGAACTGCGTCTGAATTTCAATCCAATATAATCAATATTTGCCAATCTGCAGTTATTTAAGAATGCTTGATACCACAATAAAGTATCTTCCGCTAAAGCAACTTCCTTACTATACCTTCCCGCTTTATCAAAAAAAGTCTTTCTGAACATAGCTGTTGGATGAGCTATCGGATCTCGTTTTTCAAAAAATTGATATAACTCGTTATGAAGAAGAGGATATTCTACTTTATCATTGATAACACTATCATTTTCATCAATTTCACAAATCCAGCAACCAACCGCATCAACATCTACATGCTGTTGTAAGAACTCAAGCTGTAGTTTAAAACGGTCTCTTTCAGCTATATCATCCGTATCCATTCTAGCAATAAAATTCCCCTTAGCAACCTTCAACCCTTCATTTAATGCTAAAGCAAGCCCCATATTTTTAGGTAATGGAACAGATACTAACTTAGTTCCTATTTTTTCTTTCCAGTAGTTAACTGCTGAATACAAATGATCTGATAAGATACCATCTTCAACCAAAATAATTTCATCAGGCCTTAAAGTTTGGTTAGTCCATATACTTTCCATGGTTTTATGGAAATATTCTGGTTTCTCTTTATGATAAATAGACATCAAAACTGAAAGATTCATATTGCACCCTATGTCGATTTATACAACTTAACTAAAATACTTAATAAAAGACTAGATAATCTAAAGCCCATATATGTTAAACAAAAATAAATAATCCTTTTTTTGCTATTTCTCGTATTCTTTGAATACTTAGAAAGCCATTTATATTTACTTAACATACGTTTAACATTAGGATTTTTTAAAAATGGTTTCACATAAGGGATAACTTCCAAATAATAATGCGATAAATACAAATAATCAGCATCCCTGATCTTCTTTGAACCTGAAAGCACATTTTCTATATTTAAAAATAGATCTTCCAAATTTTTCATTTTAAGCTTATAACTAATACTTCCTTCCCTATTTTGTCTATACATATAAACTCCTTTATTATAAATATAATAAGAGGCTATATGCTGTGAAAGCTCAAAACACCACTGCACATCTTCTGATGTCATATTTAATGGAAATGAAATATTATTAATAGCTACAATATCCTTTCTTATACATTTATTACATGCAGATGGATACCATATACCATTATCAATCAACGAATATAAGTTATCAGAAAAGTTATTTGAAGTGGAAGACATTTCAGACAAATCAAACTGATACTCCTTAATTCTATCCTTGCCGTAATAATAAGAGTAGGGAAAAATAATAGTATCTGGTGAATGAGTTTCAATTATACAATTAAGATTTTCCAAGAAATCATCATCTCTCCAAAAATCATCACCATCTAAAAATAATAAGTAATCACCTTCTGCTTGATTTATCGCCACATTCCTTGCGCTAGAGAGGCCACCATTTTCCTTATTAACTAATTTTATACATCCATTTTTTTCACTCAGTTCTTCGCAATGCTCAAATGTTGCATCGGTAGAACCATCATTCACCAAGACAATCTCATAATCTTTAAAAGATTGCTTTAAAATACTATCTATACAACTAACGATATAATCCTGCACATTATAAGCAGGCACAATTACAGAAAATTTCATAACTTTCCTTTCTAGTTATTTTTAGTTATAATGAAATATGCTCGTATAAGGAGATATTTGTTTATTTTTTCCAAATTCTTTATTACTATCTAAAATATCTTTATGATACAACACAACCCAAAAACTAAAGCATAAAAATAGAATAATTTTATTTAACTTCAACCTTGAATCAACCAATAATTCCACTGACAAAATCAAAGCTATGCTAAAAGCAGACAATATTCTATTAAATATATAGAACTTTATAGATATAAAAAGAGATAGTAAAACAAATATATTTATTAGAACCACTATATTATACTTTTCCGTGGCAAATCTGTCCTTTCTCAAGAAAATAAATGGAAGTAATATAAAATACTGAAAAATCATACCTAATCCACTCCCTATATTAGTTTCTCTTGCGTACTCATCCATAGATAAATATCCTTGATATTTTGTGCCAGAAAGAATATTTAACTCTAAAACTAAGTCAATAATATTAAAACTTAAAACAAAATAGCATAAAAATATAACAACCATCATGGCTATTCTAGACACCCGGAAAAATCTTAATAAAATCAACGGGAAAAATAAAAATGATACATTGTGAAATAATGAAGACAAACCCACCAGTAAAATATACTTCATATACTTATTTTCAAATAATAAAAAACAAGCATAAAGAATTATCACCATAGATAAGCTCTGTCTCATTTCATTCAGACTACTAAGATAAAAAAGTAAAATATATGAAGCCAAAAATAAGCTAGGACATTTGGATTTAGTTAAACATAGATATAGAAATAAACATTGAATAGCAGCCATAGTCACAAAAATAAACTGATGGTGAAGACCAAATAGCATATATAGTTTATTTAAATAATAAAATCCTATCTCTAAGGGCCAATTCTCATTGTAATAGTCTAAATTATTATAGATATCTACGTAATGCGAATAATCAGCTCCTGTATTCTCTCTTAATGCTGAAACCAAAAAGAGAGGAAGTAGGGCTAAGATAAAAAATACATGTTTTAACTTTATAACCTTTGCAATCTCAGCAAAAAAAACTAATATAATGCTAATAAATAACATTAAATCATATATAAAAAATGTTTCTAGCATAGATTAGCCAAACCTATAATTTCTCAATCGGGATATCAAACTTTCTCATCAATTCCGATTCTTTTTCAAATCCTTCTACCTGAATAGACACTGGATGAATTCTATTTTCACCCAATATATTTATAATCGCTGAACTATATATAGTATATACATATATCTCTTTATAATTATTTAATTCATTACAGATGATATCTTCAAAAATTAAATCTGAATTATAATACTTCACTCCATCGACAACAAAGCTCTCTTTGGGGTGGGGGAGGTAATAATCAATATTATATTTATCTATTATTTTTTTAAACAAATCTACATTTTTAGTATCATCATCATACAATCTTTGCCCTAAACATATTTTTAATACACCGTTAAGAGCATTACCAACACTATTATTAAATTTAAATATAGAGATTCTTTTGGTATTTTTTATGATATTATCCATATCATATATAGTATAATGTAAAGACGATATATCTTTTAATGTATTAATATCATGATCGATCATAAAGATAAACTTAATAAACTTAAGCTTCCAGCTTTCATTATTTTGATAAAGCATACTGTTTTTCAAAATATTAGCAGTTCCATCATCAAATGTTATTAGCTCATTAAACTTGAGAGATGAAATAATTGATTGAATCAATATATTTTCTATATTTGCAACAAAGATCTTATCAAATTTTTTATTAAAGAATCTAATCTTGTAATACAAAATAAGGCATACTAACTTTATTGAACTTTTACAATAAATCTTATTTAAAATATTACATAAAACACCAAATAAATTAAAATATCTATCTACTTTCTCGGAAAAATGATTAGAAAATAATATTCCGTAAAATTTATCATCTTCATAGTTTTTAACTATCTCTTTTGCTAAAAGAGTTTGTAAAGGGGTTGTGCATATAATTAAATTCATATTTTATTTAACTCTCGATGTCATGACATATAAAAAAGGAAGTATAATACCTGCTCCTAATATGCTAGCAAAGGGGACATATTCAACCCCAAATTGCATAAAGATCGACAACCCTCCTAAATACAGTATTGTAGAAAGGATTGAGCATAATGATATCCATTTATTCTTTCCGTAAAAGAAAAGGTAATTTACTAAAATTAGATAAGGTACCGAGAACATTGTGGCAATAAGGAACATAATAATATAGTACTTTGTTCCCCAGAACTGTTCCCCTAAAACAAAAATCACAAATTCCTCTGGAATTGCCCACATAATAATAGAAGGAATAGGAATTAAAAGTAATGAAAGCAATGTTAGTTGGTGTACTTTCTGTAAAGTAATCTTCTTTTGTTTTAATGCTTCATAAAAATAAGGTATTGCAGCCTTATTTATTGCTTGAATAATGACTGCAAGCACCAACGCAATTTGAGCCCCCATAGCATAAAGACCTAATTCAGATTCAGTAAATTTATTATAAATAAATACTCGATCTAATTGACCTTTTATAAACATGCTGATCTGATGAAAAGCTAACGGAATACCAAATCCTAGAAAATATAGAAAACCTTTTTGATACTCTGCTATATTAAAAGACTTTCTTCTATGCTCCCTAAAATAGGAAAAATAAACCAATATAAATATTATTAAGTTACCTAAGAATAGTGCAAGAAATCGCTTGCCAACAAGATCACTATGAGAGAACTCCAAAAATAATACCGTTAATAATGTTGTCAACAATGCACTTCCAATTTGAATTAAAGTATACGAGATTGCCTTTTTCTGACACTGTTTTATACATAATTGAACTGTTAAGAAAGTTTGGAAAATTGAGATCAAAATTAAGTATGCTAAAATTTCAGAATGAAAAAAATAGCAAAATAACAATCCTACGGAACCTATCAGTAAGGCGTAAGCATATCCTGAAAATAAGATCAAATTTATCGAGCGCTTTCCATAAAAATAAAAGTACCTTGTAACAGCACCTTCTTGACTGAAACTAATAATAATAATAAGTAAAGATAATATTGTTTGATAATAGGATAATTCCCCAAAGCCGTTTACACCTAATTTTCTAGACAAATAAGGTAACAGTAAAAATGGGAAAATTTTAGCAACTATCTCACCTATTAAGTAAATAACACTATCTTTTAAGATCATAAATTATCATTTATAAATGAAAGTATTAAAACCAACAACCGTTGTGCCATCAGGAACATCTTTTGTAACTACAGCATTAGCGCCTATTATGCAATTTTTACCAATAGTAATATCACCTAAAACCTTTGCCCCACATCCTATAATAGTATCTTGACCAACAATTTGCTGACATGGTATACCTCTTTTTTCTTTCTCATCAAACCTTAATGCACCGAAAGTAACATTCTGATGGATAATAACTCCATCAGCTAGCACTGCTCCACCACCAATGACAATTCCTGTAGGATGGCGAAAAACAACATTACCTAATTTACAACTAGGCGTAATATCACAAGCAAACTTACGAAATATCCTTTTATGCAATAAAAAGACCAATAGACTATTAATTTTACGAAGAAATTTACTGTCTTTATATCTTTCTATATTTTGATTAAAACGTTGCATCAATCTTATTAAAAAGATCAACTCCTCACTTAATGACCTTAAAAAAAATCTATACAATTTCATTACTTATTCTCTAAATCATAAAACCGCTTCGGTTTATTTTCATTCTCACCAGCTAAAAATGCTTTAATCAGCCCATAAGCCTTTTCCGATGAACTATCTTGATAATATGGATTTACCATTGTAGGCAAGCGTTTTTGGAAATCATCAGATAATAAATGTTGAATCCCTTGTTCAATAGATTGTCGATTACTTTCTACATCAATAACTGATTCGCCACGAACGCGTCCTTCTTGCCTTTTCCCAATATTTACTGTTCCTACTTGTAAAGAAGGCGCTTCTAACAAACCTGATGAACTATTACCTATTAACCCTTTTGAATACTTAATTAAAGCTAAATATTCCTCCGGTTTTACCGATGTGAAAAATGCAAATCGATTTTCATCTGCATAACTTTTTACTTTGGCAAATATGACATCGGAATGCGTGTCAGAATTAGATCCAATAAACACAAATTGATAATCTGACTTAAAGGAATCTAATGCTAAAAGAAGCTGATCAACTTGCTCTTCTACAGATTGCCCAGTAATAGTTTCAGGATGAAATGCAACCATAAAATACGGTTTATTTTGCAAATTTAACTTAAAAAACAACCGCTCTTTTGATGGCAATTCTAAACTTAGTCCATTTTCAGCCCCAAGAGAGCCAATGTTATGCACACTTTCAGGAAGTTCGCCAAGCTGAATCACTCGTTTACGATATACTTCTGTCGCTGTGAGATGCAGTTTTGCCATTTTTGTAATACAGTGGCGAATAAACTCATCATAATTGCCTAATGTTTGCTCGCCACCATGCAAATGAATTAATGGAATGTTATGTATTGCAGCAGCCGTTGCTACAGAAAGTATTTCATAACGATCACCTAATACCATTACTGCATCATAATGATTTTTCTGGAAATGTTTACCAAAGAGATCGAGGGTTTCAGCCATTGAAGTTAAAATTGTTTGGTTATTTTGGCTATCAAGTTTTACTGCTATTCTCTCAGCAATATTAAACCCATCTTGCTCAATCACATTTACGGTATTTCCATATTGAGGAGCAAGGTGCATAGCGGTTACAATCAATGAAAAATCCAACTCATTGTCTTCTTGTAATCGTCTTAGTAAGCGCTTAACAATACCGTATTCAGCACGTGAGCCTGTTACATAGGCAATTCTCTTTTTCGTCATAGCTCTGATTTGATGATCTCTTCCAATAACTGATAGCCTTGTTCATTCAAATGTAAGCCATCATTAGTGTAATCTAAGTTTAATTTGCCATAGTGATCACTAAATCTGCTATCTAGAGCAATCCATCTTGCAGATTTAAGATTTTCTTTTAGAAATGCGTTAAGTTCTCTAATCACTGCATTATTACGATCAATCCTTAAGGCCACAGGGGTAATTTCTAAGAAATAAAGCTGAATGTTATTATTGATTGCTTTTAGTTTTTCAATAACTTTCTGAATGTCTGATAAAATTTGCTCTTTTGTCCAATTAGCATACACGATATCATTAGTTCCAAACATCAAAATAGCTTTATTACCTAAAGATTTAATCAATCCTTGATCTAGAATCAAATCAATATATTGTTTAGTAGTAATCCCCGCAATAGCTAAATTATTAACGGCTTGGTTGTTAACTTCTTCAATATTCCAATAATCTAAAATTGAGTGACCAATTAAGCTGATTTCTTTTGTTTGATTAAAATTATCTTTCTTAGCGGATATTGTTTTTTTGATTGTTTCTAATAGGATTTTATCTTTATTACGTTGCTGAAGAATAAAATAGAAATATTCGAAATCAAGACGATCATCAATATCAACTGAAACTTCTTTAGCCATAAAATACGCAACACACTTCTCTCCATAGAAGTGTTTTTGCTCTAAATAAGCCTGAGGTTTTGCAGAAAAAATTGCCCCATTTGGTGAATACTCTGGATGATATTGCTGGCGAGCATAATTAGAATAATCTAATTTAAAGTTTTTTAAACTCTCATCCTCATCAATTGGACGGGTTAATGTTGTTGGTTTATGCGCATCAGATACAGAAACTAAAAAATCAAATTTATCAAAATGTGCTTCAAATTTTTTATTCGCTTCTTGAATATGTTGAGCAGTTCTTAATGGTGAAGTCGGTTGCAGCAATACAAAATAATCATAATCAACATGACTATATCGATTCAATACATCTTCAATTACGACAAAAGAACTTGCTTTATCTGAGGATAGCTCGGCAGAACGTTTTATAAATTCAATCGGATAATGAGAAAGTAAATCAATATATTCTTGAGAATCTGTACTTACGATAATCTTTTCAAACTCTTCACTTTCTAATGCTGCCTCAATACTATAGGCCATTAGTGGTTTACCATTTGCAAATAAAACATTTTTATTAGGTAACCCTTTTGAGCCTGATCTCGCTGTAATAATTGCAATTTTCTTCATAATTTTAACCGCTCTTATTCTTGATTTGAGAAACGACTATCTTGAATTAATTGATCTTCTTCAAAATCCATTTCCGCATCTTTACCTAAAATATCATACCAACGCATCGGACTAATACCATTTCCTGGACGTTTAGTGGTCAAATTCTCAGTCGTATAGGTTTCGCCTTTTTTAATTGGGCGAGCTGCAATAATGGATTTGCGGGCCACAATTTTGTTTTTAGCTTCAGAAACAGTAACAATTTTCTCAGAAGAACCTAATGATTTTTCGACAGCTCGAATTCCTTCGCAAAGCAATTTCAATTCCTCTGGTGTCACAGATGCTTTATGATCTGGACCTTCAAAATTTTTGTCTAAAGTAAAATGTTTTTCAATGAAAGTAATACCATACGGGACAGCTGCAAGCCCTGCAAAATAACCTACCGAATGATCTGAAAAACCCAAATTATAATCAGAGAATAATGTTTTTAACTGATAAAACGCATTTAAATTTACATCTTCATAAGGGGTTGGGTATTCGGTATTGCAGTGAAGAATAGTAATCTCTTCTTTCTTCATACCATTTTTTTCTAATACAGATAAGGCATCTTTGATCTCTTCAATAGTCGCCATTCCTGTTGAAATTACCACGCTTTTTCCTTCAATCGGCAAACTAGCAATTTTCTCTAAGTAAGGTAAGTTAGTTAGTTCGCCAGATGGAATCTTCCATACTTTTTGCTTTTCACTAGCAAGAAAATCAATGGACTCCATATCAAATGGCGTAGAAAACACTTCTAACTCTAAAGAACGCGCATAAGCTTCTAATTTACGAAACTCATCATAAGAAAGCTCTAGTTTACGAGTCATTTCAAGCTGACTATCTGCAGTACCTGTAGTTACTTTTTGGTATTCCGCTTTCGGAGCATATTTTGAAATCAGTTTATCTGCTTTAAATGTTTGAAATTTAACTGCATCAACACCACATTCCTTTGCAACATCTATCATTTTCTTTGCTAACTCAGGATTTCCATTATGATTACAACCAATTTCTGCAACAATAAATACTTGACTCATTTTTATTCTACTTCCTTAATAAATTTTGCTGGAACACCAGCAACAATAGTACGAGGTTTTACGTTACGAATTACAACTGCACCTGCACCAACTACAGCACTTTCCCCAATTCTCAATTGGCCAGTGATCACCGATGAGCTTCCAATAAAACAATAATCTTCAATTATAACATCACCATTTAATGTACTATTTGTAGAAATATTACTGTGATCACCAATACAACAACCATGCTCAATTAATGACTTAGTATTGATAATGACATTATCTCCAATAGTAACACCGCTATTTACTATGGCCATTTTCCCTACAAAAACCCCTCTACCTAGAGAAGAGTTGTTAGATACGACCGCTGTTTTATCAATGATGTTAATAACGTCACATTGATATTTCATAAGCTTTAAATATTTATCTAGGCGATAAGTGTTATTTCCTATACTTATAAAAAAACTGTAATGTTCCCTTTCTTGGAAATCATCAATCGTTTTAGCAAGAATTGGATAACCTAAATGACTCGTTCCTTCTGGTTTAAAATTATCAATGAACCCACAAAATTCATATCTTGATAAATCTAAAGAATCTAGTACAGACTTCGCATAGCCACCTGCGCCAATAAAAACTACTTTCTTTTTCATTATTAACGTTTTTTAGTACTTTGAATCAATGAACTCAACAAAATAATAAAACTAGAAATCATCAAACCAATAATAAACCCAATTACAATAATTAATCCTTTTTGGGGCTTATCTTTAATCACGGGATAGTCTGGCTCACTTAAATAATAATACCCACTAACAGCACCTTCTTTCTCCACTTTTTTCTCTAACGCACTTAAGAGATTAGCTTGTTTTTCAATATTATAGTAATTCAACGGATAGACTAAAGACGCATTTTTTAAGGTATTAACTTGAGCTTGCAAATATTGTTCCCCAAGCATAAATAAATATGTACCATCACTCAACTTTGAGTCAGTAGATGGCACTCGTGTATCACCGAGAGAAACTTCTAGTAAACTTATATTTCCACTTAACGACTTGGAATAATCTTTAATCCCTGCTGATTTAGCAATATTTAAAGCTGTTGTAAGATTTTCTAATTGAATTTGGCGAGCATTTTCAGCATCCTGCTTAATCTTGTTCTTTTGTATTTCTAAACTACCACGTACTACACTAATATCAGCTAGAAAATCTTTTTTATTTTGAATAACCACCCATTGGTTTACAAATTGGATATAAGCTGATAATACATCCTGTGCTTCTTTTGGCGTCTCGGCAGAAAAACTAACATTCACACCAATTGCATTTGGATCTTTTTTAGGATCTGGTACGGTAACAATCAGATTTTTATCGACCAAATTAGATAACAGCTTATGTTTAGTCTCTTCAGAATTAGCATTTTTATCAGCATAAGTGTTAAACCATTTTGATTGAGAAAAGAATGCCTCTTTCAAACTACGTGAAAATAAAGCTGTTTTAAAGTCATTAAATACGTTTTCGGAAACTTTATCTTGAGAAAAATCTTTGATATCTAGAATAGATGCATATTCGCTACGGAATGATAAATAATCACCTAAATTAGCGACTTTAGGCGGAATTACTACCGATTTGGATGTCCATTGTTCTTTGGCTGTAAAAGCATAGCCTGCCGCAATGGCGGTAAAAACGAAGGCAGATAAAATAATCCATAGTTTTTTCCTCCATAGATTTTTAACTAATTCAATCAAATCAATCTCATCTGACTCATTTATTTTTTGATAACGACTATCATTCATTATTAATCCTTTCAGGTCTCTTGAACATACTATAAATTCACCACATTCTACCTGAGTTCCCCCATGCTAACAAGGGAATTAGAATGATCTTAATGAATAATTATTAATTGTAATAACGAAAGAAATCATTAATATAAATAAAAAAGACACCACTAAAAAAGTGATATCTTTTACATTTAAAAATCAATTAATTATATACTAATTAAGCATAATACATCTCAAACTCAACAGGATGTGGTGTCATATTTAAACGTTCTACTTCTTTACGTTTGATATTAATAAATGCTTCGATAAAGTCTTTAGCAAACACACCACCTTGCGTTAAGAATTCATAGTCTTTTTCTAATGAATTCAACGCTTCTTCTAACGAGCTTGCGACTGCTGGAATATCTTTTAATTCTTCTGGTGGAAGATCGTAAAGATTTTTATCCATTGCATCGCCTGGGTGGATTTTGTTAACCACACCATCAAGACCTGCCATCAATAGCGCCGCGAATGCAAGATATGGGTTTGCCAGTGGATCTGGGAAACGCGCTTCAATACGGATCGCTTTCGGGCTAGTTACTGCCGGAATACGAATTGACGCAGAACGGTTGCTTGCAGAGTAAGCCAATAATACAGGTGCTTCAAAGCCAGGCACTAAACGTTTGTATGAGTTCGTACTTGGGTTAGTGAATGCATTTAATGCTTTAGCATGCTTAATGATACCACCGATGTAATAAAGTGCGGTTTCAGAAAGGCCTGCATATTTATCACCTTGGAAAATGTTTTTACCGTCTTTGCTTAATGACATATTACAGTGCATACCTGAACCATTATCACCCGTGATTGGTTTTGGCATAAAGCAAGCGGTTTTACCGTGTTCTAATGCAACGTTTTGTACCACATATTTATAGATTTGTGTTTCATCTGCTTTTAAGGTTAGGCTGTTGAATTTCGTTGCAATTTCGTTTTGACCCGCTGTCGCCACTTCATGGTGGTGAGCTTCGATGACTAAGCCCATTTCTTCTAAAATCAAACACATTTCAGAGCGAATATCATGAGCCGTATCAATTGGAGCAACCGCACAGTAACCACCTTTTTTCAATGGACGATAAGCGTTGTTACCACCTTCGTATTTTTTGTTGGTGTTCCAAGCCGCTTCAATGTCATCAACGGCAAAAGAAGCGCGGTTCATTGATACATCAAAACGTACATCATCAAATAAGAAGAACTCTGGTTCAGGACCAAAGAATGCTTGATCTGCAATACCAGTTGAACGCATATAGTTTTCAGCACGAATAGCAATTGAACGCGGATCACGATCATAGCTTTGCATGGTTGTTGGCTCATAAACGCTACAACGAATTGAAAGTGTTGGGATCTGCGCAAATGGATCGACTACTGCAGTCTCAGCGATTGGCATTAAAAGCATATCGGCTTTGTTAATGGTTTTCCAACCTTCAACAGAAGAGCCATCGAACATTTTGCCATCTTCAAACATATCTTCATCGACAAGGCTAACTGGGATGGAAACACCGTGTTCTTTACCTTTAATGTCGGTGAAACGAAGTAGCACGAACTTGATGTCGTTCTCTTCGATCAGTTTGAATACGTTGGCAATGGCATTTGCATTTGGCATAGGGAGTCCTCTATTTTGCTATGTATATAATCTTTATAAAAATTAAAAGAGCATTATAACGCAATCGCTTGCCTTTTTCATAAGATTTATTTTATCCCATGGCATAGCAGAACAGCGAAATATCGTGTATAATTTTTGCCCTTTCGAGATTCTCGTAGGGTGAGTTTACTCACTAATTCAAACTACTTGGACTATTCGGTGGCATAAAAATTCCACCCTACCAAACTTAAACTTTAAGAACGTAATAAATGAAAAACGACATTGATATTAATAAATTGCGCAATATCGCAATTATCGCTCACGTTGACCATGGTAAAACCACCCTCGTTGACAAACTCCTTCAACAATCCGGTACATTTGAATCAACTCGTGGTGATGTTGATGAACGCGTAATGGACTCAAACGATCTTGAAAAAGAACGTGGCATTACCATTCTTGCAAAAAATACTGCAATTAATTGGAATGGTTATCGCATTAACATCGTAGATACCCCAGGACACGCCGACTTCGGTGGTGAAGTGGAACGTGTACTTTCTATGGTAGACTCTGTACTTTTAGTGGTTGATGCTTTTGATGGCCCAATGCCACAAACACGTTTCGTGACCCAAAAAGCCTTTGCTCACGGTTTAAAACCAATTGTGGTTATCAACAAAGTTGACCGTCCAGGCGCACGTCCTGATTGGGTTGTGGATCAAGTATTCGATTTATTCGTTAACCTTGGTGCAACCGATGAGCAATTAGACTTCCCAATTATCTATGCTTCAGCATTAAATGGTGTTGCGGGTCTCGAACACGAAGAATTAGCGGAAGATATGACGCCGTTATTTGAAGCGATCGTTCAACACGTTGAACCGCCAAAAGTAGAACTTGATGCACCATTCCAAATGCAAATCTCACAATTAGACTATAACAGCTATGTGGGTGTTATCGGTATCGGTCGTATCAAACGTGGTGCAATCAAACCAAATCAACCTGTAACGATTATTGATGGTGAAGGCAAAACTCGCCAAGGTCGTGTAGGTCAAGTATTAGGTCACCTTGGTTTACAACGTTATGAAGAAGATATCGCTTATGCAGGTGACATCATTGCAATTACCGGTTTAGGTGAATTAAATATTTCTGACACCCTTTGTGATATTAATGCGGTTGAAGCCTTACCTTCATTAACCGTTGATGAACCAACCGTAACCATGTTCTTCTGTGTAAACACCTCTCCGTTTGCGGGTCAAGAAGGTAAATATGTGACTTCTCGTCAAATTCTTGAACGTTTAAACAAAGAGTTAGTTCACAACGTGGCATTACGCGTAGAAGAAACACCAAACCCAGATGAATTCCGTGTTTCTGGTCGTGGCGAATTACACCTTTCTGTATTAATTGAAAATATGCGTCGTGAAGGTTATGAACTTGCGGTTTCTCGTCCTAAAGTAATCTACCGTGAAATCAACGGCAAAAAACAAGAGCCTTACGAGCAAGTTACCATCGATGTAGAAGAACAACACCAAGGTTCTGTCATGGAAGCATTAGGTATCCGTAAAGGTGAAGTTCGTGACATGATGCCAGATGGCAAAGGTCGTGTACGTTTAGAATACATCATTCCAAGCCGTGGCTTAATCGGTTTCCGTGGTGAATTCATGACGATGACATCCGGTACAGGTTTACTTTACTCCAGTTTCGATCACTACGATGCCATCAAACCAGGTGAAATCGGTCAACGTAAAAACGGTGTATTAATTTCTAACGCAACGGGTAAAGCACTAGCTTATGCGCTATTTGGTTTACAAGAGCGTGGTAAATTAATGATTGAAGCTAACGTAGAAGTTTACGAAGGCCAAATCATCGGTATTCACAGCCGTACAAATGACTTAACCGTAAACTGTTTACAAGGTAAAAAACTCACCAATATGCGTGCATCGGGTAAAGATGATGCCATCGTATTAACTACACCGGTAAAATTTACACTTGAACAAGCTATCGAGTTTATCGATGATGACGAGTTAGTGGAAGTGACACCAGAGTCGATCCGTATCCGTAAAAAACTCTTAACGGAAAACGATCGTAAACGTGCAAACCGTACGACAACTAGTACGAGTACTCACTAATTAAAAACGTGCGGAAATTTGACCGCACTTTTAAACAAACAAAAGGCGAACATCATGCTCGCCTTTTTTATTTCATGAGTAAAACTAGCCTAATCTAACTTTCTCACCACCGAATTCATCGAGTAAGTTTTCTGTCAGTTTAGATAAAATACCTGTCATTAATACAAAATCAGCATCAAAGCGTTGCGCATAGTCTTCTTTTAAAATATCGGCATTTTTCTCACGCACCGCATCTGCAAATTTTAAACGTTTGAGCGTGCAATCTTCATTAAATACAAACGTCAGCGTATCTTCCCACTCCAATGCGAGCTTGCTCACCACCTTTTTGCCATCTTGTAAAAGTGCGAGAATCTCTTCATTTTCCAAAGGCTGTTTTTTACAGCGAATCACGCTGTCTTCTTGGCTTCCTCGAAGTTCGGCTTCTTCTAATGCCACCAACCAATGCGGAATTTTTTCCTGCACAATCCAATCCGTTAAAATGGTCGAAGGTTCATTTGCAAAAGCCAACGGTACAACGGGTAACGAACCAAGTGATTTACGCAATAATGCTAAGGCATCTTCTGCACGTTTACTGGATGCCGCATCGACATGAACAAGGTTATTCTCCGTATCAATCCACACAGAAGTTTGCTGGTTTTTAGTGAATGCACGCGGCAATAAATTCATCACCACATCATCTTTTAACGTTTGTTTTTCCGTTTTCTTCAATTTACGGTTTTCTTTTTGTTCAAGGCTTTCAATGCGTTCATCTAATTCACGTTTCACCACATTTGCCGGCAACATTTTCTCTTCTTTTTTCGCAACCAATAAAATGTGTTTCCCCACTGAAAAATGCAATAGCTCACTACCTTTCAAGGGACTCGCCCAACCGAATTTACTTTGATCTTGTGAGCCACAAGGATGAAATTCACAATCTGACAACTGACGTTGCAATTCATTAAGCTCCCAATCTAGGGGCTTAGTCAGCCTATATGACATTAAATTTTTAAACCACATCGTAACACTTCCTTCATAATAGGGTAAAATACGCGACATTGTAGCCCATAAACTCACGGGAAAAAATGATGCAACAGAAATTAATTGCCTTCATCGGCGGTGGCAATATGGCACAAGCCATTGTGTTAGGCCTATTAAAACAAGGTTATCCAGCCGATAAAATTATTGTGAATGATCCGAACGAAGAGAAACGACACTTTTTTGCTCAATATGGCGCCGCGGTTTCTACGGATAACGAGCAATCCATCACACAATCTCAAGTAGTCTTATTTGCCGTTAAACCGCAAGTCCTCGCTGATGTTTGCAAGCCATTAAGTGCGGTTGATTTTTCTGATAAATTAATCATTTCCATTGCTGCAGGTATTTCGACCGCCCGATTAGCCGAACTCATTCCAACAGCAAAATCCATTGTTCGCGTGATGCCAAACACCCCGGCGTTAGTTGGAGAAGGTATGGCAGGCTTATTTGCTGACAAAAACACGCCTGAAACTGACCGCACTTTTGCGGAAGATTTACTTTCAGCTGTAGGAAAAACCACTTGGGTGACGAATGAAGATCAAATGCATGCTGTCACCGCTGCATCTGGCAGTAGCCCAGCTTACTTCTTCCAATTTTTAGAAGCCATGCAACAAGGCCTAATGGAAATGGGCTTAGATGAAAACCAATCTCGTGAGTTAGTACAACAAGCCATGTTAGGCTCTGCGAAATTGGTGATTGAAAATCCACAGACGGCTCTTTCCACTTTACGAGAAAATGTCACCTCAAAAGGCGGTACCACCGCAGCCGCGTTAAATGTGTTCAACCAGCACCAATTTAACGACATCATTAAACAAGCAATGCAGGCCTGTGTGGCACGCTCACAAGAAATGGAAAAATTATTCTAATGCAAGTTCGTCCTTTTACTTGGCTCGCCTTGAGCTTTTTGGGCTACTATTGTGCCTACGGTGTGTTTCTTCCCCTTTTCCCAGCATGGTTGAAAACGCAATCTTATAGCGAAGAAAGTATCGGCTTATTGCTTGCCTGTGCCTACATATTCCGTTTCAGCGGCAGTATTTTATTTTCCGGCTTAATAAAACGTGTTTCCCTCTTAGTAAATGGCTTACGTTATTTAGGTGTGGCTAGTGCGATTACAATGGCGTTAATTGGACTGATGTCACACAATTTCTGGCTATTGTTTATTGGACTCGCCTTGTATTCCATGGTAAATGCAGCGGGGATGCCGATTGGTGATAGCCTCGCCAGTACGTGGCAGCAACAAATTCATTTAGATTACGGCAAAGCACGCTTAATTGGTTCCTTTGCGTTTGTTGTTGGTGTCATGGTATTCGGGTATTTCGTTGGACTCGTGGGTGAACAATATATTACTTGGATGATCACGGGCATACTCGTTTTCTATAGCATTGTTCAACTACTTCATCCAAATCCAATGCCACAAGATGAGCCACAAAGTGCGGTCGAAAATTCTGTTGGATTCTTAGGCTTACTCAAAAATAAAACGACACTTCGTTTATTTATTGCTATCGCACTGATTCAAGGATCGCATGCCGCTTATTACTCATATAGCACTATCTTCTGGACAAGCCACGGTCATTCTGTTTCCGATGCGGGCTTATTTTGGGGAATCAGTGTATTAGCTGAAATCGTCGTCTTTTTCTTCTCTACCCGATTATTCAAAAACTGGAGCATTACGGCCCTTTTCTATCTCACTGGCATAGCCGCCATCATACGCTGGCTTGCTTTTGGTTATGCCGATACCTTTGTTGAAATCATCCTATTGCAATGTTTTCACAGCCTTACTTATGTTGCGGGACATTACGCAACCGTGCGTTACATCACCACGCAACCACAAACCTATATTGCGAAATTACAAGGTTTATATAATGCCTTAGCTGGGTGTGCAGCCATTGCTATTTTCACCGCACTTTCTGGCGTACTTTATCCAATTTCGCCAGTTTATGCATTCAGCTTAATGGCCGCCTTTGCCTTCATTGGTTTATTTATCACCCCACGAGGTGTAAAAGCCTTTTTACCTCATAGAGTGTAAACATGAATAATCTCACGCTAGTCGATTTGTTCTTGAATGAATATTGGATCGAAAAAGGATTGTCTGAAAACACCGTGCAGTCTTATCGTCTCGATTTGACCGCACTTTGTGATTGGTTGGATAAACAAAATTTATCCCTCGAAACCCTCGAGCCATTAGATCTACAGCAATTTCTAGGTAGCCGTTTAGAACAAGGCTATAAAGCGACTAGCACCGCACGAATGCTAAGTGCGATGCGGAAATTATTCCAATATTTATACCGTGAAAAATATCGTACAGATGATCCCAGTGCCGTACTGAGCTCGCCTAAATTACCAAGCCGTTTGCCTAAGTATTTAACCGAGCAACAAGTCACAGATTTATTAAATACACCAGATGTAGAAATTCCGCTCGAGTTACGCGATAAAGCCATGTTGGAATTGCTATACGCTACTGGATTACGTGTCACGGAATTGGTCACGCTCACTATTGAGAATATGAATTTACAACAAGGTGTCGTGCGTGTGATTGGTAAAGGTAACAAAGAACGCATCGTACCAATGGGAGAAGAAGCCGCGTTTTGGGTGCGACAATTCGTACTTTACGGTCGCCCTATTTTGCTCAATGGACAAAGTTCTGATGTGGTCTTTCCAAGTCAACGGACTCAGCAAATGACTCGCCAAACCTTTTGGCATCGTATAAAGCATTATGCCGTGCTAGCAGGAATCGATACGGATGCGCTATCTCCACACGTTCTCCGTCATGCCTTTGCGACACATTTGGTGAATCATGGTGCGGATCTCCGTGTTGTGCAAATGCTCCTCGGACATAGCGATCTCTCCACCACACAAATCTATACTCATGTGGCTAAAGAACGCTTGAAACACCTCCATGAAAGATTTCATCCGAGGGGATAAAATAAAAAAGTGCGGTCAAATTTATCGTTATTTTTGACCGCACTTTTGTATGAAAAGCTTATTTCAATGACAACAATCTCGCCACATTTTGAGCTGTTGAGATTAAATTCTGCTCGCCTTGCTTGAGAATTGTTGGTAAATCCCCCAGACTGCGAATTATCGGGAACACCGCATCAATGCCATGTTCATACACCACGTCATAATCCTCACGCAAACAACCCACAATCGCAATGACAGGCTTATTAAATTGTTTCGCCGTGCGTGCCACACCAATTGGGGTCTTACCTAAGATACTTTGCGCATCCATACGACCTTCACCAGTAATCACTAAATCAGCATCTTTAACTTGCTCAGCGAGTTTCAAATTATCTAACACGATCTGCACACCGGCTTTGAGTTGCACATTAGGTAAGAGCAATAAGCCACCGCCCATACCACCTGCCGCCCCCGCGCCTGGTTGCTCTTTAATTTGTTTGCCACAATCTCGCTCAGCGATTTTAGCAAAATGGGCTAATGCAGCATCGAGTTCCTTCACCATCTCAGGCGTCGCACCTTTTTGAGGGCCAAAAATCGCAGAAGCGCCTCGTTCGCCACAAAGTGGATTATTCACATCACAAGCCACTTCAATTTGTACGTATTGCAATCGAGGATCTAAATCAACCAGTTGAATTTCAGCAAGATTAGATAATTCCGCACCACCAAAGCCAATGGATTGACCATTTTTATCCAATAAACGTAAGCCTAATGCTTGCAGCATACCCGCACCACCGTCATTTGTGGCACTCCCACCAATTCCTAAAATGATATGTTGTACGCCAAGATCTAGGGCTTGCTTAATCAGCTCCCCCGTACCAAAACTGGTGGTTTTACAAGGGTTGCGTTTATCCATCGGGACAAGATGCAATCCCGATGCTGCAGCCATTTCAATGATCGCTGTTTTACCATCACCCGATAAACCGAAAAAGCTTTTTACTTGGTTGCCTAACGGTGCAGTGACTTCCGTTTCAATCAGGCGGCCTTGAGTGGCATCTACCAAGGATTGCACGGTACCTTCCCCCCCATCTGCCATTGGTAATTTTACATATTCAGCGTTTGGGAAAATACGTTTAAAACCAGTTTCAATAGCATTAGCCACTTCAAGTGCGGTTAAACTTTCTTTAAATGAATCAGGCGCAATGACAATTTTCATATTCTCTCCTTAAACTAACTAAATACACCAAAAATTAAGGTGGATACAATGGTCATAATTAACCCCACTGCACTTTCATAAGGAATCAATTTTAAGCGTTCTTTCATATCCATATTTACGCTACCACCAGTTGCATGGAAGAAAGAACCATGTGGCATATGATCAAAAACTGTCGCCCCCGCATGAATCATCGCGGCACCTGCCAGACTACTCACCCCCAACTCTAATAGCGTTGAACTAAACACATTCGAAGCAACCGCTGTCCCTGCAGTTGTTGATGCTGTGGCAAGCGACATGAGCGCACCTGAAATTGGCGCAAGGATATAAGAAGGTAAGCCCGAATGTTTTAAGCCTTCAATAAGCACATCTTTCATACCGGAATTGGCAATAATACCGGCTAAAGCTCCCGTACCAAGTAGCATAATTGCCACCGGAGCCATTTTCCCTAAACCGCTAATCGCATAGTTATTGGCTTGGCGAAGCTTGCCCATACATAATGCGCCAATCAGCCCACCAAGTGGTAAAGCGATTAAAGGATCGACTTTAATATCGGCTAACGGACGAAGTGCCAGTAAGAAGATAGCAACCAAAGGCGCCACAAGTGCGGTCAAAAATGAGGGTAGATTCTGTGTTTCTACAGCGACAACTTCTTGGGCTGAAACACGTGAACCTTTATTTCTTAACCGTTTTGCTAAGAAATACGTCAATATTAAGCCAAAAATAGCGGGGATAATCCCTGCCATCATCACTGACGTTAAAGGAAGATGGAATGTATCTGCTGCAGCAATCGCATTAGGATTAGGTGACATTAAGTTTCCTGCTTTTCCCCCACCAATCATCGCTAAGAGAATGGCAGGTTTTGATAAGTCAGTACGACGAGCAAGTGCTAAGGCAATTGGAGAGACCGTAATCACGGCAACATCAATAAATACACCAACAGCGGTTAAAATTAATGTAGCCAACGCTAACGCTAATAATGCTCTGGTTTCACCTAACTTGTTTGTAATGGTTTCAGCAATGGTATTAGCCGCACCTGATTCAATCAGTACTCCCGCCAATACCCCTGCTGCGAGAATTCGCATGACTGCGGTAGTTATACCTTGAGCGCCTCCGATCATGAGACTCACGGTTTGAGATAAATCAGCGCCGCCAACTAATCCCCCTACTAAAGCCCCGACTAACATACCATAGGCTGGTGAGACTTTTTTCAAAATAAGGAAAATAGCGACAATGAGTGCAATAAGTGCACCTAAGGCTGAGACTGTAGGCATAGCGTCCTCCTGTTGATATGAATATGCAAAAATCTTTCTTATTTATATCAGCAAAAGTAGAGGAATAAAATCTTGTCCGACTTCCACCTACAAAAACGGCTTATGTAAAACACATAAGCCGAAATTGTTACTGAAAATTGACCGCACTTTAGAAAAATAAAATACTTCCCCAAACCACTATAACAATGCAAAGGGCAATGAATACCGCTGCTGAGCCTTGGTCTTTGGCTCTCCCTGAAAGTTCATGGCGTTCTGTGCCAATACGATCTACCACCGCTTCAACTGCACTATTTAACAGCTCAACTGCCATCACGAGTAAAACCGATGAAATCATCAGCGCGATTTCAATTTTAGTGTCGCCGAGCCAAAAGGCGAGTGGAATCATAATACACGCAAGAAAACATTCGTGGCGGAATGCAGTTTCATTTTTGAATGCACTTTTTAAGCCTTGTAAAGAATATTTTGTAGAGTTAATTAAATGGGTTAACCCCGTGGTTTTATACATAAAAGTTCCTATGTTGTAATCTATAAACGTTTTGCTTCGATAACGTCGTCTAACTTCGCTAATCTGGCTAGTATTTTACTTAAACTTTCGACATTTTTCAGTTCAATTTCCATATCCATCGTTGCCACTTGTTTTTTGGTGTCTGCACGGCTTGAAACCCCTAACACGCTGACTTTTTCATTCGCGAGCACGGTAGTAATATCGCGTAATAAACCATTGCGATCACTGGCCACAATGCGGATATTAATATGGAACCCCGCCGCATAATTATCTCCCCAAAGGGCTTCCACTACACGTTCCGGATGGGCAGCTTGTAATTCAATGAATTGCTCACAATCGCAGCGATGAATTGAGATACCACGTCCCATCGTAATGTAGCCTGCAATCGCATCACCTGGAATAGGCTGACAACAACGCGCCATGTGGTGCATTAAATTACCGACCCCTTCAACAATGACATAGCCTTTATTCTGTTGTTGCTCGGCTTTCTGCTGCGCCTTTTGCTGTGCAGTATTTGCACTTTTGCTCGCCACATGACGGAGGATTTCTTGATCTGCTTCTTCAGCCGTCACTTTGATCAATCGGCTTTGCAAGAAATTTATCAACTGATTTAAACGAATATCTCCGCTACCAATGCCCGCATATAAATCTTCGAGGTTTCTTAAGTTATAACGTGGTAAGGCAAGCTGCTCAACCTGTTTCAAACTGATATTCAAACGAGCAAGTTCATTATCTAACTGCTCTTTACCAGCAGGAACATTTTTATCGCGATCTTGTTTCTTAAACCATGCTTGGATTTTCGCACGTGCTTTTGAAGTATGCGTAAACCCTAAATTCGGATTGACCCAATCTCGGCTTGGATTTGGGTTTTTCTGTGTGATGATATCCACTTGCTCACCCATTTGCAGGTGATAAGTGAATGGCACAATTCGTCCCCCAACTTTCGCTCCAATACAACGATGACCAATTTCACTGTGGATCGCATAAGCAAAATCGAGAGGCGTGGATCCCGCGGGTAAATCAACCACTTCACCTTTCGGTGTAAACACATATACGCGATCATCAAACACTTGGCTACGTAATTCAGCCATCACTTCGCCAGAGTCCGTAATATCATCTTGCCATGCAAGTAATTTACGCAACCAAGTGATTTTTTCTTCATAAGCGGAAAGGCTACCTGTCGTGCCCTCTTTGTATTTCCAGTGGGCGGCTACACCAAGCTCCGCATCATCATGCATTTGCTGGGTACGAATTTGCACTTCAATTGGCTTACCACCTTTGCCTAACACCACAGTATGAATGGATTGATAACCATTTGGTTTCGGGTTGGCGACATAATCATCAAATTCTTTTGGCAAGTGTTTGAAATGTGTGTGGACGATACCGAGCGCCGTATAACAATCTTGCAATTTCTGTACGATCACTCTAACCGCTCTGACATCATATAAGCCACTGAATTCCAAATGTTTCTTCTGCATTTTTCGCCAGATGCTATAAATATGTTTAGGACGGCCGTAAACCTCAACCTGATCGATATTTTCTTTTAAATAACCGGTTAACTCTGTGACAAAATCTGCAATATACTGCTCACGATCTAAGCGGCGCTCATGTAATAATTTGGCAATATTTCGATATTGTTCTGGATGCAAATAACGGAAGCAGTAATCTTCAAGCTCCCATTTCAATTGACCGATCCCTAAACGGTTGGCTAATGGGGCATAAATATTGGAACATTCTTTGGCTGCCAATACTTTTTCTTCTTCACAAAAGTGATTTTCCGCATTACGAAGAAACGTAATGCGTTCAGCAAGTTTGATAATCACGCAACGGAAATCGTCCACCATCGCAAGGAGCATACGGCGCACATTATCCACTTGAGAGGCATTGGCAGAATGGCTGGCGTTGAGCTGACGGATATTATCCATCTCCTCCACACCTTTAAGCAGTTTGGTGATTTTAGGACCAAAATGTTCTTGAATTTGCTCCCAATCGACAATTTTATTTGCTACTAAGGGGAATAGCATAGCGGTGAGTAAGCTTTCGCTGTCCATATTCATTTCATGCAGAATTTCCACCATTTCCACACCGGATTGCAATGTGAGGATTGCATTCTCCATTTGATCGGCATGTTCAGCTATTTTGGCTTGGGCATAATACCATGCATCAATCAGAGACTTTTCTACGGGGGCAGCAAGTTTAAGGCTCGAACACCATTGTTCGATCTCAAAATCATGTGGATTTGATAAGTGAGAACCACGAACTGCAACCATAATACCCCCTTGTTGATGAATATGGCTCGGCAACATCCTGTCAGCCGAGTTGTCTTTTTAAGACAACAAAAAAGTCTGATTATTCTATCAGAATTTACACCTTATTTGATAAATAATGTCACCGACTCCAAATGACTGGTATGCGGGAACATATCAATCATGGCCGTTTTGATGATGCGATACCCGAAAGCACGGAGAATTTCTGCATCTCGTACTAAGGTTGCAGGGTTACAAGATACATAAAGAATGCTTTCTGCACCCAGCTCACACAACGCATTCAGTGCAAATGCTGCGCCACTACGAGGCGGGTCGAGAAGAATTTTATTGAAATGTTGTTTTGCCCAAGGTTGTTCTGAAAAAGTTTGGTCTAAATCGGCTTGATAAAATTCAACATTATCGATGTGATTAAATTGTGCATTTAATTGGGCTTTTTGTACCATATCCAAAACCCCTTCAATTCCAACAGCACTTTTCACGCGTTTGGCTAAAGGCAACGTGAAATTGCCCATGCCACAGAACAAATCTAAAACGTGATCGTCCTGATTCAAATCAAGCCAATCTAAAGCCGTCTCAACCATTTGTTGATTTAAGTGGGTATTCACTTGAATAAAATCGCGGATATCAAAAGATAAACGAATACCGTCTAACGCATAATAAGGCATTTCACCATGCACAAGTTGGATGTTTTGATCATCTTGCAGAAACAAATTCACAGCATTAACGCGTGCAAACTCGAGCAACAAAGTGCGGTCAGTTTCGGCTAAATTTCCTTTGTAACGTAACAACATGGCTACGCCATTATCCACTGAAACTAATTCAATATGCCCTAATTGTTTCGGGGTTGAATATTTAGCCCAAAGTGCGCTCAATTTGGGGATAAGATGATTAATCGCAGGCTCTGCGACTAAGCATTGCTGAATACTCACTAGCTGATTGGAGTTTTTCTGACGAAATCCCATTTCAACGGTTTTGTTTTTAGCATTCCATAGCAAACTTAATCGTACACGACGGCGATAGCCCCATTGTTCGCCACAAATCATTGGCATTAATTGAATAGGCTCTGCTTGCAGTTTACTTAAACGAGAAAAAAGAGCTTTCTCTTTCGCTTTACGCTGCATTTCTACAGGGATATGCTGACCTTGGCATCCACCACAACGTCCATAATAACGACATTGAGGCTCAACACGCTGATTACTCTTTTGTAGCCATTTTTGCGCAGTGGCTAATCCATATTGACGTTTTTCATCAGTCACTACCGCTTCCACTTTTTCCGTTGGCAAAGCATTTTCAATGAACCAGGTTTTACCTTGAGTTTTAGCGACTCCCAACCCTTGATAATCTAAATCCTGAATTTCAGCGACAACTTTTTGGGTGGTTTTCTGTTTTTTTTGTGGAGCGTAAAGTAAAGCCATGATGGTGTTTTTAATCTGTTTGTATTAAAGAAAGGGATTATTTTAAATAAAGTACGTTTTGCGTAAATAACTCTCGGCTTTTCAGTGGCTTATCACCTAAATAAGGTTTGAGCGCGATTCGAGTAAAGCGCTTTGCTGCTTGCAAGACGGACTCATCGGTGAATTCCAAACGGTCAAACGCAAGTAAATCTCGGCCATAAAAGGTTAAGTTATCTTTCACTAACGAGGCGATAAAACCCTTTTCCGCACGATATTGGTAAGTCATCGATTCATCTACTGGTAAACCTGAGCCTGCACAATGCAAAAAATCGATACCATAACCTAAGATTTTAAGTAAATGAAATTCAAATAGACGTAATGTAGGCTCAACCTGTGGTTGAGTGGCTAAACCTGTTAAGCATTGAAGATAATGCTGAAAAAGTTGTGGATTGACCGTTTCTGGCTCGATCACTCGAGTAATCAGCTCATTTACATAAAACCCGCTGTATAAAGCCGTTTGCTGTAAAGGCAGCGTAATTGCTGCGGGCTCTGCTTTCGTGAGTGTTTTTAATGCGCCTTTTCCTGACCAACGAAGAAATAATGGCGTAAAAGGCTGTAAGACAGATTTCCATGCCGAACGTTTCGCTCGTGCACCTTTTGCAATAACCGTCAAACGCCCCGTTTCTTCAGTGAATAAATCCACTAAAAGGCTGGTTTCACTATAAGGACGACGATGTAACACAAAGCCGCGTTGGAGATCCATAAAAGAATTATTTGCCTGATTTTAATTCACTTGGTTGTTTCACACAGCGTTCAGCAAGCACTTCACCTACGCTAGTTTGTAATTGACTGAAGTCATCACGCTCCTGCCAATACCAACGAATATTCGCATAATTTCTCCCACGCTCAGAAATCACTCGTGTCAATTTTTCGGTTACATCATTAAAAGTAACGGTCACCTGACTGAGTGTTTTTTTACTTTTCTGTTTTTGCTTGGTATGAACCACACTCACTTCTTTATTGCCTTTACACAAATAAACCGTCGCCGAACCCTTTTGGGACTTTTTATCCACGGTTTGCACTTTCATTTTCTGTGGTGCTGGTTTGCTTAATTCAACATTTTGTGAACAAGCAGAAAGACAAAGTGCGGTAAAAATTACGCTTAATTTTTTTAACATGAATTCTATTTCCATCAAGGTTTGTTTATGATTGCTCACTTTGCGAAATGAGCAAGGATAAACAATCTTATCTAGAAAAATGGGCGATTACTCGCCCACTAAAAATTATTTTTTATACTGATATGAACCATCGGCTTGACGAATGAACTTGCCACCATTTGATAAACGAAGCTCACTCACTCGACCTTGACTATTCACCGAAACCTGTACTTTGTCACCAGGTTTGAAGTTACTTAATGCATTGCCTGCACCGCTTGCTTTTGTCATGGCATTCACATCTGAAATATTCAATTTATTATCACGGAATACTTGCATCAATGAAACACCTTGCGGCACCGTTAATGTTTTTGTTGCACCGGTTGAAGCGGTTTGTGCTGCAGGTTCAGCTGCTTTCACTGTATTGTGGGTTGCTGATTTTGCTTCCACAATTTGAACCTTACTGTCTTTAGTCGCAACCGGTTTTGCTTCTTGAATTTTGCTTGACTCTTTTTTCACGGTTTGAGTCGGCTGAACTGTTGCTTTTTCAGCTACAGGTTTAGGCTGTTTTTTCTCTTGAACCACAGATGTCTGTTCGCGACGAGGTTCTGCTTTATGCTCAACTGTTGCGGTATGTTTTTCTACAGCTGGTTGCACTGTTTTCACAGGTTCTTTAACTGGTGCAGGAGCAACAGCCGGTTGAACCGGTGCTGGTTGAGTTGCTGGTTGTTGACCAACAGTTTGTTGTGCAGGCTCTGCAGGTTGTGATTTCGCCGCATCTGCTTTATCACCTACGTACTCCATGGCTGGAGGTGTATCTGATTTAGCGTCATTTGCAGCTTGTTCTGTCGTTGCCGGCGCTGCATTGTTATTGTTATCTAATACTGTGGTTTCAACCGGTTGAGACTGATCCAATGATTGGAATTGAACTGGAATTTCATTGCTGTTTTGTTGTTCAAAAGACTCTACCGTATCTGAGTTTGGTTTTAGGGTGAAGAAAATGATCAGCAAGACCACTAACCCCAAGATAGCAATAAATAAACGGCGATGTTTTTCTGGTAACATTTGTAGAACCTTCCATTTTTCAGGTGATTTCAAGCTTGCTGCTGCAGCAGCTGTTGCTGGTGCAACGGTTTCTGCTTGAGTTTTCACTTCTTCCACAATCTCTTCTGCAGGTGAATTTTCAAAAATCACTTTTTCTTCCGCTGCGTTTTCTACTTGAACATTTTCAACAGGTTCTTGAGCGCCGAAAGCACTTGATTGCACTGACTGTTCAGTATTTTCACTTTGGTATGCTTGAGAAGGTGAAAAAGGTTGACTTGCTACCGCACCAAAAGTTGGTTCGCGACGAACATGGAATTGTGTATCTGGCTGTTCTTTTTTACCAAATAAACCTTTGGCTTTATCAAAAATTGAGCCACTTTGTTGAACCGGTTTTCTTGGTGTCACAGAGTCAGAGTGATTAAATCCTAAATCTAATTCATTTTGAGATGAATTGTCGTTAGGTTGATTTTTATTATCCACGGTATTACCTCGATTTGCTAAACTAAAGATCGCACAAAAGTGCGGTGAAAAATTGAATCGTATTTTATCGGATCTTAAGCGGTGTATAAAGTCTTATTTGGCTCTCCGCCAATTTCTCGTGCTAATTTGGGCACTAAATAGCCAGAAGTGAGAGCCTGTAATTCTTTGTAAATTTGTAATGCTTTCTCATCTGAGATATAAAAATGGCTCGCCCCCTGCACTTTATCCAATAAATGCAAGTAATAAGGCAAAATTCCCGCTTGAAATAGCTTATCGCTCAATACTTTTAATGTATATGGGTTATCATTCACATCTTTTAAAAGGACTGATTGATTAAGTAAGGTAACTTTAGCGCCTGCCAGTTTTTGCATAGCCAAAGAAAGCGCCTCATCAATTTCATTTGGATGATTGATATGTGTTACAAACACCGCTTGTAATCGGCTTTTTAGCAATAAATCACAAAATTCATCCGTAATGCGCTCTGGAATCACGACCGGCAAACGAGAGTGAATACGCAAACGCTGTAAGTGCGGTATTCTTTCAAGGCGTTCTAATAGCCATGCCCATTCACTATCCTTTGCCATCATCGGATCGCCACCCGAAAAAATCACTTCTTCAATTTCTGAATGGGCCGCAATATAGTCTATTGCTTGTTGCCAACTCGTTTTATTGCCTGGGTTTTGATCATAAGGAAAATGGCGACGGAAACAATAACGACAGTTAACGGCACAGCCTCCTTTTGCCATGAACAGCAAGCGATTTTGGTATTTATGCAGAATATTAGGCACCGCATTTTTTTGCTGCTCATCTAAAGGATCTTGGCTAAACCCTTCCGCTTCAATAAATTCTTGTTGAGCCGTCATCACTTGCAAAAAAAGTGGGTCTTTCGGATTCCCTTTTTCCATTTTATCAACAAAAGGCAAAGGCACTCGCATAGCAAAAAGTTTACGAGCAGTGATATCCTCGGCAAAATCTTCAACAGACAAATTTAAGGTTTTTAACAAGATTTTCGGATCAGAAATCGCATTTTTTAGGGTTTCTAACCAATTTTGTTCTTCTCTAATCGCAATATTTTGGGTTAAAATACGCACTTTCAAACAATCTCTATTTTTTTAGGATATTTTTAATATGGCTACATATACTACCAGTGATTTCAAACCAGGTCTAAAATTTATGCAAGACGGTGAGCCTTGTGTGATCGTTGAAAACGAATTCGTTAAACCAGGTAAAGGCCAAGCTTTTACTCGTACTCGTATTCGTAAATTAATTTCAGGCAAAGTATTAGACGTAAACTTCAAATCTGGTACTTCGGTTGAAGCTGCTGATGTTATGGATCTTAACCTCACTTATTCATACAAAGATGATGCATTCTGGTACTTCATGCACCCAGAAACATTTGAACAATACTCAGCTGATGCAAAAGCAGTGGGTGATGCAGAAAAATGGTTATTAGACCAAGCAGATTGTATCGTGACTTTATGGAACGGTGCGCCAATTACTGTCACTCCACCAAACTTCGTAGAATTAGAAATCATCGATACTGACCCTGGTCTTAAAGGTGATACTGCGGGTACAGGCGGTAAACCAGCAACATTAAGTACTGGCGCTGTGGTGAAAGTACCTCTTTTCGTTCAAATCGGTGAAGTAATTAAAGTCGATACTCGTTCAGGCGAATACGTTTCTCGTGTGAAATAATCTTTCATGGTGAAATAAAAGAGCGGTCAATATTTGATGAATATTGACCGTTTTTTATTGCTTGCATATTAGTTTTAGAAAGATAAAAAATGCGGTTATTTCTAACCGCACTTTGATTGATTATTTCGCTTTTGAGCCTTCTAAATCTAAAGAAGGTTTTCTATCTGAGTTCACACAAATGATTTGTGCCGCCGCATAGAGCGTTGTATTAGGTTTTAAGCTAATAGTGTATTTCTCTTGTTTTTTCGGTGCGGTACGTAAGCCTTCGCCCCAGAAATCATCATAAAAATCAGTACGAACTTGGGTTAAATGGTAGTTCTTACAGTTTAAGATTTTATATTGGCGAACAGAACGTGCATAACGTCTTTTCTCATTTGGATACACATATAAACCTTTATCCAAATTCACCACTGCATCAAAATGCACTTGGTTTAAATCTTGGTTATCCACCCAAATTGAATCGGTATCAATGTAGTAATTTTTATCTTTTACTAATCGAATATACCCTACTCTATCTTTTGAAGGTGGCGTTAAGGTCACCTCTTCTTGTGTAACTGGCGATTGAACAGCTGAACAGCCTGCTAAAAGGGCTACACCTAAAAACGTTAATGCTAATTTTTTCATTTTTCCTCCTTAAAGCTTTCTAAAGCCTGCTGTTAATCTTTTTACACCTTAGCTTAATATTTTACCGTATGTCCATATCCTTCAAGGATTGTTTTAATATGCTCAAGTGATTCTTTTGTCGGTGGTAAAACATCTTCGAGCTCATAGTCAAAGCCAAGGGTTTTCCATTTATGAGCGCCTAATCGATGATAAGGGAGAAGTTCGACTTTTTCAATATTGGTCATACCTTCAATAAACTGTCCGAGCAGATGAACATCATGATCGTTATCGGTATAACCTGGAACGACTACATAACGAATCCAGGTACGCTGATTACGTTTTTGCAAATATTTCGCAAATTCCAGTGTCCGTTTATTTGGTACACCGATCAGATTTTGGTGTACTTTGTCGTTAAGTTCTTTTAAATCAAGCAAAACGAGATCAGTTACATCGAGTAGTTCATCAATAATGTGGTCATAATGACGTACAAACCCATTGGTATCTAAACACGTATTAATTCCTTCTGCTTTACACGCTCGGAACCAATCACGAACAAACTCAGCTTGAAGAATGGCCTCACCACCTGATGCTGTCACACCACCACCAGTTGCATTCATAAAATGGCGATAGCTCACGACTTCTTTCATGAGTTCTTCCACACTGATTTCGCGGCCACCATCAAGATCCCAAGTATCACGATTGTGACAATATTTGCAACGCATCAAACAGCCTTGCATAAATAAAATAAAACGAATACCCGGACCATCCACGGTGCCACAGGATTCAAAGGAGTGAATTCTTCCTAGAACAGACATACATAAATTTCCAAAAAATAAATCTAGCTAAATTTTATCAAAAATATCATCTATAAAAAATGAGCCTGACTTAAAATCAGGCTCATAATTAAAATATATTTGTCAAAGTGCGGTCATTATTCGCTAACTTTTTGAAAGGTTTGCACCACCGGCGCTTGTTCACAATACTCGACCAATACAGGTACAATTGAGGTAAAGTGTGGTGTTGCAAAATGTTGTTCTAAATCAGCTTTGCTTTTCCATTGCTCAATAAAAACATAATGATTAGCTTGTTCGCTATTTTGTTGTAATTCGTAAGATACGCATCCTGTTTCTTGGCGAGTATGCTTAATCAACTCTTGGCATTGAGCTAAAAAATCATTGATTTTATCTGCTTTCACTGAAAATTGGGCAATAACTGTTAGCATAATTTGATCTCCTATATAAAACCACTTATAAAACTAGTCTATAAGTGGTTTGTATTAAAGCATAATTTTATTTAGAACGATTCTGTGAATGTACGAGTGACGACGTCTTGTTGTTGCTCTTTAGTTAAAGAGTTGAAACGTACTGCGTAACCAGATACACGAATGGTTAATTGCGGATATTTATCCGGATTTTCCATCGCATCTAATAACATTTCACGGTTTAATACGTTCACATTTAAGTGTTGGCCACCTTCTACTGCGGCTTCATGGTGGAAGTAACCATCCATTAAGCCAGCAAGGTTACGACGTTGTGCTTCTGGATCTTTACCTAACGCATTTGGTACGATTGAGAAGGTATAAGAAATACCATCTTTCGCGTAAGCAAATGGAAGTTTAGCCACAGAAGTTAATGATGCTACCGCACCTTTTTGGTCACGACCGTGCATTGGGTTAGCACCTGGTCCGAATGGCGCGCCTGCACGACGACCATCTGGGGTGTTACCTGTTTTCTTACCATAAACCACGTTAGAAGTAATGGTTAATACAGACTGTGTAGGCACAGCATTGCGGTAAGTTTTAAGTTTTTGAATTTTCTTCATGAAACGTTCAACTAAGTCACAAGCGATGTCATCAACACGGTTGTCGTTGTTACCATATTGTGGATATTCACCCTCGATTTCGAAGTCGATCGCGACGTTGCTTGCTACAACATTGCCATCTTTATCTTTGATGTCGCCACGAACTGGTTTAACTTTCGCATATTTAATTGCTGAAAGAGAGTCTGCTGCAACAGAAAGACCTGCGATACCACAAGCCATAGTACGGTATACATCACGATCATGTAACGCCATTAATGCGGCTTCATATGAATATTTATCATGCATATAGTGGATGATGTTTAAGGCAGTCACATATTGTTTTGCCAACCAATCCATAAAGCTGTCCATACGAGTCATTACGGTGTCGAAATCTAATACTTCATCAGTGATTGGTGCTGTTTTCGGACCTACTTGCATACCTAATTTTTCATCGATACCGCCGTTGATTGCGTATAACAATGTTTTCGCTAAGTTTGCACGCGCACCGAAGAATTGCATTTGTTTACCAACAACCATTGGTGATACACAACATGCGATTGCGTAGTCATCATTGTTGAAGTCTGGACGCATTAAATCATCGTTTTCGTATTGAACTGATGAGGTATCAATCGATACTTTCGCACAGAAACGTTTGAAGTTTTCAGGTAATTGTTCAGACCAAAGAATTGTTAAGTTTGGTTCTGGAGAAGTACCCATGTTGTAAAGGGTGTGTAAAATACGGAAGGTATTTTTGGTTACTAATGTACGGCCATCTAAACCCATACCTGCGATGGTTTCAGTTGCCCACATTGGGTCACCAGAGAATAATTGATCGTATTCAGGTGTACGTAAGAAACGAACCATACGAAGTTTCATGACTAAGTGGTCAACTAATTCTTGCGCTTCAGTTTCAGTAAGTTTACCTGCTTTTAAATCACGTTCGATATAGATATCGATAAAGGTTGCAGTACGACCGAATGACATCGCTGCACCATTTTGTGATTTGATTGCTGCTAAGTAAGCAAAGTACATCCATTGGATTGCTTCTTTAGCGTTAGTTGCAGGGTTAGAAATATCGTAACCGTAGCTTGCTGCCATTTGTTTCATTTGGCCTAATGCACGGTGTTGTTCTGCGATTTCTTCACGTAAACGGATAGTTGCTTCTAGATTTACGCCATCTTCTAAGTCTTTTTGTAAAGAAGTAAATTGTGCGTATTTATCTTTCATTAAGAAGTCAACACCATAAAGTGCGACACGACGGTAGTCTCCAATGATACGACCACGGCCGTAAGCATCTGGAAGACCAGTTAATACACCTGATTTACGACAACGTAAAATGTCTGGCGTATAAACATCGAATACACCTTGGTTGTGGGTTTTACGATATTCAGTGAAGATTTTTTTCACTTCAGGATCTAATTCGCGACCGTAAATTTTGCATGATCCTTCCACCATTTTAATACCACCAAATGGCATAATGGCACGTTTTAATGGAGCATCAGTTTGAAGACCTACGATTTTCTCTAAGTCTTTATTGATATAACCTGGTGCGTGAGAAGTAATCGTTGAAGGCGTATGTTCGTCAAAGTCTAATGGCGCATGTGTGCGGTTTTCAACTTTAATTCCTTCCATTACGGTTTCCCAAAGTTTTGTTGTAGCTTCGGTTGGACCAGCTAAGAAAGAATCATCACCTTCATACGGGGTGTAGTTCTTTTGAATAAAATCACGCACGTTGACGTTTTCTTGCCAATCACCGGCAACGAATCCTGCCCACGCAACTTTTTGTGCTTCATTAAGTTCTGACATAGTCATTTCCTTTTTTAATTGATAAAAAATAAGTCTTGTTTAGTTCGTTAGTACATTAGTGCGCTTTGGTTAAATAACGTTGGAATAAGCCGATACAAACCGCACCACCCACAATGTTTCCTAACGTTACTGGAATCAAATTCTTAACAATGAAATGATAGAGATCTAAATCTGCATATTTCATTGGATCCACACCAATTTGTTGCCAAAATTCTGGCGTACTAGAATGAGCTGTGATAATGCCTAGTGGAATCATAAACATATTTGCCACACAGTGTTCAAAACCAGATGCGACAAATAAACCAATCGGCATGATCATAATAAATGCTTTGTCTGTAACAGTTTTACCGGAATAAGACATCCATACCGCTACACACACCATAATGTTACATAAAATACCAAGGTTAAATGCTTCAAACCAAGTATGATGAATCTTATGTTGAGCGGTTGCCAAAATGGTTAAACCCCATTGACCATTTGCTGCCATGGTTTGTCCCCCAAACCAAATCACTGCAGCAATAAATAAACCGCCCACAAAGTTGCCCAAATATACCACAATCCAATTTCGGATCATTTGAGTTGTGGTTATCTTACCGCCTACGCGGGCAACTAAGGTTAAAGTAGAAGAGGTAAATAATTCAGATCCTAAAATTACCACCATAATTACGCCTAAAGAGAAGACTAACCCACCGACTAACTTGGTTAATCCCCAAGGCGCTCCTGCGCTTGCTGTTTGTGTCGTCGTATAGAATACAAAGGCTAAAGCAATACAAGCCCCAGCACTAATACCAGACAGAAATGATAAAAATGGGCGTTTTTGCGCTTTATACGCAGCGACGCTTTCAGCATAATCCGTTGCTTCAACTGGTGTGAGAGCAACAGAAGATTGATTTAAATTTTCTGATGCCATATCTAACTCCAAATAGTTGGTTTATTATTTCTTATACTACAACATAGGTATTCCTATACCCATTTGGTATTCTACTCTCTTATAAAACCATTGCAAGAAATCCCCGACTTATTCCAAAAAAATTTGATATTTTGCAAGTTTTGGTAAATTTTCTGCTCGAAAAATAAAAAAAGCGGAATATCACTATTCCGCTTTTCATATAAAAATAACAACATTAAAACACGATACGATCTCGGTTTTTTTCTAGTGTGGCTTTGCCAATGCCTTGTACTTCAAGTAGTTGTTCTGCTACAGTGAAATTACCGTGTTTTTCACGATACTGCACAATGGCTTCTGCTTTTTTTGCCCCAATACCAATCAGTGCTTTTTGAATTTCTGATGCGCTAGCGGTATTGATATTTAATTTATCACTCACCGTTTGTTGTACAGTTTGTGATGGTGCTTGCACAGCAGTTTGTTGCTGCACTTGCGTTTGCGGTTGAGCCTGCTCTGCTGTCTTTTCTTCTGCAATTGCTTGTGTACTCAACATCGCGCCTGCAATAAATAATGAACTAAATAAATGTTTCATCAATTTCATAAAAATGCCCTTTATTAACAAATAAGTACCGTTGATTCATATCAACAGTGACATTTTTAAGAAACATGGAAAACACGCAAGAAATCGACCGCGCTTTTGCGATCTTGATCGCAAAAATTACATTTAAGCAAATAAAAAAACAACCTTAGCGAACCACTACAGCTGTGCCACTCGCAATCACCATAAACATACTTTTATTGCTTACTGTTGCGTAATTAATCTCTACGCCAACCACGGCATTTGCTCCTAAAGCAATCGCTTTTTCTTCCAACTCTTTCAAGGCATCTTGGCGTGCACGACTAATACGACGCTCATAAACACTCGAACGCCCACCAATCACATCGGTAATAGCCGCAAAAAAATCACGGATGAAGTTTGCCCCAGCAATCACTTCCCCAAAGACGACTTGTTTATATTCTACGATTTGTTTACCTTCAATATTAGGCGTAGTGGTAATAATCATTTTGTATCCTTTAATTCTCGTAAAAAATCAACCGCACTTTAGGCTGTTAATTTTGATTTTAAAACAGCTAATGCCTTCGCACGATGAGAGATTTTCTTTTTCTCTACGGTTTCTAATTCTGCAAAAGTACAGCCTTTTTCTGGGCTAAAAAAGAGCGAATCATAACCAAAGCCATTTTCACCTTTCTCTTCATAAATAATCTTACCATCACATTCACCTTGAGCAATGATTGGAGAAGGATCACTTGGGTGTTGTAATAACACAATCGTACTCACAAATTTTGCTTGGCGACGTTCAGTTGGAACATCAGCTAATTCTGCCAGTAATTTTTCACGATTTTTCGCATCGGCTTCATCACCATCTACACCCGCATAACGTGCAGAATACAATCCTGGCGCACCATTTAACGCATCCACCACGAGACCGGAATCATCCGCTATTGCCGGTAACCCTGATTTTTCAGCCGCATAGCGTGCTTTAAGGATCGCATTTTCGACAAACGTTAAGCCCGTTTCCTCTGGACTTTCGATGCCTAAATCCGTTTGAGCAATCACTTCAAAACCGAAATTGGCTAATACATCCGCCATTTCTTTTACTTTGCCTTTATTACCTGTGGCAAGCACAATTTTTTGTTTCATGATTCTGTCCCTCATATCAAACATTGTCTTATTTTAGCATCTCACCAAAAATTTTCGGAATAAATATTGACCTTAACCTTAGGTCAAAGTTTATGATTGGTGCTCATTCAGTTATCACATAGGAGAAAAACATGAAAAAACTTATGACTTTTATCACACTTAGCGCTGCTGCAGTTTCAATTTATGCCCAAGCTAATGAACAACCGCATCAAGCACACATGAATATGCCAATGTCGACAGATTCTGCAATGCAACAAGAATTAATGCAAGGTATGAGTCAAATGCATCAAGACATGATGGCAGCTGCACAATATAAAGATCCTGATGTTGCTTTTGCAGCAGGTATGTTGCCACACCATATTGGCGCAGTAAAAATGGCGGAAGTTGAATTAAAATACGGAAAAGATCCTGAGATGCGTAAGCTTGCTGAGAATATTATTAACGCTCAACAAGCAGAAATTGAACAAATGCAAAAATGGCTTAAAGTGCACAATAAAAAATAAAATAACACAAAAAAAGTGCGGTAAATTAACCGCACTTTTTTAATAGAATTAGTTTACTTCTTTTATTCGTAGCTCTTTTGGCACTTCAAAGAACATATTCTCTTCTAAGCCTTGAAGCTCTTCGATACTATCCGCACCAAATTCTTTTAATCGAGCAATCACGGATTGCACCAACTCTTCTGGTGCTGAAGCCCCCGCAGTCACACCAATTGTTTCAACGCCTTCAAACCAATCTGCTGCCACATCATTTGGATCATCAATCAATTTTGATTTCACGCCCATACGTGATGCCAACTCAGCTAAACGGTTAGAATTTGATGAGTTTTTAGAACCTACAACAACCACTAAATCACATTGTTTTGCTAATTCACGCACCGCTTCTTGACGATTGGTTGTGGCATAGCAAATATCGTTTTTATGTGGGCCTTGAATAGCAGGATATTTGTCTTTCAATGCACTGATAGTTTCTGCCGTATCATCAAGAGAAAGTGTGGTTTGCGTCATAAAGGTTAAATCATCATTTTCTTGAACCGGCAAACGAGCAATATCTTCCACGCTTTCAATTAAGAAAATACCACCTTCCTCGTTGTTGTACTGCCCCATTGTGCCTTCCACTTCTGGATGGCCTTTGTGTCCGATCAAAATCGCTTTCGTCCCTTTACGGCTCGCTCGAGCCACTTGCATATGTACCTTGGTTACCAACGGACAAGTTGCATCAAATACTTTTAACTGACGATCTTTCGCTTCCTGCCGAACGGCTTGTGACACACCATGAGCAGAAAAAATCACAATGGCGCCATCTGGCACTTCACTTAATTCTTCTACAAAAATCGCCCCACGCTCACGCAAACCATTCACCACAAAACGGTTGTGCACCACTTCATGACGCACATAAATCGGTGCGCCATGAATTTCAAGTGCTAATTCAACAATGCTAATGGCACGATCGACACCCGCGCAAAATCCACGAGGGTTAGCTAAAATTATCTTCATTTTTGACCGCTCTTTTTATCACCTTTAAAGGCATCTAATGCTAATAAACCCGCACCAATACAAATTGCAATATCTGCCACATTGAATACCGGATAATGATAAATATCCCAATAAAAATCGAAGAAATCCACCACAAAACCGTTATACGCACGGTCCACCATATTGGCTAATGCGCCACCGATAATCAGTGCATAAGCTGAGTTTTGTAATTTTTGTTCTGCAGAATTCTTTTTCATAAAGTACGCTAGCATTAAAGAAATCCCGATTGCTAGCACGATAAAGAAATATTTCTGCCAACCATCATGCTCAGCTAAAAAGCTAAACGCTGCACCATAGTTACGCACATAGGTTAAATTAAAAATGGGCAATATGTTTACGCTTTCATAGAGATCAAAGCGTTGCACTACAATATATTTGGTCAGTAAATCAAGGATAAATGCGACCGCACTTAGCCAAAGGAATGATAGTCCTGTTTTATTTTTTGTCATAGGAAATTATCTGTCTTTATAAATGGACGATGATTTTAACAACTCGAATAGCCTTTATAAAGTAAAAGGCATCAAATTATAAAAGGCGAACACATTGGTTCGCCTTGCAATGTTAATTACTTTTTCTTCACCGGTCTTTGCCAACCTTGAATATGACGTTGTGGCACGCGAGTAATCACCAGCTCATCTTTCTCAATATTTTGAGTAATCGTTGAACCTGCCCCAATAGTTGCACCATCTGCCACGGTAACTGGTGCAACTAACTGCGTATCCGACCCCACAAACACATTGTTACCAATGATTGTTTTAAATTTATTCGCACCATCATAGTTACAAGTAATCACCCCCGCACCGATGTTACAGTTTTCACCGATTTCAGTATCACCCACATAAGTGAGATGGTTTACTTTAGAACCTTTACCTACTGTGGATTTTTTAATTTCCACGAAGTTGCCTACATGGGTTTCAGCGGCTAATTCAGCACCTGGACGTAAACGAGAGAACGGACCAATCGCCGCTTTCTCACCAATTGTCGCATCTTCTAAAACAGAATAAGGCTTGATCTCAACATCATCACTAATAGTCACGTTTTTCAATACACAACCTGCACCAATTTTTACACGGTCGCCCAAGCGCACATTGCCTTCCACAATTACGTTCACATCAATTTCAACATCTTTACCGTGCTCTAATGTGCCGCGTAAATCAAAACGCTCAGGGTCAATCAACATCACGCCTGCAAGTAAAAGTTTTTCTGCTTGTTTACGTTGATAATAGCGTTCCATTTTGGCTAATTGTAGGCGATTATTGACCCCTTCAACTTCCATAAAATCAGTTGCTTGAACAGCTACAATCGGACAACCATCTTGATGAGCTAAGCCAATTACATCAGTAATATAAAACTCGCCTTGTGCATTATTATTATCTAAACGCGCTAACCATTTTTTGAAACTTGCACCATCTGAAACTAACACACCTGTATTAATCTCTTGAATTTTAAGCTGCTCAGGCGTTGCATCTTTTTGTTCAACAATCCCTACAACTTTGCCATTTTCACGTACGATTCGACCATAACCCGTTGGGTTATCTAATACGACCGTTAACACTGCAATACCATTTTCAGGTTTCGCATCGATTAATTTTTGCAATGTTTCTGGTGTAATCATTGGACCATCGCCATACACCATTAAAACATTTTCATCATCACGGAAAAAAGGCATTGCTTGTTGCATAGCATGTCCTGTACCCAACTGTTCCGCTTGGAATACCCAATTCACGCTTTCATTAGCCAAACGTTCACGCATTAATTCGCCACCATGACCATAAATTAAATGCACGTTTTCTGCACCTAATTGATTTGCCGTATCAATCACATGTTTTACCATCGGTTTACCTGCCACTTTGTGCAAGACTTTAGGTAAATCAGAATACATACGAGTGCCTTTACCGGCCGCTAAAATCACCACGCTTAATGCTTTATTTGTCATAAATTCTTCTCTTCTTTATAAAAAATTTGGGCGTATTCTATCGTAGAATGGAGAATATGATAAGCCATTTAATTTTCATACATTCCTGACAAGACAAGATTGTATAAAAATCTCAAATCCTGTAAACTATCCTCCCGTCTTGATAGCTAATCATCTTTTTCTTTTATTTTTGACCGCACTTTTCAGCATTCTGCACAAATTTGCATAAAAGATGATTGGCTATAATCATTTTTATCCCAACATTTTAGGTCTCTCACTATGGCTACAAATTATATTTTCGTCACAGGCGGCGTGGTTTCATCGTTAGGTAAAGGTATTGCTGCAGCATCATTGGCAGCAATTTTAGAAGCACGTGGCTTAAACGTGACTATTATGAAATTAGACCCTTACATCAACGTGGATCCGGGCACAATGAGCCCAACTCAACACGGCGAAGTATTCGTGACACAAGACGGGGCGGAAACCGATTTAGACTTAGGTCACTACGAGCGTTTTATTCGTACTAAAATGACAAAACGCAATAACTTCACGACAGGTAAAATTTATTCTGAAGTATTACGCAAAGAGCGTCGTGGTGATTATTTAGGTGCGACAATTCAAGTTATCCCACACATCACCAATGAAATTAAAGATCGCGTGATTGCCGGCGCACAAGGCCATGATGTGGTTATCGTGGAAGTAGGCGGAACAGTGGGTGATATTGAATCGCTTCCATTCTTAGAAGCACTTCGTCAACTTGCCGTACAAGTCGGCCGTGAGAATACTCTCTTTATGCACTTAACGTTAGTGCCATACATCCCAACGGCGGGCGAAGTGAAAACCAAGCCAACCCAACATTCTGTAAAAGAATTACTTTCGATTGGTATTCAGCCAGATGTGCTTATCTGCCGCTCAGATCGCATGATTCCACCAAACGAACGTGCAAAAATCGCCTTATTCTGTAACGTACCAGAACGTGCGGTCATCTCATTAAAAGATGTAAATTCAATCTACCAAATTCCTGCGTTATTGAAATCACAAGGTTTGGATGAATTCATCTGCCAACGTTTCCACTTAGACTGTCCAGAAGCGGATCTTTCAGAATGGGAACAAGTGCTTTATCAAGAAGCAAACCCAGTGGGCGATGTGACCATAGGTATGGTAGGTAAATATACTGAATTACCAGACGCTTATAAATCAGTGAATGAAGCCTTAAAACACGCAGGTTTGAAAAACCGTTTAAGCGTGCATATCAAATACATTGATTCTCAAGATATTGAAACCAAAGGCACTGATGTATTAAAAGGTGTCGATGGTATTTTAGTACCGGGCGGCTTTGGCTATCGTGGTGTAGAAGGCAAAATTTTGACCGCAAAATATGCGCGTGAAAACAATGTTCCTTACCTAGGCATTTGTTTGGGGATGCAAATTGCGTTAATCGAATACGCGCGTAATGTCGCTGGTCTTGAAAAAGCCAACTCATCTGAATTTGATCGTCACTGTGAGCAACCTGTTGTGGGTTTGATTACAGAATGGCAAGATGCGGAAGGCCACATTGAAACCCGTGACGACAATTCAGATCTCGGTGGTACGATGCGTTTAGGGGCACAGCAATGTCATTTAATTGAAGGCTCAAAAGCGCGTGCATTATATGGCAAAGAAACCATTGAAGAACGTCACCGTCACCGCTATGAAGTGAACAATAACCTGCTTCCACAAATTGAAAAAGCGGGCCTTAAAGTGACTGGCTTATCTGCGGATCGTAAATTAGTGGAAATTATTGAAGTACCAAACCACCCATGGTTTGTAGCATGTCAATTCCATCCAGAATTTACATCAACGCCACGTGATGGCCACCCATTATTCGAAGGCTTTGTCAAAGCAGCCAGAGAAAATCAGTTAAAAACTGAAAAGTAATTTGCTGATAATTCCATAAACAAGTGCGGTCAAAAACTCTTGTGTTTTTGACCGCACTTTGTATTAATAGGGAATAATATCATCTGCGCCTTATTCACTCATTTAATAATGGATAACTAAAAATGAAACTTGCTGTTATTTTACCCGCATATAATGCAGAAAATTTTCTCACTGAATGTTTAGATTCATTGTTGAATCAAACCTTTAGTGATTTTTGTATTCTGGCAGTTAATGATGCTTCTACTGATAACACAGGTGACATTCTCGAAAGCTATGCGACAAAAGATGCTCGCTTACGTGTTTACCATTTACCTCAAAACCAAGGTGAACCTGCTGTCATGCAATTTGCCATGGATATGCTTAACTATATGAATGTGGAATATGTTGCACGTATGGATGCCGATGATATTTGTGTGCCACATCGTTTTAAAAAACAAGTTCAATATTTAGATGAGCATCCCGAAATTGATATTTTAGGAAGTAATGCACTTCTCTTTAATGATGGGCAAACTGATAAAATGTCTAAAGTAAGTACACTTCCTCTTTTAGATAAAGATATAAAAGCACATTTTTCTTTAGCTCGTGACAATATCATTAATCCCTCTTCAATGTGGCGACATTCTAGTATCAAAGCGCTCAACATCAATTATGCACAAACCGCCACTGCGCCCGATTTTCATATGTGGGTACAATGCGCATTACACAAAAAGGCATTTGCGAATTTACCAGAGCCCTTATTGCTTTATCGACTACATCCAGGGCAAGAAAGTAAAAAACAAGAAAAAATGAGTGAAGCCGTTCAATACTCGATGGAACTCTGGATCAGTCATTTATTTCCAGAATTAACATCGAAAGAAGTGAGCTTGCTAAGCCGAACATTACACGAGAAATCCATTAAACTCAGCAAGGAAGAGTTTGAAATGGCATTTTCGGCTTACGATAAGGTTCAATCTACTTGTGAGATTTCATTATTTGGAGAAGATCGACATACGATGTTCAGCATTTTAGACCAACGCATCCAATTATTGAAAAAACTTTTATATCAACACGTTCAATAACTCTTTGATTTCCATTATCTAACTTCCCCAATCTAAATAGGATTGGGGAAATTTTATTAGTTTAATCTCAAAGTGCGGTCATTTTTAGCCAAATTTTTTGCAATAACATCACCGTACTTTACATATCTAACCTATTTCTCAAAAATAGCTTCGACGGTTAATTCCTTGTAGTGATAGCCCTTTTCTTGACTAAATTGCATTTCAAGTGAACCTAAATAGATAGCAAAACTTGGCGCATCAATTTTTAGTAAGTCTTTGCTAATTAGTTTAAGATCTGATTCCGCCAGTTTTTTCATTGAATCTAAATAATGTTGTTGAAAGACCTGTTTAATATGCTGATCCATATCGGTACAATATCTATCATGTTCTTCAACAAAACAAACTTCGGCTCGTTCTTTTGGCTCATTCTCTTCTTTTTTCGAGCTGTTATCGTCCACACGATAGAATTGATAGACTGGCACATGTATCCATTTTTTATACGAACTCACATCAATTGATGACCATTCAAACTCAGCTTCTCTAACCGGACTATTTTGCAGAGCCATAATGTCGCTATCATTGATACGGAAAGAATGCTCATAAACATCCAATGAAATCAGTTCATTCGCTTTTTCACCATATCTTTGTACAAAGGCTTTTCGTTTCTCTTCATAATTAGAGCTGTCATAAGGCCCTAAGTCCAAACGATGGACTAAATAATCAGATACATCATCTAATTCATTCCAATCTTGGCGTTCGTTTTCGGGCATATTTTCTAAACGACTTAAAAAATCCACATCATCACGAATTTTTCCTTGCCCATCAGATAAATTAAGCTTTGTGAGTAAATGCTCAAAACGTTCCGTTTGGCTTTGATAAGTGATTTCTTTTGGTTCCACCACCCAAGTCATGGCAAAAATGGCCGCGATCACAACGACAGAAATCAAACGATATTGACGAATTTTAGGGATGATTAAAATGGCATAAGCCACCGTAATCGCCGAGGCTAATGCCACTAAATAAATCCGTTGTTCAGTCCAAGCATAGGCACTAATTCGACGGTCAATTGCCAACCATAGCAGTACAATGGGCACAATGGAAAGGCATGGGAAAAACTTAAAGAAACTGTCCCAATTTGCTTTAACACTAATACTACGTAAAGCGTAAACACCTAAGCCTACAACTAAGTAAGGTAACGCAATATTCGACACCATTCCTTTTGGCAACGCCCCTGCTAAGATAATTTTGCCCACATAAGCATAAAGTAGAACAGTAAAAATCATTAAGGCTGGCGCTAAGATAAAATTTACTAAAATTTCAACGCTACGATTTAGCGTCATCCCTATATTTTCTTGGCGCTGTTGAAAGACCAAAAAGAACAAAGGAAGACAAAATGCGGTAATTGAAGAATAAAGATGCTTTTGAAACCATTCACTAAAATCAATGTTAAATAATGCACTGATTGAAGCCAAAATTGCAGCTACCAAACCAGAGACGAGCCCCCAGCCAGCAATGGATGACGTGATGTAATATAGCGTCGTAAAATTACGATAAGTAAAGGCTTGATTGTTTCTGACAAATGGAAAGCCACATAATATCAATAATACAATAAATTGAGCGCCCCAAAACTTAGGGCTATAAGCATAAAAATCAGCATTATCATTCACTTGCCAAATGGTGAAAATGGCAACAAGCGGCACAACCCACGAAAAACGATACCAGGCATAAGGACGAGACAAATAAACAAAGGCAAACAGCATGGGCTCAAATAGCCAATAAGCTAAATGATCTTTTTCTGAATTCATATCCACAAACCAAATCCCAAGAGCAAACGTAGCAATCATGAAGATTTCAATCGGATGAGTTGATATCGCTGATTTTATTCGTGTTTTGGTTTGGTGAAAAAAAGTCGAAAGAGACATAATGATTCCTTTTTCAATGCAAGAAAGTCTCAATTAAGAATAAATAATTCGTCGTAAAATAATATGAAATTTCGTGCAACTGTAACCAACTTTTGAAGGCAATTCCACTGAAATAAAAGAAATAATTGGCGAAAAAGAGACAAAAACTCACCGCACTTTATTGAAAAACAAGACGCAGATCAAAGTGCGGTCATTTTTCCAAGACAAATTTCTAAATTTGCTTTATTATATTCCTGTTTTAGGTTCGCCTAACTAATTTTAATTAACTTTAAACAGAGGAAAACAAAATGGCAAAAATCGTTAAAGTCATTGGTCGTGAAATCATCGACTCTCGTGGTAACCCAACTGTAGAAGCTGAAGTTCATCTTGAAGGTGGTTTCGTTGGTTTAGCAGCTGCTCCATCAGGTGCATCTACTGGCTCTCGTGAAGCATTAGAATTACGTGACGGCGACAAATCTCGTTTCTTAGGCAAAGGTGTATTAAAAGCGGTTGCGGCTGTAAACGGTCCTATCGCAGATGCATTAGTGGGTAAAGAAGCGTCTAACCAAGCTGAAATCGACCAAATCATGATCGATTTAGACGGTACTGAAAACAAATCTAACTTCGGTGCAAACGCAATCTTAGCTGTATCTTTAGCAAACGCAAAAGCAGCAGCTGCGTCTAAAGGTTTACCTCTTTACGCTTACATCGCAGAACTTAACAGTACGCCAGGCGTTTACTCTATGCCATTACCAATGATGAACATCATCAACGGTGGTGAGCACGCAGATAACAACGTTGATATCCAAGAATTCATGATTCAACCAGTTGGTGCGAAAACATTACGCGAAGCACTTCGTATCGGTGCTGAAGTATTCCACAACCTTGCGAAAGTATTGAAATCTAAAGGCATGAGCACGGCTGTAGGTGATGAAGGTGGTTTCGCACCTAACTTAGCATCTAACGCTGACGCTTTAGCATGTATCAAAGAAGCTGTAGAAAAAGCAGGTTATGTATTAGGCAAAGACGTCACTTTAGCAATGGACTGTGCATCTTCTGAGTTCTATAACAAAGAAACTGGCAAATACGAAATGAAAGGCGAAGGCCGTTCATTCACTTCTCAAGAGTTCACACACTATCTTGAAGAGTTAACTAAACAATACCCAATCGTGTCTATCGAAGATGGTCAAGATGAATCTGACTGGGATGGTTTCGCATACCAAACTAAAGTGTTAGGCGACCGCGTTCAATTAGTGGGCGACGACTTATTCGTAACTAACACCAAAATCTTAAAAGAAGGTATCGAAAAAGGTATCGCAAACTCTATCTTAATCAAATTCAACCAAATCGGTTCTTTAACTGAAACTTTAGCAGCAATTAAAATGGCTAAAGATGCAGGTTACACAGCAGTTATCTCTCACCGTTCAGGTGAAACCGAAGATGCGACTATCGCTGATTTAGCGGTTGGTACAGCAGCAGGTCAAATCAAAACTGGTTCTATGAGCCGTTCTGACCGTATTGCGAAATACAACCAATTAATCCGTATCGAAGAAGCATTAGAACGCGCTGGTACACCAGCTCCGTTCTTAGGTTTAAAAGCGGTTAAAGGTCAAGCGTAATTCACGCTGAATTTACTGTAAAATCTCACCGCACTTTGCACAAAAGTGCGGTGTTTTTTTAAGGTGTTTTTATGAAGACACAATCTGATTCACTTCTTACTGAACCTTGGCTATCTTGGGCGATCGAAATCCAAAGCATTGCACAAAACGGGCTAACTTATTGCAAAAATATCTATGATATTGAGCGCTATGAACGTTTGCGGGATTTGTCTGCTGAAATGCTCGCTTATAAAACAGCAATATCCAAAGAAACTGTCAAATCGTTTTTCTGCAATGGGGCTGGTTATCAAACCCCTAAAATCGATTCGCGCGCAGCTATTTTCAAAGATGATAAAATTTTATTAGTACAAGAAAATGATGGGCTTTGGTCACTGCCTGGCGGCTGGATAGATGTGCTAGAAACCATTCATAGTAATACGATTAAAGAAGTACGCGAAGAAGCGGGGCTTAATGTTGAACCGACTTTCATTATTGCTATTCACGAACAACATAAACGCAATTTTCCGCCTTTTGCGCATCCTGTACTCAAAACCTTCGTCATGTGCGAACCATTAAGTGGTGAATTTCAACCAAATAGTGAAACCGTTCAATCTGCCTATTTTGCATTAAATGAACTGCCACCAATGAATGAAGAAAAAAATACGCCCGCACAGGTTGAACTTTGCTTTCAGGCACACCATAGTAGTCACTGGACTACACAATTTGATTAGGAAATACCATGTTACATTTAACCCTCGAAGATCAACTATTTCTCGGTCAACCAAAGCAAGTCGGCACACACTCGACTGTGCACGATCATCTGGCAGTGATGTTTGAAGATGACGGCGAAACTGGCTATTTTTATGCGTTAGATATGCGTCAAAACGCACAACCGATTGTCGATTCCTTACACGTTTATAACGTTGATAACACTCGCAATCATCATGAAGCCCGTAAATTAGAAATCTGCTGGGATGAGAGTGGTTATTTAGCCTTATTGCTTATTAACGGCTATCCACACGCTGTATTTGATTTTGCTCATTTGATCGGCTATAACACCAACAAGCATCCTCAGCCTGACTTAATGAGCATGTGGACACACGAAGAAATTACCAATGAACGTGCGATCGCATGGCTTGGTGTGAATACCATTAAATAGGATTTACTATGCGATTTTACCGCAGTCTTCAGCCTTTCAAAGTCATGAGTTTTGATCTTGATGATACCCTTTACGATAACAGTGATGTCATCCGTTTGGCCGAAGAACGCTTTCTTCAATGTGTGCAAGAACACGCACAACTGAGCGATCTTACCTCAGAATATTGGCGAGAATGTAAATGGCAACTGGCGGAGAAAGATCCCTTGATTGCTGAAGATGTGATTGCCTGGCGTGTCGAAACGTTACGCAACTTACTTGCGCATCATGGTAAAAGTGCGGTTGAAATTGACCGCACTTTGGCCCTCGCGATGGAAGAATTTATTGAATGGCGACACAAAATCGATGTGCCCACTGAAAGCATTGAAGTATTAAACCAACTTAAAGAGCGTTACCTATTGAGCGTGATAACCAATGGTAATGTGGTTGCAACACGTATTGGGTTTGAACACTTTCAGCTGAACTTACGTGGTGGAGAGCAAGGCAGAGCGAAACCTCATCAAGATTTGTTCCACCAAACCGCCCATTATTTTGGCGTAAAACCAAGTGAAATTTTACACATCGGTGACAACTTAACCACGGATGTTCAAGGCGCTATTCAAGCTGGCTGCCAAGCTGTATGGATTAATTTATCGGGCAAAAACCTCAATTCATTTACTGAAGCAAGTGTTTTGCCTACATTAGAAATCAATCATTTAACTGAATTATTAACACTTTAACCCTATGATGAAAAAGAAAAATCAAGTTCTCGTCAGCCTTTCCATTGTGGCTTTATTGGGCGGCTGCTCAGAAGAGCAAGTTCAACGTGATGTTTATAACAGTCTTGAGGATTGTTTAGCCGATTGGCAAAAAATCGAATTATGCGAAGCTGACCAATCTAATGAAAATAACAGCGGTACAACTGCACATGCTGGATCTGGTTCCTCTCTCTCGGGCAATTTAAATACACGTCCAAGCAATAATAGTGAATGGTCAGAAGACAATCAGACTGTCAAACAAACCTTAAATCCTGATGGTGCAACTCACTCTAGCAATTCAAACGGTTCTGAGGGAACAGGCCACACGAGCTCTGCAACAGGAGAAGGACACGGTAGTATGGGCAGTGCGATTGCAGGCGCCGCAATGGGTTATATGATCGCGCGTACGATGGGTTCATTTTTAGGCCCTAGCTACAATCCAAGCAATCGTGCCGTCTCAATGCCAACGGGTCAAGTTATTCAACCGCAAACTAATCGTTCTGTCGGTAAGCCTGTATTAGTTAAAGGTAATGCAGGCAGCACTTACAGCAAACCGGTTTCACGCGGTGGCTTTAAAAGCTCTAGCTCAAGCAGCAGCCGTAGCTCAGGTGGTTAAATATGAAACGAATCACGGGCTTTCCTACTCGTCCTAATATGGTGCAACAATTATTAGATGTGGGCTTTGATTACTATAATCTGCCTTCCTCTGATTGTTCGCATTATTGGTCGGACAATGTAGCATATGAATTTACCCTAGCGGAAATCGATCGTATTGAAGACGCCACCAACGAATTGCACGCGATGTGTATGGACTTTGTTGCCGATGAAATTAAACAAGGTGATTATGCCCATTATCGCTTCACCGATTTACAGAAAAATCTGATTGAACAAACATGGGCTAAAAACGTACCGCACTTATATGGCCGTTTTGATTTTGGTTATGGCGGTGAAAACCTGAAAATGTTTGAATACAATGCCGACACCCCTACTTCCCTGCTTGAAGCGGCTGTGGTGCAATGGCAATGGTTAGAGCAAATTGAAGGCTTAGCGCATCGTGACCAATTCAATTGGATTCACGAAGAATTGCTTAATCGCTTTCAGTTTATTCAACAGCAAACTGGATTAAAAGATTTCCATTTTAGTGCCATGCAAGAAGCAGGCCGTGAAGATTGGGGCAATATTGATTACTTGGCGGATGTGGCTTACAACGCAGGTTGGCATATTCATCAGCTCGCTATTGAAGATGTGGGCTACGATAAAGACAGTCAGCAATTCCTCGATCTGAATAATCAGCCTATTGATTGTTTATTTAAGCTCTATCCGCTTGAATGGATGACCACGACAGAATATGCACCACACATGCTTAATTCATCCACCACCTTTATTGAACCGGCGTGGAAATTACTATTAAGCAATAAAGTGCTATTAGCGAAATTATGGCAAAAACATCCAAATCATCCATTATTACTACCCGCTTACTTTAGCAAGCATGATATTACAGATCGCCAATCAATATGGGTGAAAAAACCAACCTTAGGCCGTGAAGGCGCCAATGTTTCTTACTATGAAAAACGTAATGGTCTAGAATTTGCCGCCAAAGGTAGCGAACATTCTGCCTTTTACGATCAAGCAGGTTACATCTATCAACAAAAATTTGAACTGCCAAATTTTGATGGTATGTACCCTATGATTGGTTCTTGGGTAGTGGGTGATGTGGCTTGTGGCATTGGATTAAGAGAAGATTTTACCCCAGTTACTGGCAATGATAGCCACTTCATTCCGCACTATTTTGTGGAATAAAAACTACGCCAAAATTGACCGCACTTAACAGATAATAAGGAGATAAATATGTATCCATTTAGTTTTCAAAACCCTACTCGCATTGAATTTGGCCTCGATAAAGAAAAGGAGATGGGTAATTATATGCACGAATACGGTGCAAAAAAGGCCTTAATTATCTATGGCAGTGAGCGTGTCAAACAATCCGGTTTATTTGAAGATGTGGCAAAAAGTTTGCGTGAGCATGGCATTGAATACATTGAATGTGGTGGCGTAAAAAGCAACCCGACAATCAGCAAAGTTCGTGAAGCTGTTGCAATGGCGAAAGACTTTGGAGCTGACAGCGTGTTGAGTATCGGTGGTGGCTCTTGCCTTGATAGTGCGAAAGCGATCGCAGCTGGTGCATGCTATGACGGCGATACTTGGGACTTCTTTAAAGGCACACCAGTTCAAAAAGCATTGATGATTTTCGATGTGATCACCCTTGCAGCAACAGGCAGTGAAATGAACTGGGGCTCAGTCATTACTAACGAAGAAACGCAGCAAAAATATTCAATTCACAGCAATTATTTATTTCCGAAAGTATCAGTCATTAATCCGAAATTACAAGCGACCGTTAGTCGTGATTATTTAGTGTATTCTGCTGCAGATATCATCGCTCATTCGATTGAAGCCTATTTCACGGCGGAATATCGCCCTGAAATTATTGATTTCTTAGTAGAAAGCAATATTAAAACCGTTATTCGTACGACTGAAATCTTGCTCAATAATCCACAAGATCTCAATGCACGTGGTGAATTTGCCTGGGCGGCTACACTTGCGTTAAATGGTTTAACGCATTTAGGTATCTCACCTTATGGTTTCCCAAATCATATGATTGAGCATTCCATGAGTGCGATTTCAGATGTGCCGCATGGCGCGGGCCTTTCCGTGATTATGCCTGCGTGGATGCAATGGTATCAATCTCAAAGACCTGCTCAATTCAAACGCTTTGCTAAAGAAATATTTGGTTTAGATAAGGCTGAAGATGGTATTCAAGCCTTAAAAGCTTGGTTTGATAAAATCGGTACACCAACTCGTCTTGAACAACTTGGTGTTGATGATGAAACCTTAGCCGAAATTATTGAAAATGCGGCTCAAACTGCAATCAGAGCGAAAGTGGAAAAAACGTATACTAAAGAAGCTATTGAAGCCATTTTCGCTTTAGCGAAGTAATCTCTCATAAAAAAGAGCGGTCAAATTTCATTGTATTTTGAATTTGACCGCTCTTTTTATATTCTCAACATTTCACTGATTGAAAAGCATGTAAAAAATAACCGCACTTTAGTTACCCAAAGTGCGGTTAATTTGAATTAAGTTTTAACGCTTAATTATAGTGAAGCTTGATCAACAGCCACACCAGCACCCATAGTTGTAGAGATGCTTACTTTCTTGATAAAGATACCTTTTGCAGTAGTTGGTTTTGCTTTGTTTAAAGCAGCCAATAATGCTTGAAGGTTTTCTTTTAATTGAACTTCAGAGAAGTTTGCTTTACCAATTGTTGTGTGGATGATACCGTTTTTATCGTTACGATAACGGATCTGACCAGATTTAGCATTTTTAACTGCTTCAGCAACGTTTGGTGTTACGGTACCAACTTTAGGGTTTGGCATTAAACCACGTGGGCCTAATACTTGACCTAATTGACCAACAACACGCATTGCATCAGGAGAAGCGATAACAACGTCAAAGTTCATTTCGCCTTTTTTGATTTGCTCTGCTAAATCTTCCATACCGACTAAATCAGCGCCAGCTTCTTTAGCTGCATCTGCGTTAGCACCTTGGGTGAACACAGCTACGCGTACTTCACGACCAGTACCGTGTGGTAATACAGTTGCACCACGAACGTTTTGGTCTGATTTACGAGGATCGATACCTAAGTTTACTGCAACGTCAACACTTTCAACGAATTTAGCCGTTGCGAATTGTTTTAATAACGCGATTGCTTCGTTGATTTCGTATGCTTTAGTAGAATCTACGCCAGCTTTGATTGCTTTCATTTTTTTAGTCAATTTAGCCATCGTATTATTCCTCCACCACTAAGCCCATTGAGCGAGCAGTACCAGCAATTGATTTCATTTTAGTTTCGATAGTCGCGCCAGTCATATCTGCTGCTTTAGTTTCAGCGATTTGACGAACTTGATCTAAAGTTACTTTACCCACTTTATCTTTGTTCGGTTTACCTGAACCAGATTTGATACCTGCAGCTTTTTTCAATAATACTGCTGCTGGTGGAGTTTTAGTAATGAAAGTGAATGAACGGTCTGCATATACAGTGATAACAACTGGAATTGGTAAACCTTTTTCAATGCTCTCAGTACGAGCGTTGAATGCTTTACAGAATTCCATGATGTTCACACCTTGTTGACCTAATGCTGGACCAACTGGTGGTGATGGGTTTGCCATACCAGCTGCAACTTGCAACTTAACGTATGCTTGGACTTTTTTTGCCATTTTTTAGTTTCCTCTAAATGGGTGATAACGCCGAAATCGGCTCCCCTGTTAATGAAAGGCTGTATTTTAATTAATCAGCCTCGAAATTTCAAGCAGAAAAACTACTCGAAAAACAACCGCACTTTATTTTTTAAGTGCGGTCATTAAATTTCTTATTTTGGCAAAGGGAAATTAACGTGTTTTTTCCACTTGACCAAATTCAAGCTCAACTGGTGTTGCACGACCGAAGATAGATACAGACACTTTTAAGCGGCCTTTTTCGTAATCCACTTCTTCAACCGTACCATTAAAGTCAGCAAATGGACCTTCTGTCACACGTACTTCTTCACCTGGTTGATATTCTTTACGATGACGTGGTTTTTCAGCACTTTGCTCTAAACGATTTAAAATTAAATCTGCTTCACGTTTAGAAATTGGCGCTGGCTTATCTGGTGTACCACCAATAAAACCCATTACACGTGGTACACTTTTCACTAAGTGCCATGTGTCATCGTTCATTGCCATTTCAACTAATACATAGCCAGGGAAGAATTTACGTTCACTTTTACGACGTTTACCTGCTACGTTTTCAACGACTTCTTCAGTCGGCACTAACACTTCGCCAAACTGATCTTCCATTTGTTGTTGTTTGATATATTCACGCAAGGTGATTGCAACACGACTCTCAAAGCCTGAGAATGCTTGCAATACATACCAACGTTTTTTGGATACGTTTTCAGTTTCGCTCATTTTAGAATCTCAAATCAGTTAAGAAGTTAATCAATGCAATGATAATTGAATCAATTGCCCAGAAGAATAAAGAGGTAAGCACGGTTACCGCAATCACGATTAAAGTGGTTTGACGTGTTTCTGCACGAGTTGGCCATACCACTTTACGACCTTCAACTTTTGCTTCGCTAAAGAATGTACGTGCTTTTGTACCTTGGTTGGTAATTGCAGCGAAACCAAAGGCAATTAATAAGGCGACAACTACGCCAACTACACGTACAGGTAAAGAGAAGGCGTCTTTAAAATAAACGTTACCAATTGCTGCAGCGGTAAAAAATGCCACAGAAAGAATCCAAAGAAGCGTGTTTAGACCTTTTGATTTTCCTTCTACGACTTGTTCTTGGTCGTGTTTCTTTTTCTCAACAATTTCAGTTGCCATAATTGAATCCGTATAAAATAAGGGATAAATAATTTTTAGATTAATTTCAGAACGTGCGATTGTAGCATTTTCTTTCGGAATTGCCTATGAAAAATGTTAGAAAAAACAACCGCACTTTCCGTTAATTTTTATATTCAAGTTTTGGTGGTTTGTTATCAACGATGGTTTCTTCATCCACAATCACTTTTTGCAAGTTTTCGATTGAAGGTAAATCATACATCGTATCTAACAATACAGCCTCAACGATTGAGCGTAAACCACGCGCACCGGTTTTACGTTCAAGGGCTTTTTTCGCCATCGCTTTCAATGCTTCTGGTGTAAATTCAAGCTCTACATCTTCTAAGCCAAATAATGCTTGATATTGTTTGGTCAGTGCATTTTTCGGTTGAGTCAGGATCTGAATCAACGCTTCTTCATCTAATTCGCTTAATGGCGCAATCATAGGAAGACGACCAATAAACTCTGGAATCAAACCAAATTTCATTAAATCATCCGGCTCAACTTGACGGAATAATTCAGAAAGATTTTCTTTCTCTTCTTCTTTCTCTACTTTCGCATCAAAACCAATTCCGGTATCAGTTTGTGTACGCTTACCGATGATTTTATCTAAGCCAGCAAATGCCCCACCACAAATAAAGAGGATTTTTGAAGTATCCACTTTCAACATTTCTTGTTGTGGGTGTTTACGTCCACCTTGTGGTGGTACAGATGCGATAGTGCCTTCAATTAATTTCAACAAGGCTTGTTGCACACCTTCACCAGACACATCGCGAGTAATAGATGCGCCTTCTGATTTACGGCTAATTTTATCAATTTCATCAATATAGATAATGCCCTGCTCTGCTTTTTCTGTATCGTAATCGCAGTTTTGCAATAATTTTTGCAGAACATTTTCCACATCTTCGCCCACATAACCCGCTTCGGTTAACGTCGTCGCATCAGCCATAGCAAAAGGTACATTTAAACGACGCGCTAAGGTTTGTGCTAATAAGGTTTTACCGCTACCTGTTGGACCAATTAACAAGATGTTACTTTTACCTAATTCCACATCATTACTTTGGTGATTCGTGCGTAAGCGTTTATAGTGATTGTAAACCGCCACTGACAAGACCTTTTTCGCATAATCTTGCCCAATCACATAATCATCTAAGTGAGCACGAATTTCGTGTGGGGTTGGTAATTTTTCTTCAACTGCCAGTTCGCTAGGTGTTTCGATTTCACCACTGTCTTCTAACATACTGTGGCAAAGCTCGATACACTCGTTACAAATATAACCATCTGTACCTGCAATTAATTTACCTACTTCACTTTTCTCTCTTCCGCAGAAAGAACAGTGAAGATCGTTATCATTTGTTGTCATGTTAAATCCTTAACGTTTAATCAACACATCGTCCACTAAGCCGTAAGCTTTTGCTTCTTCCGCCGACATAAAGTTGTCACGATCGGTGTCTTTTTCGATACGCTCAATGCTTTGGCCAGTATGGAAAGCAAGACGCTCGTTTAAGGTTTGTTTAATTTTTAAAATTTCTTGGGCGTGGATCTGAATATCGGATGCTTGTCCACGGAAACCACCTAACGGTTGGTGAATCATTACTCGTGCATTCGGTAATGCAGCACGTTTTCCTGCTGTACCACCCGCAAGTAAGAATGCGCCCATTGAGCAAGCTTGACCAATACAAAGGGTACGCACATCCGGTTTAATAAATTGCATGGTATCGTAAATTGCCATACCCGCAGTCACCGAGCCACCCGGTGAGTTAATATAAATATTGATGTCTTTTTTCGGATCTTCTGATTCTAAGAAAAGTAGCTGTGCCACGATCAAGTTTGCCATACGATCTTCTACTTCACCACTCAAGAAGATCACGCGCTCTTTTAATAGGCGGGAATAAATGTCGTACGAACGTTCACCACGAGAGGTTTGTTCGACAACCATAGGAATTACACTCATTTTTGCCCCTAAATATGTGCTAAAAAATCGGGCAATATTCTACCCGAAAATCAGTAAAAACAAAAATGCGGTCGCTTTTCATTGAAAAAAACAACCGCACTTTTCGATGATATGCCTGTGAATTTAATTCACGTTCTATCAATTATTATGCTTGTGGATTCATAATCTCATCAAATGAAGACGCTTTTTCAGTCACTTGAGCTTTAGCAAGAACGGCATCAACTGCTTGTTCTTCTAATACTACGTTGCGAATGTTGTTCATTAACTCTTCATTTTTGCTGTAATATTCAACTACTTCTGCTGGTTGTTCGTAAGCAGAAGCGATATCCGCAATCATTGCTTTCGCACGTTCTTCATCCGCTTTCAATTCGTTTGATTTGATCACTTCAGAGAATAATAAACCGACTTGAACACGACGTTTTGCATCAGCTTCAAATAATTCACGTGGTAATTGTGCCGCTTGTTGCGCATTGCCACCGAAACGTTGTGCAGCTTGGTTACGTAATACATTGATTTCTTCTTCTACTGCAGAAGCTGGAACATCAATTGGGTTTTGTTCGATTAAACCGTTGATTACTTGTTGTTTAACACGTGAAACTAATGCGTTTTTCAATTCACGTTCCATGTTTTTACGGATTTCTGCACGTAAATCTGCCACAGTTTTGGTGTTTGGACCAAATTTAGCAACGAATTCATCTGTTAATTCTGGTAATTCCATTTCTTCTACTTTTTTCAAGGTGATCGCAAATTTTGCATCTTTACCTTTTAAGTTTTCAGAATGGTACTCCGCTGGGAAAGTCACATTGATATCGAATTGTTCGCCTGCTTTGTGACCTACGATACCTTCTTCGAAACCAGGAATCATGCGGCCTTGGCCCATGAAGAGAACGAAATCAGTTGCTTTACCACCTTCGAACTCTTCGCCATCAACATAACCAACGAAGTCGATTGTTACGCGAGAATCTGCTTTCGCTGCGGCTTTGCTTTCAACCCAAGTGGCTTGTTGTTTACGTAATACCTCAATCATTTTATCGATATCAGCTTCAGTGATTTCAACAGTTGGTTTCTCAACTTTGATATTTTCTAAGCCTTTTAATTCAACTTCTGGGTATACTTCGAAAGTTGCTGTGAATGATAAATCTTTACCTGGTTCAAACGTTTCGATAGCGAAAGTTGGACGACCTGCGATGTTGATTTTCTCAGCAATGACTGCATCAAAGAAATGACGTGGTAATAGATCGTTTAATACATCTTGACGGATTGATGCGCCAAAACGTTGTTCAATGATGTGAGCTGGCACGTGACCTTTACGGAAACCATCAACACGTACATTTTTTGCTGCACGTTTGAATTCTTCACGAGTTGCTTTTTCTACAGCTTCAGCTGGAACGGTGATCGTCACACGACGCTCTAAACCTTGAGTTGTTTCAATATTTAATGACATTTGTAACCTCAATTAATGTTGCACTCGGTAAAAACCACACCGAACACGTTATTGTTTGTAAAAATAAAAAACCGCCAAATTATAGCGAAAGAAAATCAAACAGTCGATAGAAACCAGAAAATTCAATAGAAAACTAGCTAAAATTGCACAATTTATCAACAATTTTTGATAAAGAAAAAAGTGCGGTCAAAAATAACCGCACTTTTTATCGAATTATAAACCTTTCGGTAAACGAATTTTTTGACCTGGGAAAATCTTATCCGCGTCTTTAATCACTTCTTTGTTTGCTTCAACGATTGCGGTGTATTTCGCACCGTTTCCATAAGCTTTCTCTGCGATTTTCCACAAGGTATCACCCTTTTGGATTACATAGAATGTTTCATCACTGCCTAAGGTTTCGCCGTTATTGATGCTTGCATCGCTGGTTACTGAATGGATGCCTTGAATGTTACCCGCCATTAATACTGCTTTTTCTAATGCCGCTGCGGTTGATGCAACACCTTGGATATTTGCTACACCATTTTCAACGGTAACCGATAAGTTTTCCACGCCTGGATTGTCTTCCGCGATGTGTTGCGTCACTGCTTTAGATACATCTTCTTCTTTAGAGAAAACTTTCTTACCAATGTCACTGACAAAATCAAATAAACCCATTTTAAAGTTCCTTTTGTATGTTTGTTTAAGGGAGTATTACGATACTGAAATTCCCTTAAGAAGTCTATAAATCAGAGTGTAAAGCTATGTAAATATTTCAAGAAAACTGATCTAAAATTGACCGCACTTTGATAGAATACGCCGATTTTTAATTTACTCACTCAGAAAGGACAAATTATGCGTTGGGAAGGTCGTAGAGAAAGCTCAAATATTGAAGATAGACGTGGCTCTGGCGGCGGTAACTTCGGTGGCGGAAAAGGCACCGGTGTACTCGGTATTATCATTCTTTTAGTCGGCGCTTATTATGGTGTGGATCTTTCAGGCTTAGTGGGTACGCCTGATTTTTCAGGACAAAGCTCTCAACAATTAGAAACCCAAGAAGAACAGCAGCTTGCGAGTCTTTCTAAAGTTGTATTAGCAGATACTGAAACCGTTTGGGGACAATATTTCAGACAAATGGGTAAAACCTATAGCGAGCCAACCATGGTGCTTTACAATGGTGTAACGCCGACCGCTTGTGGTACGGGTCAATCTGCAATGGGTCCATTCTACTGCCCGAGCGATCGCAAAGTTTACCTTGATTTATCATTCTATAACGAAATGAAAAATAAACTGGGTGCAGCAGGTGATTCAGCCTTTGCTTATGTGATTGCACACGAAGTTGGTCACCACGTACAAAATATGCTCGGCATTCTGCCGCAAGTGAATCGCGCACAACAAAGCAGCGATCGTAAAACTGCAAATCAACTTTCTGTTCAATTAGAACTTCAAGCTGACTGCTTCGCCGGTGTTTGGGCGAGCCAAGCGGTAAAAAGTGGTTTATTTGAACGCGGTGATGAAGAAAAAGCGTTTAATGCAGCAGAAGCTGTGGGCGATGACCGTTTACAAAAACGCAGCCAAGGTTATGTGGTGCCTGATAGCTTCACTCACGGCACATCTGCACAGCGTCTAGAATGGTTTAGAAAAGGCTTACAAAGCGCTAATCCTTCTGTGTGTAATACTTTTAACCAATAAAATCTTTAAGGCTGATTCATGTCAGCCTTTTTTATTTCTGTGCATTTCAGCATAAAAAAAGAGCGGTCAATTTTGACCGCTCTTTTTCTTTATGGTGTTAAGCTTACGCGAACTGACGTACTTCGCCGTTACCCGCTACGTTTTCCACACAACGTGGACAAAGTGTCGGATGTTCAGGATTCACGCCGATTTTGTCAGAATAATGCCAGCAACGTGGACATTTTTCACCGTTAGAACGTGCAACGCTTACAGCAATTCCCTCTAACTCTCCCGTAGCTACATCTGCAGGTTTGTCAGCTAATGGTTTCACTTCCGCTTTTGAGGTAATTAACACGAAACGTAATTCATTGCCTAATTGTTCTAACAATGCTCGATATTCATCGTTAGCATAAACTGTTACTTCTGCTTCTAAACCACCACCGATCACTTTGTCGTTACGGGCGATTTCTAATACACGGTTCACTTCAGAACGAACTTTAATCAGTTGTTGCCAGTAAGCATCATCTAATTTTTCATTCTCGCCTAAACCAAATAAGCCTTCGTAGAATTCTTCAGTAAAGACAAATTCAGCACGTGGCGTTGCTGTTTGTGGTAAGTAGCCCCAAATTTCATCTGCCGTGAATGACAAGATTGGTGCCATCCAACGTACTAAAGCTTCCGCAATGTGCCATAACGCTGTTTGGCAGCTACGACGAGCAAGACTATCCGCTTTGGTGGTGTATTGACGGTCTTTGATAATATCAAGGTAGAACGAACCCATTTCCACAGAACAGAAACGCATTAAACGTTGTACTACTGTGTGGAATTGATAGTTATCGTACGCGTCTTTGATTTCTTTTTGTGCATCTAACGCACAAGCTACCGCCCAACGATCTAAGCTAATCATGTCTTCCGGTTTAACCGCATCACGTTGCGGATCAAAACCGTTTAAATTCGCTAATAAGAAACGCGCAGTGTTACGAATACGACGATAGCTATCCGCGGCACGTTTTAAGATCTCATCAGAAACGGTCATTTCACCCGTATAGTCGGTAGATGCCACCCATAAACGTAAAATATCACCACCGAATTTATCCATGACTTCTTGTGGGGTCACGATATTACCAATAGATTTTGACATCTTACGGCCTTGACCATCCACGGTGAAACCATGGGTTAATACTTGTTTGTATGGTGCTTTGCTGTCTGTTGCGGTAGAAAGCATTAAAGAAGACATAAACCAACCACGGTGTTGGTCAGAACCTTCTAAATACATATCGATATCTTGACCGTTAAATTCCGGACGATTCGCGACAACAGAAGAATAGGTTGATCCTGAGTCAAACCACACGTCAAGGGTATCAGGCACTTTGCGATAGGTTTCTGCATCAGCCCCTAATAATTCTTTTTCGTCTAAATCCCACCATGCTTGAATACCCGCTTTCTCAACACGTTTCGCTACTTCTTCAAGTAACTCTAAGGTACGCGGATGAAGCTCTTCGGTTTCTTTGTGCACGAATAAGGTCATCGGTACGCCCCAAGTACGTTGACGAGAAATACACCAGTCTGGGCGGTTTTCAACCATTTTCTCGATACGTGCTTGACCCCAATCAGGAATCCAACGTACGCCTTTGATTTCGCCTAATGCTTGTTGGCGTAAACCCTGTGTTTCCATACCGATAAACCATTGTGGTGTCGCACGGAAAATAATCGGAGTTTTGTGACGCCAACAGTGTGGGTAACTGTGTTTGATTTTCTCAACTTTTAATAAGTTGCCCACTTCTTGTAATTTTTCAACAACCAATGGATTAGCTTCAAATACACCTTTGCCTGCGAAGAATTCAGTCGTTGAAATAAATTTACCGTCATTCGATACAAGGCCCGCCATTGGTAAATTATATTTTTGTCCTACAATAAAGTCGTCCAAACCATGATCTGGTGCAGTATGTACTAAACCTGTACCGCCATCAGTGGTCACGTGATCACCTAAAATTACTGGTACAGTGAAATCATAGAACGGATGGTTAAAGCGTACTAACTCAAGCGCTTGACCTTTTACTGAACCTAACACTTCAACTTGTTCTACACCCACCGCTTTTGCCACAGACTCAACTAATTCAGCGGCTAAGATCACACGCTCATCGCCAAGTTGTACTAAGTTGTATTCTAAGTCTGCATTTACCGCAATCGCACGGTTAGATGGCATTGTCCAAGGTGTAGTTGTCCAAATCACCGCAGATAATTTGCCATGGCCTTTGCCTACTGCATTAAATTTCTCTTCAATTTCAACCGCACTTACTGCAGGGAAACGCACATAGATAGACGGAGAAACTTTGTCTTCGTATTCCACTTCTGCTTCCGCTAAAGAAGAGCCACAATCCAAACACCAATGCACTGGTTTTGAACCTTTGTATAAGTGACCATTCGCAATCACTTTACCGAGTGTACGAATGATGTTTGCTTCGGTGTCGAAGTTCATCGTTAAATAAGGATTATCCCAATCACCCAATACACCTAAACGGATAAAGTCTTTTTTCTGACCTTCTACTTGTTCCGCAGCATATTCACGACATTTTTGACGGAATTCAGCTGCTGTAATTTTCTCGTTTGGTTTGCCCACTAAACCTTCTACTTTTAATTCAATTGGCAAACCGTGACAGTCCCAACCCGGAATATAAGGCGAATCAAAACCTAACGCCGTTTTAGATTTAATAATAATATCTTTCAGAATTTTATTAACGGCGTGACCGATATGAATATTGCCGTTCGCATATGGAGGGCCATCGTGCAAAATAAAGGATTTTTTACCTTTAGTCGCTTGGCGGATTTTTTGATACAACTGTTTGTCATACCAATTTTTTAACATTACAGGTTCGCGTTTGGCTAAATCGCCACGCATAGGAAAACCTGTTTCAGGTAAATTTAACGTGTTTTTGTAATCAACTGTCATGTTATTTTCCAATTTTATATTTCAATATAATTCTATTTTGCAAAAAATGCTTTTGCTGTTTTTACGTCTTGTTCAATTTGAGCTTTCAACGCTTCAAAAGACGGAAACTTTATCTCATCTCGAATCTTCTGGCAGAATTCCACTTCGACCATTTGCCCATAAATATTCTGAGAAAAATCAAATAAATGGACTTCTAATAATTGTATCGTACCGTTAATAGTTGGGCGTTTTCCCATGTTTGCAACGCCGTTAAAAATCTCGCCCGATTTTAACCGCACTTTCACCGCATAAACCCCTTTTACTGGATTCACTTGGCGATGTAAGCGAACATTCGCGGTAGGAAAACCAATGGTTCGCCCTAATTTATTGCCGTGGATCACACGACCGAAAATACGATAAGGCTTACCGAGTAAATTTTGTGCGTGCTGTAAATCATCTTTAGCCAACGCTTCACGAATAGCAGTGCTACTAATACGTAACTCGTCTAAACAGAAGGTGCGACTGTCTTCCACTTCAAAACCAAACTGCTTTCCGGCTTGTTGCAACATCGCAAAATTGCCTAAACGTTTCGCACCAAATTTAAAATCATCGCCAATACTGAGAAATTTCACATTTAATTTGCGAACAAGCCAATCTTCAATAAATTGTTCTGCAGGAAGATCAGCAAAAGTGCGGTCAAATTTCGCGACGATCACCACATCCACACCCGCCTGAGCCAAATAATGTAATTTATCTCTTAATCGCATTAAACGCGCTGGGGCTTTGTCACCCATAAAATATTCGCGCGGTTGCGGCTCAAAAAGCATCACCGCCATGGGTAAATTCAGCGCATTCGCTTTCTGACGAAGATGACGCAAAATCGCCTGATGCCCCAAATGCACCCCATCAAAATTGCCAATGGTTAATGCGCACCCTGACAAATATGGCTGTGAATTATGGAGCCCACGAATTAATTGCATTACATCTTATTCCAAAAAACGAAAAATAATCGGTGCATTATAGCGGTAACTTAATGTTTTGTCAGTAAATGGTGTTTACGAACACCTAATAGCACCAATACGCCTAAATAAACGACCGCAGCCAGTCCAATTAACCAAACCAACCAATAGATACGCATTAAAAATGTCATGGCGGCCCATTCTTGAATCGGTGGGCAGTTATACCAAAGCAAGCCGCCCATGGCTAAGGCTGCCCCTAAAACTTTCAGAAAAAAGACCGCACTTTTACGTGAAAAATGGTATACATCCTCTTTTGCTAAACCACGATAAAGCAAATAAGCATTTAAGGTTGCTGACATCGCAGAAGCAATCGCCAAGCCTACATAGCTAAATGGAATTGCCAATACATTAAAGCCCATATTGCTCACCATGGCGATGATCCCGATTTTTACTGGCGTTTTGGTGTCTTGGCGTGCGTAATAGCCGTTAGCCAAGATCTTAATCAACATAAAGCTAAGTAAACCCGCATTGAATGCCCATAAGGAATAAGAAGCTGAGTGCACATCTGTTAAGGTAAAACTGCCACGCATAAATAACACCAATAACATTGGTTGGGCTAACACGGCAATACCAATCGCGGCCGGCACACCAAGTAATAAAATCATTCGTACGCCCCAGTCCATGGTGTTGCGAAAATCAACCGCACTTTGGGAAGAATTGTCTTCTCGATTTACATGATGGCGAGCAAGCGTCGGTAAAATCACAGTGGAAATGGCGATACCAAATAGACCAAGTGGAAACTCTAATAGACGATCAGAATAATAAAGCCAACTAATAGAGCCCGTCATTAAGAAACTGGCAATGACCGTATCAAGCAGCAAGTTGATTTGACTGACGGAAACCCCGAACAAGGCAGGAATCATCAATCGTCGGATTTTCGCTACCCCTTCATCATGCCACGCCCATTTCGGTTTTACGAGCAAGCCCGCTTTCTTCAAGAAAGGGATTTGGAATAAAAATTGTAATAAACCGCCTAAGAAGATCCCGATAGCAAGGGCAAGATCAGGATTGTCTAATTTTGGCGCGAGGAAAAGTGCGGTTGCAATCATGGCTATATTTAACAAAACAGGCGAAAACGACATTACGCCAAATTTGCCTATCGTATTTAAAATTGCGCCAGAAAGTGCCACGAAGGTGACAAACCATAAATAAGGAAAAGTAATTTTTAAGAGTAAAGACGCTTGTTCAAATTTATGTGCATCGGGCCCGTCATTTAGCCAATCGGTAAACCATCCCATCCCGAAGATCGCCGCAACAACAGGTGATCCCACCATGGCAAGCAAAGTAACAATACTGACTAAACCGCCTAGCGTACCCGATACTTTTCCGATAAATTCTCGCGTTTTAGAAAGATCGCCCGATTTTTGATATTCGGCTAACACAGGGACGAAAGCCTGAGAAAATGCCCCTTCTGCAAATAAACGACGTAAAAAGTTTGGGATCCGGTTAGCGAATAAAAACACGTCTGCCGCCGCGCCTGCACCGATTAAATGGGCAATCACCACATCACGGACTAAACCTAACACACGGGACACTAATGTCATCCCACTCACAATAATGCCGGATTTTAAAAGTCGTTTACTCAAAATAGGGGTCTCTTCAAAAAAATTTGCCTTAATTGTATAGAATTTTTGTTTTTACGCTATATTCCAACGAAAAAAACTGATAAAATCCTGCCCACATCGTTTGTGTGAGCCAATAGAAAGCGCTTTTTTTAAATAACGATGCTTACTTTCGGTTGTGTCTCACCGAAATCAACACAAATTATTCATTGACAAAAGTATAAAAAATCGGCATATTCTACGCCCTTATTTTGTCATAATCATCTAACAGAAATTTTAGGAGTTTGACCTTGGCTAATATCAAGTCAGCAAAAAAACGCGCGGTTCAATCTGAAAAACGCCGCCAACACAACGCAAGCCAACGCTCTATGATGCGTACTTACATCAAAAAAGTATATGCTCAAGTAGCAGCAGGTGAAAAAGCAGCAGCTGAAGCAGCATTCGTTGAAATGCAAAAAGTTGTTGACCGTATGGCTTCTAAAGGCTTAATCCACGCTAACAAAGCAGCAAACCACAAAGCTAAATTAGCTGCTCAAATCAAAAAATTAGCGTAATTAAAGCATTAAAACAGCTTAAAAATAAAACCGCACTTTGGTGCGGTTTTTGTTTGCCTTAAACCGTCCTGTCACAAACGCCCGATAACAAGCTTGCATTCCCCCCTTTAACCTGTAAACTACCCCACAACTTAAAAATTAATCATAAAATAAACAATAAATGACAAAAAAATCTTTTAAAAAAGCGGATCCGAATTATCAAAAAGAATTAGCCAAATACGGTAATCCGATCCCAAGCAGAGACTACATTCTGCAAATTATCCGTGAAAATAATGCCCCGATGAGTCGGGAAGAAATTCTGACTGCACTTTCAATTAAAAGTGACGAACAACAAGAAGCCATGCGTCGCCGCTTACGCGCCATGGAAAATGATGGACAATTAGTTTTCACTAAACGTAAATGCTATGCCTTGCCTGAAAAATTAGATTTATTCAAAGGCATGGTCATTGGCCACCGCGAAGGCTATGGTTTTTTACAAGTCGAAGGCAAAAAAGAAGATCTCTTTATTCCTAATCACCAAATGCAACGTGTAATGCATGGTGATTTTGTGTTAGCACAGCCTGCCGGCTTGGATCGTCGTGGTCGCCGTGAAGTCCGTATTGTTCGTGTACTTGAAAGTCGTAAAAAACAAATTGTCGGCCGTTTCTTCTTAGAAAATGGTTTTAGCTATGTGGTGCCTGATGACAGTCGTATCGGACGAGATATTTTAGTCCCTAATGAACACCGCAATGGTGCACGAATGGGACAAGTTGTCGTGGTTGAATTGCAAGAACGATCTGCCTCCTTTACTCAACCTGTTGGTATTATTACCGAAATTCTGGGTGATAATATGGCAAAAGGGATGGAAGTGGAGATCGCCCTTCGTAATCATGACATTCCTCACCAATTCCCAAGTGCGGTTGAAAAATACGTTAAAAAATTCACGGAAGAAGTGCCTGAAGAAGCAAAAAAAGGCCGTGTGGATTTACGCAATCTGCCACTGGTTACCATTGATGGCGAAGATGCACGCGATTTTGATGATGCCGTATATTGCGAAAAAAGTGGTAAAGGCTGGAAGCTTTGGGTGGCAATTGCCGATGTCAGCTACTATGTACGTTTACGTTCTGCATTAGATACTGAAGCTTATAACCGAGGTAACTCCGTTTACTTCCCAAATCGTGTTGTGCCAATGCTGCCTGAGATTTTATCAAACGGATTATGTTCACTGAATCCACAAGTCGATCGCTTGTGTATGGTGTGTGAAATGCACATTTCTGCAAAAGGTAAACTCACGGACTATCGTTTTTATGAAGCGGTCATGAACTCTCATGCACGTTTAACCTATACGAAAGTCGCAGCGATTTTAGACGGCGATGATGAGCTCCGCACGCGTTATCAAGGACTTGTGCCACATTTAGAAGAATTGCATCATCTCTATCAAGCATTACTCAATGCCCGTAAACAACGTGGTGCTATCGATTTTGAAACCATTGAAACCAAATTTATTTTCAATGCCATGGGACGAATTGATCGCATTGAACCTGTTGTGCGAAATGATGCTCACAAAATCATTGAAGAATGCATGATTCTTGCGAATATTGCAGCAGCAAACTTTATGGAAAAACATAAAGAACCTGCACTCTATCGTATTCATGCCACACCGAGTGAAGAAAAACTGACATCTTTCCGTGCATTCTTAAGTGAATGCGGTTTAAGCCTTGAAGGTGGCATGAAACCTACCACAAAAGATTATGCGAAATTGTTAGAGCAAGTGAAAGATCGCCCAGATCACGAACTCATTCAAACCATGTTACTGCGTTCATTAAGCCAAGCCGTTTATCATGCGGATAATATCGGCCACTTTGGTTTGGCGTTAGAGGAATATGCACACTTCACTTCCCCGATTCGTCGCTATCCGGATTTAACCCTTCATCGTGGAATTAAATATTTATTAGCAAAAGAAAAAGGCGCTAAACGTAAAACCACAGATACTGGCGGCTATCACTACTCCTTTGATGAAATGGATTTATTAGGCGATCACTGCTCGATGACCGAACGCCGTGCCGATGATGCCACTCGCGAAGTAGCAGATTGGCTGAAATGTGAATATATGCAAGATCACGTGGGCGCTGAATTTAGCGGAGTGATCTCATCTGTAACAGGCTTTGGCTTATTTGTACGTTTAGATGATTTATTCATTGACGGCTTAGTCCATATTTCCACTTTAGATAACGACTACTATCAATTTGATGCAGCTAAACAACGTTTAATCGGTGAAAATAGTGGTATGATTTATCGCCTTGGCGATAAGGTCAAAATCCGCGTGGTCGCCGTTCATTTAGAACAAAAAATGGTCGATTTCAGTTTAGTCGAAAGTGCGAGAAAACCACGTCGAGTGGGAAAAACAGCAAAACAAAAAGCGAAAAAAGTCTTTAAGGAACTGCCACCTAAAGCGTCAAAAAAACGTAAAAGTGCGGTCAAAAATAAAGACGTTTCTAAGAAACCGACGAGAAAACGGAAGAAATAATATTTTTACCCAATCTTCCCTGGCCCCTCTTTGCTAAAGAGGGAGGATAATGACAAAAAGAATAAATAAGAGAACCCTATGTCAGAAAATATCTATGGTATCCATGCTGTAAACAGCATTTTAGCAAATAGCCCTGAACGTTTAATTGAAGTTTTTGTGCTGAAAGGCCGTGAAGATAAACGCCTACAACCCTTACTCAATGAGCTCTATGCTTTAGGCATTGCGGTGCAATTTGTAAACCGCCAAACATTAGATAAAAAATCCAACGGTGAAGTGCATCAAGGTGTGATTGCGCGTGTGCAAGAAGCCAAAGAGCTAAATGAACATGATTTGGATGAACTTCTTACTCGTAAACAAAATCCACTTTTATTGGTGCTTGATGGCGTGACGGATCCCCATAACCTAGGAGCCTGTTTACGTACTGCGGATGCAGCTGGTGTGAGTGCAGTCATCGTGCCAAAAGATAAATCGGCTCAACTTACCTCTATCGCACGTAAAGTGGCTTGCGGCGCTGCGGAGACTGTACCATTAATTCGTGTGACTAACTTAGCGCGTACTTTGCGAGATCTACAACAAAACCATAATATTTGGGTAGTGGGTACAGCTGGTGAAGCAACAGAAACCATTTACCAAACTAAACTTACGGGTTCTCTTGCCTTGGTGATGGGAGCCGAAGGTGAAGGCATGCGTCGCCTTACTCGTGAACATTGTGATCAACTAATTAGTATTCCAATGGCGGGATCAGTTTCATCCCTCAACGTTTCCGTTGCAACGGGGGTATGTTTATTTGAAATTGTGAGACAACGTCTAGCCGCCTAAAAACGCGTGAAAAAACGACCGCACTTGATATAAAAAATGCCGATAAATCATTATCGGCATTTTTGTTATTTTGAAATGGTTTTCCCTAATAGTATGGAAAGCACTAAAGTACATAATGCTGGCACCAACCAAGCTAATCCTTGTGAGTAAAGCGGGAAATGAATCATGACTTGATGCAATCCTTCAGGCAAGACATCTAAGTTTTTCAAACTATCAACCAAACTAAAACAAACCGTTACAAAGATGGTTACGTAATAGCTCAATCGAATAGAAGGCAATTTATTACGCACAAGCTGTAAAACCACTAACATGATCGCCATTGGGTAAATCAACAACAAGGCTGGAATTGTCACTCGGAGTAATTTTGTTAAGCCATATTGTGAAATAATTGTCGTCATGGCGGTGAAGAAGACAATCCAAAATGGATAAGAAAAACGTGTCGAAAACTTGGAGAAGTAATCGCCACAAGCACTGGTTACGCCCACTAATGTGGTTAAGCTTGCTAAAGTGATAATACCCGCCATAATCCAGGTTCCCGCCGTACCAAATAAACTGTTCACATAACGAGAGAAGATTTGACCACCATTTGTTGCACCTTGTGCCACAGCATCAGAAGTCGCTCCTAAGTAGAATAAGGCAAAATATAGACATCCTAATAAAATGACAGAAACAAAGCCCGCTGAAATCGTATATTGGACAATCTTTTGTGGATTGGTCACATTTTTGGCAGACAACGCCCGTGCAACAATACCACCAAAGGCAATCGCGGCCAGTACATCCATCGTTTGATAACCACTAATTAATCCTGTAGTTAATGCTGAATTCTCGGCATACGCCTGCGATGGGGCAACAATCTCAGAAAGAGGTGAAACAAAAACCGTGATCCCAACAACGAGTAATAATACCAACAATGCCGGCGTCATCACTTCACCCACTGTTGAAATAATGGTACTTGGGCGAATCATGAACCCCATGGCGATAATATTAAAGATCACAGAGAAAATAAGACGTGTCGTCGCACTATCTTCAATGAGCCCCAATGGTAGCCATGCCATTTCATAAGCGACATTGGTAATTCGAGGCATTGCAAAGGTTGAACCGATGACTAAATAAAGAATGGTTAAAAAGGATACGCCTGCCCACTTGGGTAAGTCCTTAGTCAGTTCTTCGCCACGTCCTAACACTGACACAACAACCAATGTAATAAATGGCATAAGCACACCTGTTATCACAAACCCTAGCGAAGCTGTTGCCCAATGGTTACCTGCGGAGTACCCCTCCATCGGTGGGAAAATAATATTTCCCGCGCCTAAAAATAAAGCAAAAATCATCATACCTAGTACGATGATGTCTTTTTTTGAAAACATAAGTATTCTCGAATAAATAAATTTTAAGGATTTTACTATTAAATTGTTTTTTATTCCAAAAATGAAAATAAATTCTGTGAAATAGATCACGAAATCTATCACATCCCGATTAAATCACACATTATCCACAGCCTATTTTCCCTAAATTAGTAAATTTGTGATAGTATCTAGGCTCTATTATTTTTTATTACTTTTTTAGGAGAGAATGAATGAATAAACTGAGTTTGATTCAACAAATTCAGCGTTTTTTCAAATTGGAATCAGCTGGCGGAATTTTATTACTTTTTTCAGCAGTAGTTGCAATGCTATTAGCCAATTCACCGCTCAATCAAAACTATAATGACTTTTTAAACTTACCAGTCAGCATTCGAGTAGGGATTTTTTCTATCGATAAAACCTTAATTCACTGGATCAACGATGGTTTTATGGCGGTATTCTTTGTTTTAGTTGGAATGGAAGTCAAAAGAGAATTATTTGAGGGCTCCCTTTCAAGCTATCAACAAGCGGTATTCCCTGCTATTGCTGCCGTTGGCGGAATGGTTATTCCTGCCTTGGTTTATATTTTTATCGCCCAACAAGATCCCGCTTTAGCCGATGGCTGGGCAATCCCAATGGCAACCGACATTGCCTTTGCACTCGGTATCATGGCGTTATTAAGCAAACAAGTGCCACTCCCATTAAAAATCTTCTTACTTGCTTTAGCCATTATTGATGACTTAGGCGCCATTGTCGTTATTGCACTGTTTTTCTCACACGGATTAAGTGTACAAGCACTCATTTTTGCTGCAGTTGCTATTGTTGTACTTATCGCATTAAATCGCTTTAAAGTGACCGCACTTTGTGCCTATATGCTGGTGGGAACAATCTTATGGGCTTCGGTATTAAAATCAGGCGTACATGCCACTCTTGCAGGGGTTATCATCGGATTTTGTATTCCATTGAAAGGCAAAAATGGCGAAACACCATTACACGACTTTGAGCACATTCTTGCCCCTTGGTCATCCTTTGTTATCCTGCCATTATTTGCGTTTGCTAATGCAGGTGTAAGCTTCGATGGCATTGATTTCAGCATGCTGACATCACCATTATTGCTCGCGATTTCTCTTGGCTTAATTATCGGAAAACCTCTGGGTGTATTTGGTTTCAGTTATCTTTCCGTTAAACTGGGCATAGCAAAACTTCCACAAGGCATCAATTTTAAACAAATTTTTGCCGTAGCGATTTTATGCGGTATCGGTTTCACCATGTCAATGTTCTTAGCAAGCCTAGCCTTCAATGCCGATGCCGGTGAAAGCATTAACGCCCTTTCTCGATTAGGGATCTTATTAGGCTCCACTGTTTCAGCTATTGTGGGGTATATCGCGTTGAAAGTGACTACCGCGAAAAATAAAGGGTAATCAAAACGATGGAAAAACTAACCTGTTATGTTATTTATGCATCTGAAAAAATAGAGAGACTGAGTCATTTTTTACAATGCGCCTCTGACTCTCATGTTATTCCTATTTCTGCAGTAACTAAAGAACAGGTTAGCTTACTCGGTAATTCTTCGGCCTTATTTAATATAAAAAAAGCAGAAGAACTACTTAATCGCACTCCCAATAACAAAGAAATCGCTCACACGCTATCTCATATTCAATGCTGGAAAGCGATTGCTGAAAATGAACAGCTACAAAACAATGATTTTGCTTTAATTGCTGAAAGTGAAATACAACCTGTTGAAAACTTCATTCTGCATGCTATCAATTATGCTAATAAATACTCTTCTTATGGAGTTATCAAATTACAGCATGATGGTGAGGGTCGTTCTGGAGAGCGTCTATTCCAAATAGGTGATGAACCTGATGCATTAATCTATGGTGATACAAATCAATACAATTATGGTTGTTCACTCTATCTCATCCGCAAAGATGTCGCAAAAAAATTAACTGCACTTTTAAGTGAAACGAAACCCTACTGGCTTGCAGATCAATTCACTGCTTTTCATGAACCTCAAAATATAGCCCAAGCTCGCTATCTATTAGGTAAAAATCCAAACAAAAAACAACAAGACAAGATTGAAAATCCGTTGTTTAGTATCATTGTGCCAATTTACAATGTTGAACGTTATCTTGAGCAATGTATTGAATCTGTCTTAGCGCAAGATTATCAAAATTATGAACTTATTTTAGTTGATGATGGATCACCTGATAATTCTCTCGATATCTGCACTCAATATGCTAAACAACACCATAACATTGTATTCATTCGTAAAGTCAATGGAGGTCTTTCCGATGCAAGAAATGCGGGGATTAAAATGGCTAGAGGCGAATACTTGATGTTTTTAGATAGTGATGATTATTGGAACGGAACAAGTATTCTTTCTGATTTACAAAATATAATTAATGAAAATAATCCCGATGCTATCTTTAATTATATGAGCAGCGTTTATCCCGACAAAATTGTGAACCATTACATCAACCGAGATAAGCTGATAGGCTCTTTTAAAGAAGACTTTCAAAGCCTTTATCAAGATGGAATTTATCTTGGGTTTGCCGTTACAAAAACAATGAAAAGAGAATTAATTTTAAAAAATCATCTTTTATTCATAAAAGGCCGACATTTTGAAGATATTCCTTGGAGCTTCTCACTGGTTAAACATATTAAAAATTATGCCATATATCAAAATTGCTTTTATATGTATAGAAGAGAAAGAAAAGGTGCAATTAGTTCAGTTATAACTGCCCAAAACCAAATAAGCCTATTTCAAAATTTATCTAATGTTATAACTGAAATCAAAGATATGAAACTTAGCAATGAATTATTACCTGGATTAAAAAAATATGCAGATGATATTTATGGGTATGTAATGACATGCTATAACTTGCTTTCAAATGAAGAAAAAACAATGTTTTATGAAGATATAGAAAAAATAAATAAAGAATGGATTAAAATAAACATACTATAATTTAAAAATATAAAATAAAAAATGAAAAACATTTTAATTATTCACCCAGCACTAGTTGTTGGCGGTGCAGAAACAGTATTAATAAACTATTTAAAAATACTATCAAAACTAGATAAAAAATACAACACAACTCTATTACTAATAGAGGATAGAGTTAACTTTAACATTAACGAAATACCTAAAAACATAAAAGTAGAATTTATTTTAAGTGATGTAGAATCAGAATTCTTTATCTATTCATTCTTAAATCTAAAAAAAGAAAATAATAACTATTATTCAGCCTGGTTTAATGGAATAAAAAATAGAATAGATCAACGCATCTTAAAAAAAATAAATTCAACAAACTTTGACATCATCATCGATTTTCATAGAAACATATCTAGCTTTGACCACTTTATGAACCACTTTGATATTTCAAAAAATATCAAAAAAATATATTGGATACATAGCCAATACCTCTTAGATTGCTGGATTAAAGACAAGTCGTATTACTCTTTCATTCTAAGCAAATACGATAAATTTATTTCAATAAATAACAATATGTTAAATTCATGCAATCAAATTCTAAAAGAATTTAATATAGGAAATAAGCCATCATATTTTTTATATAATCCATTAGATATAGAAAGAATAAAAGAAAAATCCTTAATAACACTTTCAGAAGATCAGAAGCTTCTAGATAATGATTTTATATTACAAGTATCTCGCTTAGATGCAGGAAAAAATCATATTGAGATGATAGACATATTCCATGCCTTGAAACAAAAAGGTATCAAAGAAAAATTATATATTATTGGCGAAGGTAATACAGAGCAATTAGAGGCTAGAATCCAAGAATTAAACCTAGAAGAAGAATGTTTATTATTAGGAAAAAGAGATAATCCATTTCCTTTTATGAAAAAAGCAAAACTCTTTATTCACACTTCACTTTTCGAAGGATTAGCAATGGTATTGATTGAGAGTATGGTATGTGGAACGCCTGTAATAGCTTACGACTGCCCAACTGGTCCAAAAGAAGTATTAGAAAACGGTAAATATGGAGAACTCATTCCATTACATGACAAAGAAAAATTTATTAACGCTACATATCAATTATTAACTAATGAAAATAAAAGACAATCTTATATTTCATTACTACCCGAAGCCATCCAGCGCTTTAGCTTTCAAAGTATTGGAGAACAGTTAGAACAAATTTTAGATAATGCATGAGAAATGCCCTTTAAAAGGGCATTTACAAATTTTATTAAGAAAACAACCGCTTGATCTCTTTCTCATACAAATAAATATTCATTGGATTAGTTGGTAATTGAGAATCCAAGTATTCATTTGCTCTTTTGACATATTCTTCATGGTGTTTATCATGATTATCAATCACATCAAGTAATACTTTCGCGCCTTCAAATGCATCAAACTGATCGTAATAATACCCTACACCTTTCGGAATCAGTTTTGAATTATGAATAAATGGATAACCGCCATACAAAGCATCATTGTAAGCGTAATTCAAGCCATTTTCCCACTGATGACTTAGCACAATATCCACATAGCGAGTAAGAAAATCAGGCATTTGATAGCGCCCCTCTACCGTCATCACCCCGTTTTTAACAAGATTAGTTCGACCTATGAAATTGAAAAAGGTTGGATTATCTTTTTTATCATAGGTGTTGCACATGTAGACATTTTTAATTTTCTCAGGCGCTTCACGATAGGCTTGTTCAGCAATTAACACTGGAGTAAAGCAGGTTTTAACCACATTAATATTAGCTTCAAAAGAAGCAATACGCTTAGCTTTTTTCTCTACATCGGGTTTATAGCCAAAGGTAAGATTATGCTTCTCTTTGATTCGCTTAATCACCTGATCACAGAATACTGGCGACCAAATTGCTGGTACAACATAAGCAGGGCAGCGATACATAATAGAAAAATAAGATTTGCAGGTGTTCTCATGCTGTGGAATCATCCATACAGAATCAAATAACGTACCATTAAACACTCTTCCTGCTTTCTTATCAAAAAGGAAATTTTCCATATCCATAATAAAGTCATTACCCATTTTATAGCAAACAACTTTACCACCATGTTGATGCATTCGAGTAACTTGATGAGGTTCAATCACCAATGTTCCCTCAATCAATACGTCTAATTGATCAATTACATCCTCAATATAAGCATATTTCAAATTTAATCCATCAAGCATAAACCCTTCTGGAGGAGTAGTGCGTTTCTCTGGCCCCCAAGAGACCAAAACTACATCTTCTACAATGTCAGAGTGTTGAAACAAATGATAAAGCTGAATCACATTTTGGTTCGCACCATTTGCCCAAATATCTGTCACTTTTGCTTCTAAATTAAAAGTAATCCCAATTTTATATTTACGCATGCTTTCTTCCTTCTTCTATTACTTAAATTATCTAAAAGTGCGGTCAAAAATAAAACTGTTTTTTAAATAACTTAAATAATAAAAATCACTCGGATATTCCTACCCGAGTGATTTATCTAGTTTAGTGAGCGACTACCATTGATAACCTACACCGGCACCAACATTGTAATCACCTTGAGTGGTTGCAGCCCCGCTCACTTTGAAGATAACTTTATTGTTATCGCTCGCACGAGAGTAACCTACTGCAACGGCACTTTCACCTTTGTAGTTACCTACACCAAGGCCAACCATTGAACCACCTGCTTTCGTTACTTGTGGGATGTTAGCTGCGGCTGTTGCACCAGCAATACCACCACGAAGTTTCTTATCAGTTTTTCTCAAGTCACTACGTACGGAACCAATTTTGCTATCAACATATTGTTTATTAGCCGCATCAGTACCACGAACAGGATCTGCGACATTTGTGATTCGACGTTCATTACCGACTGAACCAACTGAAACAGTATTTGCTTCATTTGCTACAGAGCCTTGACCTAGAGCTACTGAGTTAGCTGCAGTTGCTTTCGCACCTTGACCCACAGCGGTTGAGTTTTTACCTGAAGCTTGTGAGTTATTGCCTAATGCAGTGCCGTTTTCGCCACTTGCATTTGATCCATAACCAACCGCAGTTGCATCTTTACCTTTCGCTTTCGCACTATCACGTTTGCTGGTGTTATCCGCTGCAAATGCTGTTTTACCATCTTTGCTGATCAAACCAGAATCTTCAATACGTTTTGCTGTGCTTTCAGCTGCTGATGCTGATGAGCTTGCTGCTGTTGCTGATGAGCTTGCTGCAGTCGCTGAGCTGTCTGCTGCTGACGCTGATGAGCTTGCTGCAGTCGCTGAGCTATCTGCTGCTGAAGCGGATGAGCTTGCGGCTGTCGCTGAGCTATCTGCCGCTGAAGCGGATGAGCTTGCCACGGTTGCAGAGCTATCTGCTGCTGACGCTGATGAGCTTGCTGCTGTTGCTGAGCTGTCTGCTGCTGACGCTGATGAACTTGCCGCTGTTGCAGAGCTGTCTGCCGCTGAAGCTGAAGAGCTTGCAGCTTTCGCTGA
>NZ_JVSL01000016.1:0-1395 GCF_001053575.1 Parahaemophilus parainfluenzae | reverse complement strand
TTTTCTCTAAACAAAGATTGACCTCTGGATTATCACTTTCACCACTGACAAAATCCATACCGCAATCCGATATGTCTTTTTGTCTTCTGTCAAGAAATTTAATACGTCCTTGAGGATCTGAGTTAGGAAATAAAACCCTAGAATTATGTAAGCGCCAATGATCATGTGGTGGAGCAGGTTTAAATCAAACTAGTTATAAGAGCTACTATTTAAAAAATAAAATTTGTATAAGACAAACAATAATCCCTATAACAATACCTATTTTTATAGAAGGATTTCTAAAAAAATAAAACCATTTTTCCTTTGTTGTATTTTTAAATAAATATTCATCATCAGGATGGATATATGTATCCTCTAAAGAGTTATATGTCTCCCCTTCATCTCCTCTAACTCTAGTACCATCATTTAATTTTTCTGCAATAGCTATTAGCTTTTCTATATGCTTATCATCCGTGGTATTAATGTAATATTCACCTTCAATACCTTCAGTATAAAAAATAGTAAAAGAAGGATCATCTTTATCATAATAGAATTCTAAAACTCCATTTTCATTTAACTCTTCCTTCATATTAAATTCTCTAAGTAAAAATTCTCTAAACTTTTCTTTATTCATAATGAGTTTAGAAGAAATATCTTTTTTATCCGTATTAACTAAAGAAACATGATAAGCCATCATTTATCCTCTTTTTTACTGTTATTACTATTTATAATGGTAGTTGGTGCCGATATAGAAGCTCCTGCAAATGGTCGAATTGGATTATAATTAACCACACCTTTTCCTCTCTCATAAATAATAGGGATAGACGTACTACCAAACCCGGACTCATATTTTTTTACGTGAGCATTCCATTGTCCAGAAGTGGTTAAATCCCCCCATGTATTCGTCCCTTTCCAACTTAAATCTGGCTGTTTGCCTGTTGCCTTATTTGCACTTATAAAATAACTATTTGCATTATTAGATAGTTTCGAAGGTTTTCCAGACACCTCTCCAATACGACGCCCTGTGTCTCTATGAATTTTACTCCCCACAGCTCTCGCGTTACCAAGTAAATTTTGTGAATTCTTCGCTGCTTGATGAGCAGCATTCGCTGTTTTTGCTACATCACTACCAATAGCAACTGACTGTTTAACTGAGTTACCAGCACGATATGCTTTAAGCCCAGCAGATGCCCCTGCAGGTAAAAATGGCACTATTGTAGCAAAGCCATCATAAATAAGCCCTACTCCATCAAGAGCAGCCATTCCATAATTACCCTCTTCAATATTATAAGCCAAAGAAGCTCCTCCTATTGTAAGATTAGCCACATCCCATACTGTTTCTGGAGTAAGAGCATTATTCTCTACCGCATTCTTCGCTGTCTTAGCCGCAATAATCGCCCCATCAGAGCTATCTGA
>NZ_JVSL01000015.1:0-805 GCF_001053575.1 Parahaemophilus parainfluenzae | reverse complement strand
TTTGCTTTCAGATAATCAAAAGTTGATTGATTATTTAATTAAACATCGTGATGAAATTGTGGATATTTCAGTCCCCTATAAACGAACTGATACGAGACCTTTTTTTAATGCGAACACTTTATTGGCATTAAGTGGCGATTGGCAATTATTAAAAGAACGCGCACTCACATTCTTAAATGATGAGAAAAAAGCCCGTGGTGATTTAAAGCGCATTCCTGATCATGAATTTTATGTGACACTAGCAGATAAAAATATAAAAGGAATGCAAGAGGCTTTAGATAAATTACTCGAACTTAAGCTTGCTAAACGAGCAGCAAAAGACACCCTTTTACATTTTGATTTTTACTTGCAACCGCAAGTTTTAATGTATGCCAAAATCGCAGCAATCCACGGTTTTGATTTGGGTATTGATAGCCCTATAGCACCCAAAGAATTGATTGATATAAATCCATTAGCAGAATATAAAATTCCTTATGATTTTATGAAATTATTTGATTTTGATGCGCCCCATCAAGTTTGGGTAAATTATGTCAAACAAAGAATGGAAGAAGCAAAGCAAAAGAAAGTTGAAAATAAAAAAGGATTTTGGGCTTCGCTGTTTGGTAGATAAGTCGGAAATGATAATAAAAGTGCGGTCAAAAACACGAGAGATTTTGACCGCACTTTTGTATTTTCAATGATACTAAGCATAATCTTATAATTTCACATCCAACTTCGCGTAAGAGCGTTCTACTTTTTCTAATGCAGCCAATCTAGCGCAACAAAGAATGGGAAACGGGTGGAAGTCAACGTCTTGTCATTGATT
>NZ_JVSL01000013.1:0-56103 GCF_001053575.1 Parahaemophilus parainfluenzae | reverse complement strand
GACTATCTAACATTTCTGTAAATATTAAAGAAGGGGCTATTCATTTAAGACGAGTGAATAACAGAGTTGAGTGTTCTTTCTATGCGGGGCGTTGGGACACTATTTCTTTTTACGGGAGCAGTAATCCTAAATTCACGAGGAAAAATCACGCCAAGCGAATGGATATTTTACCCCCTCCGAGAATACCAGCTGGCTTCCGTACACGCACGCCTATTATGCTTCCTTTTTATAGCGATGACGGTGATGAGGTTGCAGTGGTGTATGTTGCTAGTCTAAGTGATAGAGCTTATATTGAGTTAAGATTTAGGGATAAAGTACCAACAACAGACCTTGATTATATGCGTCTTCCAGTCGTCAGTTGGATAACTGACGACCCATTCCCTGAAGTTCTGCCTTAATTTAAATAAAATGCGGTCAATTTTGGCCGCATTTTGTTACCCCGTTTTTCACACTTCCAACCGCTCGCACTGCTCTATTCTCTCGATCACAATAAAGACATTATTTAACCAATAGAAACCATAGGGCTAAAATATGTCTGATGAATATCTCCATGGGGTCAAGGTAACGGAAATTGCCGAAGCCTTGCGAACACTCACCACATCATCCACTGCCGTGATCGGTTTAGTGGCAACGGCAGCAGATGCAGACGCAACTGTTTTCCCACTCAATAAACCCACTCTTTTAACAGGTATCACCGCCGAAGTTCAAGCGAAAGCCGGTAAACAAGGCACATTATCCCGTGCGTTAGATGGCATTGCGGACATCGTGAATTGTAAAGTGGTCGTCATTCGTGTGGAAGAAAACGACGATGAAAGCACCATGAAAGCAAACGTCATCGGCACAGTGGACAGCGACGGCAATTACACTGGCTTAAAAGCGTTCTTGGTATCTGCTGCCGTTTGTGGCGTGAAACCGCGTATTTTCTGCGTGCCGAAGTATGACAGCCAAGATGTTACCACCGAGCTTTTAAGCGTGGCGAAAAAACTGAATGGCTTTGTGTATGCATCGTGCGGTTCAGCCAAAACCAAAGAAGAAGCGGTGACTTATCGCCGTAATTTCTCACAGCGTGAATTAATGCTGATTTTCGGTGACTTCTTATCGTTCAACCCGAACACCAAAGCAACTGAAGTGGATTATGCCGTTGTCCGTGCGGCAGCAATGCGTGCGTATCAAGACAAAGAATACGGCTGGCACACTTGCATTTCAAATAAAGGATTAACTGGCGTGACTGGCGTCACTAAACCACTTTCATTTGACATTAACGACAGTGCGACCGATGTCAACTACTTGAACGAACAAGGCATCACCTGTTGTGTGAATCACAATGGCTTCAAGCTATGGGGATTACGCACCTGTTCAGCCGACAAATTATTCATCTACGAAAACTACACCCGCACAGCACAAGTGTTGAAAGACACTATCGCACAATCCTTTGATTGGGCAGTGGATAAAAACATCAGTGTGATGTTGGTGAAAGAAATCGTGGAAGCGATTAATGCGAAATGGCGTGAATATGTGGCGAAAGGTTACTTAGTCGGTGGTAAAGCATTTATCAATTCATCACTGAACACTGCCGCAACCTTGAAAGATGCAAAATTACTTGTGTCTTATGATTACTGCCCTGTTCCGCCATTAGAACAATTAGGCTTTAACCAATACATCAGCGATGAATACCTTGTGGAATTCGCCGCAGAGATTGCCAAAGTAGGAGCATAACAAATGGCTTTACCACGTAAATTAAAACTCATGAACTTCTTGGCAGACGGTAATTCTTACCGTGGCCAAGTCACCGAAATTACCCAACCTAAATTGGCAATGAAACTGGAAGAATACCGTGCAGGCGGCATGATTGGTCCAGTGAAAGTGAATTTAGGCGTGGAAGGCTTGGAAGCGCAATTCAAAATGGGCGGTTACATGACCGAACTCATCAAAGAATTTGGCGGCAAAATTGACGGTTCAGCATTACGTTTTGCGGGTGCATATCAACAAGACGACACGGAAGAAGTCACCGCCATTGAATTGATTATGCGTGGTCGTTTCAGCGAAATTGACAACGGCACAAGCAAATCAGGCGATGACACCGAACAAAGCTACACCGTGCCATTAACCTATTACAAAATCATCGAAAACGGCAAAGATTTGGTCGAGATTGATTTGCTCAACTCAATCTTTATTGTCGGCGGCACTGACCGCTTGGCAGAACACCGTTCAGCGATTGGCATCTAATCTCCACCTAGCCCCGCAAGGGGCTTTTATTAAATCACTCCACCACGCTTAAGCGTGGCATTTTTAAAGGTATAAAAAATGAAAAACGAAAACAGCAAAGTGATCACATTAACGAATCCGCTTGTGCGTGGCGAAACTAAAATCACCGAAATCACAGTAAACAAACCAACCGTGCCGGCATTAAAAGGCTTGAAAATGTTTGACGTGTTACAAATGGACGTGGACGCATTACAAGTGTTACTCACACGCGTGACAAATCCTGTGTTGCACAAATCTGACTTTTCCACAATGGAAGTGGCAGACTTCACCGAGCTTGCGGCGGTGGCTGTCGGTTTTTTAGGGAAGAATTCGGAAGCGGAAGCGACCGAATAATGATTGCCGCCACGGTAGAAGATGCCATGGCGGACATTGCATTAATTTTCCATTGGCAACCACAAGCCTTTGAGCAAATGACATTTGCCGAATTAATGACATGGCGAGAAAAAGCAAGGGAACGAAATGAAACAGAAAATGATTAATTATTTATTGAATATGCCACGGCATATTGTGTGGCGTGGAATCTTTATTCTTTCCATCTCATTTTGGTTGCTTGTGATTTTCGGCATTGCATTTCTCTTTCGCTAACTCACCAAGTGCGGTCAGAAATCACGGGATTTTTTGACCGCACTTTTCTTTAGGATAAAACATGAAATCAATTCTAATCTTCTTTTTCTATTTTTTATCAATTATTGCTGTCACAGGGTACGCCACGTTTTTGATGTATCACAACATTGACGGGTGGGGATGGGTTATTTTTATTGATGTTTTATTGATGTTAATGACCGTCAAAGTTGAGGACGATAAATAATGTTTCAAAACTTTGCTTTAGCCGCACTTGGGATGTTTGTTTTTACACGGCAAACCGTGCCTTTCCAAAGCTTAGACCGCACATCAACGTGGCGACATCCAACTAATGCGATTGTGGGCGCAATGCCGAAATCACAATTCACCGGAAAGGAAAGCGAAACCGTGACAATCGGCGGGCGACTTATCCCTGAAATCACGGGCGGCAGATTTTCCATTAAAGCGTTGGAATTAATGGCAGACAGTGGCGGTGCATTTCCGCTGATTGATGGTGCAACTTTTGAGATTATCGGCTTTTTTGTGATTGAAAATATCCAAGAAACCCGCACAGAATTCTTTGGCGATGGCGCACCCCGTGCCATTGACTTCACGATGAACCTTAAACGCACTGACGATCCGATGCTGATTGCCATTGCAGACAGTTTAATGAGTAATCTTTAATGTTAGGCTTAGACTTTAACGACAATCACCGCACCCCCGCTTTTAAAGTGGTGATCACCACGAAAGACAACAAACAGCAAGACATCACGCAAGTGGTATCAAGCCGTCTGATCAATTTGTCTTTAACCGACAATCGCGGATTAGAAGCGGACACGCTCGACTTAGAATTATCCGACCATGACGGCAAACTGGCTTTGCCGCCACGCAATGCCACAATCAGCCTTGCCCTTGGCTGGAAAGGCGCACCACTAATTGACAAAGGGAAATATTCTGTCGATGAAGTGCAGTTTTCAGGCGGTGCATCATCTGCCGACAAGCTCACCATTCGGGCAAGAGCGGCAGATTTAAAAGGCACGTTCACCGAACAAAAAGAGCGGTCATTTCATCAAAAGAAATTGGGCGAAATCGTCAACGAAATTGCACAAGGAAACAAGCTCAAAAGCCAAGTGGCGAAAGAGCTTGCAAACCGCTTAATCGACCACATCGACCAAACCAACGAAAGTGACATTAATTTGCTGACACGCCTTGCCGAAGAACACGGGGCAATGTGTACGGTGAAAAATGGCACGTTGCTATTTATGCCATTAGGCAAAGGGAAAACCGCCACAGGGAAAGATATTCCACTGCGTAAAATCACCCGCAAAAATGGCGACAACTACAATTTTTCTATTGCTGAAAGTGAAAACTACAAAGCCGTGAGGGCGTATTGGCACGATACGGACAGCGGCAAGCGTGGCGAAATCACAGTGGATGAAAACACCAAGATTGTGAAAAAACAGCGAATGACGAAAGGCAGAACGCTGAAAAACGGTACCGTGAAAGGAAGACGATTAAGCAAACGCAAATACAACGAAATTGAGCAACAAGAACCCATTACAAGTGACAGTTCTCAAATAAAATCACTGCGGCACACATACGCAAGCGAAAAAACTGCCATCACTGCCGCCAAATCCGCCTTTGATAAGCTGAAACGTGGCGTCGCAACATTTAGTCTTGGTCTCGCTTTTGGTGAACCTGATTTAATGCCAGAAACGCCGATTGAACTTTCAGGGTTTAAAGCCGAAATTGATGCAACCAATTGGCTAATTACAAGAGTAACACACAATCTTTCAGACAGCGGCTTTACCAGTCAGATTGAATGCGAATTGAAAGTGGAAGATGAAGAAGTGGACGTGAAAAAGGTGAAAAAATAAAGCCCTCAAATGAGGGCTTATATTATGGATTTTTATTTAATAGCATTTTCATAATTTGCGACACTCGCTTGTTTGCCTGTTCTCTTTGAACGGTAAGAATTACAAAGGCAACAAATAGCACAAAATTTGAAATCACAAATATTACCATGCCATGTTTTGAATCGTAGAAATTAGAGCTTATATTAATAATAAGATTGAATACCCAACCTAATAGCAGTGATGTTCGCCAAGTTCCATAAGAATCATAACTACTCTTTTCTAAATTATAAAGATTAAGTAAGTCATTGTTTGTCATAAGCACCCCGCACATAAATAAAATGTAGCATTATTATATAATATCAAAGGGACCATCTTCTGGCGTTTGCTTGTTGTCTTGTTCTTCACTGGCTTGAGACTTTAAAGACTTAATTTCATCTAAAATGACTTTATTCTGTTCTTTAAGTTCTTTTAATTCTTTTTGGTCTTGTTCTATCATTGCCATTACGTGTTCTTGTTGATGATCATCAAAAATATAATCGAGTCCTTTCTCTCCTGAATATTGCAAAATGAAAAATAATATGTGAAACAAAACAGGAATTATTTTAGGCTTATTTTGCTGAAAGGCTTGTAGAATTAATACCCAGATGGAACAGGCAACTTCTTGAAGCGCAAGATCTTCTTCATTTTCAAATGCATCAACATCTTCAGAAGAAACACTTGGTAAATCTTGGATGCTAGAATCAAATTCATCATCAGTAATTTCATTCTCAAGAGCAGACTTTGAAATTATCGCCACCTTATTAGCTATCTTTAATGCGCTATAAATAGAATCCGAATTGAACATTTTATTTAATTCTATTTCCATTAGCGAATTTTTAAGCAATTCAGAATGTGATGGTTTTAAAAGGTCTTGTATATCTCTTAGATTTATATTTTTTAGTATATTATTTGCTGAAGCATGCAGCGTTTCTGTAAATGATTCTGAATTATAAATAAGGTTGTAAAGCCGTATAGGAAGATCTAATTTATTGTTATTGTTAATCGTCACAAGTTCAGCCCACAGTTTCTCTTTATCAAAATCATTCATTTTATTTCACCAGTCTCAAGCATATAGAAAAAAGCATCTTCATAAATAACTTTCACACCGTGCTTTTCTGCTTTCGCTAATTTAGATGGGCCGACTGTTTTTGACTTCTCACAGATAACCAAAAAATCAGTTTTACTGGAAACATCTGAAACAACTCGCAAATTGTGATCGATTGCGAGTTGTATCATCTCTTCTTTTGCAGCAGCTTTAAATCCACTAAAACAAAACGTAACAGAAAGGCAAGGTGGATTTTTCTTTAATTCCCGCTTTTGAGAATTGATTAAGCTATCGTAAAGGTGGAATTTATCATCGGGAACGTTCAAAGCATATTGTTTCGCATCTTCAATATTGTCAAACTCTTGAATTATTCTGTCATGACGAAGTGTCAATACTCTGCCATAAGCGTGACAATAGCCGATTAAGTAAACATCATTTTCGGCAATATTGGTGATGTGATATGCATTAACTTCCTTGTGAGCATTCATGTAAACAACAAACTTTTCCATTGCCATGTTAGTTCCTACCACTTCCGCCACTTCATCGGCATGCTGAAAACAACACGTCCGTGGATAAATACATCGTCATCTTGCGTGAATGTCCATTCTTTGTATGTTGGGTTGTCGGAAATGACGAGCATTTCTTTTCCCACTTTTTGCAAGCGTTTGATGAATGTTTGGCCGTCAAAGGTGAAAACATAAAGACCATCGGCGGCAAAGTAATTTTCGGAAATATCCACATAAAGCAAATCACCGCTTTCAAGGGTTGGCGCCATGCTATCCCCTTTCACTGTGATCAACTTCAAATGTTTTGCATCAGCACGTCCAAATTGTTGACGGAAGAACGTTAAATCAAATTCTTGTGAAAGCAAGCCTTGTTCGGTTGGGCTTAAATATGCCCCGTTTCCGGCACTCGCTTCCACGTCCAAAATATCAATCCGCACTGTGTTTGGGTTTTGCGGTTCGCTCACTTCTACAATGCGATAAGACGGATCAGGGTCGCCTTCACCTGTTTTTAACCAATGCGGGTCCACATTAAGTGCGGTCGCAATTTCTAAAATATTTTTAGGGTTTAAGGTTTCGCCTCGAACTATTTTTGAAATAGCTTGTTGAGAAACGCCAACCTGCTTTGAAAAAGCATTAACGGAAAGGCGGTTTTCGTGCAATAAATCTTGAAGGCGAGTTGCTAAATCTGACATAAAAATTCTCCTGTTTGTAAAAATACAACTTAAGTTTTAAAAAAACAAGTGAATAATAGTTGCATCTCTTCAACTTTGGTAGTAATATCTATTTCAACTTAGGTTGAAAGGTGATTTTATGAAAGGAATTAAACAAGCAGTTGCACTTTGCAACGGGCAATCTTCCCTTGCTAGAGCTTGCGGAGTGAGCCAAACAGCGGTGCTTAAGTGGCTTTGCGGTGGAAAAATGGATGTGAAATATATTCCCGCCATTATCAAAGCAACAGAAGGCAAAGTAAGAGCCGAAGATTTACGCCCCGATGTGGATTGGGCAGTGATTCGGAATAGTTAAACAATAAAAGGTGGTGTGTATGTGTGAAACAGCAATTCAAGCGGGCGGAAAATTTCTTCTTCGCAAAACAAAAGACGGCAAATACCGTCTTTCATTCACGTTATTTTATGACGATTCTACTTCTGTAGAACATCTTCAAGCGCGTCAAATATTGCTTCAATCTTTTCTGCTTGATCTTCATCAAGAGAAAAATTGTTTAGATGCTGGTCGCGTATGTATTCGTAATATTGATGGAGTGCTTGATGCTGCTGGACAGTTTTATGATGCAAAAGCAGAGCAAGAATTTGCTCAAGCGCGTGAATGCGTAGGCGATTTTGTGAATTTTCTACGGTCAATTCGATAAATTGTTCTTCATTCATAGTGTCGGTTCCTTTGTTAATCGTGAATAAATCAAATTGAGTATAACAAATTAGGTGGGTAAATAGTGAACGTAGATCATAAATGCGCAAATTGCGGAAGCAACAACATCCGTGTGCGAACTTCCGAAAAGATCGGTTTGTTGTCAATCGACGTGTTGGCTTACTGCAACAACTGCGGCACAGAATTAAGAGTGCAAAGCCAAATTACAAGAGTAAGAACGCCAATCTATAACGACCGCCCAGAAGCATTAAGTGCGAATAAGCCGTTAAATCAGATTGACGAGCGTCAGCAAGAAATCGACATCTAGTCTTTAACTTCAATCAAGATTTTTAAACACAGTCGTTTGAAGAAATTCATGCGACAGGATTTTTGCAACCAAAATTTAGGGAGAACAAGAAAATGTCACGTAAAAACTATGTGTACGACAACGGGAAAACACACAAAGAACGTGTGAATGTGTATCAGTTAGAAAAACGTGTAAAAGCGTTGGAAGTACAGAACCAAGCAATTAAACGTCATCTTCAACATCAAATCAACTTAAACCAACAACAAGTGCTATTGAATGAAACACTTTCCGACCGTGTGGCACTGCTTGAAAAAGCAAGTTGGAGCAAGCAAGGGATGTTTGGCCGTTGGTTAAGTTGGGTTCAAGGGAAATAAGCAAGGGGGCGTGTGATGTACGTTTCAGGCAAAGAAAGTGCGGCGGCAAAATTCTGCAAAGAAAATCAAATTGCGGTTGAGCCTGTGCAAAGTTGGGGCGATTGCCGCCATGTGATCGGTAAAAGTCGCTATCGCGTGGAATACGCTTTCAGCAACCTTTCACAAGGCGAAAGAGAAATCCTGTTGGCAATGGCAGAACTCGACATCAATGATTTAGTTAGCACCACATTTTCAGGCGAGAAACTACACCACTACACCGAAAACGGACAACGCAAAATCGCCAAGGCATTTCGCAAAGTGCGGTTGATTTCGGGGATGTTTCCGAAAGGCATTACCGAACGCGAATTCACATTGATTGATAAAGCATTGAATTAGGGGGACGTATGGCAACCGTGATTTTAAGCCGTGGCGCATTGAGCATTGTGGCAAAGGAATATTATCAAAAACTCGATAAGGCACAGGAAAAATTATTCGCTTACATCTATCACTTAGACAAAGGCGATGAAGAACAAGCAAGACAAGCATTTAATGAATTTATTGAAAACGGCGACTTGGCGACAAAAGCACGCCAAATCTTTTTACAAAAATACAGAGATTGGGAGCAATGGCAAGCCAATCCACGGAGAAAAACAGCATGAGAACAAAATTCATCGCCTTTAGAACGGCAAGCGAAACTGCAGCAGAAGCAGAACGTGCAGAATAATATTTAAAAGCCGCACAATTTTGGCGCAAAGCCTATCAGTTAGCACCAAGTACACCGGATGAAGATTGGTGCTTTGCACGTGCAGATCGTTGTTTTAAAGCCGCCATTGATACAGGCGCAATCAAGGTTAGAAAAAGCAGACAGTTAGATTTCAAGGATTTCTTGGAGAAAGGCAATGAGTGATTTTTTCATTGGATTGGCGGTAGTGATGTTGGGCTGTTTTATGGCTGCCGCCTTATTAGATGCCGCCTTGTGTTGGTTGGCAAGTTGGATAAGCAAGCACTTTTAAGGAGAAAACAAAATGAGTACCGATATTTACATCAATTTAGATTGCGGAGCCGAATTACAAATCACCAAGATTGGCGACCGCTTTCAAGTCTTAGAGATTGTCGCAGATAGTGACGGTTGGCGAAAACAAAAAGCCAGAGTGATTGGGCGATTACACAACACCATCATTGGTGCAGTAAATGAAGTCCGCAACTTTGCCTTAGCACAATATGAAGTGCTTTCACTCACTGAAATGGAAAGTGCGATCAACTCAACCAATCAAGCCATTAAAGATTACTTTGATCAGCACAATGAATATTTAGCAAACTTACAAAGAGCATAGAAATAAAATGATGAACTGGGAGCAACAACGAGACAATAACATCGCTAAACGTGATTCAGCGATGGAAGAAGCTCGTTTGGCAAGAATGGAAAGTGCGGCTAAAACTCACCGCACTTTAGACTTGCCGCAAGCAACTGCCGCACAAATTGAGCTATTTGCGGTTGCGCCTAATCATTTTGATTATGTTGAAAAACTGCTTTCAGATTTACCACGCAAACGCCAACGTGAACACTTCCGCAATGTGTGGCTGCGAGCTTATCGCAGTGTGAAAGATGATGGGTCAATTAGTTTTAGCTTAGGCAATAAACAAGCCCGCATTGCCAACACAACCTTGCGTGATGTGTTGACAAATCGTTTGGAAGCCGTTTTTGAGCAATATCGCATTTCTGTTTCGTGGTTGCTTGAACGCAAACACTATTCAGCCAACTTGGCCATGCAAAAGCCTGTGGATAGTAAAGGCTTGCATTTCTACCTATTAGGCGAACGCCAATTAAAAGAAATCGCCTATAAACTCGCCTTACACTTCAACGGATTGCAAAGCGATTTCGTGGAAGATTGTGCCAATCAAAAAGCCGTTGGGCTATTAAGTGCGGTCGATTTTTCACGTTTAAGCAGTGAACTGCACCGCCTTTGTGCTGATGTTTGCAAAAACATTGGCTTTCCGCTTAAAAGCCAACACCGCCTTGAAGAAGGTAAACGCCTTTCTGTGCAACAGCAAGAAGGCGAATTGTTGCGTGTGGTATGCGAAAAATACTGGTTCCGCACATTACGCAGCACGCAAAAACGCCTTGTCGAGCATTTGGCGATTGGTTGCGGCGAAGTGTCGGCAAAAGTCAGCCCTTACATTTCAACAGGTGCATTGAGCGATTACCGCAATCAACAAAAAGCCAACTTGGAATATTTAAAACAGATGATTATTGAAAACATTGACGATCCATCCGAACAGGTGGAATTGATGGCAATGTGGCAAAAATCTTCCGGTAATCCTGCCATTCGTTTTAACGAGATGATGAACCGCTTGCGTGGCGTGGACGAATGGGCAACAGAAAAAGGCTATGTGTCATTGTTCTTAACCATGACCGCCCCATCATCTTTCCACGCAACCCATAACAACGGAACAAATAATAAGAAATGGAAAGGTGCAGACCCACGCACAACACACGCTTATTTAAGCAAGAATTGGGCGCAGTTGCGGGCATTGTTTGCTAAACGTGGCATTGGCTTTTTTGGCATGCGTGGCGTTGAACCGCACCATGACGCCACTCCACACTGGCACTTGCTTGTGTATGTGAAAGCAGAAGATAAAGAAGAAGTGATCCGTTTATTTAAATCAAAAGCTTTAGAGCTAGACGGCGATGAATTCGGGGCGAAAAAACACCGCTGCAGAGTAGATGAAATTGACCCTGCAAAAGGTTCTGCCGTTTCTTATATTGCGAAATACATTGCCAAAAATATTTATGCGGGCAATCAGAAAGACGAAACATCGGACGAAGTGGAAGGATTGAAACTCGACGAAAACGTGCAACGGGTGCGTGCGTGGGCGAACCTTTGGGGCATTCGTCAATTCCAGTTTTACGGCAACCCGCCAATTTCTGTGTGGCGTGAATTACGCAAATTGGAGAAATGGCAGTTAGATGATGTGGATGACAAAACCATTGCAGACGCGCAAGCAGTTTGTGATGTGTCTTGTTTTGCAAGCTATTTAGAGTTGCAAGGGGGCGCAATGGCTAAACGTGAAGATCAGCCGTTGTGCGTGGAATATGAAGAAAGCGAGCCGAACCAATACGGCGAAACAAGAAAGAAAATTGTGGGGGTGAAGAATCGTTTCAGTTTAGCAAGCGTAAGAACAAAATTAAAAAATTGGGTTATCAAAAAAGGCACAGTGGCAGATGTTGCAACTGATGCCAATGCGGAGACCACCGAAACAAACAAGGAGCGTAGCGACGCTTGGACTTGTGTCAGTAACTGTAACCGTTCAGAAATTGAACAAAAGGTAAAAAATGCACTTTTACCTATCGGATTTATGATTAATCGTTCACAAATTGATCTATTAATCAAACATAAACGGTTACGGATTAATGACTTTCAGTGGATTTGTTATGAAAACGACAACGTTTTTATAAAAGAAGAAAAAATCCCGCTCTTTTCTGTGAAAAAATTTAGTCAGAAAGTGACTGGATTTTGGGAAAGATTGGGGAAAATGTAGGTGAATTATGGAAAAAGTGAAAAAAACAATAAAAGTAAAACCGTCAGTGGAACGGATATCTAGTGGCGTAAATTCGCCAGTAAGAAAAATTGTGCAAATAGCTATGTCAAATAATTTGAGCAACCATGGGTACATGGGAGAAATTATTGCTTTGTGTGATGATGGTACTTTATGGCAAAGAGGGATTCAAATTACCGATGAAAAATTTGAAGGTGGTGAATGGTTCAGACTTAATGATATTCCGCAGGATTAAAGTTAAATATCATGATTGTAATTAAGGAACTTATTCAAGTTATTTATTTTAATGAAAATGACCCACAAGCGGGTGGATTGGCTTTATATAATGATGGCACAGTACATGAATTAGATTCTTTTAATCGGCAAAGTAAAAAACAACTATCAATAGACAAAATTAACACAAATGAGGCATTAAATGACAACATTAACACAACTTATTAAAAATATCGAAAATTGGGCAGAAGCTCGCAATTTGATTGAAGGTTCTACACCGAAAAAACAATTCATTAAATTAATGGAAGAATTCGGGGAGCTATGCAGTGGCGTATCTAAAAATAAAATTGATGTGGTGAAAGATAGCATCGGGGATTGCTTTGTGGTGATGGTGATTTTGGCCGCACAACGCAAGAAAGATGAAATGCTTTCAGCGGGTGCAGTTGCCGAATTTGTTGAACCATACGGCAACAATAAAGTTGATATTGAAGATCATTTAATTAATTCATTGTATGCGTTGCATCTTTTAAGACATGAGTTAAGCAGTCATGCAAATATTAGTGTTTTTTTTATGACATGCTTTGTTCAACTGTTAGAAGTTACAGATCATTTTGATTTAAATATACACGATTGTGTGCAAGCGGCATGGGATGAAATCAAAGACCGCAAAGGGCGTATGATTGACGGCGTGTTTGTGAAAGAAGGTGATTTATAATGGAACGTTATTTTTCAATAAAAGAGATCGTGCAGACTGGCATTTGTTCAGAAGCCACCGTGAAACGTTGGATTTCTAGTGGCAAGTTAAAGTCTTATAAATTCGGTCGCTCCCGCAAGATTGCGGAAAGCGACTTGAACGAATACATTAAGACTTGTCGGCAATAATTTCTTTGAATAAACCATTCGCACATTTTTCAACATAGTTTGCCCATTCTTGAAACGTCTTTAATCTGTAAGGAAGATATTCCGCCCGATTATAGGCGTTTCTTATTTCATCGGAATTCAAATGGCTTAGGCAAATTTCGATGACTTCTTTATCTAATCCGAGTTCTAGGCGATTATCATTGCAATAGCTGCTGAATATCGACCGAATACCATGATTTGTCATGGTGCCTTTGTATTTGCCACCGTCCATTGTTTTAATAACTTCATTCGGCGTTTGGCTGTTGATATGCTTTTCATTTCTCGCCTTTGACAAAGTGGACGGGAACAAATATTCCTTGTTTGTGTGTTGCTTGATATATGAAAGCAAGGTTTCTGCCTGTTTGCTTAATGGCACAAGGTGCAGCCGCTCCCCTTTCCCGCCTTTTGAAATGACTACTTGCCACACTTTGCCATTCGGTAAATTCTCATGTTCGATGATGTCAGAATATTTTGCACTGACGGTTTCGCTCGCCCTTGTGGCATTGAGCAATCCCCATAAAATCGCAAGTCGCACCGTTTGGGATATGTTGGCCCGTGCAAGGCTAATCATAAATTCCGGTAAAGCTTTGTAATGAATTGACGGGTGATGTTTGTTTTTATTCACTGCAGGGAGATCATCGCCAAGATATTTCCATTTGTTGTTTTCCCAATATTCAAAACGTTCGGCATATTCTGCGATTGACTTTAAAACCAAGTAACGCTTTTTCAATTCAGCCGTTGCACCTGATTGGCGATGGGGTTCAAGCACGGATAAGCCGTGTTTTAAGGTCAATTCTTTGAAAGGCACGTCACCAATTAAATCAATGGCAGCATTGACACGTCGTTCTGTGTCAATTTTCGTTCTCTCTGTGTAATTGCCTTGTTCTTTGCCGATTTTCGCGCGATATAACAGCCATTCATTAGCAACATAAGCAAATGTACTGCACTGCTCTTTCAATGCTTCTATGGCTTGTTTTTGCTCAAATTCGTGCGGGTCAATCTTATTGGCTAAGAGTTGGCGGAATTCTTGCGCTTTTTGACGTGCATCTTTTAACGATACAGTGGGATAAGTGCCGATGGTTTTTTCGGTGCGTTTTAATGTGTAAGGGCGTTTGTAATTAAACACCCACGTTTTCACGCCGTTGGGCTTGACGACAAGTTTCAGCCCTTCCCCATCGAATAAATAATAGATCTTCTCCGCCGCTTTGGCGTTGTTCACTTGTGCAATAGTAAGCTGTTTGACGATTTTTGCCATAATCACAAAATTCTGTAAATGGTAGTAAGATTTTGCGCATTGTAAGTTCTTACTTCCATTTTTACTACTAAAAATTGTGATCGTTTGTGAAATCAACTGATCTTTTAAGCAGTATTAAGACACTAAACAAAAAAGGTCAAATCATTGAATTTTCAATAAATTTGACCGTTTATGATCTTTTTAGATCTTGTTTTGTGGTGGAGCTGGCGGGAGTTGAACCCGCGTCCGAAATTACTCTACCTTCAGTACTACACGTTTAGTCTCGTCTTTAATTTCACTTAAGCATGCGGACAGACACGCTAAACTTAAGCTAGTTTGATTCAATTTAGTGCTTCGATCCTCAAACAGCGGCTTCCACACGATCTCGTTTTGGTTTGACTCCGCTTTATCCCCGTCTTACGAGCGGAAGCTGGGGAGCGAAGGCTATGAGCAGGTTATTAAGCTGCTAAAGCGTATTGTTCGTCGTTTGCGACTATTTTTTTGCGGTTTATTTACGAGGCCTACCGCACCTCGACGTGCACCTTGGGCTTCGCTAATCCCGTCGAATCCAGAATCAGCCCCAAAATCGTTCGGCAGTTTATCAAAAAATCCAAGAAAGGAAAAGAAGCTATTTATTAACCATAGAAGTTAGGGTAAAATTTTGCCACTTTTTTATAAGGAATCGAATAATGAAAACATTAAAATCTCTGACCGCACTTTCATTAGGTGCATTATGTTTAGCATTTAACACACAAGTTATTGCAAAAGAAGCAACACCCGCAAAAACAACACAAGCAACTCAACAAGTGACAAAAGCGAGTGATAACATTGACAAATATCTTGCCATCAATATTGGTAATCGTGAAATGGTGGTTGATGAAAATGGCCAAGCATTAAGTGCATTCAAACATGAAATCACTAACATTGGTCAAAAACCAATCAAAAACATTCAATGGGTGGGCGTATATGTGAATAACCGTAAAGTTATTTACAGCCAAGATATGCAAATCAATTTAGAAACTCCATTACAACCGGGTAAATCCATCAATATTAATTTACAAATTCCGTTTGTTCAATTGGCTGAAGATGCTCGTAAAGTCTTTATGAACCAACAAGAAAAAATTGATGTTTATCCTATTGAACGCGTTATCCTGTTTGGTGATAAAACCGTTCTTTCTGATCGTTAATTTTCTTATCTAGCCCACGTAATGTGGGCTTTTTAATAACTGTATACTTGAACAGTTATTTTCTTTTCGATATACTAAAAACACGCCTAATTTTGACCGCACTTATAGCATGAACTCCACCCGAAAAATTATTCACATTGATATGGATTGCTTTTATGCCTCTGTTGAAATCCGTGAAAATCCAACGCTACAGGGCAAACCTGTCGCAGTGGGTGGTAGTTCTCGACAACGTGGTGTGCTCACTACCTGTAATTACGAGGCTCGAAAATTTGGGCTACACAGTGCGATGCCTACGGCACAAGCCATCAAAAAATGCCCGAATCTGATTTTAGTGCCAGTTAATATGCCCCTTTATAAACAGGTATCCGCACAAATTCATCAGATCTTTCAACGCTATACTTCTATTATTGAGCCACTTTCCTTAGATGAAGCTTATTTGGATGTTACGGATTGTACGCAATGTTCAGGATCTGCTACTTGGATCGCACAAGAAATTCGCCAAGCCATTTTTGATGAATTAAAGCTGACCGCCTCTGCTGGTGTGGCGCCCCTTAAATTTCTCGCCAAAATTGCTTCCGATATGAATAAACCGAACGGACAATTTGTGATTCAACCTCATGAAGTTGAGCAGTTTGTAAAAACGTTGCCATTGAAAAAAATCCCTGGTGTGGGCAAAGTCACCTCTGAACGTTTACTGAAAATGGGGTTAGAAACTTGCGAAGATGTACAAAAACTTGATCAATCTATTCTGTTAAATATCTTCGGGAAAATGGGCAAGCGAATTTGGGATTTTAGCCATGGCATTGATGATCGTGAAATTCAAGCACATCGAGAACGAAAATCTATCGGCGTAGAACGCACTTTGTCCGAAAATATTCGTCATCTCGAACAAGGTATAGCGCTGCTGGATAATCTCTATGCCGAACTTATTCGTCGCATTGAACGAAGCGCACCAAATATCCCCTTAACCGCTTTTCGAAAAATTGGGGTGAAATTAAAATTTGAAGACTTTCAGGTGACGACCTTAGAAAAAACTGGCTTAACTTTATCGTTAAAAAGCTTTCAGCAATTACTGGAACAAATTTGGCAACGTAGCCACGGAAAATCCATTCGTCTCGTGGGATTACACGTAAATTTACCGGAAGAAAGCCATTTAGAACAAATGAGCTTGTGGTAAGACACAAAAGAAAATGACCGCACTTTTATTCATTCCGTTCAAATTAGAATTGAAAAAACAAAAGTGCGGTCATTTTTTATGAATTTGTTGAGTTGGTCGATAAGCCGAGTTCTGTCGTGGACAATCATTCCTCTAGGCGACAAATTACTCTGTCGCTCAAGCAACCTACCCGAACTCTGGACGGGTCATCCATTGAGTTCCTATTTGGTCTTGCTACGAGTGGAGTTTACCTTGCTGCACGTTGTTACCAACGGCACGGTGTGCTCTTACCACACCCTTTCACCCTTACCGTTTTCACGGCGGTCTGCTCTCTGTTGCACTGGTCGTCGGCTCACGCCGCCCGGACGTTATCCGGCACTCTGCCCTTTGTAGCTCGGACTTTCCTCTCGTTTACTTGTCCCACTAGGTCGTGCGAACACGGTTAAGGGCTTCAATAAACCAGCGATTGTCTAACCAACTCGCGGCGTAGTATAGGGGGAATTCAAAGAGCGGTCAAATTTTCATTCTTATTTTTAATAACTTCCGTTAGAATAGCCCTGCAAAACACGGTTATTTTCAACCGCACTTTTATCATAAGGATTTCCTATGAATTATTTACAAATCGCACGAGAAACCCTTTCCGTTGAAAGCCAAGCGCTCGCACAACTAAGCCAACGCTTGGATGATGAGTTTTCTCAAGTTGTCGATCTTATCCTTGCTTGCGAAGGTCGTTTGGTCATTGGTGGCATTGGTAAATCGGGGCTAATTGGCAAAAAAATGGTGGCGACTTTTGCTTCTACAGGAACACCAAGTTTCTTCCTTCACCCGACAGAAGCCTTTCATGGCGATTTAGGTATGTTAAAACCCATCGACATTGTGATGCTGATTTCTTATAGCGGTGAAACCGATGATGTAAATAAACTCATTCCAAGTTTGAAAAACTTTGGCAATAAAATTATTGCATTAACCAGCAATAAAAACTCAACGCTTGCTCGCCATGCGGATTATGTTTTGGATATCACTGTCGAACGCGAAGTCTGTCCAAACAACCTCGCACCAACCACTTCTGCGTTAGTGACTTTAGCCTTAGGCGATGCTCTTGCGGTTTCATTAATTACGGCACGTCATTTCCAACCGGCTGATTTTGCGAAATTTCATCCAGGTGGCAGCCTTGGCCGTCGTTTGTTATGCAAAGTAAAAGATCAAATGCAAACTCGATTGCCGATTACCACACCAGATACCAGCTTCACTGATTGCTTAACTATTATGAATGAAGGTCGTATGGGTGTGGCATTAGTCATGGAAAACCAACAACTTAAAGGCATTATTACCGATGGTGATGTGCGCCGAGCATTAACGGCTAACGGTGCTGACACGCTTAATAAGACCGCGAAAGAATTGATGACCTCGTCACCAAAAACTATTCATGAAAATGAATTCTTATCGAAAGCGGAAGACTTGATGAAAGAGAAGAAAATTCACTCTCTTGTTGTGGTCAATGATGAAAATAATGTTGTGGGCTTAGTGGAGTTCTCAAGCTAATGATTAACGAAAAATTAAAGAAAATTAAATTGGTCATCACCGATGTCGATGGCGTATTAACTGACGGACTACTCCATTATGATGCAAATGGCGAAGCGATTAAAAGTTTCCATGTGCGCGATGGACTTGGTGTCAAAATGTTGATAGATGCAGGTATTCAAGTAGCCGTATTATCGGGCAGAGATTCGGCGATTCTGCGTAAGCGAATTAGTGATCTCGGAATTAAATTATTCTTTTTAGGTAAGCTTGAAAAAGAAAGTGCTTGTTTGGATCTTATGAAACAAGCCGGTGTTACCGCGGACCAAACAGCCTATATTGGTGATGACAGTGTCGATCTCCCCGCTTTTGCCACCTGTGGCCTTTCTTTTGCCGTGGCAGATTCTGCACCTTATGTGCAAAATGCCGTGGATTATGTGCTTGCACTTGGAGGCGGGAAAGGCGCTTTCCGAGAAATGTCCGATATGATTTTACATGCTCAGGGCAAAGATGAAGTCTATACTTCAGCCAAAGGCTTTTTAAAATCAGTCAAAAATATGGGACAATAACACCTATAACACTATTCAAAATATCTAAAAAATAACCGCACTTTGATTATTAAAAGTGCGGTTATTTCTTTTTTATGTTTTATTGATTTGCCGGTAAAGCACCCGAATTCCAAGTTGGTGCTTCAGCTGGTTTCTTCACTTGCAACATAAAGCGCTGATTTTCCGTAGCTTGTGGTTGAACGACCGTACCCGATGGAGTCGAGAACGAAATACCGCCTTTCAACAATTGTTGTACACTACCGGTATTAAACTCTGCGCCTTTCCAACCAAGGTTGAAATCATAACCCGATGAAACCCAGAACTCTGAATTTTTACGTACCAAATGTTGATATTTCGGTGTAATCGCAATATGTACCAACACTCGATCGCCTAAAGAATTCAATTCAAACTTACGAACGGTTCCCACTTCAACACCGCGATAAAGCACTGGTGATCCTTCCGTTAAATTCATCGCATCACTCGTTTCCAAAATAAATGGCACGCCATTGCTGTATTTATTTCGAGGTTGTGCGGTTTGCGCTAAATTAAACTGTGTTTTTGCTGGACCTTTGCCTAACTCAATATCAATGTAAGGCTGTAAAAGGCTATCTAAGTTTTCAATTCCACCCGCTGAGATTTGTGGGGAAATCACTTTAAATACCGTCCCCTCTTTTGCAATCATGCCCATATAACTTGGGTTAATTAATGCTTTTGCTGTGATACGATTTGTTTTTTGATCAAGGGCAATCTGCTCAACCTCACCAACATTCATACCAAGATAACGCAAACTCATTCCTTTACTTAAAGCGGTTGCATCATCTGTTATTAACGTAATCACTTGCCCAGCTGATTTAGCTCGAAGTTCACTTGGATAAAGTGTTTTATTTTTGCCTGAACCCGTATTATCAAAACTAATTGCGCCTTTTAATGAACGAGCAACCGGTGATGCCTGGATACTAATGCCTTTCGGCGTAATATCAATCTGTGCCGCACTTTCAACCCAGAATACGCTTTTATCTGTTAGAAGATCTTGATAAGCCGGATAAATGTACACATCAATATCAAAATTATTGGCTTTTGGTCTTACGTTAATAATTTTACCCACTTCAAACTGACGATAAAGCACCACAGAACCTTTACTAATACTTGGCAAATTAGTGGAATGTAACACAATCGTTGGATTCACTAAGTTGCCCGTAACACCTGTTTCTGCACTGCTAATATCCTTATAAAGTGGATAGGTAGAATGCGGTGCGCCACTTCCTTTTTTCGCTAAGACACGCACGCCACCTTGCAACCATTTTGATGGTGTCGCAGATTCAAAACGTAAGCCATCAATACCCAAACTCACATCAAAATTAGAGGCAGCGACAAACTGGGTGTTTTCATGAATAAGATTGCGATATTCTGATGCAATCGCCACTTCAAATTTGACGCCATCAACATTTAAGTGCTGCTTCACAATTTGACCAATGGCAATATTGTTATAAAACACGGATTGTCCTTCCGCGATACCATAAGTCTCTGGTGCCGTTAAGGTTAAAACCAACGTATTTGGAGCTTTGAGCAATAACTCATTTTCTCGAATGACTTCGAATTGCGTTTTGCTTTCTCCACTTCCTGGAATAATTTCGAAATAATCACCACGGAAGAATTTCTGTGGATTAGCAATATCACCTAAATCTAACTTACGACTTTTCAACACAATATGCGTATTGGTTTTTAAGAGATTAGCCTGACTTGGCTCAATTAATAATGTCCCTTGCAAAATATCTTCATTGTTTTCGACTGTTCTTAAAGACGAAAGCAAACCAACTTGCTCATCACCATAATAAACAGAGGTTTGTCCTGCTTGTAACCCAGCAGAAACAGGTAGAGTCACCTCAACTTCAATCCCGCGTTTAGCCGCTTGTAAATTAGAATAAAGGATATAATTGCTATTAGTCACCGCTTGAGGGCTATCTGATGGCGAATCGAATGATACGGCACCTTGCACCACCGCATTTAAACTTTCCACCGACACATTCATACCGGATGAATTAATATTGGCGTTAATACCGCTAATATTCCAGAAACGTGAATCTTTCTTCACAAAATGCGCGAAGGCTTTATCAATTACTACATCAATTTCAACTTTATTGTCTTTATTAAATCGGTAATCATAAATTTTCCCGACTGGCATTTTTTTGAAATACACAGAAGCACCAATCGAAATTGATCCTAAATCATCTGAAATTAAATGAATTAATAAATCCCCAGGATTGACTTGTGCAATAGGGCCTTGCTCTTCCGCAATAAATTCATCTTCTGAATCACCATCACCTGGTTGGAGGGTAATATAATTTCCTGAAACCAAAGAATCTAAGCCTGAAATCCCTGCAAGAGACACACTTGGCTGAACAAGCCAGAACTTGGTATTTTCTTTTAACACCTCTGTCGCTTCAGAATAAATATTTGCCTCAACTTTCACTTTTTGCATATTGTCGGTAAAGTTAACCTTCTTCACGACACCAATTTGCAAACCTTGATAGCGAATAGGGGTTTTATCTGCAACGAGCCCTGCTCCATTAGAGAACGTGATCGTAATAGTCTTTCCTCGTTCTTGTACAATTTGGAAAAATAAAATGGCACCAATACATAATGCGATAAAAGGTAACAACCAAAACGGTGAGATGCGTTTATTCTTACGTAATAACGCTTCTACATTGTTAGATTGCTCATCAATAGATTGAGATTCTGGTTTATTGTTTTCTGTCATAAATTTTCCAAATTAATCGACTATCAAACTGAGAAGTTGAAATCATAGTTAAAAACACTGCTGCACCGAAATAAAATGCCGCAGGGCCTACAGTAAAATTAATAATCTGTCCGCGTGTTACTAGAGACATCATCAAGGCTAGCACAAAAAGATCCAGCATTGACCAACGTCCCACAAAGTGAACGATATGTAATAATCGCATTTGCCATTTAATTGAATGTCGCCATTTAAAATGCACGCTAGCCAGTAAATACAACATAATCAGGATTTTGCTTACGGGCACAAAAATACTGGCGAAGAATACCACGAAAGCAACAAAATAGCTGCCCATGCTTATAAATGACATCACACCCGACATCAAGGTATCTTGTGACAAACTTCCTGTCAAATAAACGCCAGATATTGGGAGTAAGTTTGCAGGGAAAAGCATGATAATCCCCGCCACTAATGTCGCCCAAACACGTTGTAATTTTACACTCTCTGGTATTTCAATAAGCGACGCACAACGTGGGCAAATGGCTCGATGACGGTGATCGTATTGTTGATCTTCTTTTAAAAAAGTGTAATCGCAAGCGGTACAAAGCTCTAACGGTTTATCACTTTTGGTAACCGGTTTCTGATCGGGATAAAAATCATGCCATAAATCATCTAAATTAATTTTAATAAATAATAAAGTGGTTAAAAGCGCAGTAAAAACAAAAGCAATTAAATACACATCCACTTCTAATGTGGCATATTCGCGCACTTTAAACATGGTAACAGCCAGTGCAACTAAATAGACGTCGAACATCACCCAAGGCTTAATATAACCCACAAATAATAAGACATTACGAGGCTTAATTTTGAGTAATTTAGAAATCTGCAACATAATGACTAAAATTGCAAAAGAGACAGGCATTAAAACAGCACAGATGAAAATCATAAATGCAGTATAGGAATATCCCTCTACTGCCATTTTCCAAATCCCTTTCCAAACAGAAGCATCAATTTTGGTACCTAGTAAATCTAAGCTCAATAAAGGATAGCCTAAAGCAAATGGCATTAAAATTAAGATAGAAAGGGCGATTAATGAACAACGTTTAAGTGACCAACGACTTCCCGATTGCAATTTATGATGGCAACGCGGACATTGCGCGTATTCCCCTTCTTGAGGACGACAAACAGACACCGTTGCATCGCATCCTATGCAACGCACTAGTTTATAAGTAGCATGAGTAAAATCAGGTGTTTTTGTCATTGTTTCATCAAAAATTTAAAAAGTGAACTATTTTAGCCTTAATTAAGGGGATTTGTGAAGTTATACATCTGTACTAAAAACGGAATTATTCCGCCCAACCATTGTCAATCCTTATAAAAGTGCGGTAAACTGTGCAAGTTTTTATTTTTATCCTAGGAAAACGCAGAAATGACAGATTCTCAAGTTGAAGCCCAAGCTGAAAATAATGCTGAAGGCGTTCAAAAATTAACTGATACAAAAGCGATTATTGCATATCTTGTGGAAAAATTCCCGCTTTGCTTTATTGCAGAAGGTGAAGCAAAACCATTAAAAATTGGTCTTTTCCAAGATCTTGCTGAAGCATTAAAAGATGATGAACGTGTCAGCAAAACTCAATTACGTCAGGCTTTACGTCAATACACTTCTAACTGGCGCTATTTACACGGCTGCCGTGAAGGAGCTGAGCGTGTAGATTTATACGGCAACCCTGCTGGTGTATTAGACGCAGAACACGTTTCTCATGCGGCGCAACAATTAGCAGAAGCAAAAGCTAAATTTGCAGAAAAACGCAAAGCAGAATTAGCAGCGAAAAAAGCACAACAAAAACGACCTGCTCGTAAACCAAATTCAAATCAAGCCCCTCGCAAACCAAAAGCCCCACAAGTAAAACTAAGTGCGGTTGATTTCACAACACTTTCTGCAGGGAGCAAAGTGAAAGTGAAAGTGGCTGAACAAGCGAAAAATGCGACCGTATTAAATGTGGAAAAAGATGGCGCACGCGTAGAACTTGAAAATGGTTTAGTGATGACTGTCACCGCAGATCGTTTATTTGCCTAATAATTTATTTCTTATCGGGAAAGGTTAAATGAAATTACATACAACCAAAAGTCTTATTGCGACAGCAATTTTAGGTGCGTTATTTCTTCATTCGTCTGACACATTTGCTGTACAGCCGAAATTAAAGCAAAGTGATATTACGATTCCTTCGGCAACTGATGCAAATCAGTTAGCAACTAAGCGTGCAACGACACGTTTAACCCAATCACATTATCGTAAATTCCAGCTTGATGACGCCTTTTCCGAAAAGATTTTTGATCGTTATATTAAAAGTTTAGACTATAGCCATAACACCTTTTTAAAATCAGATATTGATGATTTACGTGCTAAATATGGCTCAAAATTAGATGACCAACTTAATGAGGGCGATCTTTCAGCAGCATTTGCTATTTACGATCTGATGATGAAACGTCGTTATGAGCGTTATGCTTATGCTCTATCTCTATTGGATAAAGAACCTGATTTAAAAGGTAATGATCAAATTGAGATCGATCGTGAAAAAGCCGCTTTCCCAACAACGGAAGAAGAAGCGAATAAGCTTTGGGAAGAACGCGTCAAAAATGATGTAATCAGCCTGAAATTAAAAGATAAAAAATGGCCTGAAATTAAGGAAAAACTCACTAAACGTTACAATTTAGCGATTCGTCGATTAACTCAAACCAAAGCAGATGATATTGTTCAAATTTATATTAATGCCTTTGCTCGAGAAATCGACCCACATACAAGCTACCTTGCGCCACGTACTGCAAAAAGCTTTAATGAAAGCATGAACCTTTCTTTAGAAGGGATTGGTGCAACATTACAATCTGAAGATGATGAAACCAGCATTAAGTCTTTAGTACCTGGTGCGCCAGCTGAACGCAGTAAAAAATTACAAGCGGGTGATAAAATCATTGGTGTGGGCCAAGAAAAAGGCGAAATCGAAGATATTATCGGTTGGCGTTTAGAAGATATCGTTGACAAAATCAAAGGTAAAAAAGGAACAAAAGTTCGTCTTGAAATTGAACCTGCAAAAGGTGGAAAAAGCCGTATTGTCACTTTAGTACGCGATAAAGTCCGTATTGAAGACCAAGCAGCAAAACTCACTGTTTCTAAAGTAGAGGGTGAAACTGTTGGTGTCATTAAAATTCCAAGTTTCTATATTGGCTTAACTGATGATGTGAAAAAATTATTAGTAGATGCTGAGAAGAAAAAAATTGGCGCTTTAATTGTGGATCTTCGTGAAAATGGCGGTGGTGCATTAACAGAAGCCGTGGCATTAAGCGGTTTATTCATCACTGACGGTCCAGTGGTACAAGTACGAGATGCGTATCAACGTATTCGTGTACACGAAGATGATGACAATGCTCAGCAATATAAAGGGCCATTGTTGGTAATGATTAATCGTTTCAGTGCATCAGCCTCTGAAATTTTTGCTGCGGCAATGCAAGATTACAATCGTGGTATCATTATTGGGCAAAATACCTTTGGTAAAGGTACCGTACAACAAAGTCGCTCATTAAACTTTGTTTATGATTTAGACCAAACACCACTTGGTGTGTTGCAATATACTATCCAAAAATTCTATCGAATTAATGGTGGTTCAACCCAATTAAAAGGTGTTGCTGCAGATATTAATTTCCCTGAAATTATTGATGCCAAAGAAATTGGTGAAGAAAAAGAAGATAACGCATTACCTTGGGATAAAATTCCACCAGCGACTTATTCTGAAACCAATAAAGCACGTAAAGATGTTGAAGCATTAAATGAAAAACATCTAGAGCGTATTGCAAAAGATCCTGAATTTATTGCTTTAAATGAAGATCTTAAAATCCGTGATGAACGTCGCGAGCGAAAATTCTTATCATTGAATTTCCAAGAGCGCAAAGCGGAAAATGATAAAGATGATGCGAGACGTTTAAAAGATCTCAATGATCGTTTTAAACGTGAAGGCAAAAAAGCATTAAAAGACATTGATGATTTGCCAAAAGACTATGAAGCACCTGATTTCTTCTTAAAAGAAGCGGAAAAAATGGCAGCTGATTTAGTTAAACTTAATGCGAATCAACAAAAAGTGGATGCTGAAATAAAACAAGAAGCGGCAAAAGCAACAAAATAACGATTATTTTGACCGCACTTTAGCAGATGAAAAAAACTGAAGTGCGGTTATTTTTTATGAATATTTTTAAAGGTACAGCAATGTTAAAAGGAACAATGAAATTAAGCGCATTAGTCTTATCATTATCAATGATGACGTCAGGTTGTGCGTTAGCTGAATGGGCCAAAACAGTTGGGCAACCTCAACAAGCCGAAAATAAAGGCGTTGATATGTCTAAATTAAGTCCTGAAGAGCGAGCAAAACTTGAAGCTGAAATCAAAGAAGATCAAGCTCGTCTCGCCGCAGAAAAGCAGGCGATGCTAGAGATGTCATTAACGCATGAAATTGGTGAACAAAATCTACAGTTCAAACCAATTTTGGCTAAATTATATGCCGATAATAAATATGACCTAATGTGGAAAGACAAGGCGGCTGAGAAACAATTCCTACGTGAATATGCAGCCATGGTGGCATCTGGTATTTCTAAACGTTCAGCTCAATCGTTAGTCAATTTACATAACGCTGAAAAAACGGGCGGGCTCACCTATGATGTATTGTTAAGTGATGCTTTCCTTGATTACTTGTATTACAGCAAGAACGTAAATCAACAAGCACAACGTTGGTTATACGCAACGAATGCTTATAAACCAGAATTACCAAATCAAGAAATTATTGACCAATGGCAAAGTGCGGTTAAAAACAATGCTGTTTCTGGTTTTATAAACGGATTATCTAACCATAATCGTTTATACCGTGAAACCGTACAAGCACTTCCATCTATGATTTCAGCTTCAGGTATTTCTGCAATGGGTAAAAAACTTGCCCTTAATGCACAACGTTTACGCGTTATTCCTGATTTTGAAAATGGAATCTTTGTTAATATTCCAAGCTATCAATTGAAATATTATCGTGATGGCAAAGCAATTTTAGAATCACGCGTTATTGTAGGGAAAAATGAACGTCGTACACCGGTGATGTACAGTCGTTTGAGTAACGTGGTGGTGAATCCACCTTGGAATGCTCCAACACGTTTAATCAATGAAGATATTTTACCGAAATTAAAACGTGACCCTGGCTATGCGGCTGCACACAACTACTCTATTTTGGATAGCAAAGGTAATACTATCGATCCTTACTCAATTAATTGGAGTAGCATTGGTGATAAATTCCCGTACCGTATCCGTCAAGCAGCTGGCGACAGTGCATTAGGTAACTATAAATTTAATATGCCAAGCTCTGATGCGATTTATCTTCACGATACACCAAATCATAGCTTATTCAGCAAAAAAGACCGTGCATTAAGCTCAGGTTGTGTGCGCGTAGAAAAATCCGATCAACTTGCCTCTATTCTGTTACAAGAAGCTGGCTGGTCAGAAGATAAAAAACGTAACGTTTTAGAAAGTAAGAAAACAACGTCTGCGAGCATTCGTACAAATGATCCTGTATTCTTATATTATGTGACTGCATGGGTTGAAAACGGCCAAACACAAGTTTTACCGGATATTTATAAATACGACGATGCCGCGACGTTTAATGGTATTGACTGGGCTGTTGTAAAAAAATATCTTTAAACAATGTTCACACTAGAACTTTTTAAAGAAAAAATTGTCTAGGGTGAGAGATGGGTAATAAAAGAGACTAAAAAAATGGATAATATTGACAAAAATCGTCGTAAATGGCTTTCATTAGGCGGCATCGTTTTAGGCGCAAGCATGATGCCGAGTACGGTGTTAGCGATGGTCTCTACCCCTAAACCTCGCATTCTTAGCTTCTATAATGTCAATACCAATGAACGATTAAGCGGTGAGTTCTCTGCAACGACTGGATTTAATCGTTCATTACTTGGTAAACTTGATTACTTCATGAGAGATCGCCGTACAGACCAAGTACGCAGAATGGATCCGAATCTCTTCATGAAGTTTTATCATTTACAAAGTAATTTAGGTTTACGCACTGCGCAAATTGATGTGATTTGTGGCTATCGTAGTGCTGCGACAAATGCCATGCGTCGTAGACAAAGTCGTGATGTAGCAAGCAACAGCTATCATATTAAAGGCCAAGCGATTGATTTTAAAATCCCTGGTGTGCCTTTAGCTAGATTACGCCAAGCGGCTGAAAATCTTGATAGCGGTGGTGTAGGATATTACCCGTATAGTAATTTTATTCACGTGGATACTGGCCCTGTAAGAAAATGGCGTGGTGCATAAAAAACAGTTTAATTTTAGACCGCACTTTAGTGCGGTTTTTTGTTATCAACAATAAGGAAAAAAGATGAATATTGAAATTATTCCAGTTACAGCCTTTCAGCAAAATTGCTCTCTTATTTGGGATGATGAAAAAAATGCGGCAATTATCGATCCTGGTGGTAATGCGGAAAAGCTTATTCAACGCATTGAGGAATTAGAATTAAACCTAAAAGCAGTCTTATTGACGCATGGTCATCTTGATCATGTAGGTGCGGCAGAAGCGATTCGCGATCATTTTAACATTGAAATCTGGGGCTCACAGGAAGAAGATCATTTCCTTTTTGAAAGTCTACCACAGCAATCTCAGCAGTTTGGCTTACCTTATATTTCTGCATTTACACCTGATCGCTGGTTTAATCAAGAAGGCGAAAAAATTCAAATTGGTACATTTACCTTTGAAATTCTTCATCTTCCTGGTCATACACCTGGCCACATTGGTTTTATTGAACATGAAAAAAATATTGCTTTTACTGGCGATGTCCTTTTCCAAAACAGTATTGGTCGTACAGACTTCCCTCGTGGAAATTTCGACACATTGATCTCATCAATCAAAAATAAATTATTTACATTGAACGATGATATGGTTGTTATTGCAGGACATGGCCCTTACACAACCATTGGACAAGAAAAACGAAGCAATCCGTTTTTGAAGTAAAGATCTGAATTTTGGATAAAAAAAAGCTCCTAATTTCTTAGGAGCACCAAAAAGGAATTTATGAATAAAATCTCTAAAGTTTAGCTTTATCAAAGGAATCTCGATAAAACGCTAACGATTATATTGACATATTCTGACAAATGCAAGCTTTTTCTTTACACTAATTTACAAATCTTTACAGTTTGCTATTTTTATAACCACTTCGACGGCTTTTTCCATCCCTTCAAGGGTCACTAATTCATGTTTGCTATGGAAATTATAGCCACCAGTAAAGATATTTGGACAAGCTAATCCTTTTTCCGCTAAAAATGCCCCATCGGTTCCACCTCGTATTGGTTTGTGATTTGGTATAATACCGCAAGCTTTCATTGCTGCATCCGCGAGCTTAATCGCCTGTGGGACATTTTTGACTGTGTCATACATATTTTTATAACTGTCTTCAATCACACATTCCACAGGGTCTTTTAGGCTTTTCTCTCTATTAAATTTTTCTACAAGTTGATAAATAAACGCTTTACGTTGCTCAAAATTAGCTTGGTCAAAATCTCGAATCAGATAATGTAGCTCAACTTTCTCAATATCCCCTTTAAAATCATCTAAATGGAAAAAACCCTCTTTTCCTGATGTTTTTTCGGGAACATCATCTTTTGGAAAACCTTGTTGAAACTCACAAGCTAACGTAAGCGCATTCACTAATTTGTTTTTCGCATAACCAGGGTGAATTCCCCGTCCTTTAAAGGTGATTTTTGCCGTTGCCGCATTAAAATTCTCATACTCGAGCTCACCCACTTCCCCACCATCAATGGTATATGCCCAATCACAAGGGAAATCGTCTAATGGAAAATAATGCATCCCTAAACCAATTTCTTCGTCAGGCGTAAATGCTACTCGAATATTACAATGTGGGATATTTTCCCGTTGTAAGACAGAAAGTGCGGTCATAATTTCTGCGATTCCAGCTTTATTATCCGCACCAAGTAAAGTGGTTCCATCTGTCACAATCAAGGTTTTGCCAATAAGCTGGTGTAAAAATGGATAATAAACAGGACTAATAAACTCTTCCCCTAAACCTAATGCGATATCTCCCCCCCGATAATTTTCGATCACTTCGGGTTGAACATTTTTACCGCTACATTGTGGTGAGGTATCAAGATGGGAAATAAAACCAATAGTGTGTGTTAAATCAGGATGATTTGAGGGTAAATAAGCCGTGACGACGGCATGTTTTGTCACATTAACATCTTGTAAACCTAGTTCAATTAATTCTTGCTGCAAATGCAAAGCTAATTTCATTTGTCCTGGCGAACTGGGTGAATGTTTTGCAGACGATTTAGATTGCGTATCGAACGCAACATAAGTTAAAAATCGCTGTAATAATTCATTGTTATTATGTTCTTCCATTTTTAAATTCTCCTTTATAGAGCACTAGTCTAATCCCAAAATTCGTTACAGTTCTTGATATATAACAAGAAAGTGAAGAGTTATAAAATTTTCTGACAACAGTGCGGTCAAATTTTAGATAAATTTTTCCTAAAAACATGATTAAATCCTTTTCATCATTAACAATTCGCTATATCATATCTGTTCAATTTTATGTCGCCCCTGCATCATTTTTGCAGGTTTATTTCTACTCAGTACCAATCAAATTGGTGAAATTAGGGAGAAAACCAAAGCTAGTGGAAAATCTGGTTCAAAACAAGCCTATTATTGAGCTTCGTTCTATCAAAAAATCCTATGGTTCCAACACAATTATTAATGATTTCAATCTAACCATTAATAACGGTGAATTCGTCACAATTCTTGGCCCTTCAGGCTGTGGTAAAACGACAGTTTTACGTTTATTAGCAGGTTTAGAAGAATTAGATGAAGGTCATATTATTTTGGACGGTGAGGACATTACTAATGTTCCGGCTGAAAAACGCCATATCAACACTGTATTCCAAAGTTATGCATTATTCCCGCATATGACTATTTTTGATAACGTGGCTTTTGGTTTGCGTATGCAAAAGGTGTCAGAGAGCGAAATTAAACCTCGTGTTCTAGATGCATTGCGTATGGTGCAATTAGAGGAAATGGCCGACCGTAAACCAGCTCAACTTTCTGGTGGTCAGCAACAACGTATCGCGATTGCTCGTGCAGTAGTAAATAAACCAAAAGTGTTGCTACTGGATGAATCATTATCTGCGCTGGATTATAAGTTACGTAAGCAAATGCAAAACGAACTTAAGCAATTACAGCGTCAACTTGGCATTACCTTTATTTTCGTTACTCACGATCAAGAAGAAGCGATCACCATGTCAGACCGTATCGTCTTGTTGCGTAAAGGTAAAATTGCACAAGATGGTTCACCACGTGAAATCTATGAAGATCCAGCCAACTTATTCGTCGCTCGCTTCATCGGTGAAATTAACGTATTTGATGCTACTGTTATTGAACGTAAATCTGACGATGAGCTACTTGCTAACGTAGAAGGTCGTGTATGTGATATCCACACGAGCATCTCTGCTGAAAAAGAACAAAAACTACAAGTGTTATTACGCCCAGAAGATATTGTGATTGAAGAGCTTGACGAAAATGAGCACTCAAATGCCATTATTGGTCGCATTGTAGATCGTACCTATAAAGGGATGACACTTGAGTCTACAGTGGAATTTGATCACAACGGTAAACGCGTATTAGTAAGTGAATTCTTTAACGAAGATGACCCACATATGGATCACAGCGTTGGTCAACGTGTAGGTATTACATGGCACGAAGGTTGGGAGGTTGTACTCAACGATGAAGATAATCAATAATAAATTCCAGAAAATTACTGTTGCAATTATCTTCAGTTGGTTAATCTTCTTTGTGCTAATTCCAAACTTATTAGTATTAACCGTAAGTTTTTTAACCCGAGATGGTAGTGACTTTTATGCTTTGCCATTTACTTTAGATAACTACACTAACCTGTTTAATCCGCTTTATGCACAGGTTGTGTGGAATTCATTGTATATGTCTGGCATTGCGACGATTATTTGTTTACTCATTGGCTATCCATTTGCCTTTATGGTCAGCAAAATTAATCCAAAATATCGCCCATTTTTGTTATTCCTCGTGGTATTGCCATTCTGGACAAATTCACTGATTCGTATCTATGGGATGAAAGTATTCCTTGGTGTGAAAGGTGTGTTGAATACCATGTTAATGGATATGGGCATTTTGAGTGAGCCTATTCGTATTTTAAATACCGAAGTAGCTGTAATCATTGGTTTAGTGTATCTCCTTTTACCATTTATGATTCTACCGCTCTACTCTGCTATTGAAAAATTAGATGGACGCTTATTAGAAGCGGCAAGAGATTTAGGCGCGAATGCGGTTCAACGTTTCTTCCGTGTGATTTTGCCATTAACCATGCCAGGTATCGTAGCAGGTTGTCTATTAGTATTACTACCAGCAATGGGTATGTTCTACGTAGCTGACTTACTTGGTGGCGCGAAAGTATTATTAGTCGGTAACGTGATTAAGAGTGAATTCTTAATTTCCCGTAACTGGCCATTCGGTTCAGCAATCAGTATCGGCTTAACCATCTTAATGGCGTTATTGATTTTCGTTCACTATCGTGCAAATAAATTGTTGAATAAGAAAGTGGAGTTAGAATAATGAGTCGTTTACTACGTAATATTTTTATGTTTGTGGTATACGCTTATTTGTATATCCCAATTATTATTTTGGTGACTAACTCCTTTAACGAGGACCGTTATGGTTTAAGTTGGAAAGGCTTTAGTTGGAACTGGTATGAGCGTTTATTTAATAACGATACCTTAATCCAAGCGGCGTTCCACTCTGTCACTATTGCTTTCTTTGCTGCAACGTTAGCAACTATTGTGGGTGGCTTAACTGCGATTGCACTTTATCGCTATCGTTTCCGTGGTAAACAAGCAGTAAGTGGTATGTTATTTATCGTCATGATGTCACCAGATATCGTAATGGCGGTTTCTCTACTTGCCTTATTCATGGTTGTAGGGATTTCGCTTGGTTTCTGGTCATTATTATTGGCACACGTAACGTTCTGTTTACCTTATGTTACCGTAACGATTTTCTCTCGCTTAAATGGCTTTGATGCAAGAATGCTTGAAGCAGCGAAAGATTTAGGTGCTAGCGAAGTCACTATTTTGCGTAAAATTATCCTACCACTTGCTTTACCTGCAGTGGTATCAGGTTGGTTATTAAGCTTTACTATTTCATTAGATGATGTTGTTGTATCCTCTTTCGTAAGTGGTGTAAGCTATGAAATCCTACCATTGCGTATCTTCTCTCTTGTTAAAACAGGGGTAACACCAGAAGTAAACGCGTTAGCAACGATTATGATTGTGCTTTCATTAGGATTAGTCATTTTAAGTCAATTAGTTACACGCAAAAATAATCATTAAACATTGATATAAAAAGGTTTCACAAATCTTTTAAGATCAAATAAAATACGCCTTGACGCACAATCAAGGCGTTTTTTATACCTGCATTAATGCAGGTGGTTTTTTACCCCTCTTTTACGGAGAACAAAGAAAAATGAAAAAATTTGCAGGTTTGCTTACTGCCGGTTTAGTTGCCGCTACATTAACTGCTTGTAACGACAAAGAAGCCAAGTCTGATGCAACAAAAGCACAGACTCCAGCAAATGATACTGTGTACTTATATACTTGGACTGAATATGTACCAGATGGTCTTTTAGATGACTTCACAAAAGAAACTGGTATCAAAGTTATCGTAGCAAGTCTTGAATCTAATGAGACGATGTATGCCAAAATGAAAACCCAAGGTGATGCAGGCGGTTATGATGTTATTGCACCATCTAACTACTTCGTATCTAAAATGGCACGCGAAGGTATGTTACAAGAATTAGATCACAGTAAATTACCTGTTATCAAAGAATTAGACCCTGATTGGCTCAACAAACCTTATGACAAAGGCAATAAATACTCGCTTCCTCAGTTGTTAGGTGCGCCAGGTATTGCATTTAATACCAATACCTATAAAGGTTCTGACTTCACTTCTTGGGGCGATTTCTGGAAACCTGAATATGCAAACAAAATCCAATTATTGGATGATGCGCGTGAAGTATTCAATATTGCGTTATTAAAAATTGGTCAAGATCCAAACACCAAAGATCCAGCAATTATCAAGCAAGCTTATGAAGAGTTATTGAAATTACGTCCAAACGTACTTTCTTTCAATTCTGATAACCCGGCAAACTCTTTCATCTCTGGTGAAGTAGAATTAGGTCAGTTATGGAATGGTTCTGTACGTATCGCGAAAAAAGAACAAGCTCCATTAAATATGGTGTTCCCAAAAGAAGGTCCTGTTCTTTGGGTTGATACTTTAGCGATTCCTAAAACTTCTAAAAACCCAGATGGTGCACACAAGTTAATTAACTACTTATTAGGTGCAAAAGCAGCGGAGAAATTGACTTTAGCGATCGGTTACCCAACAGCTAACCTTGAAGCGAAAAAAGTCCTTCCAAAAGAAATTACAGAAGATCCATCTATTTATCCACCAGCAGAAATTCTTCAAAAAAGCTACTGGCAAGATGATGTAGGTGATGCAATCCAATACTATGAACAGTATTACCAAGAGTTAAAAGCAGCAAAATAATGTGCTTTTAAGTGATAACAAAAAGTGCGGTCAAATTTGACCGCACTTTTTTATATTTACCATTTTCGAAGAAACTATTTATAGCGTTTTTTTGATGCGTTTTTATCTTGCTCTTGTAAACGTTCAAGTTTTTCTTTAATTTGAATTTCCATCCCTCGATTAGTTGGGAAATAATACTGGGTATCTTTCAGTTCCGGTGGAAAGTAATTTTCTCCTGCGGCATAAGCATTTGGCTCATCATGTGCATAACGATATTCAGCACCATAGCCTAATTCTTTCATTAAAGCCGTTGGCGCATTACGTAAATGAGGCGGTACATCAAAATCAGGAAAATCTTTTGCATGCTGTTTGGCTGCATTAAATGCGTTGTAAACCGCATTACTCTTCGGTGCTACCGCTAAATAAATAATGGCTTGCGCAATGGCCCGTTCTCCTTCATAGGCGCCCACTCTCGTAAAACAATCCCAAGCTGCGAGAGCTACTTGCATTGCTCTTGGATCAGCATTGCCCACATCTTCCGAAGCAATTGCTAATAAACGTCTTGCAACATAAAGAGGATCGCCACCTGCGGTAATAATTCGTGCATACCAATAAAGTGCAGCATCGGCTGCTGAGCCACGAATGGATTTATGTAAAGCAGAAATCAAATCATAGAAGCGATCACCTTGCTTATCAAAACGCGCTTGTCGTTCACCTAATACTTCTTTCAACAAAGTGCGGTCTAATTTTTTACCGTTTTCTGTTTCAGGAGCCATATCCACCATCAATTCAAGGCAGTTTAAAGCCAGGCGAGCATCACCATTCACATATTCGGCTAATACTTGTAGTAAATTCTCTTCTAAAACTAACCGCTCTTTACCTAATCCTCGTTCAGGATCAGAAATCGCCTGTTGTAGAACTTGTTCGATTTCAGCAACTGTCAATGACTTAAGGAGATAAACTCTCGCACGAGAAAGTAAGGCATTATTTAATTCAAAGGAAGGATTTTCTGTTGTCGCACCAATAAAAATAATCGTACCATCTTCAATATGTGGCAAAAACGCATCTTGTTGGCTTTTGTTAAAACGATGCACTTCGTCCACAAATAAAATCGTTTGGCGATCTGCAAGTCGATTTTGTTTAGCTCGCTCAATTGATTCTCGAATTTCTTTCACGCCGCTTGTTACCGCTGAAATTCGTTCAACTTCTGCATTGATACGATGAGCAATAATTTCCGCCAGTGTTGTTTTACCTGTACCCGGCGGTCCCCACAGAATCATAGAATGAACATGCCCAGCTTGAATTGCTTTACGAAGCGGCTTTCCTTCCCCAATTAAATGCGTCTGCCCATAATATTGCTCCAAATTAGTTGGACGCATACGGGCAGCTAAAGGTCGAAAGTCATTTTCAGCAAAATCAAAATTAAGATTAGACATATTCTTTCCTTAATAAGCAAAAGGTGTGAAGATTATCATTCACACCTTATGGATTATTTTTTACCTTTACGTTGATCATCCAATTCTACACCTTTCGGTACGCTAAATTGGAATAAGCTATCAGCTAAGGTTTGGTTTGTAATGTTGCGCAAGACATAAAGATTGGTTTGACCATCTTTTTCTGTAGTGCTGAAATTTTTTAACACACCATTTGCATCGACACGAATATCAAATTGTTTAATATTGCTATTTTTTGCCTTTGGTTTTAACACAAAGGTATCCGCATTCTGTGTCACTGAATATTGATTCCAGTGGCTTTTATCGTTACTGGTTAAAAGTACGAAAGGTGTATTATTGACAGCATCCTTTACCCATTGAGCGGTAACTTGTTGCACGAATGGATCGTAATACCAAAGGGTTTTACCATCTGCAATAATTTGTGTTTCTTGCGGTGATTTGGTATCCATACGGAAGAGATTTGGGCGTTTAATTTGAAGTTTTCCACTTCCTTGTTGGACGTTTTTACCGCCAACAGAGGTCACAGTTTGAGCAAAATCAGCACTCAATACTGTCACTTGATTTAAGCGATTTTGCAGCTCATCTGCCGCATCCGCAAAAGCAAAACTACTCGCACTCAACAGTGCAGTAAGTGCGGTCATTTTTAATAATGTTTTTTTCATTCTACTTTCCTTTTTGTAAAGTGAAACTTAAGAGAATTAATATTCGGAACGTCGAGCTAAAATTTCTCGTTTTCCATTTTTCATTGGGCCTAAAATACCTTGTTCTTCAAGCTGATCCATAATCCGAGCTGCTCGGTTAAACCCAACACTAAATTTACGTTGAACATAAGAAGTCGATGTATTGCCTGTGCTTAAGACAAACTCAACGACGTCATCAAATAATGCATCAAGATCGCCACTACTTGCAGTTGATTTTTCACCTGAGTCTTCATCATCCGCGCCATCTAAAATGCCATCAATATAATTTGGTTTACCACGTGCACGCCAATCATCAGCCACACGTGCCACTTCGTCATCACTCATGAAGGCGCCATGTACCCGAACGAGATCAGAAGAACCTTGACCTGAATATAACATGTCACCACGGCCCAATAAAGCTTCAGCACCGCCCTGATCCAGAATCGTTCTAGAGTCAATTTTACTTGCTACAGTAAAGGCGATACGGCTTGGAATGTTAGCCTTAATCAAACCTGTAATCACATCTACTGATGGCCGTTGTGTGGCTAAAATCAAGTGAATACCAATTGCACGAGCTTTTTGTGCTAAGCGCGCGATCAACTCTTCAATTTGTTTACCCGCAACCATCATTAAGTCCGCAAACTCGTCGACGATCACGACAATATAACTCAATTTTTCTAATGGAGGCGGCATCTTATCCATTGTATCGCCAGGCTTCCAAATTGGGTTTGGAATTGGCATATTGAGTTTTTCATATTCTTCAATTTTTTCGTTATAGCCTTCAATGTTACGCACACGTAAGGCGGATAATAATTGATAGCGGCGTTCCATTTCTTCTACGCACCAACGCAGTGCATTTGCCGCTTTCTTCATATCCGTCACTACTGGAGTAAGTAAGTGTGGGATATCGTTATAAATAGAAAGCTCAACCACTTTCGGGTCTATCATAATAAATTTCACTTGATCCGGTGTTACACGGAAAAGCAAGCTTAAAATCATGGTATTCACCCCAACAGACTTACCTGAGCCTGTCGAACCTGCCACAAGCAAGTGAGGCATTTTAGCCAAATCAACCACAACGGGTTTTCCGCTGATATCTTTACCTAAAGCCATTGAAAGCAATGATGTTGAGGAACGGAATTCATTACTATCGAGCACATCACGCAATGGCACCATTTGGCGGTGAGCATTCGGTGTTTCAATACCAATATAAGGTTTGCCTGGAATCACTTCTGCTACACGAATCGCGCGGAACATCAACGCACGAGCTAAATCGGTATCAATACTGGTTACTTTTGATGCTTTTACACCCGGCTGTAATTCAAGTTCATAGCGAGTCACCACTGGGCCAACTAACACATCTTGTACCGTTGCTTTGACATTAAAATTCTTTAATTGTTGTTCTATACGTGCGGATGTGTCTAAAATTTCTTCACGCGTAATATCTTGAGCCTGTGTAGGACGATGCTCAAGTAAATCTAAACTTGGTAATGGTGTCGTTGGTTTTTCACGTTTATTCGTTGGTTGTTGGAATGCTGGGTGAACAAGCGTATCAGAATACGGCTTATATGTTGTTTCAGTTGCATTCTCAATATGAATTTCACGCGCTTTAGGTGCTGAAACTGCCGGTTCATTTAAGATCACTTTTAGTGCATCTTCAGCATTTGCAGCTTTTGCACGTACTTCCATTTCTTGTAAACGCGCTTGCTCTTGTGCGGCAAACTGACGCGCTAATTCATCTTCTAAACCATCATTTTCTGATTCTAAAGGTTCATCATAAGTTGGATAAAGTGCGGTCGTATTTTCAGGTGTTTTAAGCGACACTTTTGGCATCACATTTTCTTCAAAAATGTCATCTGATTCATCCACACTTTGATGATTCACTTGCGGATTTTTCCATGTTGCTGAAAAATCTTCTTTTGTCGGTAATTCAACAGAAGAAACCGCAGAAATAGACACATTCGGTAAATTGTCAGATTCAACCGTGAAGCCTTTAAACTTATCCTCTAATTTTTCAACATCTGCATGCTCTGAAGCACTCGGTGAGGATAAACCACTGATATTAATTAGCTGCTCAGGCTTAACAAAGGTATTTTCAGACTCATCCTCTTTTTTATCTTCTGCTGATTCTGTTTCCAATTGAGAATCAGAAAAAGCGAGTTGTTGAGGTGCCTCAATCACAATTTGTTCAAGATCATCTACAGAAGTATGCTCTGCATGCTCCTCTTCTGCAGGGTGATTTTTCATGGTTAGCCAATGGTAGAATTTCACAATTAAACGAATTAATGATGCACCAGAACAGAAAATAAAGCCCACTACCGCACAGATAAAGCCGACTAAAATACAGCCAAACTTGCCAAGCGTAGGATATAAGTTCACTACTAAGCTGCCACCAAACACACCGCCAGCTAAATAGTAGTTCGTATTTGAAAGCAACAATGTGGCCATCATGGTTAAACCAACGATGAGAGCAATAAAGCCAAAGGAACGTAATGCAATGCGAGTTGCCGAGAGAGAATGAACCGCTTTGGTTTTCAGTAAATAAATTGGTACGATGAAAATGACAAACGGAATGAGATGACCTACATAGCCGAGAAAAACAAAAAACGCATCAATTAACCAAGCACCAAAAGCGCCGGCTTTATTAATGGTTTCAGTTTGAAAACTTGCCGTCGACCAAGAGTTATCTAATGGCGTATAGCTTGACCATGCCACGATTAAATATAAACCTAAAAGTGCGGTCAATCCGAGTAATAATTCTGCTAAATATTGTTTCGGTGTAAATCGTTTTGTAATTCGTTTAATCATTTTTATTTTAGTACGAGATAATTAGTTTGTTTTACTTCTTCCATGACGACATAAGTTCGGGTGTCATTCACACCGGGTAAGCGCAATAATGTGGTACCTAATAATTTTCGATATGCCGCCATATCTGCTACACGTGTTTTGAGTAAATAATCGAAATCACCTGATACCAAATGACATTCGAGAATTTCATCAAGCGCTTGAATCGCAGCATTAAACTCTTCGAAAACATCCGGTTTACCACGCACAAGCGTGATTTCAACGATCACCAATAAAGGGGCATCCAGTAATTCAGGATTTAGTAGTGCACGATAGCCCATAATCACACCTTGTTTCTCTAGGCGTTTTACCCTTTCTAAACAAGGCGTTGGCGATAACCCCACTTTCTTTGATAAATCGATATTAGAGATTTTACCGTTGCGTTGTAATTCATTTAAGATTTTGATATCAATGCTATCCAACGCTTTATTTAATTTCTTTTCCATAACCTTTCCTTATGTACGGCGCATATTCTATCTAATTTATCAAAAACTTTCAGTAATCAGACAACAATAGGACAACGTTTTTTTAGAAATTATCCAAAATGGCAAGTGCATCAGAGAGTTTTTTCACCGTAAAAACTTCCATATTTTCGACCGCACTTTTGGGTTTATTGGAGAAAGGCACAATCGCACGTTTAAAGCCATGTTTTGCCGCTTCACTAATACGTTCTTGACCACTGGTCACCGGGCGAATTTCACCCGCTAACCCTACTTCACCAAAGACAACTAAATCTTGTGGTAACGGTCGATTACGGAAACTCGAAATTAATGCGAGCAATAACGCAAGATCTGCTCCAGTTTCCCCGACTTTTACACCGCCAACGACATTCACAAAAACATCTTGATCCGACATTTGTAGTCCACCATGACGATGTAATACTGCAAGCAATAAAGCTAAACGATTTTGCTCTAACCCCACTGCCACACGGCGCGGATTTGCAAGCATGGAATGATCCACCAACGCTTGAATTTCAACTAAAAGCGGACGCGTTCCTTCCCAAAGAACCATTACCGAGCTACCAGGCGTTTGTTCATCACCACGGCTTAAGAAAATTGCCGATGGATTTTTCACCTCACGCAAGCCTTGCTCTGTCATACCAAATACCCCTAGCTCATTCACTGCGCCAAAACGGTTTTTATGGCTACGCAATGTACGGAAACGGGAATCTGCCTCCCCTTCTAGCAATAATGAACAGTCAATAGCATGCTCCAATACTTTCGGACCCGCAAGGGTGCCGTCTTTGGTGACATGCCCAACCATAATGATGGCAACTTGTCGGGTTTTCGCATAACGAGTCAGGAAAGAGGCACATTCACGCACTTGAGCCACACTTCCTGGAGAGGATTGAATATCTGAAAGGTGCATAACCTGGATCGAATCCACCACAATAATTTGAGGTTTCAACTGATCCGCCAGATTACAAATTTGCTCAACTGAGGTTTCAGATAACATATTTAATTTATCTGTCGGCAGATTTAAGCGATTAGCTCGCATAGCCACTTGTTGAAGCGACTCTTCCCCTGTTACATAAAGTGCGGTCATATTTTTTGCTAATCCACACATCACTTGAAGTAATAAGGTACTTTTCCCCGCACCAGGATGCCCACCAATTAAAATCGCACTCCCTGGCACGATCCCGCCACCTAACACGCGATCTAATTCTTTAAATCCACTGGTGAAACGCGGTGTTTCTTGTAAGCTAATTTCAGAAAGCGTTTGGATTTTTGCGCGAGTTTCTCCTGCATAACCACTAAAACGATCATTTTTTGTGGAATTTGAGGCTGAAATTAACCGCACTTCACTAATGGTATTCCAGGCTTTACAGGCTGAACATTGCCCTTGCCAGCGCGAAAATTCAGCACCACAATCATTACATACATAAGCGGTTTTAGGAGCTTTTGCCATTTTTATTATCCCTTAGAGAACCCGTTTTACGCCATCAACATCATTAAGCCAAGCATTCTTTCAAAATACGCACGGCTCTTTAACAACGCTTTTAACTTATCAATAGTTTGAACATTATCTTTTGTTTCACTATGAAAGGTAATTAATCCTTTTATTTCATTAAGGAAAAATTGATTACTTGCTAATAACTCAGCTGATCGATTTTCGTCCAGTTTTTCAAACAAAGCTTTGTTGTCATCATAATAATGATAAAGATTGAAAAATGCGCCGACACGTTCAACGGTTTTCATAAAATCGAAAGCAAACACATCCGTTGGGAATGAAAGCGTTTCTTCAATTAATTGCTGCTCCATTTTCATGACTGCACTTAATTGTTCACGAGAATCAACCGCACTTCCCTCTCGTTCCTCTTTTAAGAAATCACGCCATTTATTTAACCAATCAATCAGAAGTGGTTTGCTGTCTAATTGATAGCCGCGTTTTGCTTTGCTTGCTGAACTAAAATAAATATCCTGTTCAAAAGGTAAAAGTGAGACAAAATGGAAAAGATCTGAAACGAACCCTTCTTTTAATTCGAATTCAATTTCACAAATAGGCTGTGTTTTTTCCCCTGATAAAATTTGCCCTTGATCGAAGGCCACTTCAATTTTTGATGCGCCAAACGCAATCAACCAAAAAGTGCGGTTAAAATCTGTTGAGAAAATCGGTTGTAATGTAGCGGAAGGTAAGTTTTCAAATGGATACAATGAGGTTAATTGTTCCGTTGTGGGTACTGAATCATCAGGTATAGATAAATTATATTCTGGACGACTATGCAATCCGCCAACCACTTTTCCGTCAGTTTTTAAGGTAAGTGTGAAATCATTATTTTCTCGACGGATACGCAATCCCATTTTTTGTTTAGCCAAAAAATGGTCGGGATAATCGAAATAGGCATTTCCCAGAAAGACTGTATTTTGTTCTAAGATATTGAATTGATTGAGATGTGTTTTTAGGGTATCGAAAGCATCAGAGGTAACTGCAAGCTTTAATTCAACTTCATTACTCATTTTATTTTTCCTTATTATTTTTAACTGTTTAAATATACAGATATTTTTATACAAATCAAGATCTTTTTCGTGTATTTCCTTATAAAATCAGGTAATATGCAACCGAAATTTTAACCCTTGTTATGGAGTAAAACACCTATGGCAATGAATAATATTCTCGGATTATTTGCCCATTCTCCTTTAAAACCACTGCAGAAACATTCTGACAAAGTGACTGAATGTTGTGATTTATTAATTCCATTCTTCCAACATACCTTTGTAAAACAATGGGATGATGCAGAAAAAACACGTCTAGATATTTCTCAATGTGAACGTGAAGCAGATAGTTTAAAACGCGAAATCCGTTTGAAATTGCCTCGCGGTTTATTTTTACCTATTGATCGTACCGATTTACTTGAGTTAGTCACCCAACAAGACAAATTAGCTAACTATGCTAAAGATATTGCGGGTCGTATGATTGGTCGCCAGTTTGGTATTCCTGAAGAAATGCAGGAAGAATTTTTGCATTATGTTCAACGTAGTTTAGATTCTATTCATCAAGCTCATTTAGTGATTGAAGAAATGGATAAACTACTTGAAACCGGTTTTAAAGGCCGTGAATTAAAGTTAGTGAACCATATGATTCAAGAGCTAGACAGCATTGAAGATGATACGGATCAAATGCAAATTAAATTGCGTAAAATGCTCTACACGATTGAAAGTCGTTATAACCCTATTGATGTGATGTTCTTATATAAAATCATCGAATGGGTAGGCGTATTAGCCGATCAAGCTCAACGTGTTGGATCTCGCATTGAATTAATGCTAGCCCGTTCCTAATTCTGACGACATTAACTACAACATAGGAAATCACTATGGAAATTATTAATGCATACGGTTCGTGGTTAGTCTTAATTACCGCGGTATTCGGTTTTTTTATGGCATTTGGTATTGGTGCCAACGACGTATCAAACTCAATGGGTACCTCAGTTGGTTCGGGTACCATTACAGCTAAACAAGCCATTATTATTGCCCTCATTTTTGAATCTGCCGGGGCTTATTTAGCCGGCGGTGAAGTAACAGAAACCATCAAAAGTGGTGTGATCGATCCCTCTCAATTTGTCGAGATGCCAGATGTATTGGCATTAGGAATGCTTTCTACTCTCTTTGCATCAGGTGCTTGGTTATTTATCGCCACAAAAATGGGTTGGCCTGTTTCTGGTACTCACACCATCATCGGAGCTTTAATTGGTTTTGCTTGTATTACTATTGGCCCAAGTTCTGTTGACTGGTCTACTATCGGTGGGATCGTTGGAAGTTGGTTTATCACCCCCGTGATCGCAGGACTTTTAGCTTATACCATCTTTGCCAGTATCCAGAAACTCATTTTCGATACCGAAGAACCACTTAAAAACGCACAAAAATATGGGCCTTACTACATGGCGATTACCGTATTCGTACTTTGTATCGTGACCATGGCGAAAGGGTTAAAACACGTTGGTTTAAATCTTTCTAACAATGAAACGCTCGTTATTTCATTGCTTATCAGTGTTGTTGGTATGATTTTCTGCCATTTCTACTTCCGCAGCAAAACATTTACTGCAAAAGCAAGAAAAGGATCATTCGGATCGGTTGAAAAGATTTTTAGTATCTTAATGCTTCTAACCGCTTGTGCAATGGCATTCGCACATGGGTCTAATGACGTAGCTAACGCAATTGGTCCGCTTTCTTCTGTGGTATCAATCGTGCAAAATGGCGGGAAAATCCTGAGTGGTGGTGATTTAGCCTGGTGGATTTTACCTTTAGGTGCATTAGGTATCGCCGTTGGTCTTATCGCAATGGGACAAAAAGTAATGGCAACCGTAGGATCGGGTATTACCGATTTAACCCCTAGTCGTGGTTTTGCCGCACAATTTGCAACTGCGATGACTGTTGTTGTCGCATCAGGTACAGGTTTACCAATCTCCACAACACAAACTTTAGTGGGCGCAATCTTAGGTATCGGTTTCGCACGAGGTATTGCGGCGCTTAACTTGACAGTTATCCGTAACATCATTAGTTCATGGGTTGTAACGTTGCCTGCTGGTGCATTCTTTGCGATTGTGATTTTCTACATCCTTCGCGCGATTTTCCACTAGTATAATTATTATAAGTGCGGTTTGTTTCATTTTCCGACCGCACTTTCTTCATGAATCTAGGAAGTATTATGTCAAAAGTGAGCAAACTTTTATTTTCTTGTGTTCTATTGGGAGCAACCATTGGAACAGTACAAGCTGAAACGCAATATGTGACAGAAAATCTGAACACATATTTACGTCGTGGTGCAGGTGATCAATTTAAGATCGCGGGTGCAATCCAATCTGGCGAAGCGGTAACAGTCTTAGGACAAGAAGGAAAATACACCCTGATTCGTGATAATAAAAATCGCGAAGCTTGGATTTTAACCTCTGAACTAAGTACTACACCAAGTAGCCGTGAAGAAAATCCAAAATTAAAAGCACAGGTACAAGAATTAACGTTAAAACTGAATCGCGTCGATTCAGATTGGCAACAACGTACAAACGAAATTCAACGCCGTAGTAAACAAGCGGAACAACAAAGCAGTGAATTGCTTGAACAAAATTCACAACTTAAACGTGAATTAGAAATGACGAAAAACAAAAATCGTGATTTAGAAGCGATGCTTGATGCCAATAAACGTGAAATTGCGATTCAATGGTTTATTTATGGCGGCTCGGTACTAGGCGTAGGTTTGTTAATCGGTCTTGTATTACCTCACATTTTACCTAGACGTAAACGCCGTGATAGCTGGTAATGATTCATCATTGAGGTAGGCATTTGCCTACCTTTTCTTTATATTTTGACGGGAGAGCAAAATGGAAATTTATCTTGTCGGCGGTGCAGTACGTGATCAACTTTTAGGTTTGCCGATTAAAGATCGTGACTGGGTTGTCGTAGGCGCTACACCAGAAATGTTGTTAGCTCAAGGTTACCAACAAGTTGGCAAAGACTTCCCCGTTTTTCTCAATCCTGAAAACCATGAAGAATATGCACTTGCCCGTACAGAACGAAAATCAGGCAAAGGCTACACTGGATTTATTTGTGATTTTTCAGATGAGATTACGCTTGAACAAGATTTAATTCGTCGAGATCTCACCATTAATGCCATTGCCCAAGACAAAGATGGCAAGCTGCACGATCCTTATCATGGCGTAGAAGATATTCACCAACGTATTTTACGTCATATTTCGCCCGCTTTTGATGAAGATCCACTGCGTGTATTGCGTGTCGCACGCTTCTCTGCTCGCTTTCATCATTTAGGTTTCTCAATTGCCAAAGAAACCCTTAAATTAATGGCTGAACTCACAGAACAAGGCGAACTTATGCACTTAACTGCTGAACGTGTTTGGATGGAAACAGAAAAAGCATTAAATGAGCCGCATCCTGAAATTTATTTTGAAACGCTGCATCAAATTGGTGCGCTCAAAGTGCTCTTCCCTGAAATTGCCGCCTTAGATGGTGTACCGAATCCAGCCAAATACCACCCTGAAATTGACAGCTTTATTCATACCATGCTCGTATTGCAGCAAGCGGTTAAACTCACAGAAAATACCAATTTAAATAAAAGTGCGGTCCGTTTTGCAGCAATTTGTCACGATCTAGGTAAAGCCCTTACACCAAAAGAAATGTGGCCAAGTCATCATGGTCATGAAAAAGCTGGGATTAAACCAACTCGCTCATTATGCAAACGCCTTAGAGTGCCTAATTATATTCAAGAATTAGCCGAATTAACTTGTGAATATCATACGCATGTGCATAAAGCCTTAGAACTTCGCCCTGAAACAGTGGTGAAACTCTTTAATACGTTTGATGTTTGGCGTAAACCTCAGCGCTTCGAAGAATTTCTATTAGTATGTTTATCTGATACTCGCGGGCGAACGGGTTTTGAAAATAAAGAATATCCGCAAATTGATTATCTCAAAGCGCTTTATCAAGCTGCCCTTGCTGTTGATGTACAGCAAGTCATTGCAGATGGTTTTGAAAAACAAGGTATTCGAGATGAATTAACGCGTCGAAGAATTACCGCGGTGAAAGCGGAGAAAACACGCTTAAATGCTTAATCCATCTTTACTAAAAGTAAACTAACCCTTACAATATGTGCAATTTTTTAGTAAATATTTTGTTATGAAATTATTAAAATCTCTTCTAGCACCTGTATTTGCAAGTGTGATCTTATCCGCTTGTACTCTTGATGCAGAGCGCCCAACAGATGTTCAGCATATCGATAAAAACGATATTACGTGGCAACAGCACCTCAAAAAAATCAAACAAATTCAATCTTATAGCACCAAAGGACAAATTGGTTACATCAGTCCACAAGAGCGTTTTTCGAGTCGCTTTGAGTGGCAATATCAAAACCCGAAAGCCTATAAGTTAAAACTTTATTCTCTGATTAGCAAAACAACACTAACTATGGAAATGCATCCAAACGGTATGACGATTTCAGATAATAAAGGCAACCAACAATCTGATAAAAATGCCAAATTATTGTTACGCGAAATCATCGGAATGGATGTGCCATTAGAGCATTTATCTTATTGGTTAAAAGGTCAGCCAGCGGATAACGCAGATTACCAAGTTGGAACGAATCATCTTTTATCCGAATTTAGCTACCCACTTGATGGCTCGATGTGGACAGCCGATTACTTAAGTTATCATGCAGATAATTCGATGCCTGAAAATATTCTGCTAAAGAACAAAAGTACATCGCAAACCCTAAAAATTCGTGTGGATGAATGGGCGTTCTAATGAAAACACATCATTTTTCAACCACACTTTCAACTTCTCTTGGAAAGCCTAACCGCTTTCCAAGCCCCGCAAAACTCAATTTATTTCTCTATATAAACGGTAAACTGCCAAACGGCTACCACGAATTACAAACGCTTTTCCAATTTCTTGATTTCGGTGATTGGCTCACCATTAATATTCGCCAAGATAAACAAATCCACATCACACCAGAAATTCCTGGCTTACCTCTAGAACAAAATTTAATCTATCGCGCAGCGACACTACTACAAGAAAAAACAGGCTGTACGCTCGGTGCCACCATTCATTTAGATAAAATTCTGCCAATGGGCGGTGGTATTGGGGGTGGTTCATCCAATGCGGCGACTACTCTCCTTGCTTTAAACTATTTATGGCAAACCCATTTATCTATTGATGAACTTGCTGAGCTTGGATTAAAACTCGGGGCTGATGTGCCTATCTTCGTTCATGGCCAAGCTGCTTTTGCAGAAGGCGTAGGTGAAAAAATCCAATACTGTGAACCACAAGAAAAATATTATGTGGTACTAAAACCTGAGACTGCGATTTCTACTGCGGTGGTCTTTAGCGATCCCAATTTGCCTCGCAATACAGAAAAAAGATCCCTTGCCGAACTTTTGAATCAACCGTTTGCAAACGATTGCGAAAAAGTCGTGCGAACTCAATATCCTGAAGTTGAAAAAGCCCTACTATGGTTGCTACAATATGCACCAGCCAGATTAACCGGAACCGGGGCTTGTGTTTTTGCTGAATTTGATGATGAAAAATCAGCACAAGCTGTTTTCCAACAAAAACCGAAGGAATTTTTCGGCTTTGTTGCTAAAGGATTAAACGTTTCACCATTACATGCGATGTTGAAACAACTCTCGACCAACCAATCTATCTACACTCAACCTGAGGTTATATAAAATGCCAGACATTAAACTCTTTGCTGGAAATGCTACGCCTGAGCTAGCGAAAAAGATTTCTGAACGTCTTTACATTTCATTAGGCGATGCCACTGTTGGACGCTTTAGCGATGGTGAAATCCAAGTGCAAATTAATGAAAATGTGCGTGGTGCAGACGTGTTTATTATTCAATCCACTTGTGCACCAACGAATGACAACCTGATGGAATTGATTGTAATGGTTGATGCTTTACGTCGTGCATCTGCCGGCCGTATTACTGCCGTTGTTCCTTATTTTGGGTATGCTCGTCAAGATCGTCGTGTGCGTTCTGCTCGTGTGCCAATCACTGCAAAAGTGGTAGCAGATTTACTTTCCACTGTCGGAATTGACCGCGTATTAACTTGTGACTTACACGCAGAGCAAATCCAAGGTTTCTTTGATGTGCCAGTTGATAACGTATTCGGTTCACCTGTTTTACTTGATGATATCTTGAAAAAAACCGACCTTGTAAACCCTATCGTTGTTTCTCCAGATATCGGCGGTGTAGTACGTGCTCGTGCAGTAGCGAAATTATTAAATGATACAGAGATGGCGATTATCGATAAACGTCGTCCACGTGCAAACGTATCACAAGTTATGCATATTATCGGGGATGTTGCAGATCGTGATTGTATCCTTGTGGATGACATGATTGATACAGGTGGTACATTATGTAAAGCGGCTGAAGCATTAAAAGAACGCGGTGCAAAACGCGTATTTGCTTACGCAACTCACGCCGTATTCTCTGGCGCAGCTGCACAACATTTAGCGAGCGATGCCATTGATGAAATCGTGGTAACGGATACCGTTCCACTTTCACCTGAAATGAAAGCACTTGGTAAAGTACGAGTGCTGACTCTTTCAACTATGCTTGCTGAAGCAATTCGTCGTATCAGCAATGAAGAATCTATTTCAGCAATGTTTGAATAATTCTTTCGCTTAGTATTCGTTTTATAAAGTGCGGTCAGAAAATCCAGTGTTTTTTGACCGCACTTTTTTATGCTTAGACTAAAAATAAGGCAAAAAAAGTGCCCCACTGGGGCACTACTCGGAAAGCAAAATAGATGTCGGCTATTTAAAAATAGCACTTGTTTTTAGTGATTTAAGAATACGGCAAAGTCCTTTATATTGCAAATAGCAATGTTCAAATTTGTGAGCTAAATCACGCTTTTTCTTCACTTTTTTATGTTTAATCATTTTCGTATAAAAAAAGAGGAGCATACAGCTCCTCTTCTCTAGAAATAGAATTAAATTAACCGTTAATAAATTTTTCGCCTAATTCAATATCTGCACGCAATGTTGGTAACATTGCTTCTAAAGCTTCTTGTTCAAATTTGCTTAAGGTACCGATTGGTAAAATTTCTTCTACACCTTCTTTACCTAAACGAACTGGTTGAGCGAAGAAACGTGCATATTTACCGTCACCTTCTACATAAGTACATTCAACCACAGTTTCGCCACTTAAGCCTTTCACTAATGAACGCGCAAAACGTGCTGCCGCTTGAGCCATAGAAAGTGTCGCAGAACCGCCACCCGCTTTTGCTTCAACCACTTCAGTACCTGCATTTTGGATACGTTTTGTTAATGGTGCAATTTCCTCTTCTTTCCATTCAGCATATTGAACTTGTGAAAGTAATGGAAGAATGGTTACACCTGAGTGTCCACCAATAACGGGTACACTTGTACGAGAAACATTTAAGCCTTTTAATTCTGATACGAATGTTTCAGAACGTAACACGTCTAAAGTGGTGACACCGAATAATTTACGTTTGTCATAAACACCCGCTTTTTTCAATACTTCTGCAGCAATCGCAACAGTCGTGTTCACAGGGTTGGTAATAATGCCTACACAAGCTTTTGGACATGTTTTTGCAACATGTTCAATTAAGTTACGCACGATACCCGCATTAATATTGAAAAGATCTGAACGATCCATACCCGGTTTACGTGCTACCCCTGCAGAAATTAAAACGACATCAGCACCTTTAAGTGCAGGTGTTGGATCTTCTCCCGCAAAACCTTCCACTTTAACCGCTGTTGGAATATGACTCACATCTTTAGCCACACCTGGTGTCACTGGTGCAATATCATAAAGTGCTAATTCACTTTCAGCGGGTAATTGTAATTTAAGTAATAAGGCTAATGCTTGACCAATACCGCCTGCTGCGCCTAATACTGCAACTTTCATAAAATACTCCTCATGTATTAATTAATCCTAACTAGGTAGAATTTTAAAGTCTTAGCCATTAAATTACAAACAGAGAAATTCAATAATGAGATCTAGCTCAAACTTTTCAAACTGTAAATTTATTTTAATTGCTTAAAATGAATTTTTATGCAATTCTTATGCAAATTCCCCTATATGAGAATAACTATGTCAGATCAATTAACAAAAGCATTTAAAGAACTGCTCCATCAAGAACGATTTGCTTCTCAGAGTGAAATTGTTGACGCCTTAAAAAACCAAGGATTTCAAAGCATTAACCAGTCTAAAGTTTCACGTATGTTAAGCAAATTTGGAGCGGTTCGTGCGAGAAATACGAAAATGGAAATGGTGTATTGCTTACCAAGCGAATTAAGTGTACCAGCCACCAGCAGTCCATTAAAAAATCTGGTTTTGGATATTGATCACAATGATTTCGTTATCGTCATTAAAACCTCTCCAGGTGCTGCGCAGTTGATTGCCCGCTTATTGGATTCCATAGGTAAACCTGAAGGCATTTTAGGCACGATTGCAGGAGATGACACCATTTTTGTGACACCAACAAAAGACACAACAATTAAATCGCTTTTAGGACAAATTCAAACGCTCTTTGAAAGCAATCTATAATGAATATCTTAGTGACCGGTGGAACCGGATTTGTTGGGAAACCCTTAGTTGAATCACTACTTTCACGTGGCGATAGCGTTACTGTGTTAACTCGCTCTATTGAAAAAGCCCAAGCTGTTTTTCCTGAAAAAACACCGCAATTTTTGACCGCACTTTCAACACTCAAAGACTTAAATGCCTTTGATGCGGTCATAAATCTTGCCGGAGAACCCATCTTCGATAAAAGATGGACTATTCAACAAAAAGAGAAACTGCGTCACAGTCGTATTGATTTAACCCAACAGATTGTTCAACTCATTAACCAAAGTGAACATCCGCCTGTATTGATTTCTGGTTCTGCAACGGGAATTTATGGAAACTGTGGCGAAGACAAGATCACTGAAGAGACAAATCCAAGTAGTCAATTTACCGCACAACTTTGTATTGATTGGGAAAATACAGCAAAACAAGCCAACACGAGAGTCTGTTTAGTCAGAACGGGATTAGTGCTTTCTCCAAAAGAAGGGGCTTTTGCAAAAATCCTTCCGCTCTATCGCTTCGGATTAGGCGGCAAATTAGGGAATGGCGAGCAATATTGGAGTTGGATTGCGTTAGAGGACATGGTAGAAGGCCTTCTCTTTTTACTTGATCATAATAATTGTGGAGGTGAATTTAATTTTACTGCTCCACATCCGGTTAAAAATAAGACCTTTAACCAATTATTAGGTCAAGCGTTACATCGACCTTGTTTTGCTCAAGTGCCTCAATTTTTACTCACTTCTCTTCTCGGTGAACGCGCTTGCATTCTATTAGACAGTCAGAATGCCTATCCAAAACATTTGTTAGATTGCGGATTTACATTCCAATACTCAGAATTAAATGATTACTTTCACAAAATACTTTAAAAAAAACAAAAGGCTGGTCAAAACCAGCCTTTATTATTTTTCATATCCATTAAGCTAAATATTCTAAAAATTCCCCTACCGTGTGGAAGGATCCAAATACCAGCACAATGTCATTTTTATCGGCATTTTTAACCGCACTTTGCACACCTTCAGCTACAGAATCTTCAGAAACACTTTTTGCTGATGGGCAAACTGTTGTTAATTTTGCATTTAAGTCGTCACCGGATTGACCACGGTAACCACCTAATGTTACACAATACCATTGGTCAATAACAGATGTCAGTTGGTTAAACACCGACTCCGCATCTTTATCTTTCAGCATACCGCAAACTGCAATGATACGACCTGAAATCTGTGTTTTAAGTGCGGTCAATTTTTCGGCTAAATATTTTGCCGCATGAGGATTATGCCCCACATCGATGATCACTTTTGGTAACTGTGAATAAGGGACATTCAAGCGTTCTGCCAGTTTTTCTAGCTGATTACCTTTCAATTGTTGGAAACGACCAACTAATTCCACTTCAATTAATGAACGTTTAATGGTCTCGACAGAAATATCAAAAGGCATCTGTTCAACAGCAGCCAAAGCTGTTGCCGCATTAGCTAATGGAATTTGGCAAAACGGCAGATTTTCTAACCGCACTTTATTGCTCTGCCACATCCAAGTTTGCTCATTGGCTTTAAACGACCAAGTGACATCTCGGCGTGAAACGTGGCAATGTAATTTCTCCGCTTGTTCTAACATAGGCTGCGGAACATTGGGTTCGCCAATTACAACCGGTTTATTCGCACGGAAAATCCCCGCTTTTTCAAAGCCAATTTCTTCGCGAGTTGAACCTAGAAAATCTGTATGATCAATATCAATACTGGTGATAACCGCCAGATCATTATCGACAATATTGGTTGCATCTAAACGTCCACCAAGCCCTACTTCTAAAATCACGACATCAAGCTTCGCTTGTTTGAATAAATGCAAAGCTGATAAGGTGCTAAATTCAAAATAAGTGAGGGACTGCGTTTTATGCTTTTCGATGAAATCAAAAGAAGCGGTATGCATTTCATCCGGCAAGTCTTGATTTTGAATACGAACACGTTCGTTATAACGCAATAAATGAGGTGAGGAATACACGCCAACACGCAAACCATGATTTAACAAAATGGTTTCAAGCAAACGACAAGTCGTGCCTTTACCATTTGTTCCCCCTACCGTGATCACATAAGGTGCGGGATTCAAAAGGTCCAATTCTTCTGCTACTGACTTAATACGCTCTAGCCCTAAATCAATGGCTTTAAAGTGACTGTTTTCCAAATAAGAAAGCCACTCAGCGAGTGGCGAAGTGGCTTTTAAATTCATTGTATTACTCATGTTCAACAACTTCTACTTCAACAAAAGGTGAAGGTTGATTAGTGAGTTTGCTTAAAAGGTTTCCAAGGGTTGAACGCATTTCTGAACGTTTCACGATCATATCAATCGCCCCTTTCTCGAGTAAGAATTCACTGCGTTGGAAGCCTTCCGGTAATTTTTCACGTACGGTTTGTTCGATAACACGTGGGCCCGCAAAACCGATTAATGCTTTTGGCTCAGCAATGTTTACATCACCTAACATCGCAAAACTTGCAGATACCCCACCTAATGTTGGGTCGGTTAATACAGAAATAAACGGTACGCCTTTTTCACGCATTTTTGCTAATACTGCACTGGTTTTCGCCATTTGCATTAAGGAGAAAAGTGCTTCTTGCATACGAGCACCACCACTTGCAGAGAAACAAACAAACGGACAATTTAATTCCATTGCTTTTTCTGCTGCTTTCACAAATTTTGCACCCACAACTGATCCCATTGAGCCGCCCATAAAGCTAAAGTTTGAAGCAGCAACAACAATCGGCATATTGTAAAGTGTACCTGTCATTGTGATTAACGCATCTTTTTCGCCCGTTTCTTTTTGAGCTGCAGAAATACGATCTTTATATTTTTTTAAATCTTTAAATTTAAGAATATCTTTTGGTTCTAAATCAGCCGATAATTCTTGGCTTGACCCTTCATCTAACAAGGCTAAAAGGCGCTCACGAGCATCAATACGCATATGATGACCGCACTTTGGACAAACATACAAATTACGTTTTACTTCTTCACCGTAAAGAACTTGTTCACAAGAGGTACATTTTGTCCAAACCCCTTCTGGTACGTTAGCTTTACGTGATGCAGAGGAAGAGGTTCCTTTGCTAAAAATTCTATCAATCCAGCTCATTTTTTACCTTTTTTATTAACTAGAAAAGTTTGCGTATTTAATCATAATTTAGCGAAATTTGCTAGTCAGATGAGATTATCTTCTAAAAACAACGGTCCTAAATTTTTCTGTGGAATCGCAAATTTTTCAGGGTAAATGACATTGACTAAATATAAGCCTTCGGGTTTCGCTGTTGGCGCCGCTAATTTGCGATCTTTTTGCTCTAACAACCATTTTATCCACTCAACAGGTTGATTGCTGGCACCAACTTCAATCAAGCTTCCCACAATGTTGCGTACCATATGATGCACAAAGGCATTCGCTTGAATATCCACAATAATGTACTGCCCTTTTCGCACCACATTTAAATGATGCACATTTCGCCAAGGGGTATTTGATTGACACTGTGCCGCACGGAAAGAAGAAAAATCATTTTCGCCCAATAAAAACTGCCCCGCTTGGTGCATTTTCTTTTCGTCTAAATCTAAATGGCAATGGGTAATCCCTTCCGGCAAAATGGCTGAACGCAATTTATTACAATACAAAATATAACGATAGCGACGCGCGGTTGCCGAGAAACGAGCGTGAAATTCATCATCCACCACTTTTGCCCAACTCACTGAAATATCATCAGGCAAATTCGCATTGGTACCAAATGCCCAAGCTTTTTCTGGACGAACTGCTGTGGTTTCAAAATGCACCACTTGCCCCGAGCCATGCACACCAGAGTCTGTTCTGCCCGCACAAAATACTTCAATTTTTTCATTTGCCACAAAAGATAACGCTTTTTCTAATTCTTCTTGTACACTACGCACTTTCTCTTGTCGCTGCCAGCCACAATACTGTTTTCCGTTATATTCAATGCCTAAGGCTATCTTCATTGGAAAATACTCCTAAAACGATTTCAAATTTGACCGCACTTTGCCCGAAAAGAAAAAACACCAATAACTCATCATTATTGGTGTTCTTATCACAAGCTAAAAATTAAGCACGTTTGAAGTCAAAACGTACAAATTTTAAAACACCAAATTTAAATCAATAAAATCAGATTATTATGTGTCTGCAATATTGTTTATTTCCGAAACTTTACATATTTTTCCGAAACTACGAAAGTTACAGGGCTGTAATAATGCCATAAAATAAGGCGTAAAGACATTCAGATATTATAAAATGTCTATTACGCCCCGAATATGGAAGAAGTCGCTGAATTGTTAGATTAAAAAATTTACAAATCTTTACAATTCTTTTCTTGACTTGTTCGCTAAATGCGAACATAATGCATCACATAAAGAGAACGCAATGGTGCGACTCTAATCTCAAGGAGAAAATTATGAAAATCACATCTTCAAACTTCGCTACAATCGCAACATCTGAAAACTTTGCTAAACTTTCTGTTTTGCCGAAAAATCATAGAGAGCCGATTAAAGGTTTATTTAAATCAGCAGTTGAACAATTTAGCTCTGCTAGAGATTTCTTTAAAAATGAAAATTACTCAAAAGAATTAGCTGAGAAATTTAACAAAGAAGCAGTAAATGAGGCGGTTGAAAAGTTACAGAAAGCTATCGACTTAGCAGAGAAACAAGGTATTCAATTTTAAGCAAAGAGCCGTCAAATGACGGCTTTCCTATAAGGATTAAGCCATGACACCACTTGAATTAAAAGTCGCGAGAAAACTATTAGGATTATCGACTGTTGAGGCAGCCGAACATATTGGTAAGGTTAGCAAGCGTTCTTGGGAGTATTGGGAAAATGGACAAAGAACTATTAAGCCAGATGTTGAAGAATTGATTAACTCTTTGCTCGTGCGAAGAAGAGAAATTATCGCAGAAGTATATAATATGGGAGAGGAAGCGAAAGGCATCTCTGTTATTTATTACAAAACTCCCGAACACTGCGAGAGTGTTCTTGAGTGGCGATTTTCTCAATCTCTCGCCTCTACTCTATCGCTAGACTTTGGAGCTAGATTAGTTGAGTTTGACAAGCAGGATTTTGAACGGTTCATTAGTGAGAATATGCTGAATGATAGTAAGCCATCTAGAGCAATGTGGGCTGCATCTAGATAGCTTGAGTTATGGAAGAAGTTGCGGAACTTCTAGATTAAGGCAGAGTTTCAGGGAATGGGTCGTCTGTTATCCAACTAATAACAGGCATACGCATATAATCAAGGTCTGCTGTTGGCACTTTGTCCCTGAACCTTAATTCAATATAAGCTCTATCACCTATACTAGCAACATACACTACTGCAACCTCATCACCGTCATCGCTATAAAATGGAAGCATAATAGGTGTGCGTGTACGGAAGCCGACTGGTATTCTTGGAGGGGGTAAAATATCCATTCGCTTGGCGTGATTTTTCCTCGTGAATTTAGGATTACTGCTCCCGTAAAAAGAAATAGTGTCCCAACGCCCCGCATAGAAAGAACACTCAACTCTGTTATTCACTCGTCTTAAATGAATAGCCCCTTCTTTAATATTTACAGAAATGTTAGATAGTC
>NZ_JVSL01000012.1:0-45904 GCF_001053575.1 Parahaemophilus parainfluenzae | reverse complement strand
GTTGTAGCTCCCTTTTTCATTTCGCAGTGCTATAATTTCTAATACCCATTTTCCGTATCGGTGAGCGTTGTAGCTCCCTTTTTCATTTCGCAGTGCTATAATACGCCTAATTGTTGACGGTCGAAGATTTGAGTTGTAGCTCCCTTTTTCATTTCGCAGTGCTATAATTTAAAAGTATCAATGCTTGCATCTACTTCGGTTGTAGCTCCCTTTTTCATTTCGCAGTGCTATAATAACAAGGCTTGAGATTGTAAATTATGATAAGTTGTAGCTCCCTTTTTCATTTCGCAGTGCTATAATAAATGCTCGCCGGGATTTTCTGTTAAGTGAGTTGTAGCTCCCTTTTTCATTTCGCAGTGCTATAATTAGAATGTTCTCATTTTTTAGATAACTACCGTTGTAGCTCCCTTTTTCATTTCGCAGTGCTATAATATTGTGTCAGCACACTGCCTAGCACGTTAAGTTGTAGCTCCCTTTTTCATTTCGCAGTGCTATAATCATATCACGCTCAGCTATCACAGTGATTAGGTTGTAGCTCCCTTTTTCATTTCGCAGTGCTATAATATAAAAGCCGAATTTGTTTACTTTTAAAAAGTTGTAGCTCCCTTTTTCATTTCGCAGTGCTATAATCCAAATTGTTAAAGAGCAAGTCAATCTGGGGTTGTAGCTCCCTTTTTCATTTCGCAGTGCTATAATTCGCCAAAGTTTAAGAAGCTCAAACACTAAGTTGTAGCTCCCTTTTTCATTTCGCAGTGCTATAATAGCTAAAACCTGATTTTATAATAGAGTTAGGTTGTAGCTCCCTTTTTCATTTCGCAGTGCTATAATAGGGACACCCAAAAGCCCCGTGCCGTAAGGTTTAGGGGCTTTTGTTTTGTCTAAAAAATGGCTAAAAAAGCAATAACTGATTTGAATTGACCTTTTTTTCTTGCGGTTTTTTCTCTCCCACTAAAATTTCCATACTCGCAAATTGTTTTTCTGTAATAGATAAACATCGAATTGATCCCTCTTCAGGTAAGTGTGCGACGAGTCTTTTATGATGTTTTTCTAACGCATCTCGCCCTTTAATAATTCGAGTGTAAATAGAAAGTTGCAACATTTGATAACCATCTTTAAGTAAAAATTGACGAAATTGGTTTGCAGCCCGCATTTTTGCTTTAGTGGTAACCGGTAAATCGAATAAAACGATCATACGCATAAATACCTCCTCACTCATATTGATATTCCTGCAATGTATCGATCTCTGGTAACTGCAATAATGTGGCATTTTTTTGAATAAGTGCAATTTGTAAAGAGGTAATGGTTTTATCAATAGCAGTCAAAACACTCACTTTTTCCTGGTTAAAGCGCAGTTGATGATGCAAGATTTTGATTAATTGCTGTTTTGATATAGGAGTAAGATTTGTGGTGAGTAATCCTTTTTCGAGCAAGTTCCATACCAGCAAATCAACAAGAGGGCGAAAAGGTTCAATAAAATCATCCGCTAAATTAAAGGCATTAAGTTCGCTATGATGAAATAAGCCTAATTGAGGTAGCCAACCATAAAGCACAAGGCTTCTAGCCACTGCTGAACGAACAACGGTATAAGCATAGTTCAGATGTATATTAATCGCATTATCTTCTTCTTTTCGTCTGAAATGAGAACCGAATAATCCAGAGAAATAAATGACCGCACTTTGTGCCTCAAGATTATCTTTATCACCTGATTTCACTAAATTAGCGAGCTGAAGTAACCGCTCTGATTTTTCTTGATGCTGACAGAGTGATAAGACTTTTGCTTGATTACGAATTTTTTGTTGCACAATACGTTGCCAAAGTTGTTTTTTCAGTGGCAAGCTCGTTTCAAGTTGTAATTTAAGGGTTTTTAATTGTCGATAATATTGATTAAAAGGGAGCCATTGACCACAAGGTAAAAATTGTTCATCACAACTTAATAAAGTGATTCCGTATAAACCGAATGCAGAGAGTAAAGGAAGGGTAATCACCGTTTCTCGGCTTTCCACAACTACAATAGCAATATCTTCTAAAGGAACAGTAAATTCGTTTCCTTCTTGCTGAATAAGCATTTGCTGCTGATGCAAAGAGAGTTTTCCTCCTTTGCTAATGAGAAGACTTCTCCATGTCATAATGTATCCTTACAAAAAAATCCCCATACGTAATACGTATGAGGATTAAGTTGAGATTAACGAACAGCTTGGCGTTTACTTCGCTTACATAAGTTAATGTTTTTTCCAAGTTCATCAATGTGATATTTTTCAATAAATGATTGATTTTTAAAGCTGAATCTAAATGAATTCTTTTCTTTTTTACTAAATCCATCGGGAATTATTGCATTGTCTTGCAATTTTAATATCCATCTAGGTTCATCGTCAGGGCGAATGAAATATGCAAATAAATACTCCGATTTGTTGTTTGGATCAGGTATTTTAATTAAGTCATTTTTAAACAGGCTAAACTGAAATATGTAATTATCATCTAAAAATAAACCAGTAGATGTTTCTTTAGATAAAATCCCTTTTGCGACTTGCCAAGCATAGATATTTACAGCATGATATTTTTTCTCTTTTTTAAATACATCAACTCTAACAATATCTCCATTGTCAGCAATTGTTTTACCATTATTTAATTCAACATATTTATTTTGGGTTTTATACAGCCTGATAGATTTTACTTCTGTCCCACCTTTTTTAAAGAATTTTTCTTTTGAATAGTCTCCGTATTTTGAAAAATGTTCTTTTAATGATTGATAAAGTTCAGGTTCTTTTTCTTTATTAACCATTCTTTCTAAATCTGTTAATTTTAAATTACTTAATCGTTCTTTTTTTATACTTTTTCCTTCACTTAATTTTTTTGGAGAACGCAAAGTTTCCTCATGTGCTTTACCTGTCATTTTGCGTATTGGCATTCGAGATACAAAAAGAGGTTGGACAAATTCATGATTGGCTTGTGGACGATCCGGCAAACTATTTTCTAGATCCAGTTTAGGATTATCACTAAAAATTCGGATTTCAACTTCTTGTTTGAAAAATTGCCATGGTGTAGGGAAGTGTAATGGAATAATTTCACCTGTTTCACGATCTATTCGTTCACCAGTGAATACATCACCTTCTTCAAAACGAACAAAACGTGTGATTTTTTGCTGCATAGCGACGGTTGAGCAAGCGACCACAACGGCATCTAAAGCGTGATGGCGATCATTGTCTTCACGTGATTTTGCTAATCCCCAACGGCTACGAAGTAATGCAGTAATTTGTCCGTTGGAAGCAAATACTTTACGTTTTCCTTCGCCTGTTAAGAGCATATTATCTGCAATAAAGTTACATAAGAAACGAGCAACGTAGCGCGTATCATTTAAGTTACGTTCAATAAAGCCCTTTTCATCAAGCTTTTGGCTTAGGATGCGTTGTTTTTTCGCATAAGGGAATGCAGTTGTTTCAACTAATGCTTTGAAAGCTCTCCAGCGTTCGCTGTTATGTTTACCATCAAGCCATTCAAAAGGGGTTAAATTGCCTTTGTTTTGATTTTCATTAGCAAGCACCAGTACTTTATTGTTGAAGCTATCATCCCAAGTGCGGGAAAACGGTAGGGCGTGATCGACTTCTACATAGCCTTTTTCTAATAAACGGTGCAATTCGATAGGTTTGCCGGAATATAAACATTTTGCATTTTGTTGTTTATAAAGTCGCATTTTTAAAATGTCTTTGGCTTTAGGTTCACCTGCAAAATGAGGGAAGTACTCTTTAAATTCCTTGATTGCGTTTTCACGCTGTTTACGATTTTCTTCCTGACGTTTTTCTAGTTCACGACGATCTTTGTAAGATTTGCCAACTTCTCGTCCCGTTTCAATATGAATACGAGCTGGCGAACCATATAATCTCACTACGCCATTAATCACTTTACGAGCCTGCGTGAGTGTTCTTAAAACCACAGGATTACGGATTTCATCAGCTGGAATTTGTGGTAAGAAGTGATGGTTTTCTTCTGTTTTTTTACCATAATGATCGCCATAAATTTCACGACAAGCCTCGTCATAGCGTAGCCCTTGTTGCATTAATGGCAGAAGTTTATATAAAGCTTTAAGAGATAATTGGATAAATTTATCAAAACTAAGATTTTCCAATAAGGCATTTAATACAGGTTGAGAGAGTTTGCCCGCTAAGTAAGCACTGATATCTTCATCAGTTTTATATAATGAAAATGCCGTACCAATTTCATCTAATAATGTTGGATTTGCCTTTAATTCTGCCCATTCAGCTTTTAGGTTATTACCTTCTAATACCTTGCGAATTTGGTGATAGGCTTTCATTTCCATCAGAGTTGTTTTAGTTTCAATGGCTTTTTTATCTTCACCGGAATAACGGAGACCTTTAAAGATTGCATCATCAGATAAATTTAATATTGAACGCACTTGTGCATAAGTTAATTTGGCTTTTTCATAAGGTTGCTCGATTAACATTAAACGTTCATTATCACTTAAAGCACGCTCTAAGCCATTTTCTTGAATACGCAAATTATTTAATTTTGTTATCCAAACAAAGCGTTCTGCAGTATAGGTATTTTTAGCCGCCTTATATTCATCTTCAAAAGTACATTTACCGAGCATTTTTAAAATGTCTTCACCAGATAAGGTAGGCTTTTGCCACATTAAAAGTGCGGTTAAATTTTCTAATAATTTTTCTGAAGCGAATGGATTACCAAAGTGTTGTTGACGAGAGAAAAGAAGTTCCATTTCGGCGAGTAAGTCTAGTCGGCTAAATGTGTGAGTATAGGCGCCTTGCTGGTTACGGATATGACCTTCTTCGACCTCAAATTTTTTTACAGCAAGTTCCGCAGGCGTGCGATATGTAGCTTGTTGCAGTAATTCATGGTTACTGGCTACACCGCTTAATAACGCGCCTAGCTCTTTATTTTCGCTTTTACTTTCATTTTTACGCTGAGATAAATAACCACGGTGCTTAATTAAATGTAATAATACTGCAGCCCATTCTTGGCGTTCTAGTTTTCGATCTAGACCTTCTACACGTAGCTGCCAAACTTGATGAGGAAGACGTTCATCAGTGGATAATAGGATATTTTCTGATTTTAGAAGTCGTTTTGCTTTTTTCAGGCGAGTAACACGACGTTGAGTTAATCGACGAGCGGAGCGGGCTAAACGGCGAGAAAGTGCGAGGCTTTCACCTGTTTTGGGTACTTCTGCTCGTTCGAAAGTACGTACACCAACATCAATTAAACGTAGAGGATTCTCTTTTTTATCAATTTCAACTACAGCCCAGCCAACAGAGGCGATACCAAGGTCGAGGCCAAGGATATAATGTAAGTTTTTATTTTCCATAAGGTTGGTTCCTTTTTATTAGTTTTTTTGTTTAAATTTTAACAGATTTTTGTATAAAAAATATATTGACGATAAAAAAATAAATAGATAGAATTCACCTCGTTGTAATGGCACTGCGAAATGAAAAACGTTGTTACAATAAGAGAAAAGATTTCTCGCAAAGCTCTGTCCCTTGAAATGTAAGTTTCAAGGGACATCTTTTTTCTACTTATTTAGAAAATAAAGATGTGAGAGTAGGTTAACAAAAACAAAAAAACGCTTAATAAAATTATTAAGCGTTTTTTTATTGACGAAAATTTATAAAATTTTGACCGCACTTTATAGGAAATTATTTAGCTTGTTTCTTCGCTTTTTTCCATTTCCAAAATAGGAATAGGACTAAAATACCGATTAGGATATAAATAACAAGTTGGCCTTTTTTAATTTGCTCGTGTAACCAATCTAGGTTTTTCGCACCAAATTCACCAAGGTAAACCCAAATTGGTACAGAAATAATAGCCGCACAGAAATCAATTAATACAAAGCGTGTGTAACTGACGCGGCGGGTAATACCTGAAACCATATAAATTGGTGCGCGTAATCCTGGAAGAAAACGAGCCACAAATAAAACACGGTTGCCGTATTGGGCAAATTTTTCACGCACCATTTTGAGGCGTTCTAATGTGACGATTTTACGCATTGGGCGGAAACGTAAAATACGCGTTCCGTAAATGCGACCAAGCCAGTACATGGTTGAATCGCCAGCAAGTACGCCAATCATACTCACGACTAACATTAAGTGGGAATTGACGCTTTCAGGATAGAGGCCAGCGATTACACCGCCGGATACAAGTGTGATATCTTCTGGAATAGGTACACCAAAACCACAAATAATCAGAACAAATAGCACCGCCCAATAACCGTAATCGGTAAAAAAGCTGATAAGAAATTCCATTTGAAACCCACTTACAATCAGTTAGTTAAAATTAATTAAAAATTGGGATTTATTTTAATCGCTTTGCCTTGAAAAGCCTAGAAAAAATTTGCTGTGTAAATTTGCATTGTGGGGCTGAATATTTTATAATCCGTCGCTCTCAAAGTTTGTCTTTGAGCAAATTTAGGAAAATTGCTGGGTCGCCTGCAATTTTTTATTTTAAACTTTTAATCAAGAGAACATTAAAATGGCATTTAAATTTAACGCTGAAGTTCGTCAAGCGCAAGGTAAGGGTGCGAGCCGCCGCCTGCGTCACAACGGTCAAATCCCTGCAATCATTTATGGTGGCAGCGAAGCACCTGTTTCAATCATCTTAAATCACGATGAATTAAACAACGCACAAGCTCACGATTCTTTCTATAGCGATGTAATCACTTTAGTGGTTGAAGGTAAAGAAGTTGCAGTGAAAGTTCAAGCAATGCAACGTCACCCATTCAAACCAAAATTGGTTCACATTGACTTCAAAAGAGCATAATCCAGTATTTACGCTATCTAAAGTCAATTTTAATTCCGAAATATTTTCTCATTTTTAGGTTTTAAAGTTTAATAAAATCAATGAGTTTCAAAAACGTTTCGGAACGTGATTTGTGACAAAAAAAGGCCCTTCATTTGAAGAGCCTTTTTTATTTGGTTGGATTGAGTGGTTTTTCTTTTCTAATGTAATGTTGAGTGGTACGTGCAGAAGTATGGCCAAGTTGTTTTCTTGCTCGTTCATCATCAATCATTAATGAAAGGTCTGTTGCTGCTTTCGCGCGAAGATCTCTCAATTGTACTTGATTAATCTCTTCGGCTAGCTCTTTATATTTTCTTGATGCCGCATTACGTGTATCTTTGAAATAATCTGTAAGTGATCTCCGCTCGAGTTTTCGGCCCCATTTATTCGTAAACAGAAACTGATTTTCGTCAGTGATCCGCTTTTCGATAATCTCTTTTAGTTTACCTATAACTTTAATCGCAACACGTTTACCTGTTTTTTGCTGTGTAATATGCAGTAAATCATTGTAGATGTGTGAACTATGGATTTTCACCACGTCTATTGGACGTTGTCCGGTTAAATACATCACATCCATAATATCCTTCATATCCCCTGTTGCGCAGTCGTAGATTTTATCTAGAATATAATCTTCAATGTACACATCACGATAATTCACTTTGAATTTTTTAACTCCTGTAGATGGACTAACCTTTTCAGTGTACCCCCATTCTCTCGCCATGCTCCAAATGTGACCAAATAACCCAACTTCTATATTTGCGGTTGGTTTAACGTCTTTTCTCCAATCTAAATATTCACGAATGTGTATAGGCTCTATTTCATCAAGGGTAAATGGTGGATCTTGGAAGTATTGGCGCAATTTCTTTATAGCCTGAATGTTTGAGTTTCGAGTATTCTTCGCTTTTTTAAGCGGCACAACTTCTTTTTCGTATCGTTCAAGCACTTCAATAAACAGAATATTGTCTTTCTTCGTGAGATACTGCATATTCAGCTTTGCAGCTTCCAGAATAGCAATATGCTTATCTTTTCCTAAAGCAACTTCTTTTTTATAGGCCATCGTGTAGTAGTAATAAACTACGATTGAGCCGTCCGCTCTTTTGCGATTTCGACACACCAAACCTTGTGGCAATCCTTGATTAATTCTTTTTCTTGGACGCGCCATAATATTCCCCTTACTAACTTAATACTGCAGACCGCCTTCTTTCCTTTGTTTGGGTAATCTGCTGCACTTTTTCACCTTTCAAAACCTTGTCGCCATCAGATCGTAACACAAGCGGAAACTTTCTATTTCCTTTTGGATGAAGAAAAGGAATTCCAAACTCATTCAAGCTTTTCATCTGATATTTAGGACAAACATATCCAGTTATTAACGCTAATAATTCTGGACTGCAGTATTCATCAAAAAATTCTCTTCCCATATACTCTCCAATAAAAACCGCACATAAAAAGTGCGGTCAGATTTTTTTTGAATGCTACCCCACAAGATAAGGCATAGGGCATTACCAGCCATGTAACTCTTTTATTATCTGTCATCTTGCATATCTCCATTTATCTTTTGGCATTGTGTCTGTAATGTCAGCCTTAGCCCATTTTAAAAACTTGGTTATGCTGATTTTTGGATAATTGCGCCCGTTTCTCACTGATGGGCTATCATATTGCAAACCATCAACAAACCCCTCTTTATTGTCATAAATAAGCCCCATCCACAGTATTTGTCTATCCCCTAATAATGGTGGAAAACCATGTTCTTTAGGACTTTTCGCGGAGTAAACATGTCCAACCCGTAAGTCATTTTTTGTTAGTTCAGTCATATTTCTTACACCTCAACTACATTATCAATTTCCGTAATAGTGCGTGGAAATTTATTAACATCACACACATTTCTAACACTTGTTCATTGCTTTCAGCTTCAATAACCGCTCACTTATAACTCCTGTTAGATTGTTAAATATTAATTCACCACGGCTTGCAAATATCAGGCACTTCAATAACCATTATTTGCTCTGGTTTTATTCTTTTGTACTTAATCCAATATTTGACGATTTCCAATGCCTCTCCCTCGCTGACGGTTTCCCTGGTCTCTCTTACCATTCCCCACTCATGTCCGAATTGGCATTCAATGACAACGTATCTTTTGCCATTTGATACTTGTACGTCCTGTCTAAACATCTTTTACTCCACGAGAGATAAGCCAAATTTTAATTCTGAAGTAAAACTCACTTTCTTTCATTCTATCTTCATCTAGTTTCTGTAGTTTTCTCCCTATTAAAATAAAGTAAAAAGATATTAGAACGGTCATAATCAACCGATATAATGCATCATCTATCATTTTTACTCCCCAAAAGTGCGGTCGCTTTTTACTTAGCGGTCATAACATCAACAACTGGTAATACATTCACCGCACCGCCAGATTGGATTGAGTGAATAATTCGTTCAGGTGTTTCTTTCACAAAGATAGTGCCATCTTCAAATTGAATAGCTGTGTCATTTTCATCTTTAGTGATAGTTTGAATTTGTTCTACATTGATAAAAATATCTGATTCATCTGTATTAGTTAGTTTGATAAATTTAGCCATGTGGTTCTCCTACATTTGTGCAACTCGATTTAATCGGGCCATTGTTTGTTGGTGGATATAAATTTGAGTTTCAAATTCACGAAGTGCGGTCAATTTTGGAATTAATTTTTCGTCATTGATTAATGCGTGATAGCCATCAATCAGACTTTGAATTCGTTTTTTACCGATACCTTTGCAGTGTTGATATTTCTCTAATCCAACTAATCGCATATCGGCAAAATCATTACAGCCATTTTTACGAAGGATCGTCCAAGTTGCTTTATCTGTGTAAGCTGTTGGATCTATTTCGCGTAATGCGGCCATTCCTTCTTCACGCAATGCTTTAATCTCAAATGGGGTTTTAAGCGTTGTTTCCACTTTCTTCCAGGTTAAAAGTTTCTTGATGTAATCATCTGTAAACTCTTTTTTTTCTGGTGATGCAATAAGGAAAGGGGAGAGTACGTGCTCTTCGTTTACATCGTTTAAAATGGCATTGATATTGTCATTGACGTAATCAGTCATTTCAGGTGCGGTGAATGCAAATTGGTTAGCAAGAGATTGATATTCAAATTTTATATAACCTCTTCCAAGTTGATCACGGCAAATAACACCGAAAACAAACGACCATGGTCGAGATTTGTTATACATCAGTTCGAAATCTTGTTCAGTGGCCGTTGTTCTGTCTTGTGGAATATTATTTTTTATCCATTCTGTGCCGTCGTTTCCTAATCCAATAACTGAAAGCACAAGAGAGTTGCGACATATTCTGTCGCTCTGCCGTTTAATGTTGGCATTTTTATCGTGCTTTTTACGCGGTTTCTTACTTGTCGCCATAGTTTAAAATCTCAGTTAAGTGTTTAAATTGGGCAAGGTATGCTGATTCGGCTTCATGCGGTTGCCAAAAAACAATTGCGATATTTGCCGGATATACACCTTCCAATTGTGGCCACTCTACAGATGCTGGTGGAAGTAACTGTTCTTTTTCCGTTGCAAGCATCGATAAATCCATGGATTTAATTGCTGGCAATTTTTTATACTCAACATTAAAACGCTGGTGGATTGCTAAATTAAAGCGATCTTCAATATTGCGATAAGGCTCACTTAGCAAATGTTTGAGTGGAGTAGGAATATCTTTCAAGTAGGCTTCTGCCGCATCGTGCAGTAGGAAAAGAAATGCAAGCTCAGGCAATCCCATTTCTTCAAAAATGTAGCTACCAAGTACACAATGCTGAGCTACGCTATAAGGTTCAGCAGTTTGACCAATAAAGCGGTTTTCAAAGCTAAGGTTATGCGCAATATCACGAATATCAATTTCGTTAGGATCCGGTTTGATGTAGTCAATGGTATGGCCATAATAGGTATTAATGCGGTACATAGATTTTTCTCGTTTTAAGTTTCACTTCTTCTTGGTGCATTTTTTGACACCATTCCGCACGGCTTATGCACCAGTGCTTATTTATCTCTTTCCCGGTTAGCTTTGATGCTTTTTTCCAAAGCACATAAGCGGATTGATAATTTTTCTTACGCTCTTCCTTAGCGGCAAGTTCGCTGTTGGTTTTAAAAGGTAGTTTCATTTCTATTCCTTATTAATTTCAGCTTGTTTAATAGATACGTAAGCACGAGCCTGTTTTTCGCCTTCTTCGGTTAAATTCTTTTGATATTCTCCATGTTCAGCAATCCACTGCACTCTTGCTTGTTCACGCTCTAATGCGGTCGGCTTGCTTGCAAAACAATAGGAGATTCCGCCAACCAGGAAGGCGACAAACATCGCACAAGCAATCTTTGTTAAAGGGCGTGTAATTTCTGCGAATACATCAGTAAATTTTTCCATTTTTGTTTCCTTTTTAATCAATTTAGTGAATTTAGGGTGTAGCAATCCGCCACACGGATTTCTTGAGGAAAAGTGCGGTCGGATTTTGTTGTGTTTTAGAAGTCGATTTTGACTGCTTTTGGATTAAAGTCTCGCAAGTGTTTTAATACACGCCAGTTTGTCATTGGGTCGATGTTAAAATCACTTGTGATGCGGTTTAAGATTTGATTGGTAGAACGTAGCACGCTTAAATATTCGTAAGCCTGTCCGTAGATTTGCCCGCTCATGTTCGAGCCTAAAACATTAAAGGCTCTCTCAATATGTTGGAATGTGCCTACGCCACGTTTGAAAGCGAACCACAACCAAGCAAGCTCTTGAAGTTCATACTCGGTAAATTCAAAGGTGAATTTCTTTTCAGGTTCAGGAAGTGCAAGTTGTTGTGGTTGGTTGCGGTGCATTGCCAAGAATGCACGGAGCACCACTAAATGAAACTGTGGGCTGATCCACATGGCATAGGCAATGACAAGCTCCTCGCAAGCGTAGGTTCCACCGTTGGTGCCACGAATAATTTTTAAAGCGTGTTGGTTGTCTTTTTCGATTTCGGCGATCAGTGCTTTTGTGGTGTCAAGTCTGATAAATTGATTTGGTCTATGTTTATCTTTTCCGCCACTGGCAATATGTAGATCGTTTAATGCGTAAAGATTTTCAAAAGTGCGGATGGATTGGGTTAAGATTTGTAAGTTTGACATTTTTATGCCCCTAGAAGTTTTGTTTGTCATTCGATCACTTTTGTAGGGTGATCGGGCTTCAACAACCGCTTCTAGACGGCGGAACTTATTCCCTTTCGGTATTGTATTAGGTTCTCTCGACCCGATCATTGAAAGGTACAGAACTGTACCTTTTCTAAATGCGCAGATCTGCGCATTTAAATTTTAGGCATAAAAAAACCGCTATGCTATCGGGTGCGGAAACCGCTAGAAGAAATTGTTGTGCGGTTATCTTATCCGTTGATGGCGGTTTTTGTCAAATTAAATTGTAAAAGTTTTCATAATGGCTTGTTTGTAGCCTTCAACAGCATAAGCAAAGCGATCATTATCGTCTAGATTAACGGTAACCTTAAATAATCCATCATCAAAATCTATAAAGCGCAAGATGAGGATATTTTGTTTTAATGTAAATTCAATACGAATAAATACGCTTTGTTTGGGATAGGTATTCGGTGATCTTTCAAGGGTGAGGGAAATACCAGCTTCGGCTATTGGGTAGCCTTGTTCATCAAACGTTATTGGTAATTCCATTACATGAATGTGTTGATGTTCGTCACTGTCTAATTCCAGCAATTTGACATAAGGCACGGTAGTGGAAACTTCGTTAATCGTTGCGTTGTAATATTTATCACTTAGTCCTAAGTTTTGGCTTATTGCTTGGCAAAATTCGCTGATAAGTTGACGCAAATTATTACGGCGTTTATTGAGTTCGTCATTATACTTTTGTTGTTGGTCGCAGAGTTGTTGGTAGGTTATCATGGTGTTCTCCTGTGAATTTGGGGTACAAAAAAAGCCACTTAATTGTAGTTACCGACTTTCTGTTGAAAGTAAAATTTGTTTAAAAATCAAATGTTATATTAACTAATATAAACTGGATATACTATATAATTTGTCCCGAGCTTGGTATGTACATTACCTTTATTTACATAAATTTCATGAGCAACATCGTTTTCAGATAAAATTACATACCTATTAATTGTACGTTTTTCAATATATCGTTTTAGTGCTTCTTCATCCTTAAAAATTACATCCTCTGAAATTTCTATAAAATCTGTTAGTAAGTCGAAGCTATTAAAGCATACAAATAACCTGTTTCTTTTCATTTTAACTCCTTTTTTAATAAATTATATATTTTGTTTTTTGGCATATTGAACAAAGTGTAAAACTAGTGATGTTTCTACTTGAAAGCGGCTTTAGCTGGTGGCTCTATCGAATATTCCACCTATAAAACCATCTCAATCTTTCGATTTAAGGGCTCAATCTTTCGATTTAAGGGGCTTTTTCTTATTAAGAATTGACAAGAACCATTAAGTTGCCTTTCTTTATGCTTGTAAGGCTCAAGCCCTTATTGTCACCACAACACATAAGGAATATAATTTTCACAACCACAACACAAAATAAGGAGAAAATTGTGAAAAAAATTGAAGCTGACGCAGTAGCTATTGCAATAGCTAGAGATATATTAAGAACTAACTCTTCTCAATATTTGAGAGATATCAATGAGTACACAGCAGAGGATATTGCTAAGTTTATTTCTAGACTATCTACAGAGCTACAAACATCTATGGATGGAAATCTTACTAGCGACGATGTATTTATTGCCCATAAAGGTCAATAAATGTAAAAGCTCGACACAATGCTTTAGCAATGTTGTCTGGCGGCAGATTTGTATTTTTAGCCGCACTTTCTAATACAGCCTGTTTGATTAGTCTTTTATCTTTATCAGATAGGCTTTTTTCTTGTTTTTCTTCCATATTTGAACCTCTTTTGTTGATTAACATTTCAAAGCGAACTTACTAAATTCTGATCTAGCTATCCTTAAATTGATAATCTGCAGTTTACCCAGACCTTTGATGGAACATTTAATAAATTCGCTTTGAAGTGGTGCCTCGGGAGAGATTCGAACTCAACTATCCTCCGGTTATGAGCCGGTCGCTTTTACCTATTAAGCTACCGAGGCAGTTTACCGTCTCTCCGATATGTCACGTTTCTTACGTCACGTTGACGTGCATAGTTTGTTTCATGCCGCCTTGTTAGCCTCCCTCCTGGGAGCGCATTACTGTCAGTCTCACTACGAGTCATCGGCTTGTCTAACATTGCAATAAAAGACTCTGTTCGGTTACTTACGTTTAGCTATTCCCACCCATTGGCTTTGTTTGCATTTCCGTAAGCATTCACACCGCAATGTAAGGTTTTCTCCATCCATTCATCGCTATTTGCGATCCGTCGGGATTGGCGTGTTATCGCAACAAGACCATAAGTCACTTACTCCTAACTACTTATCGCTAATTAATCGGTGAGCTTTGTCATTCTCACTACCGTCTTAATTGCGCTTAAGTGTTGGTCGATGTGTTTTTAATCGTATTGTTAAAGAGCGTTGCCTTTCGGCTTGGTTGTAAAACCTTTATTCAAGCCCTCACCACAAGGGCTTAGTAAAGATTCTTATTGTTTTGTTAGTTGTTCCGCTTTTACTGGGAACCAGTAACAATCTTTGTTTAAGTAAACAAATCGTCCGCCTGAAATATCCTCTTTCTTTTCAAACCCAATAATTTCGAATGGACCAAACTTGATTCCAAAGTCGTTTTTATAAATAACTCGGTCGCCGACTTTTAAATCGCACTCAATCGGTGAGGTTGAGTTAATTTGTTTTTTCAGATCTTGAAGAGTTATTATCATTTAGGGTCCTTGGTTGTTTTTGTGTATCTCGTTTTGACGTGGATTATTCTACTTAAAGTAGATTTAATTGCAACTAAAAATTGCATTGATAGTAGCAAAATAATCTACTTTTAGTAGCATTTAATTGATTTTTAAAGAAAAGAATTTTGTTTGTTTGCTTGTTTTTTGAGCAAAAAGAGGGCGAAACAGGGCTGCACTTTGAAAAAGTGCGGTAGAAAAGTGCGGTGTTTTAGGTCTATTTAGATCTAAATCAGATCTATATAGATTTACATGAGGGGAGTTTGGTGGTAGATGAGTAAAAGAAAACCGCCTCGAGGGCGGTCATAAGATAAGATTATCACTGTAAATAACAATTTCAGTCGCTTTCATCTTTTTATTAGCTGAGTAATTCAGCGAGTATTCACTTTGGCGGTATTGGTGGTAAATTTCTCTAATGTTTGGGTGATTATCATAAGAGACAACCCAATGCATTTTTACCTTGGCCAACTTTTCTTGAATAGCAACGTGGTTCTTATGTTGGTAATAGTTACGATAAAGCCCTTGCCCTTTTTCATAGTATGGTGGATCGAGATAAATTAGTGAGTTAGCAGGAATGTTATCATCAAGCGTAGAAAGCCATTCCTCAGTATCAAAATTGGTAACATGAATATGCTTGGCCACACTACCAATTCTTTCTATTCGCTGAATTAAATCCGCTTTATTAAAACGGCAATCTAGTTTGTAATTGCCAGTTTGATTTAGTCCACCAATAACACCAGCTTTCAGAATACCCGAACGGTTGGTACGATTAAGAAAGAATGCTGCAAAACCATACTCTAAAGGAGAGATATTTTCTTTCTCTTTGAGTATGTTTTTTTGTTTGTGCCACTCTTCAATAGTTACTTTCGTATCATTAGTTAAGCGAATGAAATCTTCCGTTTGTTCAGTGATGGATTTCCAGAAATGATAGATGGCCAAATCTAAATCATTGATATGAATATCGCTGCAGTAACCACTAAAAAGCAAATCAAGAGCGACACCAGCCCCACCTGCATAGGGTTCTATGTAGTGCCCATGAAGATTATTTTTTTCAATAATCTGTTTAATTACTGGGGCAAATTTAGCTTTGCCACCAGGATAACGTAGGGGAGTATTTTTCATTCGTTTTCCTCGGTTTGGAGGTATTATAGCGAATTTTTTAGATGCTGGTCATAATTCTTTTATTATTTGAACCAGCAGTTAGGATCAATTTTATGTGCTAATGCAACGTTTTTAAAAGCTCCATATAATGCATGATAAAAACCATGTAACATTGTTAAGTTTTCTTTTTGGTTTAACCAATCCTTTAAAATTATACGAAATAAAAATCTATGTTTGTTAAATAAATTTTTTGCTTTTTCTCGATCTCTTTTATTGAGTAATTTATCTATTTCAGGGAGAAGCTCCTTTCTAGCAAGAGATATGTTATATCCATTGGAAATTAAAATAGACTGGCGCCAGAACGTTTTATTATCCAATAATTTTTTAAAATGAGTAAATGCAATGATTTCAGGATTATCTTTGCCTGGCAATGTAAGGATATTTTTCTTATAGTTATGAGAGTCATCGCCATCTAAAATGCATATTGCTTGAAGTGTTCTGCTTAAGCTCTCATTCGTAAAAATATCTTTCAGGTTATTCTTGCCGAGATTTATATCAATAAGGTCAAATATGCTTATTATTTCAGAAAAATTGTCTCTTGTTGAATAAAAATCAAAAATTAGTCTAAGAAATTCTCTTGCCTCTTTATCTTCAGTCATTAGAGGTATTTTGTTATTTTCGTATAAGCTCGCTTGGGTTTTCTTTTCTAGAAATAATTTAATTTTCCGAATATCTGGTTTTTCCATCGGATATACAGAATCTATCTCATCAATTAAATATGTAATGTTGCTATTATTCTTTATAGCTAGTTCCAACAAAGATAAACTATGTGTAGTAAAAAAAACCTGAACATCATATTCTTGTGATATTTCTTTTAAAAGGTAAAAAATTTCATATTGTAATGAAGGGTGAAGTGTTGCATCTAATTCATCAATAAGAAGAATGCTATGCATTCCTTCTGTAGTTTTATAGTAATGTTTTAATGAGTAAATAGCAGTCAGCAAGATAAGAAGATTATCTTCTCCAGCAGATACAGTATTCGAGTCTATACCTTCTCTATTTGTTTCAAAAGAATATCTAGATTTGAGATTTTTAATCTCGTTAGAAGTAATGCTTTTAATTAATATGCCGGTTAATTCGTAGTATTTATTAATAATGTCTTGCTCATATTCTTCAGAGATAATAACTGTGTTTGACAGTTCTTCAGTATCAGAAATTTCTCCAACTGGAACCAATCTAGATAGGCCTAGATAGATAATCATAAGCTCTGGCAGTGATTCTCCACCACCCTCAGGATAATATGGCTTTAATGAGTATCTTGGTGGTGGGTATTTGTGCTTTCTGAATTCTAATGTTTGATCTTCATCAAAGTATTTGACTGTTAAAAGCCCTCCAGTAAATCCAGGAGGGACTGGGGAGTTTTCTTTTTTGTCCCCTTTAGTTAAAGAATAAACTTTAGGATTTACTTTATGGTTTAGTTGGTTAATAGCATTCAATAAATCATCTTTAATAAATGGGTGATTTGAGTCCACTTTTTGAAAGGAATTACTTACAATATGAAGAATAGAGCTTTTGCAAGTTCCATTTTCTCCGGAGATAACATTAATTTTTTTTGAAAAATTTAAGGTAAAATTTTGTAGTTTTCTATAATGTTTAAATGTAATTTCTTTAATCATATGAATTTACTTATTTCTATTAAAGCTAGAATTTATTGTCTTACAAATAACTCCTATGCTCCACCACTACAACAACACCGAGTACCAAAACACCTTGCCAATCACGGAAACATCATCAAGACCGGCTATTTCGTCGTCGTACTCGTCTGTGTTATAGCTACGGATTTTTATTTGATTGTTTGGCATATTGTAGAGCAGTTTGATCCGCAATAGCCCGCCGTGATTAATGGCGTAAATGCTGCCATCGCGAATAGTCTTATTGCCGGTATCAATGCCAACGGTCGCGCCGTTTGGAATCACCGGTTCCATTGAATTACCGTCTGCTACCACGCATACCGCATTTTCATACTGCACGCCTTGCCGTCTTAATGTGGCGCGAGAAAAGCGCAGTTTGAAGTTGTTGTAATCCATAATGTCATCAGCAAAACCATTTCCGGCGGCTAAACGGATTTCTTGGAAAAGCGGAACTTCTACTTCGTCATCGTTTAATGGCGTATTGCGATCCCACAGATCAAATGAGCCTGTTTCGGCTACGTTTGATTCAATCTGTTTAGTTTCTTCCTGCTGACCCTCGCCAAATTGTAGCCAGCTAGGCTTGACATTAAAGTATTCGGCTATTTTTTCTAACTTTTCTTTTCTTGGTTCGGCAGTTCCGAGTATATATCTGCGAGCCATTTCATAGCTAACCCCTGCAACTCTACTTAATTCTGTTATTGTCGCTTTTGGATTTTCGCTCATCAATTTACTTAGTCGATCAGACAAGTTCATAAGCAGCCCTCCAATATTATTCCTACTAACGGTAGATCATACCTAATAAAAAATAGTTGCCTCAAGTCTATTTTAAGTAGTAATATATCTACTTAAAGTAGTTTTAAATAGGATAATCAGTTATGACCCCACTACAAAAAGTATTTTCTATTGTTGGCGGAAAGTCAGCATTAGCTAAACATTTCGGGATATTACCTTGGGCGGTTGCTAAATGGGAGAAAACACAAGTCCCTGCGGAGCGTTGCCCTGACATTGAAAATTTAACTAATAAACAGGTTACTTGCGAGGAATTAAGACCTGATGTGAATTGGTCAGTCCTACGCAACCAGCAAGATTAATTTACTCATATTGGCGCAAAAGAAAACCATAAAAACGAGGGAAAAATTATGGCGATGAAGAAAGTCATTATGGAAATGATTGAGAAAGTACCAGGTGGCAAAAGTGCGGTAGCTGGATTCTTAGGATTTACTGAAAGTGAATTAAATAATCGTCTATATCAAACAAAGGGCCAACGGTTCAAAAATGAAGAGTTAATCGCTATTCAGCTTGAATATGGTTGCACACAATTTATTGAAGAATTATGCCGTGCCGCTGGTGGACGTTTTGTACCAGATACCTGTGCAGATGATTTAGATGCAGTAGAAATGGCAAATATTCAATTACATGAGTTATCAGCTCGTGGATTGCTATTTGAAGCATTAGAAAGAGCACTTGCTGATGGTGAGATTACCAGTTGTGAAGAAGATTTGATCCGCAAGTTATTAAATAAACATTTAGCTGCAACACAACATTCTATTGAGTGTGTGATTTCACTTAATAAACGGCAATAAAAAACCACGGCGGCCACCGTGGTTAATTACACTCACAAGGAGTTCACAAGATGAATGAATTATTACCGATTAATGATAAAAATGCAAGTGCATTAACAATGAGCAGTCGAGAAATAACAAAACTTGTTAATTCTAGACATAGTGACGTGTGTAAAAGCATTGAAACGCTTATTTCAAAAGGTGTGATTGGGGGGTATCAGCCGAAACCGTACACCCACCCACAGAATGGTCAAATCTACTATGAGTACTTTTTGAATAAGCGCGACACTTATATTTTAGTAGCTCAGTTTTCACCGGAATTTACAGCGGCAGTTATTGACCGTTGGCAAGAGTTAGAAAACCAACAAAATCCGACCGCACTTTTACCGCAGAATTATCTTCAAGCCCTAGAGCAGTTGGTGGCATCAGAGAAAGAGAAACAAGCTTTAGCGTTAGAGAATAAAGCGATGAAACCTAAAGCGGACTTTGTGGATCTTTACGTTGATATTGGCACAACAAAATCATTACGCGAAACGGCAAAAATCTTAAATATGCCAGAGAAAGCGATGATAGCTGCACTAGAGAGAGATAAAGCGTTATATCGTCAATCAGGCAATCTTATTCCATATTCAGATAAACAAAGCCGTGGCTTATTTACAGTAAAAACTGGTACAGCAGAGCACGGTCACAACTTTACACAAACTCGCGTGACATCGAAAGGTATTCAATGGATCGCACAACGTTACGCTTCGGAGTTAATGCTATGAGCAAATTTATCCCTAATTCTTTTCAGATCCCTAATGCTTTTGTAGATGAAGTGATGTTTGCCCTTTCTGGTAACGCTGTGAAAGCCTATTTGTTGGTGGCTCGTAAAACGACTGGCTGGCAGAAAGAAAGTGATTTTATTTCTATTGAACAATTCAAACAATTCACTGGCATTAACCGAGATAAGACTATCTATGAAATTCTTAAAGAGCTTGAAGAAGTTGGTTTGATTCGTACTGTTAAAACAGCTGGAAGAACGACTGAATTCTATTTAGTGAAAGACCTTCCTAACGTTGAAAATAAACCAGTGGCGAAAAGTGCTACCAGTGGCGAAAAACGCCACCAGTTACAAAAAGTGCCACCAGTGGCGAAAAGTGCCACGACACCAGTGGCGGAAAACGCCACCGCTACCAGTGGCGAAAAACGCCACCCTACAAAAACAAATAATAAAACAAATATAAATAACCCCCCTATAGTCCCCCCAACTGAGCAAGTTGTGTTGGATTATTTGAACATGGCATTGGCGAATCTCGCTGAAGAACAAGGCGAACGTAAACCAACAGGCTACAAGCTCACTGACAAAACAAAACAAGCGATTGGTGCTCGATTAGCTGAATTTGATTTGGGTGTGTGTAAACGTGTGGTGGATTATCTCGTGTCGAAATGGGGCCGTGATCCGAAAATGGTTGAGTATCTCCGACCAAGTACGATTTTCCGTCCAACAAACTTCGGTGAGTATGTTGTCGGCTCAGAACGTTGGGATAACAAGGGCAGACCAGAAATGCGAGACGGTGCATGGGTGATGGCTGATGGCACGATGTTAAAACCGAAAGGCAGTGCACCAAACCCGGCAAGCAAAAGCACCGATTGGGCAAAGGGCAGACAAATTCAAATTCGTAATCCGCAAGTAGCGGAAAAACTACGCAAAATGGGAATGTTGAAATGAACGTGGCAATCAGACAAGAAAATGGCATTTCAGGGGTTGATTTAAATGCTCATGTTTCAGATTTAGTGAATCAGTTATTCAATCGCTTGTGTGCTTACTGCAACCGTTGGCGCTATAACTACCCAACAGACGAAGCATTGGAAGAAGCGAAGTTTATTTGGATTGAAGAGTTAGTGAACCATGATGTTTTATCTGTGGATATGTTAGAGCGTGGATTAGCAAGAGTTCGTGCAGCAAGAAATGATTATTTCCCAAACCTGTTTGATTTTATTGAATGGTGCAAAATTCCGATAGATTTACCGTCAGAAGAAGAATTAGCACAGCGTTTAGCAAGTTTTCAACGTTACGGTATGGCTGATGTGGATAAATTTAAATTTAATTCTACCGTGGAATATTGGTTGATCACTGATTTGTATTGTCGTTGTCGTCGATACACTTGGTCAGTAGAGCAGTTGCGCAAAGAAATTAAACAAGCATTACGCAATATGGCTGATCGTTTAAAAAATGGTGAAGTATTACCGGAGCCAACAAAACAGTTACCATCGCAAGCAACATCAATGCCAGTTTCAAAAACACGTCAAGCAGAGATCATTGCAAGCATTAAAGGATCGTTGCGGGGGCATTAATGCAAGTATTGTTGTTGACACCATATAAACAATCAGACCTTGGTTTAATGATGTTTAGAATTCCGCGCAATGCTGCACAAGTAATGACGAAGAGAATGGTGTTAATGCCAGAGCCTACTGAATTACAACATAAGGAATCTGGTGTAGTTAATTGGCAAGGAGCTATTAGTGAAGAATTTCCACCGTTGGTGGTGGATTTCTTAAAAAATAAGGAAGTGCGGTCAAAATTACTTACAAAAAAAGCGTTGATGAATTTTGTGGCCAGTATTAAGCATTGTCAGTTGAGTGATGGTGAATACTGCCATAAAGAATTAACAATTACTCCGCACTTAGACGGTTTTATTAGAACTTGTTGGCACCATGACACAGAAATGCGCAAGAGAAACTACGATGCAGAAAAAGCATCGTTGGTTGTGGAACAAAATGTAGAGCAAGCAATCATTGCAAAAATCCAAGTGGATTTAAAACATGCTCGCCCTTTAACAGAATCAGATTTAGTGCTGTATTGTTTTAAGAATGGACTTCAACGTTTATTAAGTGATGCGTTATTAAGAAAGGTTTTTAGTGTTAAAAATTACGAACGAGACAATAAAGAAAGTTCTACTCGTTTTGAAGATCCTCTTATTTATCACATGGACCGTTTAGATAAAGCCATTTTAAATTTAAAAGCTGATGATGACCCGCCACTTCAATATATGGCAAGACCAAAGCCACAATATATCCGTTCTGAAAAATGGTTACGTTGGGTAAAAACTCAGCCTTGTGTGTGCTGTGGTAAACAAGCAGATGATCCACATCATTTAATTGGTCATGGTAATGGTGTGATGGGAAGTAAAGCAGATGATTTGGATTGTATTCCGCTTTGCCGAATTCATCACAATGAATTACATCAAAACGTAAAAGCATTTGAAGAAAAATATGGTTCACAAATAGAGCTTTGGCATAAGTTCTTTTTATATGCCATCAAGATTGGCGCCTTGGTGGTAGATTGATTCAGTATTTAAGTATTCCTTAATAACTGAACTATCAACTAAAAGATGACAGTTCAAAAAGTGCGGTCTTTTTTAAAGTGAGATTTCTATGACAACGATAACACTTGAATTACCATTTCCACCTTCTGTTAATACCTATTGGCGCAGAGTAAATGGGAAAACATTAATTAGCGCGAAAGGACGCGCTTATGCAGCACAGGTCGCCTGGATGACAAGACGCTCAGCAAGATTTCCAGCGGGTATTCGTGCTGCAGTGGTGGTGGAAGCATTTATGCCGGATAGAAGAATGCGTGATTTGGATAATCTTTTCAAATCATTGTTAGATGCGTTAGTGAAAGCTGGCGTGTTGGTGGACGATAGTGTTATTGATGATTTGCGAATCGTACGTAAATGTGTAGTCAATGGTGGAAAAGTTTTAGTATCGATTAAGGAGCTAGCATGTTAGATATTGATATAATTGTGGTTGAATTTGGCTATTGGGCCACACCAAGATACGAAACAGAATTTCCACGTGTTTCAGCTGGATTTGCAGAAATGAAATGCGATGAACGTTACGCTCATAAATATCGTATTAATCCTATCTCTGATGACCTTGGTTTAAGAATTGATGGTTATCTTGGTATTATACGTAAGCTAACACCTGAGCTTTATGATGTGTTTGTGTTGACCTACATTAAGCGTTGGGAAAAACAAGAAATATTGACTTATCTACGAATTTCAAAAGCGGAATATTTCAACCGGATAAAAACCGTAAAAACATCTTTAATGCTAATGATTGTGAGTGGTGGGAGTGAATGTCTTTTTATTTGTTAAATATTTTTAATAAAAACTGCTTGACAGTCTAGACTAAAAGTGTATCATATTAGCTATAGTGCGATTTTTGCACGTTACAAACGAAGAATTGATTTTTAAACCCCTGATGGTTCTCCATCGGGGGTTTTTTATTGCCAAAAATATGGTGGGTATAAATGCAAATTCTCAAAGACATGCCTGTAGAGTCTCAGGCTTATGGTTGGCTAACTGCTTTATTCGGAGCTATGACTCTGTCCGAATGGTCTATTTTAATTGGTGTTCTTGTCACTATATGCGGTTATATACGTGAATCTCGTTATAAAAAACGAATGTTAGAACTCGAAGAAATTCGAGCGGGCGTTCGTGACAAAAACGGTGAAATGATACAGGGTGATAAAGATGTCAAAACTCAAAAAAGCTAGCGCTTTTGGTGTTTGTTTAGTTAGTGTAATTGTTGGATTGGTATATGACTCTGAAGATCGTTCATCTGGAATTATAATTTCCGAGAATGGTGCACGCGAAACTGGTGATGAAGAAGGTTGTAGAACTAATCCGTATCAATGTGCAGCAAAAGAGTGGACATTTGGTATCGGAGCGGCTACTACTGGTGGTGCTAATGTAATTATTGGTAAAACTTATACCAATGAAGAAATAGCAGATCAGTATGCAAAAGATTTGCGCAAGGTTAGTAAGTGCATTATTGATTACTATCCATACAATGAAATGAATCAAAATCAAATAGATGCTTTGGGTTCATTAATTTTTAACATTGGGTGTCAAGGTTCTCGGTTCTACCTAGATAGAGAGAGTGGTCGTTTTAAAAAGACTCAGCTTTATAAAGCTGCAATTGATAAAGATTTTATTCGCATGTGTAATACTTTCCCTAATTATTCCAGGGTGAATGGTAAAGTGCATAAATCTATATTAAAGCGAAGATTAAGGGAACGTGATTTATGTTTATCTCCAGTCAATAAAGTATAGTTGTTATGTGCATGGTTAGTCGGTGCGGTTATGGGAGCTATTAAATCAGATGGCGAAAGCGTAAACAAAAGAGCCTAAACCGCACCGCTATTTATTATGGAGTTTAACATGATTGGTATCGGGCAATATATCAGTAACGGATTCACAAAGGTTTTATTGGTGTGCTCCGTTGTTTCTGCGGTTGTAATTCTTGCATTGTGTGGATGGATTCATCATCAGTCAGCAACTATTGATGGGTTGAATGGAAAGATTAAAACACACCAAGAAACAATTGCTGCACAAAGTCAAACGATCACTCGATTAGAAGAAGATGCTGAGCGAAATAGACAGCTCACATTTGAGCTAAGTCAGGTAGAGTCAGATGCAAGGAGTAAATCAGATGCAGTTATCAAATCTATACCGAAACAAGTTAAAGCTAGCAGTGCTTTTAATACTAGTGCTCCTAGCAATGTTATTGAGTTCTTGCGCCAGTAAACCAGTTGTAGTGAGTTGTTCTCAATTACCTGCAGCGTTGACCGCTCATTTAGATAAGACGGTATTTGCTGGTGATACTTATGGTGATGTGACAAATTACGCGGTAATCCTAAAACGTGAACGTGATATGTGCTTAAACCGAATTGATAAAATTCGGGAGTGGCAAACAGAGAAGTTAAGTAAATAAAAGGTGAGTGACAATACTCGCCTTTTTCTTTTGGTGGGAACTATGCCAGCAAGAATACCTAAAGCATGTAGAAAACAAGGTTGTAAGAATACAACAGTCAACAGCAATGGTTATTGTGATGAACATCAAGGTTGTAGTTGGCAAAGACATCAGAAAGGAAAGACATCGTCTCAGCGTGGTTATGGAGCTCAATGGCGAAAAATAAGATCTATCGTGTTAGTTCGCGATAACTATTTGTGCCAAGAATGTTTAAAGCAAGGTCGGTTTGTAACAGCTACAACTGTTGACCATATAACTCCTAAGGCTCACGGTGGTAGTGATGACTTAACTAATCTGCAAAGTTTATGTAATTCATGCCATAAATTCAAAACAGCGCGAGAACGCTTGAAATAGTGTTTAAAGTGCGGTTGTTTTTGTAAGGGGAGGGGGTGGTAAAATCTCTATAGGTTTTGCCTATCGAAACCGCCCACCTAACTCTATTTTTACAACCGCGAAATTAAAAATTTAGGGTAAACGCCAAATGACAGGAATAGCAACAACGCCGGGGCGAGGAAGAAAGCCCACTCCGACGAAAGTGAAAGAGCGTCGCGGCAACCCCGGTAAAAGAAAATTAAATAAAGACGAGCCTGAGTTCAGTCCGTTTAACGAAAACACCCCACCGCCATCTCAGCTTAATACTGACGGTAAAAAAATGTGGGCCTTTATTCTAAAAGAATTACTATCCCAAGGAGTTCTGCTCCAAACCGATCTTGAAGTGGTGACAAACTATTGCATTGCATATCAGAATCGTAATCGTGCTTGTAAAGATGTTGAAAAATACGGCACGTTTGTTGAGAACGGGAATGGTGGATTATCAAAAAATCCTGCTTTTACTGTTTTGAATGAAGCGTTGAAACAGATGACTACATTCGGAGCGTTGCTCGGACTTGACCCAAGCAGTCGACAACGATTGATAGGTAAGGTAGATGAGCAAAATCACAATCCATTCGCGGAGTTAATGCAATGACAGATAATGTAAAAAAGGCAATTAAGTATGCCAAAGATGTTATTGCTGGCAAAATTCCCGCGTGCCGATTTATTGTAAAAACCTGTCAGCAGTTCATTGATGATTTAGAAAATCAAAGTGCGGTTAAATTTCCTTATTATTTTGATGAAGTTAAGGCCGAAAAAGCGTGCAAATTCATTCAATATCTGCCACACACAAAAGGCGAGTGGGCGTCGAAACGCCAAAATATCACGCTTGAACCGTGGCAACTCTTCATTATGGCAAATACTTTCGGGTGGTTGCGTAAAAGCGACAATCTGCGTCGTTACCGTGAAGTTTATGTTGAAGTACCCCGCAAAAACGGTAAATCAGCTATTTCTGCAGGTGTCGGCTTGTATATGTTCTGCATGGATAATGAGTTTGGTGCGGAAGTCTATTCAGGTGCAACCACGGAAAAACAAGCGTGGGAAGTATTCCGTCCTGCTCGATTGATGTGTAAGAAAACCGATCTGCTTTGCTCGACTTTCGGTATCGAAGTAAATGCGTCAAACTTAAATAGACCCGCTGACGGCTCTCGGTTTGAGCCGCTTATCGGTTCGCCTGGTGATGGTGCATCGCCTAGTTGTGCGATAGTGGATGAATACCATGAGCATAAGAATGATGAGCTATATACCACAATGTTGACTGGTATGGGGGCGCGTAAACAACCGCTCATGTTTATCATTACGACTGCAGGGTACAACATCGAAGGTCCTTGTTATGACAAGCGCAGAGAAGTGATCGAAAAGCTATCTGGCGCAATTCCGAATGATGAACTATTTGGGATCATTTATACAATTGATGAAGATGATGATTGGACGGATGAAAGCGTATTACGCAAAGCAAATCCAAACTTTGATGTGTCAGTGTATGGCGATTACCTAATTAGTCAGCAAAACAAGGCAATTAATAATGCACGTCTGACCAATACTTTCAAAACTAAACACTTGAATGTATGGGTATCGGCTAAAGAAAGCTATTTCAACATGGTGAGCTGGGAAAACTGCAAGGATGAAACATTATCACTTGAAGATTTCCAAGGTGATGATGTTGTGCTTGGCCTTGATATGGCGCGTAAGCTTGATATGAACTCGCTTGTTAAAGTGTTTGCTCGGGTTATTGATGGTAAGCGGCATTATTATTGTATTGCTCCAGAATTCTTCGTTCCGGAAGATACTATCTATAACACTGATACCGCTCTAAAACGAGTGGTGGATAAATATCAAAAATGGGTAAACAGTGGGCATTTAACTGCAACAGATGGTGCGGAAGTTGATTATCGAGAAATCGAAGAAGTCATCAAAGATACCAATCAAGAACATAGAGTTTCCTGTGTTGCAATTGACCCGCATGGAGCGATAGCAATCAGCCATAACTTAGCTGATGAAGGGCTTAACCCTATAACCATTACACAAAATTACACTAATTTATCCGACCCAATGAAAGAATTGGAAGCGGCAATTGAATCAGGTCGTTTCCATCATGACGGGAATCCAATTATGACCTGGTGTATCGGTAATGTGGTTGGTAAGACAGTTCCAGGGAATGATGATGTCGTGCGTCCAATTAAAGAAATTCCTGAAAACAAAATAGACGGAGCGGTGGCTCTAATGATGGCAATAGGTCGCATTATGTTGAGCACTGATGATGAAAACTTTTTCCCGAATGAGGTATTAGAACTATGAGAACTGTCATTTTAGATCTTTTAGGTCTAACAGGCTTTGGCTTGATGTCTTATGGAGTGTATCTCAAATATGGGGCAGATATTGCATTAATTGGTAGTGGGGCATTATTACTGCTTTTAACTATTTTGGCATCGAGAGGTAAACAATGATTTTTGATAAATTATTTAGCACTCGTTCACTGGAGAATCCAGCGGTGCCATTAAGTGCTGAATCAGCTTACGAAGAAATATTCGGAATGCAGCCGACTAAATCGGTTAGTCCTGATTTGGCAATGAAGTTATCTGCTGTTTATGCTTGCGTTTATGTGTTATCGAGTTCTGTCGCACAATTACCACTGCACGTTAAGTGTAAGAGCGGTGATAAAGTAGAAACAGTAAAAGATCATCCAGCATATTACCTTTTACATGATAGCCCTAACGCTTGGCAGACATCGTACAAATTACGCGAATATGCACAAAGTTCGGTTTTGTTGTACGGAAATGCTTATATCCATATTGTTCGTGATAAAAACGGTGGAGTTGTCTCGCTTGAATCATTAGAGCCATGGAAAGTGCAGTTGCTTAAAAACGGAAGTCGCTATGTTTATGCTTACTACGGTGACGATAAGACAATGAGCCTATCTCCGGATGATGTTTTACACATCAAGTCACTTGGACCGTCAATAAAAACAGGGAAATCAGTTATTCAAACTCATGCTGAGACGATTGGTTTGGGTTTGGATGCTCGCAAATTTGCTAGCGGTTTCTTTGGTGGAAATGCTCGTCCTGCAGGTATTCTGTCTGTTAAGACACCACTGAATAGCAATGCGTGGGAAAACTTTAAAAAGATGTGGCAAACCGCACAAGAAAAGCTGAGAAGTGAAGAAAATAAAACAATATTACTTCCTGCTGAGCTTGATTATAAGGCTTTGACCGTATCACCAGTCGATACTGAACTGCTTTCAATGATGAAACTGAATCGTTCCGAGATTGCAGGTATTTTTAATGTTCCAGCCCACATGATCAACGATTTGGAGAAGGCGACATTTTCCAACATATCAGAACAGACAATCCAGTTTATTAGATTCAGCGTTATGCCATGGGTGGTCAATTGGGAGCAGGAACTAAACCGAAAAATCTTTACTGAAGCAGAGCGTAAAGCGGGTTACTTCGTGAAGTTTAATCTTGCTGGAATTATGCGTGGTACTGCAGGAGAGCGTGCAACATTTTACCATGCCGCTATCACTGATGGTTGGATGTCGCGAAATGAAGCTCGTCAGCTTGAAGATATGAATCCGGTTGAAGGACTGGATGAAATGTTGGTTAGCGTGAATGCGGCAAAACAAGCAAATAATAAACAAACGGAGAACACAAATGAGTGATGTAGAAAAGCGCTCCTACGCAGGCGAAGTGCGAGCGGAAAGTCGAGATGATGAGCCTACGCACATTATCGGTTATGGTTCCGTGTTCAATACTATGTCTGAAGTAATGTGGGGTTTTCGCGAAATCATTATGCCAGGTGCATTTGATGATGTGCTTGAAGATGATGTGCGCGGGTTGTTTAATCACGACCCGAATTTCATTCTAGGACGCAGTAAAGCTGGTACGTTGAGTCTATCAGTTGATGAAACGGGCCTTAAATACGACATTATCGCACCAGATAATCCAACTATTCGTGATTTAGTTATTGCACCGCTAAAACGTGGTGATATTACTCAATCATCTTTTGCGTTTAAGATCGCACGTAATGGAGATGAATGGTATGAAAATGATGATGGTGTAATCATCCGTGAAATTCATAAAATATCACGCCTTTATGATGTCAGTCCTGTGACTTATCCCGCTTACCAAGAAGCAAGCAGTACAGCTCGCTCACTTGAAGCGTGGAAAGAAGCTCGAGACTCAGGAACAATTGCTAAAGCGGTATCACAAAAAGCCGCACGTGAGCGATTCTTAAGCTTAATTAACGCTAAATAAAAGTAAATTTTATCAATACGAGCCGCAATAATGCGGCTTTTTTCATTTAAAGAAAGAGGAAAAATCATGGCTAAATTACATGAACTTCAAGAAAAACGTCGTAATATCGCAGCTCAAATGCGTCAATTGAATGATGAAATTGGCGAAAAAACATGGACTGAAGAACAGCGTACTAAGTGGGATGCAATGAAATCCGAATTAGGCGGTGTTGAATCACAAATTGAGCGCGAAGAATCATTACGATCAACCGATGCTTTATTTGTTGAAGAACAACGTCAAATTGAAACTGAATCAAAACCAGTTATTGATGTAGAAGTTAAACGTTCCCAAGCATTTAATTCGTTCTTACGTCGCGGCTTAGGCGAATTAAGTCAAGAAGAGCGTCAAGTGATGGCGGAACTTCGCGCGCAAGCGGCAGGCACGGACAATAAAGGTGGTTACACCGTACCTAAAGAAATGCAGGCTCGTATTGTCGAACAAATGAAAGCCTTTGGTGGTATTGCGAACGTTGCTAAAATCATTAACACTGCAGACGGCCGTGTTATTGCTTGGGCAACTGCAAATGGCACTGCTGAAGAAGGTGAGTTAGTTGGTGAAAATGCTGCAGCAACTGAATTAGATACTGATTTTGGTACAGCTGAACTTGGTGCGAAAAAACTCTCATCAAAAATTATCCGCGTATCAAACGAATTGCTACAAGATTCAGGTGTGAATATCGAAGAGTATTTATCTGGTCGAATTGCAGAGCGTATTGGTCGTGCAGAAGCTAAATATCTTATTCAAGGTACTGGCGTTGGCTCACCTGCTCAACCTAAAGGCTTGCAAACCGCAGTTACTGGTGTAACACAAGCGGCAGCCGCTGCAGTGGCATGGCAAGATTTTAACGCATTGATCCACTCAGTAGATCCTGCCTATCGCAATGTTGGCAATACTCGCCTTGCTTTCAACGACAATACGTTAAAAACGTTGAAAGAAATGGTGGATGGACAAAAACGTCCATTATGGTTGCCTGATGTGGCTGGCGTTGCTCCTGCAACCATCTTAGGGCATCAATATGTGATTGACCAAGGCATCGAAGATATTGGTTCAGGTAAGAAATTCGCTTACTTTGGTGATTTCAGCCGTTTCATCATTCGTCGTGTGTCAGGTATGACATTACGTCGCTTAGTGGAACGTTACGCAGAGTTCGACCAAGTAGGTTTCTTAGCGTTCCATCGCTTTGACTGCGTACTCGAAGATGTGTCAGCAATTAAAGCATTAACAGGTAAATAGTTAAAAGTGCGGTCAGAAATGGCCGCATTTTTTATTTGGGGGATGAATGGAAATCACACTAGACGAAATTAAGTTGCAATGTCGCATTGATAATGATGATGAAGATGATTTGTTGTCTGCCTATCTAGTTGCAGCAAAGGCGATGGTTGAGAACCACACAAATAGAGTGCTTTTTAATACATTGCCCGAAGAAAAACCGATTAATGCACAAGAAATCACTGGCGATTTGAAAATAGCTATATTAATGCTGATTGCTTACCTATATGAAAACCGTGGTGGATGGAATGAAGGGCAAGGTGTAACAAACTTTGATTTACCTCCAACTGTTAAAGCCATCATTGAGCGTTATCGCTTTATAGATGTGTAGGTGATTAAGATGAACATAGGAAAGCTACGTCACAGAATTACTTTGTTACGGCAAGTTAATGAAGTGAATGATTACGGTGCAAGTACTCAAACCTGGAAAAGAGTAGCTACTGTTTGGGCTGATGTTAGACCATTATCAGGTCGAGAGTATTTTTCAGCGCAGCAAGTACAGTCTGAAGTTACCACTCAAATCTGGCTACGTCATATAGAAGGCATTAAACCCACAATGAAGGTTAAGTTTGGAAAAAGAGAATTTGAAATTCTTTCCGTGCTTAATACTCAAGAGCGTGACGTGTCGTTACAGCTTATGTGTAAGGAGACAGGTAATGTCTAATCTGACTGTGAAAGTTACTGGTCTTAAAGAGTTAGGGAAAAAAATGAATGACCTTGGAAAGAAAACAAAAGGTCGTATTTCTGTTGACTCAATGCGAAAAGGTGCTGTGATTATTAGGGATAAGGCAAGAGCCAATGCACCAACTTTACAAGAGAAAGTACCCCATCGGAAACGTGGCACTTTAAAAAGAGCCATACTTGAAAGTACAAAGGTTGATAAGTTCGGAAATGTCCGCTCTAAAATCTATGTTCGAAAACTTCGAAGTAAAACTATTGAAAACTTTAAAGTTAAAACAGGTAAAGGTGGCGCTAAAAACCCTAACGATCCTTATTACTGGCGATTTATAGAGTTTGGAACATCAAAAATGCAAGCCAGACCGTTTTTGCGTCCAGCATTCTCAACTAAAAAAAATCAAGTATCGCGAGAAATTATTAATAATTTGCGCAATAACATTTTTAGAGAGGCTGGTAAATGATTCAAAAGAAACTCTTTAATGCTCTAAATCCACTGGTGTCAGGTCGTTGTTTTTATGGGTTGATCCCTGAAACAAATAGTGCCTATCCAGTCATCGTATATCAATTCCCAACAATATCACCAAATTCAGCGTTGGAAGATGGAGATTTGGATGATTTTACGGTGCAGATTGATGTTTATAGCAAAAATCCTGATGACATTTTCGCTCTACGAAAGGCTATTTTTACTGCACTTGAAACGGCATTTGATTATGCCGAGAGAGAAAGTGATTTCAGTGACTACGAACCCGATACAAAATTACATCGTCGGGTAATAACTTATCAAATTGCTTATGGAGAATAAAACATGGCAGCAAAAACCACACCGTTCCAAAAAACACGGTTTTATATTGGCACATCTGAAGATGCCGGCAAGAAAATTACAGCTTGTGCTGTAACACCAAATGCAACAATTACTATTCCATCAAGTGGATTCAAAACTGGTGATTGCGTCTTAGTTACCGGCTTAGGTGCGCTAGATGGATATTATCCAGTTAAATCTGTAGCGGCAGATGTAATCACATTAGCTGATGAAGTTGATTGGTCAGCGTATGATCAACCAACAGTATTTACTGATGCTAAAGCGGCATTAGTGAAATGGTCAAATAATTTCTGCGAGCTCCGAAATTTAGAACGTAGCGAAGATACATTGACCGAAGAAGATGTGACTACCATGTGTGATGATGGCAAAGCCACTGAAGCTGGTGAGTTCGAGTACGGTGAGACTCAGATGAAGTTCTTTACCGCGCCGACATCTGAAATGCAAAAATTATGTCGTAAAAAATTCTTTTCAAAATCTAAGTTCCCTTTCCGTTTAGTTTTCCCAAATGGTCAAGGTACGATGTATGGCACTGGTTATTTCAAATCTGGCAATGGTTACTCTGGTGAAACTATGGGTAAATTTGAAAGTGGTGCAACTATTAAGCATACAAAACAGGAATATCACTTACCTGTAGCTTAAAAATAAAAAAAAGCCAAGAGTGATCGGCTCTTGGCTTTAATTATTAGATTAACCTTTATTGCAGGAGAAGTTTACCTGCGAGTAAATTTTAACCATAAAAGAGGGTAAACACAATGGATTTGAGAAACAAATTGTTGCAGCATAAACCTAAAGTAACCGAAATTGAAATTCTTGGCGAAAAGTACTATGTAAGAGCATTAAGTGTCGGTGATGTGAACCGTGGATTGTTTGGCCAGCACAAACTATTGTGTGATATTGCAAAAGCACAAGGTATTGAGCTTGATTATGATGATCCTGATGAATTAGGCAAGCAATTAGGAAAAGTTTACGATCCATATCGTTTAGCCCGAAATCTAGCCCTCCGCTTATGTGATAAAGATGGAAATTTATTGTTTGATTTTGAAAATGAAGATGACTTGAAAGCCTTATCAAGTCTAGATAATGAAGTATCTGAAGAATTAAGTCGAGCATTGATGGGTGATGAACCAAAAAACTTAATGACCGACGCAAGTTCCAAATAACTTTATCGCTTGCGTTGGGCAAAACGTTAGAAGAAATCGAACAAATGCCTGAAAAACATCTTCAGGAATATATGCTGTTTTATCAAGAACAGCCATTTGGTTTATGGAGAGATGATTATCGCACAGCGCAGATTGCTCATTTGTTAGCGTTAATTCATAAAGATCCAAAACAGAAAGCCACGACATTGAACGATTTAATGCCATTTTTCAATGAGAATAAGGCATCAGAAGATAAAGAAGATGATGGCGTAGAGTCTTATTTGTTAAATCGTTGATTGTTTAGTAAAAAAGTTAAAAAATTAGCTACTCCTTATTGATTAAAATGAATGTATTTTGTACAGTATAGGTAAGTAAATAAGGAGGGGTTATGTTTAAAGATGAAGTTAAACTTATCCATTGGTTGGGCAAAGAGGTTATTGCGTTTTTCGCTTTATTCTTTGTGTTACCTATTATTTTTATCTTGGCTGTAACAGGCATAACCACAAAAATTTTACTTGGTGTTTCTCTGGCTTACATTACCTTTTTTGTTTTTGCAAAAGTTGCTATGTTTTTCTTTATGAAGAAAACTGAAAATGAAGTGCTGCAGCAAATTGAAAAAGAAAACGAAGTTAAGTACGTCATCATTAAATAGTTAGTGTTTGTATAGAAAGCTCGCAATATGCGGGCTTTTTTTATTTCTGGAGAAAATATGTCATCACTCGGTAGTTTGTATATTGGGTTAAGTCTCGATACAGTCCAATTTCAGAATGGATTGAGTAAGTCGGAGTATCAGACCCGAAAATTTACTAGACAATTTGAAGCTAATTTTTCTCGCGCTCAAGAAAAAGCACGTCAGTTCTCAGAACGCACTACACAATATTTAAATAATATTGAGAAAGCCGCCAATAACATCAATTCGACAACAAAATGGAGTTTTCGCCTTGATAATTTAGGTAGAGCGCAAGATTTGTCAAAGCAAGCTATTGCAATGATGGATAGCTACACTGAGCTACAGAACCGTATTAGACTGGTGACTCATAGTCAGACAGAAATGGCTCAGGCTACAGAAAGCGTGTTTGATATATCATCTCGAACCAATCAAGCTGTTGGCGCAACCGCTCAAATCTATCAACGTTTTGCAAAAAATGCTGATACTTTAAATATTAGTCAGCAAAAAGTCGTAGAACTAACAGAAACCGTATCAAAAGCAGTCGCTTTATCAGGTGCCGCACAAGCGTCATCAGAAGCGGCATTAATGCAGTTCGGTCAAGCTTTGGCTAGTGGTGAGTTGCGCGGTGCTGAACTTAATTCTGTGATGGAACAAACACCGGCTTTAGCACAAGCTATTGCAGATGGTTTAGGTGTTAGCGTTGGCGCACTTAAAGATATGGGTAAGAATGGTGAGTTATCTATCAACAAAGTGATAACTGCACTTGAAAAAGCAAAATCATCTGTGGATAGCGATTTCGAGAAACGTGTAAAAACACTCTCGATGTCATACACCAATCTCGAAACATCATTTATTAAATATGCCGGTGAAGCTGACCGCACTTATGGCATCACGCAGAAACTTGGCGAGAGTGTAGATTTTGTTTCGAAAAATCTTGATCAATTAATTACTGCAGCGGTTGTTTTAACTGGTGCCTTAGCAGTTGGTAGAATTAGCCAATACAGTGCAGAGTTAGCAAAATCAGGCATTATCAGCGCAAAAAATGCTTTAGCCCATACAGCGGAAGCAAAAAGCATTTATGAAAGAGCAACAGCAATGCGAGTTGCCGCACAACTTGAAATGTCTAGCTTGACTGCACAATTACAGCTTGCTCAATCTGAACAAACTCGATTTGCATTGCGTGAAAGAATGAAAGTGCAATCTGCTCAAATTATTGCACTTGCAGAAGCGGAAGCTACAGCAAAACGAAACCTTGCTACAGCAACTAATCTTGCAACGATGGCGGCAAAAGGTTTGCAAAGTGTAATGGCTTTACTTGGTGGCCCAGCTGGTGTTATTGGTATTGCGGCTACATCATTGTTATTTTTCAGTTCACAAGCGGCAGAAGCTAGACAATGGGCATTAGATACATCTGTTGCTAACCAAGCTTTAGCCGAATCTTATGATCAAATCACCGAAGCGGCATTATCTCTTAAAATTACAAAACAGCTTGAGGATATAGAAAAATATTACGCTGAGATTGAAAAATTAAAAGCGGGAATAGCAACAAAACAGGTCGGTGCAGATTTTGACGGTATTAGCGTTGGTGGAAATGCAAATGATGCCGAAATCGAAAGTTTAAAAAACAAAATCCAAGTAATTAAAGAAAATGCCGATATTGCAAGACAGTCACTTGAAAAAATGCTTTCTCCACTTGGCGAGAAGATGCTTCGAGCAGGTAAAAATGTTGATGAAGTGCGGCAGAAATTCAAGTTGCTTGGTGTATCAGCTGAAACTGCAGATAACATTATAGCTAACTTACCGAAAAGCTTTAATGATACGGCTAATAGTGCAAATAAAGCGGCAGATAAGACGTTAGATTTAAAAGATGCGATGGAAAAGCTGAAAGAGAAATCTACGTCTCTAGCTCAAAAGCTTGAAGTTGCAAAACTTAAACAACAAGGTCAGGCAAAATCTGCTTATGTATTGGCCGGTCTTTATGAATTGCTTGGAAATGAAGGCGCTGAATACAACGAAGTATTGATTGGTATTGCTACAGGTACAATCACCGCAGCTAATGCGGCAGATAAAGCTGTCGGGTTATCGCTTGAAACACTAAACAAGATTTTAGCCGGTAAAGCAACATTGGAAAAAATGTTTTCCGATGAAACCAAAGTGACAACAATTGAAACTCAAATCAAAGAAAGCAACAAAAAATCAGGTGGTCGAAAATCATCAGGTGAAAATGCTCGAGATAGTTGGTTAAGTTTCTATGATGAAATTCGTAAGAAAAGTAGTTCTAGTCTTGCTGAGATTGACTTGGAACAAACAAGAATGTTACAACGCTTGGAAGAGCACAACAAAAAAGGTGTTGTATCTCATCAAGAATATGAAACAGCAAAAACAGCTATCACTGAGCGGTTTGCTCGTCAACGGTTAGAGCTTGCAGGGAAGTATGCGCCTGAGAAATTATTGCGTGCGAACTTAAATGATGAGTTAGCGATAGTTGAAGAGCTTAAAAAAGCAGGACAGCTTACAGGTGGTGAAGCTAATACTGCTGAATTGCAATTGAAGTTTGATTATGCTCAAAACAGATCTCAAAGTGCGGTCAATCCATTAGACCAATTACGCGCACTTTATGATCCGCAACAAGAGCTAATTAATCAACAAACGCAAGAGCTTGCTCAGCTCCAAGCATTTAACGATCAAAAGTTAATCACAGAAGAAGAATTCCAACAACGCAAACAACAAATCATTGAAAAATACAGAAATAGCCAGTTCCAAGAACAAATGGGGCTTTATGCTACTGGATTAAATGACCTTGGTAGTGCGTTTGGAACTTTAACATCAGTAGTTGAACAATCAGCCGGTAAGCAATCTGCAGCTTATAAAGCAATGTTTGCAGTGTCAAAAGCGTTCGCTATTGCAGAAGCTACGGTGAAATTATCTCAAGCGGTCGTACAAGCGATGGCAGATACAACCGCACTTACTCCTGCTCAAAAATTTGCAAATATGGCAGCGGTTGCAGCGGCTGGTGCTAATGTTATCTCTCAAATCACTAGCGTAGGATTTGCTAAAGGCGGTCATGTTGTTGGCGAGGGTACAGGAACGAGCGATTCCATATTGGCTCGATTATCTAACAATGAATTTGTTATGACATCCCGTACTGTTAATCATTATGGTGTTGGATTTATGAATGCCTTAAACCAACGCAGATTTCCTAAATTTGCAAATGGCGGTCATGTTGGTGGCAAATCTGATAGTTATGACGGATTGTTTAGCGGTGGTGGAGCATCAACCAATAACGAAGTATCAATAACAATAAATATTGATAAAAACGGAAATGAAAGTGTGACTGCTGAGCAAAAAGCCGCACAAGGTAAAGAGCTTGCACTAGCAATCCAAGCAAATGTACTTGAAGTGTTAAGAAAACAACGTCGTCCAGGTGGAATGCTTGGATAAGGAGATGAGATGGCTTTAAAAACATTGCCTTGGTGTCCGCAGCCTGGTTATACAGTTGATGAAGAACCAAAGCGGAAAGTGCTTAATTTTGGAAATGGCTATCAGCAACGAATGGAAGATGGAATTAATGCTCTTTTGAGAAAATATTCCGTTACCTATAAGGTTAAAAATAGCCAATCAGCAGAATTTCGTCAATTTATGAAAGAGCACGGTGGAGTCCGTGCTTTTTATTTTAAAGACGTCGCACTAAATGGGGAGTTAGTTAAAGTTGTTTGTGTTAAGTTCCCTCGCCAAATTGGATTAACTTACACAACCTTTAATTGTGAATTCGAAGAGGTAGTGTAAATGCCTAAAAATTTACCTAAAAAAATGACCGCACTTTTACCTGAATTAGAGCAGGGTGCGCTTATTGAATTGTGGGATATTGATTTACGCCATATTACTCCGACTAACGGTTCTAATACTGCAGGTGAATTATATCGATTTCACAATGGTTTAAACCAAGGGCGAACCAATATTTGGTGGCAGGGAAATGAGTATCAAGCCTATCCAATTAAAGCAGATGGATTTGAAATTAGTGGGCAAGGCCCAAGTTCGCGTCCGACATTAACAGTATCTAACCTATATGGAATCATTACCGGTATTGCGGTTAATCTAGGGCAAGGCGTTGGTGGTAAAGTTACTCGTAGATTGGTTTATGCACAGTTTCTTGATGCTCGTAACTTTGATGGTGGCAAAAACGCTCAAGCAGATCCTACACAAGAAGCGGTGAGTTATTACATCATTGAGCAATTAAAAAGCCTTGATGATAAACAAGCTACTTTTGAACTGGCATCACCTGCAGAAACGGATAACGCAAAAATACCGCTATTAATGATTACATCGGATGTTTGTATTTGGCAATATCGTTCACCACAATGCGGTTATACAGGTGGGCCTGTTGCCGATGAATTTGATAAACCAACGAACGACCGTAAAAAAGATAAATGCTCGCATTGTATCCGTGGTTGTAAATTGAGATTTGGCGAGAATGCTGTGTTGCCGTTTGGCGGTTTTCCGAGTACAACCCAGTATGGGAATTGATCATGATTATTCCGGATAAATTAAAAAAAGAGATACTGTCTCACGCTAAAAGTACAGAGCCACAAGAATGTTGTGGCTTTGTTGTATTTAAAGACGGTTTTTCTTATATCCCTTGCGAAAACATCTCACACGATCCTGTTAATTTTTTTGAAATATCGCCAGATGATTTTATTCTTGCTGAAGAACGTGGTGTCATTGTAGCGTTGGTGCATTCTCACCCTGATTCTGCTTTTGAAAAAGGATTGCCATATTTATCCATTGCTGACAGAGAATGTCAGGTTAGAACACTGCTAGATTTTTGGCTGGTGGTGGATGACGATATTAAACAGTTCCGTGCTATTTCACCGCTGATTGGTCGCCAATTTGAAAACAATAAACAAGATTGCCGAAATATCATTCTTGATTGTTATATGTTGGCTGGTATTGAATTGCCCGATCAATCCACTTACGAATTTGAATGGTTTGAGCATTCCAATTTATATGAAGAAGGCTTGGCTCGTTGTGGATTTGAAAAAATTCCTTTTGATGAAGAACCGCAGCTTGGCGATGTGATTTTAATTAAAGTAGGTGCAAGTTTCGCTAATCACGCAGGAGTGTATCTAGGTGATCAGATGATGGTTCATCATAGTGAAAGTCGTCTCTCTGCACGTGTACCTTATGATGGTTTTTGGCTTAATTCAACGCATTCAATTTGGAGACATTCAGAATGGCAAAAATTACATTTCATGGCAATCTTAAACGATTTAGCGATGAACCATTCGAGCTTGATGTAAGTAACTTTAGAGAGTTAATGAGTGGATTAATCACTCAAGTTCAAGGACTAAGATCGCATCTTAGCAAAGGGTATTACAAGGTTAGAATTGGTAGAAAGTATATAAGCAATGAACAATTAAAAAATAACCCAATAATTGATCTTGATGATAAATCCTCCGTACATTTTACGCCAGTTATTACTGGTGCTGGTAAAGCAGCAGGTATAATTCAAGTAGTTGTTGGGGTTGTATTAATTGCTGTTGCGTGGTGGAGCCCGGCAGGTTGGTCAGCTGGTGGGATAATGATAGCTGGAGCAATGGGAGCATCACTTGCCATATCTGGCGCTATATCTCTTTTAACGAGACCGCCAGATATGGGGAGTGGTGCTAATGAAAGTGAAAAGAAACAAAGCACATCATTTAGCAATCTTCGTAACTTAACTCCACAAGGGAGACCTATTCCGTTATTGTACGGAAAAATGATGACCAGCCTTATACTTGTTTCCCAAGGGATAGAAACTTTTGACGATCATCAATAACATCACAAATAAATTTAACCGCTTATAGGCACTGCTTATAGGCGGTTTTCTTTTAAAGAGGTATTTATGGGCGGTAAAAAACAAGGCTCAGCGCGCACACCACATGAGGCACCTGATAGCCTTCGTTCTTCACAACGATTACGTGCTATTGGTTTAATCTCTCTTGGTCCAATCAAAGGTCCAGCCAATAAATGGAAATCGACTTACTTTGACAATACGCCAATCCAAAATGCAAACGGTGTTGATGATAATGATGAGTCAAGTTTCAATTTCAAAAACACAGAGATAGCATATACACTCGGCACGCAGGATCAAATGCCGCTACAAGGCTTTGAAATGTCAGAGCGTGAAGTATCAGTTGGCGCTGAAATTAAAAATGTTACCCCTGTAACAAGAACTGTCATTGATCCTGATGTGACACGTCTCAGAATCACATGTGGTGTAAGTGCGTTATTTTCTCAAAATGATAATGGTGATACAGAGGGAACATCTGTATCACTTGAAATCTTAATCAATGGACTCCCCAGAGCAGTAAAAAATATTAGTGGTAAATCATCATCTCGTTTTTATCGCAGTTATATCATTGATAATTTACCGCCTAAACCATTTACCATTACAGTCAAAAGATTAACGGCCGATAGTAAATCACAGCGGTTACAGAATGGCACTCACTGGGTCAGCTATACAGAAATCATTGATACCAAACTGTCATACCCAAACATGGCACTAATTGGTATTAAAACGGATTCGCGCTATAACCCAAATTTCCCTAATGTGAATCTATTGCTTTATGGCCGATTGGTGAAAGTGCCAAGTACATATAATCCTGAAACAAGAACGTATGCACCTGGTATTTGGCGCGGTGACTGGAAAGAAGAGTGGACGGATAACCCCGCATGGATTTTTTACGACTTAGTCACTAATTCTTTAGCTGGATTAGGTAAACGAATTGGTGAATATGGATTAGATAAGTTTCAGCTGTATCAAATTGCAAAATACTGTGATGAATTAGTCGATGATGGATATGGTGGCAAAGAACCACGAATGGTATCTAATCTATGGATTACAGAACAGCGTGATGCCTATAACGTGCTATCAGACATGGCATCTGTTTTCCGCTCTATTGCAGTGTGGAATGGAACGCAGTTTTCAGCTATCCAAGACAGAACATCAGATCCAGTTTGTTTATATACGCAATCAAATGTAGTTGATGGTAAATTCTCTCGCCAATTCGCAGCAGGAAAGACAATTTTCACTGCAGTGGAAGTTGAATATGCCGATGAACGTAACTTCTATCAAAAGGCGATTGAGTACGTTGCAGATGATTTAATGATTGCTCGCTATGGCTACAATGTTAAGAAAATTACAGCTTATGGCTGTACAAGTCGTGGGCAAGCTCACCGATACGGCAAATGGGTATTAGAAACATCTCGTCTTGAACAATGTACTATTACCTTTGTAGTAGGCCGCCAAGGATTATTGCATTTGCCAGGTGACATCATTGAAATTGCTGATAATGATTTTGCGGGTAAAACACTTGGTGGACGCGTTGTAGCTATAAACGGAAAGACAGTAACGCTTGATCAACCTGTAGAAATTACTGGTAATAGCTATTTAAGTTATCTCAATGATGAAATGCAGTTGGTGAAAATCAAAATCATCAATGTAGATAATACAAATAAATCAGTTGTTACATTAGAAACCAATCCTGTTGGTTTAAACGTAATGGATGATTGGGTATTAAAAACACCGCAAGTATCTACTCAGCTTTACCGCGCACTCGGTATTACTGAAAACGATGACGGAAGTTATACCATAACCGCACTACAACACGAACCGCAAAAAGAAGCGATTGTTGATGGTAGTGCAAGTTTTGTGCCTGTTGTATCAACAATGCACAATGGACTAACAAAAGTAACTAATGCTGATGTAGTTTATAGTGCTGATGGTATAAAACTAACTTGGTCAGTACCCACAACAGATACGTTATTAACCTATGAAGTGCGGTTATATCGCAACGGAAAGGTTTTTAAAACATATCTAAACTTAAAAAATCCAGAAATATCATTTGAAGGATTGCCTGACGGAAGTTATACCGCAGAAATCAGAGCTAAAAACCAAAGTGGCCAATTGTCAGATCCTGTAACACGCTCATTTGAGATTAATCTCAATATTCCTAGATTTGTTACTAAATCCTTGTTGTTTGCTATTGAGCTTGATTGGGATTTACCTAAGACATTTACACCTGGGTTTAGTACTGAGATTTGGCGTAGCAATACAAATGACATAAGCTCTGCAGTGAAAGTGGCAACACTGCCATATCCTCAAAGTAACTATGTTATCAATGGTGTGCCTTTATCAACAGGCTATTACTTTTATTTACGAGGAGTAGATAAACAAGGTAACAAAGGCGAATTTACCGAGGCGGTATTTGGCGAAGCAGACCATAACCCAGATAACTTGTTAAATGCGCTAGAAGGGAAAATCACCAAGTCACAACTTGGCCAAGAGCTCATCAACTCCATTAAAGCCGATATTAATAATGCAGTTGGAGAAGAAGCTAAAACAAGACAAACTGCTGTTGCAGGTGCATTGGCTCAAATAGCCGCACAAGCTCAATCATCAGGAACCGCAATTAAAAATCTTGAAAAAGCAGACCAAGCACAAGCAGAAACCATCAAAACTGTGACAGCGAAGGCTGAATCAGCTTTATCGGGTATTACTGCAGTAAGAGAGGCTCAAGCGCAAAGTGATAAAGCAAATGCACAACAAATTAACGCATTAACCGCTAAAGTTGGCAATGCTGAATCAACAGTATCGCAGGCGAGTAGTGTTGTTGCCGAACTTAATGGCAAAGTTAGCTCAATGCACACAATCAAAACACAAGCTATTGCTGGTGGACGGACTGCTGTTGCTGGGATCGCTCTCGGTGCAAACCATGAAGAAAGTTCAGTCATTGTTATGGCTGATAAATTTGGAATTGTTGCTAATGCTAATGATGGCAATGTCAAACCTGTATTTAGTGTAGCTGATGGTCAAGTCGGTATTCGTGGTGATTTGGTTGTAGCTGGGTCTGTGACGAGGGATAAGTTATCATCTGGTTCAGGTGCGAACCTATTTTACAATCCTATTTTTGCAAATCCAACAAACGGTGTTCCAGACGGTTGGACTGCTTCAGAGGCTAACATACCTGGAGATAAACGTGGTGAGCGAATCTGCAGACAGGATGAGGATTATGGATTAGGTAAAGGTGGATATCTTAAAAACGAGAATGTTTTAAGGTGGCACAATAAGATAACCGGTAATCCAAATACAAGGTGCGGAATCTATCAGAATGTACCTGTGTCTGCAGATAAATGGTATATGGTCTCTGCCTACATGGGTAATCATAGTTGCTCAAAGGTTGAGATTTATATTGATGTCCGCGGCAAGAATGGTGAATGGCTATTACATAAAACTGATGAGGTTAGTTCGGGTTATGGCTTCAGAGGGATTAATAACGCCAAAAGAGCGTTTATAAAATTTAAAATCCCACCAAATGGAGTTAGTGTTGACGTATTTTTCTTCTTCTATGATGGTAACGGAGCTAATCCTAATGGAGCGTGGATGTTTGTAGCTCGGCCAATGCTTGAAGAGTGTACTGAATATGCTACACAGCCTAGTCCATGGAATAATGCTGGCCTAACCGAAGTGCATGGGGGAAGTATTATTGCCAATACAATCCGTGGCGACCATATCCAAGCTAATCAGGAGATTAGAGCACCAAGAATAATTGGTGGTGTCATTACTGGTAACACCGTTAATGGTGCAACAATCAATGGTGGAACAGTTAATGGTACAACTGTTAGTGGTGGTACTGTAAAAGGCTCAACCATAGAAGGTGGCGTAATCAAAGCTGCAAGGCTCGAAGGGGTAACTGGTAAATTCACAGGAACGCTTGAAGTTAATCAGTTGGTTGGCGGAAATCTATGTGAGGTGTTTGTGGCGAATGTTTATCAGGTCGGGAGTTCTTATCAATCAAGAATAAGAATAGCACCATCACCAGTTAAGCGGATATTCTTTATCGTTAATTCCCATAACACATTCACGGTAGAGGCTAACCAATCTCATGAATATTACTACTTTTATACAGATAGTAAAATTCCTCCAGAGCTTTTTAATATTGGTTACGGCAATAAAAATCCAGCAAAACTCTGCATCACTGCATACGCAGTATCAAACACAACTACAATGACTCAATTATAGGAGTAAAAATGAAATACATCACAAAACAAATCGAAGATGTTCGCACTGGTTCAGTGGCAGAGCATCATGTGGTTACAGGACTACAAGTTGACTATGTCAATAATAGTACTTTTGTCACTATTGCATCTTATGTATCAAAAGCTAAAAAGGATGAAGGCAAAGAATCCTTATCTGTAAATACTTTTACCATCCAAGCTGTACCTGATTGGGACAGAATTCCGTATGAATGGGCATTAAATGAATTAGTTAAGGCCCAACCAGAAGATTTTACACCTGAAACATATATTGGTTACGTCAACCCTTATATGTTCGCTGGTGGTAAAGTAAAAGAGTAGAAATCCAAAACAATCACGACCGCACTTTGAGTAATCTTAGTGCGGTTTTTTATGGGAGAGAATATGGAAAACATTGATCTAGATATAGTTCGTGGCGATGATGATGGATGGTCTTTCGAACTGCTAGAAGATGATGAATCTCAATCAGATTTAACTGGATCTCGTTTTGATATGTGGATCAAACCAAAGAAAGGTGAATTGATTAAATTATCAACTGAAACAGGTGAGATAACTGTTAATCAAAATATTGTGACCGTGACTATCTCACATGATAAGACACAACAAGCAAAATGGGAATTTGCTACTTGGGATTTACAATGCACAAGTCAGCAAGGCTTGGTTCAAACGCTTGCTGGTGGTGGATTTACACTTATTCACGACGTAACGGAGGCTGAGTGATCATTAAGCTAATTAAGCGGACAAAGCCAAAAATCAAAGTAAAAGTCCGGCTAATAAAAGAAATTGGCGAGAGAAAGGAAAAAATCCCAACCCTCGAAGAATTGAAAGCATTTTATAGAATAGGAGCTTTATAGCATGGCAAGCCAAGAAATTACAACAGTTTTAACTGAGTTCGCAGAATTCTTAGGTCAGGAAGATAAGAAGCATAAAACTGCAATCGGAAACCTTGATGATTTAACAACAGAACAAAAAACATCACTAGTAGTAGCAATCAATGAGTTAAAACAATCCATTACAGCTTTATCTGGCAGTAGCGCTGGTATCAATGATAGCGCAACAGGCGATAGTTCAACCCTGTCAGCTAAAAAAATCCTTGAGTTACTCAATCAAGCAAAAACAGAGGCTAAAAGCGAAATCTTAGGTGGTAATGTTGCGGCAGAGTTGGACACTATCAAAGAGCTTGCTGATGCGTTAAATGGAATGAAAACAGGCGAAGATGGACTGAATAAACTCATTCAAAAAATCTCACAAGTCAATGAAGCATTAACTACACTTAATCAAAAATTCACCGCTCTAGATGGTGTGAATTTAAAAGAAGCTTACACTAGAGGTTACAACAAATAATGACATTCCAAGCGAATATATCAGAATTCGCTGAATTCATGGGAACTGAAATTAAGCGAATAGAAAAGAAAATTCCAGATGGTAGTGGCGGTGGCCAATCTAGTGATTCAACAATAATCACTGGAAATGGTCGGCCTGATAAGCCAGAAACCACAGGCGGCAAGATTACAGGTAATGAGCCAAACGGAACTTTCTACAATTCAACAAACGGTGCAGGCGTTGGAGCATACCTATGGCAAAAGCAAAATGGACAGTGGACTGTTATATCGGGTGATACAGGTATTAGAAGACTATCTAACATTTCTGTAAATATTAAAGAAGGGGCTATTCATTTAAGACGAGTGAATAACAGAGTTGAGTGTTCTTTCTATGCGGGGCGTTGGGACACTATTTCTTTTTACGGGAGCAGTAATCCTAAATTCACGAGGAAAAATCACGCCAAGCGAATGGATATTTTACCCCCTCC
>NZ_JVSL01000011.1:0-168001 GCF_001053575.1 Parahaemophilus parainfluenzae | reverse complement strand
GGGTTATGAGCCCGACGAGCTACCAAGCTGCTCCACCCCGCGTCCGAAATATGCGATGTATTATAGTGATCTAAATCAAAAGATCAAGCGATTTCTGCTAATTTTCTTGAAAACTTAAGATTTTTTGACCGCCCTTTGCTTTATCTAAAGTGAGAGTTAGAATCCAAAGCCAGTGCCAAGACCTACTCCAACGCCCACACCATTACTGCCGCCGCCAGCACCTACACCAACAGAACAAGCACTCACTAAAGCACTTAATACAGCCACTAAAAATAATTTTTTCATAGATTTTCCTTTGTTAAATGTTCAAATAACCGATAAACGGCCAATAAGTCCGTTCGTGCAATCGGTTTGAACGGAAGTAAAAGATAATAAAGCCAACGAAATCTTCTCACATAAGACAACATATCAGTCCAATAAGTTGTCGGGCAATGAGATTTATAATAATCAAATAATTCATCAAGCTTTTCACACGACATAAACTGTCTAAAAATGCCAGCATATCACGTGTAATCAACCAGTGCTCATTATGGCTTTTTGAATGTGATTCAAAGTCCATAAAACTAATCTTGCCTTCTTTCCATGCGATATCTCGTATGGCTGGTCGACCATGAATAATGCCTTGTTGATGAAGACTAATCAATATCTCCATCGCTGAATGCAAAATATGTGATTTTTCTGCCCAAGACAATTTTTCATCATTCAGCCAGATGTTTAATGTTGGCCCCGCATCTTCCAATACTAAATAATCATCTCCGAAATCACATAATTTAGGTACTGGTGCACCAATATTATTCAGGTGCTGAAGAATCTCACATTCTTCTTTAAAATGTTGCTTTGGATGCGGTTTTAATAATAACCATATCCCTTTTAATTGCTCGGGTTGTTTTAACCAATAATGTTTCCCTAAATATTCAAATTGGAAAACACGTTCCCCACGGTGTTTTTCAAGAAGCTTCTGCACATGCTCTTTAAATGACGAAGTCATAATCTCTACTTAAATTTTTATTGTATAGTGAAAAGATAAGCGATACATTCTACAAAATTTTTATTCTTTTTCAATCAAGGAGAAAATATGCATTTTTTGAAAAAAGTACTCACCATACTGACATTAGGTTTCTTCACACTATCTGTACAAGCTTCCCCTTTTAGCATCAGCGAACAACAAATTAACCAGTATTTAAGTGAAAAAGGCACGATTAATGACAAACTCGGTATTCCAGGATTGTTTTCTGTGGATTATGCGCTGAAAGATTTAGTGACTCAAATCGGGCAAACTGAAAGTAATCGTGTTGAAATGAGTGGTTTGGCTGATACGCTTATTCGTTTATCTGGTAAAACCTACCCAGCTAAGTTGCATTTAACCTTTGATGCGATTCCTGAATATAACGCAGAAGAGGGGGCACTTTATTTAAAAAATCTGCGGATTTTACGCTGGTCTGGTGAACCTAATAGTGTGATGGATCAACTCCAAGATGTTATGCCGCTATTAAGCGATGGTGTGGCAGCACTATTAAGTCGGATGCCAGTTTATACCTTGGATGAAAGTGACATGAAACAAATGCTGATTAAGAAATTCGCCAAAGAAATTAAAGTTGAGAAAGGTCGATTAGAATTAATTGGTGGAATGTTTTAACAATAAGGGCGTATTAAACGCCCTTTTTTATAACGCAATGATAGCTCGCAAACCTTGAATTTGCCCGTTATCTTCAATATTTTCTAATCGGAAACGATAGTGATGCAATTCTGCTATTCTTGCCACAATAGACAATCCAAGCCCACTCCCTTTTTCATTTTGTCCTGCAGGACGATAAAAACGCTGCCCTAATTTTGCTAATTCTTCTGGCGCAACACCACCGCCATTATCTTCAATAAGAATTTTACGCGGCTGTAAAATCACACGAACCTGAGTGCCTTGCGGACAATATTTTATGGCATTATCCAATAAGTTTCGTAGCATTTGTGTAAGTAATAATGGCTGCCCTTGCTTAACGGCAGGATCTCCCTGATGCTCAAACTGTAATTCGATTTGGCGTTGTTGTGCACTAAAATATAAATCACCAATAAGCGAAGTGATAATTTCCGACCAATGAATATCAGCAAGGTTATCTAATTCTTTGAGATTCTCTAAGCGGGAAAGCGTAAGAAGCTGTTCTATTAATTGAGTTGCCCGATCGATACCTTGGGTTAAATGCGCTAAGGCCATTTCACGCGTTTGTGCATCATCGCCAGCTAACTGTGCGACTTCTGTTTGAATACGTAATGCCGCTAATGGACTACGTAATTCATGTGCTGCATCAGAAACAAAGCGGCGCTCCCGTTCCAACTGCTCACTAGTACGTGTGAAAAATTGATTTAAGTTTTGGACTAACGGTAGAATCTCTGTTGGCACATCATCAGTTTCTAATAACGATACATCACCTGGTCGGCGAGCTTGTACGTTTCGACTCAATCGATTAATTGGTTTTAATGCACGATAAATTACAATAAACGCGACCAATAAGAGTACTGGTAATCCGGCAAACCAAATTCCTGTTTGGCTGAAAACCATTTTATTGACTAACTCTTCACGATATTCTAACTCTTGACCTACGGCGATCACCAATTCACCATTGCCAACAGGTTGCCAATAAATCAGCCATTCATCGTCATCATCTAAAATATGCGCTTTACTAAATCCGGTTTTATTTTGGAAAATAAATTTGTCGCCATTATCACCATCGGTTAATAATCTTTCACCTTTGTTAGAAAATATGGCAAAGGCCAATGCATCATTATCATAATGACGTTTCTGTGGTTTAAATCCACCACGCGGAAAGTTAGCATTTTTATCCAATAAGACATTTTTCAAATCAGAGGTTGCCAAACGCTCGGCAAAAAGCACCTGCTGAGCATTAAACACATCTTTTACTTCTTTTTTGACGACCGTCCAGGCAACAGCCGTAGCAATACACCACACGCAAAGTGCGGTCACACTCAAACCGATTAAGAGACGAAAACTCAGTCGTTTATTTTTCATTAACTTGTCCTAAAGCATAGCCTACGCCATGTACCGTACGAATAAATTGCTTACCTAATTTTTGACGTAAATTATAAATGTGTACATCCAATGCACCGCTACTTAATTCTTCATCCCAATTTGACAGTTTTTCTTCAATGGTCGCACGTGAAAGCACTCGTTCTTTATTCAGCATAAAAAGCTCGAGTAATTTATATTCACGTCCGGTTAATGTAATTTCATCCTCATTCAACCAAGCCTTACGCTGTGCAGGATCGAGTTTGACATTGCCATGCTCAATTTGTGGTTTGACTTGCCCATAACGACGACGAATTAATGCTTGTAATCTCACCACCACTTCAGCCAAAGCAAAAGGTTTGCAAAGATAATCATCGGCACCTTGTTGAATGCCTTTAATCCGTTCATCCAATGTATCACGTGCAGTTAAGATCAATACAGGCACATCTTGATTATTTGAGCGCCATTGTTTTAATACATCCAAACCATCCAGTTTAGGCAGGGTTAAATCCAATACCACCGCATCATAAGGTGCACCAATTAAGGCATTTAATCCACTTTGCCCATCAGTAAACCAATCTACAATAAAACCTGATTTCGTTAAACCAATTTGCAGACCATTGCCGATGAGAGGATCGTCTTCTACTAATAAAACTCGCATAATATTGACCGCACTTTTACCTTTCTCAAAACAAAAAATGGCGGGCTTTTGCCCACCACTTCAAATTATATGAATTATTGCGCTTTTTCAACGCTAATGACTTCAAGCTCTGGTTTTTCAAACATTTCATTGTCTAGTTTACCGTAAACGCGGATTTTATCCTGAGGTCCCACATTTAAGCCATTCCAAACGCGGTTTTTAATTTCCAATTTGATTTGGTCTGTACCATCGGTAAAAATATATTCATCACCATCAATTTGTTGAGTGATGTTACCGACTAAGGTAATCATAGAATTATCTTTCGCAGATAATGCTTGTTTAACAGTCAGTTGTTGACCTTGGTTACTACCTTGGAAGCCACCTTGTGCAGTGTTACCATTAAAACCAGCAAATGCTGCTGAAGTAGATAAAGCTAAAAGGGTTGCTAAAGCTAATTTTTTCATCATGTTCTCCTAAATAAAATTAAGCATAAATAGTCATGTTTCAAAGCGAAGGATTATCCTCATTGCTGCCTTGTTGATGCTTATTAAACACAACAAATCTTAATGAAATCTTAAGCAACCTTAAGATTTTTAAATTTTTTTAAAATCACCAACAAAATCGCTCATTTACCAAGTTATCTTGGCGTTCTTTTTCCCATTTCGCTTTATTTTCAGGATTAGCAAAATAGCGGTCTTGCTCAACTAGGCGCGCATCAAGTTTTGCCTCTGCTTCTTTTAATGCCTGTTTTCTATCTGGATGTTTGCTTGGTAATTGAGGTAAAAATACAGTCTGATATGGGTGATTTTTCGCCCAGTCAATCGCATCTTGCGCCGCTTTGTGTTGCTTGTTCAAATCACAGAACGCATATGGATTAACATGCTGTCCCACTAATTGCCCAAATGCCGTGTTATTCGATACCGTCAATTTATCTAAATCCAACACATATAACGCGGTGATTAAACGGTTTTGTCCACGATAAAACCATTTTACTGCTTCATCTCGCAGGCCAAAATCATAAGCACGAGCAGAAAGTGCAAACATTGTCATCGGAGAAACAAAATCCACTTTTTTCTCAATAATATTGACCGCACTTTCAAAATCTTTTTGTGTATTTTTCAGTAATAACGCATCAATATCTTTGTTCACATTAATCTGTTCGAGTCGACCATCTCTGGCATCGTAATAAGGCTTTACATACATATCAATATGCTTAACCGGCTCTTTTGAAATGGTGCTACAAGCCGTTAATAAAAGTTCGGTTGAAATTAACGTTAATTTTAGAAAGGTTTGCATGTTCTTCCCTTATGATGAATATTAGCTCGCTATATTACAACAAAAGAGCCGTGAGTTTTACTTCTCTTTCTTCTATAATGAGCAAAATTTTGTTTTATTTTGTTTCATGAAAATCCATCTTATTCAGCGCCAAATCACCTTAGATTTCGATAACCAAACTTCCCTGCTTAATTTTTTAGAACAACATCAAATTCACCATGAATATCAATGTCGTTCGGGCTATTGTGGTTCTTGTCGCGTGAAGATCAAAAAAGGCAAGGTATCTTACGTCGAGACGCCCCTTGCCTTTATTCAACCCGATGAGATTCTACTGTGTTGTTGTCGGGTGGAAAGTGATTTGGAAATAGAACTATAAGATGTAAATTTTACATAGCTAAAAATTTTTACTAATTGTAATAGTATGTTTTCAAAAGCTCTCACGCTCTTGTTTCCTATTTTGTTTTCTCACCTACAATGAAATATCCACAAAAGTAGGTAATAAATAAAGCCCCCCATATTCTTAAAGAAAGAATCAAGTAATCTTTATTGGTAAACAATTCAAATTGATCTATTTCACCAGTAGAAAAGAATCTGTCTATAAAGACTATTAATTGCAATCCAATTAACATGAAAAATGAGTTTCTGAATGCAACTATTATATATTTCATTATTTTCCTTTCTTTCGTTTCTTCTTTTGGGCTCTAGCTTTTTTAACATCATCTTTTTTATCATCTCCATAAATGAGAGGTGAGTAATAAGAAATTAGAAGAGCCGAAAAAAATAAAAAAGCCCCCCACACCACAAAATAATGAAAAAATTTTTCTGTACTAAATTCAATTTTCCCACTAAGTAAAAGAGTCAAATAAATCATGATAGTGGACAAAATAGAAGCAATAGCTATTCTAATAATTTTATTTATTGTCATTATTCATCTCTATTTTAATTTATCTGATGTACCAAGCTTAGGGGGAAGGGATACTTCCATGCACAAATAAAAACATAACGATCTACACAAAATGAATAGATCGTTATTTGATGGGCTAATTTTAAAATTAAGTCTACTCTATAAATTATTCAAATCCAACACGTCTGTCATATCAAACAATCCGTGAGATTGTTTTTCTAACCATTCACCTGCACGTACTGCACCATTTGCAAAGGTCATACGACTTGATGCTTTGTGGGCAATTTCAACGCGCTCACCGATATCTGCAAACCATACACTATGCTCACCCACGACATCAGAGGCACGAATGGTAGAGAAACCAATTTCATCACGTTTGCGTTCGCCTGTAATGCCTTCACGACAAAATACGCCATGCGTTTTCAAATCACGACCAAGGGTTTTCGCAATATGTTCGCCCATAGAAAGTGCGGTGCCAGATGGTGCATCTACTTTGTGGCGGTGGTGCGCTTCAATGATTTCGATATCGCAATAATCGCCCATCACTTTGGCAGCTTTTTCTAATAGTTTAAATACCAGATTCACCCCTACGCTAAAGTTTGAGGCAAATACAATGGCAATTTTTTCTGATGCAGCTTGAATTGCGGCTTTACCTGCATCATCAAAACCTGTAGTACCAATTACCATCTTTTTGTTATTAGCAACACAAAATGCGATATGCTCAAGTGTGCCTTCCGGGCGAGTGAAATCAATCAGCAAATCAAAGTTGTCTTTTTCTGCATTTAAATCATCTGATACTTTGATACCTAATGCACCAATACCTGCTAGCTCACCAGCATCTGCGCCAACTAAAGAGGAACCTTTACGTTCAAAAGCAGCACCTAATTCCGCCCCTTCTGCATTATGTACGGCTTGAATTAATTGACGCCCCATTCTTCCGCCTGCGCCGGCGATCGCAATTTTTAATGTCATATTTTGTCCTTTTTAATCAAATTAAAGCGTGTTGAACGCCACTATAAATTAAATAGATTCCGAAGAAAATAAAAATCAGCCCTGCTGCATTATCAATATAGCGACTATATTGGCTATAAAACTGTTTTGCAACAGAACGTGAGAAAAACACCGAAATAATGTAGAAATATAAAAAAGTTTCTACGGTAATCACAGCAAGTGCGGTCAAAATTTGTGATGTTTCGGTAATATTCACTAAAACCAATGACATCACACTGCTGAAATAAATCACAACTTTAGCATTAGATAAATTGACCAATAAGCCTTTCATAATGCTCGTTAAGATTGATTGATTTGGCACATTTGCATTCTGCTTTTCATCAAAAACCGCATTGGTTTTTACTTTTGCCATTTTAATGCCGAGATAAACTAAATACGAACCACCAAGTATCATCACAATGCCTTGAATAATTGGCATAGTGGAAAAAATAATGGCAAGTCCTAAAACGGCAGCCGTAGCCCACATTAATACACCAATGGTAATCCCAATTACGCCACCAATAGCTTCTCGACGAGAGCTCATGGCAGAAATTCGGCTAACATAGAAAAAATCAGGGCCAGGCGAAAGTAAACCAACAAGATGAATAATCATCAAATTTAGCATGGCAAGCCTACGATACGTAATATAGCAATCACAATAACAGCATAGACTGCGGCTAAAACATCATCCACCATAATCCCAAAACCGCTTTCCAGTTTTTGGTCAAAATAACGGATGGGATAAGGTTTTAAAATATCGAAGAAACGAAACAATACAAAGGCAACGACAATCCAAGGCAAGGATAAAGTTGGAATCGCGGCTAACACGATAAATACCCCAACAAATTCATCCCAAACAATGGAGCCATGATCATGAACGCCCATATCATCAGCCGTTTTTTGACATAAATAACAGCCAAGTGCAAAGCAAAGTGCGGTCAAAATTAAGAAGATTTTTAGTCCAAGACAAGCTAATAATGCCGAACCTAAAACCGTTCCGGCTAAACTTCCCCATGTACCAGGTGCGGGACGAATGAGTCCTGAACCGAAACCTAATGCAAGTAAATGAACTGGTTTTTTTAAGCTAACTCTATCAAGAGGTGAACTATTCATTATTTATCCTTAAAATGATCGAAACCAGAGGGCGCTTGATAATTGATAATACGTCCATCTTTAAAAAAAGTAATCGGATTGTTATTTTGCGGAACGATTTTCCCGATACAAGTACAAGGTACATTTAATAATTGAGACAACTTTTCAATTTCGGCCTTTTTATTTGCAGGAACCGTAAAGCAAAGCTCATAATCTTCCCCGCCACTTAATGCAAACGCTTCTGCCTTTTCTAAGCGATATGTTTTTTTGAGTGGTGTGGATAAAGGCAAGGTAGATAATTCAATCTCTGCTGAACATTGGCTTCTCGTTAAAATATGTCCTAAATCAGCAACAAGACCATCTGAAATATCAATGCATGAATGCGCGACATCCACTAAGGCTTGACCTAATTCAACCCGTGGCGTTGGTTGAAAATGGCGTTTTACTAAAAATTCAGTATCAAAATCGACCGCACTTTTACCTTGTAAGATCAAATTTAAACCCGCCGCGCTATCACCTAACGAGCCCGATACATAAATTAAATCTCCAACCTTTGCGTTATGTCGGAATAAAGCCTTTCCTTTTGGTACAAAACCTTGTGCCGTAATGGTTACAGAAAGTGGGCCTTTTGTTGTATCACCACCAATTAATGTTACATCATATTGATTTAATGTATCAAACAGACTTTGGCTAAATTGGCTCAACCAGTTTTCATCAACGTCAGGTAATGTGAGTGCAAGAGAAATCCAAGCGGGTTTAGCGCCCATAGCAGCTAAATCACTTAGATTTGTCGCGATAGCTTTATAAGCTAAATCTTGGGGAGAAATGGAAGATAAAAAATGCGTGCCCTCGACCATTGTATCGGTGGTAATAGCAAGCTGATAGCCTTCTGGAATATGAGTGATCGCACAATCATCCCCAATACTGAAATCAACAAAGTGTTGATTGCCTTTTTGTATTGAGAAATATCGCCCTATAAGATCAAATTCACCCGTACTCATTTTATCTGCGCACCAAAAAACAAAGGGCAGACATTTGTCTACCCTACATTTGAATAATTATTTGCGACCTAATGCAGGAGCGACTTTATCCAATACACCGTTAATGTATTTATGGCTTTCATCTGCACCAAACACTTTCGCCACTTCAATTGCCTCGTTAATCGCCACTTTATACGGCACATCTGGCTCGAATTGAAGTTCATAAACCGCTAAACGTAAAATCGCTTTTTCAATCGGATCTAATTCATCTAATGCGCGATCTAAATAATGGCTCATTGAAAAATCAACGGCTTCTACATTCGCAACGGTTTGACGGAAAAGGCGGCTAAAATAAGGTTTATCCACACCTTTTAAATCTTGATCCACAACGAACGTGAGTTCCACTTGTTCTGGTGCGTTACCAGAGAGCGCCCAAGAATATAATGCTTGGACTGCACATTCTCTCGCTCTACGACGTGGCGATACTTTTTTTACAGGTTCTTTTTTATCTGTCATTGGAATTATGCCGCATCAATTTGTTGTAAAAGATTCACCATTTCAAGTGCAGTTAATGCTGCTTCTGCACCTTTGTTGCCTGCTTTGGTGCCCGCACGTTCGATAGCTTGTTCAATGTTTTCAGTCGTTAAAACACCAAATGCCACTGGAATTTCAGCTTGCATTGCGACTTGACCTAAACCGCTGCTTGCTTCACCCGCTACATATTCAAAATGAGCTGTTCCTCCACGGATTACAGTACCTAATGCGACGATTGCATCAAACTTTTTGCTTTCAGCTAAACGACGTGCTACTAATGGAAGTTCATACGCACCTGGTGCACGAACGATAGTAATATTCTCATCTTTCACTTGGCCGATGCGTTTTAATGCATCTACCGCACCTTCTAATAAACTTTCATTAATAAAACTGTTAAAACGAGCAATCACTACTGCGATTTTAGCATTTGGCGCCGCTACCGCACCTTCTAAAACTCTCATACTTTTTCCTAATCTGAATGAACAATAAATTTGACGGTGGATTTTAGCATAAAAAGAAACCCTGTGGAAATAATCCGACAGGGTTTTCTATGAGTGGAAAAGAACTTACTTCTCAAGTTTTAACGGTTCAATTTTCCAGATATTTTTCGCATATTCAAGAATTGTACGATCTGAGGAGAAGAAGCCCATGTTCACCATATTTTGAATGGTACTTGCTATCCATACATCACGATCTTGATATTTTTTATCTACTGCTTTTTGCGCTTCCACATAACTGCGGAAATCAGCAAAAGATTGATAATAATCGTGGTATTGTAAACCTTGAATGAGAGAGTGATAACGGTTCGGTTCTTCCGGCGAGAAATCACCACGAATAATTTGATCAATGACTTCGCGTAATTGCTCGTCATTTTGATAATAATCAAACGGACGATAACCTTCGCGACGTAATGCTTCCACTTGTTCAACCGTATTACCAAAGATAAAGATGTGGTCTTCACCAACATTATCTAAAATCTCAACGTTCGCACCATCCAGCGTACCCAATGTTAAGGCACCATTTAAGGCAAACTTCATGTTACTGGTACCTGATGCTTCTGTTCCTGCAAGAGAGATTTGCTCAGAAATATCTGCCGCTGGAATGATTAATTGTGCAAGACTTACGCTGTAGTTCGGAATAAAGACAACTTTTAAACGACCTTTTAAGCGTTCATCATTATTGATAACATTCGCGACATCGTTAATCAAACGAATGGTTTGTTTTGCTGCATAGTAAGCTGAAGCAGCTTTACCCGCTAGAATGAACACACGTGGCTGCCAATCTTTTTCTGGATGAGCAAGCATTTCGTTATAACGTGCAATAATGTGTAACACATTAAGCATTTGACGTTTGTATTCGTGAATACGTTTTACTTGTACGTCAAATAAAGCATGTGGATCTAAATCGATATCAAGTGTTTTCTTCACATATTGTGCTAATTTCACTTTGTTATCGTATTTAATATCCGCAACTGCACGCTTAAATTCACCTTTATCTGCAAAGGCTTTAAGTTTTTCAATTTGGCTTAAATCGCAACGCCATTCAGAACCAATATACTGATCAAATAAAGCCGCTAATTTCGGGTTTGCTACTGCAAGCCAACGACGTGGTGTAATACCGTTTGTCACATTGGTGAAACGTTCTGGATAGATACGAGCAAAATCAGCAAAGGTTGAAGAAACCATAAGATCTGAGTGAATTGCTGCTACACCGTTTACTTTATGCGAACCAACAACAGACAACCAGCCCATGCGAACTTTACGTTGATGTCCTTCCTCGATAAGTGATACACGACGGATAAATTCCATATCGGTGGTAACATAAGTTTTCACATACTCAAGGAAATGATCATTGATTTCAAAAATCATTTGTAAGTGGCGAGGTAAGATTTTCGCCATCATTTCTACCGGCCAGGTTTCTAATGCTTCTGACATTAACGTATGGCAAGTATAAGAGAAAATTCGACGAGTCACATCCCAAGCGTGTTGCCATGAGTAACCATGTAAATCGATTAAAATACGCATCAACTCAGGAATGGCTAATGCCGGGTGGGTATCATTCAAGTGAATCGCTACTTTATCAGCAAGATTATCCAATGTACCATGGGTTCTTAAATGGCGACGTAGAATATCTTGCAAAGATGCAGATACCAAGAAGTACTCTTGACGTAAACGTAACTCACGACCATTCCAGGTAGAATCATCTGGATAAAGTACACGAGAAAGGTTTTGGTTAGCTGAACGCGTTGCCACCGCCGCTAAATGATCACCACGGTTAAACTCCGCTAAATCGAACACCTCACCACCATGAGCAGACCATAAACGTAATGTGGATGCTGAATTATTTTTATAGCCAGGAATCATTTGGTCGTATGCAAGTGCGGTCACTTTTTCAGCCGGATTCCAGATACATTTTTTATCTTCAAAATAAATATGACCACCAAAATCAATACTGAAACGTTTTGATGGACGCATAAATTCCCAAGGTGCACCTTTTTCCAACCAATCATCTGGACGTTCAACCTGTTGACCATTTTCAATTTTTTGGCGGAACATACCGTATTCATAACGAATACCATAACCCATCGCAGGAATGGCTAATGTTGCCAATGAATCCATAAAGCAAGCAGCAAGGCGACCTAACCCCCCATTACCTAAACCAGGATCCACTTCTTTTTCAATAATCTCTTCCAAATCAACATTTAATTCAGCCAGGGCTTTTTCTGCCACGTCATAAACACCTTCTGCGATCATAGCATTAGAAAGTGTACGGCCGATTAAGAATTCCATAGAAAGGTAATAAACACGACGGGTTTCTTCTGCACGAGATTGACGAGCGGTGGTAATCCAGCCTTCAGTCACTAAATCACGTACCGCATGAAGGGTCGCATTTAGCCAATCGCGTTGACTCGCCTCTTTTGGTGAACGACCAATTAAGAAAATTAATTTATAAACAATTGCTTTTTTCACGCCTTCAACATCAAGACTTGGTCGATTGTAGAGAAATGGCGAATCAAAATTGTCCATGATCATAGAAAATAAAACCTCAATAAAAAAATCGCGCAAATTTTAAGCTTTTTTAGGAAAAAAACAACAAAAACCCCCTTCAAAGGTGATTATTTTTGAAGGGAGAGTCAATCCATTGAATTATGAGTTTAAAATGCTTAAATAGAGCTGCTCATATTGAGTAGCTGCATTTTTCCAACTAAAGTCCTGTGCCATGGCATTATTACGAACCATCGCCCAAACACGTTGTTTTTGCCACAAGGCAAAGGCATGCTGGATAGCACTTCGTAAATCATCTGCTTCGGCTTTTTGGAATACAAAACCTGTTGCAGTACGCTCTTTAATGGTTTCACTTGTACTGTTCGTGACAGTATCAGCTAATCCTCCAGTTGCACGAACAAGCGGCAATGTGCCATATTGCAAGCCATACAATTGGGTTAATCCACAAGGTTCAAAACGGCTTGGTACTAAAATTACATCACCACCCGCAACCATTAAATGTGAGAGCGCTTCGTCATAACCAATTTTTACTGCAATATTTTCTGGGTAACGTTGTGCTAATTGGCAAATACCCTCTTCCAAATGTTTTGCACCTGAACCGAGAATGGTTAGTTGTCCACCTTGTTTAACAATTTCATCCGCTGTGGCAATCAGTAAATCTACGCCTTTTTGTTCGGTTAAGCGAGTCACCATCACAAATAAGAGTGCATCAGGTTGTTGTGGCAAATTGAAATAAGCTTGTAAATCCGCTTTATTTTTCTTCTTGCCTGCGATGGATTTCAATTTGTAATGATGCTGAATATACGCATCACAACTTGGATGCCAAATTTCTTGATCCACGCCATTTAAAATCCCCACCAACTTACCTGCTTCACGTAGGCCTGTTAATAAGCCTTGCAAGCCATAAGCAAAGTCTGGTGTAGTGATTTCTTTCGCATAAGTTGGACTCACTGCTGTCACCATATCAGAATAATAGAGACCTGCTTTCAAATATGAAATTTGGCCAAATAACTCTAAACCATCAACATGGAACATCCCTTCTGGCAATCCAATTTCATGTAAATGACGGTGGGCAAATTGTCCTTGATATGCCAGGTTATGAATCGTAAATACTGATTTTGCAGGACGACCTTTATTGAAGAGATAAGCGGCGGCTAAGCCCGCATGCCAATCATGGGCATGAACCACTTCAGCTCGCCACCAACTATCTAAGCCTGTCGCAAGCTCTGCCCCCACCCAACCTAATAACGCAAAACGCTTATAGTTATCGGCATAATCGTTGTAATCGGTATCATGATAAGGATTTCCTTCTCGCCAATAGAGATGTGGTGCATCAATCAGATAAATCCCCACGCCATTGTATTCGCCATAACGCAATACAACATGACCTGCAAAATTATCAAATTCTGTGACGACATGCGTATTCTCAATGCCTGCAGAAATTTTTGGATAAGCCGGCAATAAAATACGTGTATCGATACCAATTTCTTTTTGTGCAAAAGGTAATGCCCCTAAAACATCAGCGAGTCCGCCAGTTTTGAGTAAGGGATACAGCTCCGAGCAAACATGTAAAACTCTCATAATTTTCCTTTTATACTTAAAATTGTGCTGTCATTGATAACAGCACAATCTTTTTACTTCACTTAAAATACTGTCAAAATTGACCGCACTTTAATCCAAATGTTCTTCGTTAGTGACTTCTTCACCTTGCAATTTTTTCAACATTGTTGAGGTTACAAGTACGACTTTACCGGTAGAACTCACACGGAAGCGTTTACTGTCAAGGGCTTTATCCACACCGATTTCCATACCATCTGGAATAATACAATGGCGATCAATAATACAATCTTTTAATGTACAATTTTTACCAATTTGTACTTGCGGTAACACGACACAGTGATCCACAGAAGAGTCTTCATCAATTTTGACTCTATCAAACAACACTGAATTACTAATAGATGCATCTGTAATCACACAGCCACCACCGATAAGCGAGTTATCTACCGGTTTGACATTCGCTTTTTTATAGAAGAATTTAGATGGATAAGCCTGCACTGGATTACCACGAATTGGCCAGCTTTGATCATAAATATCTAATTGTGGATGCTCTGAAACTAAATCGATATTCGCTTGCCAGAAACTATCGAGTGTACCCACATCACGCCAGTAAATTTCACCTTCAGTGTTTCGGCCCATACAAGAACGGCTGAATGGATGCGCATAAAGCACGCCTTCTTCCAAGCATTTTGGCAAAACATCTTTACCAAAGTCATGAGATGTGCAAGGGGTATTCACTTCTCTATCAAGCATTTTATAGAGATACTCAGCATCAAACACGTAGATCCCCATAGAGGCTAGCGACGTATCTGGTTTACCCACCATGGCTGGTGGATCTTTTGGTTTCTCAACGAAGGCTTTCACTTTAAGATTTTCGTTTACCGCCATGACACCAAATTCACTCGCTTCAGAACGAGGTACCTCAATACAGCCTACTGTACATTTTGCTCCACTTCTCACGTGATCCATCAACATGACACTGTAATCTTGTTTATAAATATGGTCGCCGGCAAGAATCAAAATGTATTTTGGACGATAGTGATTACGGATAATCGCCATATTTTGATACACCGCATCCGCTGTACCACGGTACCACGTAGAATCATCAATTTGTTGACGGGCAGGTAACATATCAACGAATTCACCACGCTCTTGCGGTAAGAATGACCAACCTGTTTGTAAATGGCGTAATAAAGAGTGAGCGGCATACTGGGTTACAACACCGATGCGATTCAGGCCTGAGTTAATACAGTTGGAAAGCGCAAAATCAATAATGCGACGATTACCACCAAAATATAACGCAGGTTTAGCACGTTTATCGGTTAATTCATGTAAGCGAGAACCACGACCACCAGCCAAAATAAGCACTAAAGTATCTTTAACTAATTCATATTTATTAAGATCACTTTTCATAACAAACTCCATCGTTTTTATCATCCATATGTTCCAACACTTCAAATGCTATACCGCTCACATCACATTGTTGAATCACGCTATTTTCAGTTTCGGCAATCTTTTTCCATTTACCCTTTGGCAAATAAAAAGATTGCGGTTCAGTTTTTGCATTAATTAAGAAAAGATATTTGCCGTCTAACATAACTTGTAGGGCTTTGCTTTCCCGATTATGCCAATCGTCTAGGGTCATCGGGTTTCCCCCAGTATTCAACCACTCGACATTTTCATCCGACCACCAAGCCTCCTGTTGCAAACTTTGAATTTTTTTTCGTAATGCAATGGTTTCCTTAGTAAAGTCAAATAAGGTTTGGTTAAAATCATTCCACTTTAACCACGTCATTTCGTTATCTTGGCAATAGGCGTTATTATTGCCATATTGGGTGTTACCGAACTCATCCCCAGCAAGCAGCATGGGTACACCATTTGCCAGTAATAAAGAACCTAACAATCCTTTTTCTGATAAAACACGGTTATTTTCGACCGCACTTTGCCATTCATCAGCTAAATCCAGTTGAGAACCTTCAATTCCATGATTGTAGCTATAGTTTTCATTGCGTCCGTCACGGTTCTCTTCACCGTTAGCATCATTGTGTTTATGGTTATAGCTCACTAAATCTCGCAACGTAAAACCATCATGGGCTGTAATGAAATTCAAGCTGGCATGCGGTAATCGACCTTCGCGATTAAAGATATCGCTAGAGCCAGCAAAACGCTCTGCAAAGGCCCCCACTTCACCACTTTGCCATAACCAAAAACGACACATATCATCACGGAAACGATCATTCCATTGAGAGAAATAAGCGGGGAAATACCCGACTTGATAGCCGTAATGACCAATATCCCAAGGTTCAGCAATTAATTTAATTTGTTGTAGAACGTCATCCTGTTCCATTTCCGCAAATAATTTTGCATTTGGATTGAAATCAGGCGTTTCACGACCAAGTACTGTGGCTAAATCAAAACGGAAACCATCCACATGACATTCTGTTACCCAGTAACGTAAACAATCTAATACCCATTTGCGAGTGACGTCATTAGCAAGATTGAGCATATTGCCGCAACCCGTCCAGTTGAGGTAATCACCATGCTCGTTTTGCCAGTAATAGGTTTTATCATCAATACCACGCTGGCAAAATGTCGGAAATGATTTTTCGGATTCTGCCGTATGGTTAAACACCACATCTAAAATCACTTCGATACCCGCTTGATGCAGGGCTTTCACCATGCTCTTAAATTCGTTCAATGGTTGTTTTTGATCCGTCGCATAACTTGGTTCTAAAGCAAACATAGATAATGGGTTATAGCCCCAATAATTGCGTAATCCTTTTTCTTGTAAATGTGGTTCATCAATAAAGAAATTCACTGGGAGCAATTCAAGGCTGGTAATACCCAATGATTTAAAATACGCAATGTTTTCGGAGTGAGCCAACGCCGCATAAGTGCCCCGGATATTTTCTGGAATACGGGAATTTAATTGGCTAAATCCTTTAACATTTAATTCATATACAATGGTTTGAGCCCAAGGAATAGATGGCTTGCAATCCCCTGACCAATCAAAATGCTCATCCACAATGCGACCTTTAGGTGCAACGGCGGCATTATCTCGTTCATCATTTAACAAGAAAATGGAACGGGCTTCTGATGAACTTAAATCCGGTTTATGGCTTACTGCTTTCGCATAAGGATCAAGCATTAACTTTTGCGGATTGGCTAAAGTGCGGTCATTTTTGCCTGTGATTCTGAACGCATACTCATCATTTAACTCAACGCCTTCAATTGCCACATGCCAAATATCATTGGTTCTGCTCATGGCAAAACGGCTTTCTTTACCATCACGGAACAAGCAAAGTTCAATAGCATCCGCCGCACTAGAAAAAAGTGCAAAATTCGAAATTTTTAGGCTGTTTTCCCGCGTTTGAGAATATCCCATTGGGGAAGGTTTGCCATTGTTATAAATACTAAACATCGTGTTCTTCGCTATTGTTATGCTTTATATTTTAAATAGATCGTTGCGAGTGGCGGAATGGTCACGCTAATCGAATTTTCACGTCCGTGACTTGCGATCGCTTCGCTTTCTACCAAGCCGAAATTACCTACGTTTGAACCTTGATAATACATTGAGTCAGTATTCAAAATTTCTTCGTATTCACCCGCTACATTTACACCGATACGGTAGCCTTCGCGTGGCACCGGAGTAAAGTTACTGATCACGATAATGCGTTCACCATCACTGCTTTTACGTTCAAAAGCAAAGACTGAATTTTCCGCATCATCCACCACTAACCAATCAAAGCCTTCCGGTTCACCGTCTAATTCAAAGAGCGGTGCATTTTTTTGATAAATTCCATTCAAATCTTTGACTAATTGCAATACACCTTTATGCCATAGGCCACCATGGTTTTCGTCAAGTAAGAACCAATCCAAACTTTCTTCATAATTCCATTCGCGACCTTGAGCAAATTCATTGCCCATGAATAATAATTTCTTACCTGGATAGCCCCACATATAACCGTAGTAAGCACGCAAGTTAGCGAATTTTTGCCATGCATCGCCCGGCATTTTGCCAAGTAACGAACATTTGCCATGTACAACTTCATCGTGAGAAAGTGGCAATACAAAGTTTTCGCTGTATTGATAAATCATCCCGAAAGTCATTTTGTCATGATGATAACGACGATAAACTGGATCGAGTTTCATATAACTTAGGGTGTCATTCATCCAGCCCATGTTCCATTTAAAATTAAATCCAAGACCACCATTTTCTGTCGGATGGGTTACGCCACCAAAAGAAGTGGATTCTTCGGCAATGGAAATCGCGCCAGACATCTCAGAATGGATTTTCCAGTTGGTGTGTTTTAAGAATTCAATGGCTTCTAAATTTTCACGACCGCCATATTGATTCGGAATCCATTCGCCTTCAGCACGGCTGTAATCGCGGTAAATCATTGATGCGACCGCATCTACACGGATGCCATCTACACCAAATCGTTCAAGCCAATACAGTGCATTACTGGATAAGAAGTTTCTCACTTCATTACGACCATAGTTATAAATTAAGGTATTCCAGTCTTGATGATAGCCTTCACGTGGGTCAGCATGTTCATATAAGGCTGTACCATCAAATGCCACTAAACCGTGTGTATCACTAGGGAAATGGCCCGGTACCCAGTCTAAAATCACATTAATGCCTGCTTTGTGCGCTTTTTCGACTAAGCGTTTAAAGCCTTCTGGTGTACCAAAACGGCTGGTTGGTGAATACAGCCCTATCGGTTGGTAACCCCAAGAGCCATCGAATGGAAATTCGGAGAGCGGTAAAAACTCGATATGGGTAAAGCCCATATGTTTTACATAAGGAATAAGCTCATCGGCAATTTGGTCGTAATCTAGCCAGAAATTATTTTCTAAATTACGGCGCCATGATCCCAAATGCACTTCGTAAATCGAAATAGGTTGATTACGTTGGTTCGCTTTACGACGTTGCTCCGTCATTTCGACTACATCCGGCAACATGCTGATTTCGGATGCTGTATCTGGACGTAATTCAGAGCTAAATGCATAAGGGTCAGCTTTTAAACGAAGGTTGCCGTTGCAATCAATCAATTCAAATTTATAGCGTTGCCCCAAACTGGCTTTTGGTAAGAATAACTCCCACACACCACTTGCCGGATGGAAACGCATTGGATGACGACGACCATCCCAATAGTTAAAATCACCTACCAACGAAACGCGCTTAGCATTTGGCGCCCATACCCGGAAATTTACGCCCGGTACACTGTCACATTCAGTAAAATGTGCACCTAATACTTCATAAGGACGCAATAACGAACCTTCCGCCAATAGCCATTGATCCAAGTCATTAATCATCGGATGGAAACGGTACGGATCTTCAATAATTTGGGCTTCTACGCCCCAATACACTTTTAATTGGTAGGTAAAGAAATGGTGAATCTCTGGCACAATAGCACCAAAAAATCCGCGGTCATCCAGTTTCTCTAGCGCGACAACGATGGATTGACTTTCTTTATCAATCACTTCGACTTTATCTGCATCGGGTAATAAAGCACGAATCTCAATACCATTGTGAGTTTCATGCATGCCTAATACAGCAAAAGGATCGGCATGTTTGCCATCAAAAAATGAATTAATTACTGATTGAGCGACTAATTTCGTCATGACATACTCCTTTATGCTTTGCAAGCTTGATTATTTACAACCGATTGTATTTTCTCGTTTGTTGAGCGGCAAAAAGCATTAAACGATGATAGATAAAAGGCAAAGCAGGCAATGAATGAAAGTGCGGTTGAATATGGAATGGTTTTTTCAAGCTGAATTTGGTTTTGCTCGTCGAGCAATTGATAACGCAAAGAAGCATCAGGAGGAGAAGAAAACGCGATTAAATCATCATGAATAGGTTCATTTTCAAAGGCACATATGACATTTTGGAACGGCTGATTTTGTCCAATATTCGGCGGAAATTGCAACTGCTCGATAAAATAATCAATACTGGTTGGCGATGCATCAATCAAATGCCCATCAATATCATAATGGGAAAACGAAATGCCAAGTTTTTCAGCAGATTGTTTAAGTGATAAGGACATTTGCATACAACGAATGATACATCTATATAATACTTAATAAGTATTATAAGTAAGCACAATTGAAATACAATTGCCAATCTTGCAAATTGTGACCTAAATCAAAAAACAAAGTTTAAAGAGAATAAAAAAACAACGAAATTTAAATTATTCAGTTTCAATGACAAATTCAAACCAATCAATGACATCTTCTTCATGCACGCCATCTTGAATTAAAATGCCTGCTTTTTTCAGTGAATCAGGATCGCCACTGACTAATGGATGCCATTCGGGCAAAGCTTTACCCTCATACAATAAACGATATGCACAGGTATTCGGCAACCAACCAAAATCAGGCAAGTTCTTTTTGGTTAATTTGGTGCAATCACTTTCGATTTTAAAACGTTCAGGATAATTACGACACTTTCCTGTTTCTACATCTAATAGATTGCAGGCAATGCGCGTGTAATACAGTTTTTCACGCTTACCCCGCCCTTGAATGTATTTTCGATAACAGCATTTTCCGCAGCCATCACATAAGGCTTCCCATTCGGATTCCGTCATTTCAAGGAGCGATTTTTTTTGCCAAAAATGAGATTCAAATTGCATAGTGAAACCAATAAAAAAGTGCGGTCAAAATTTACGTGATTTTTGACCGCACTTTGTTGTTTAGAATTAGAAGCCTTCTTTTAAGCTTACGGTTAAGTTAAACACTAAGTGCTCTGGGCGGCTATCTTTGTTATCCGCACAGAAATAACCTTCGCGTTCAAATTGGTAACCTTTTTCTGGTTCTGCATTTGCGAGGCTTTGTTCTACAAAACCGTGTTTCACCACTAAAGAAGTTGGATTTAATACGCTTTCGATTTCTTCTGCTGCACCAGGGTTTGGTACGGTGAAAAGACATTCGTATAAACGGAACTCTGCTGGGTGATTATATACTGCAGATACCCAGTGAATTACCCCTTTCACTTTACGACCATCCGCTGGATTTTTACCTAAAGTTTCAGGATCATAAGTACAGAAGATCGTGGTGATTTCACCATTTGCATCTTTTTCGACACGCTCCGCTTTAATCACGTAAGCATTACGTAAACGCACTTCTTTACCTAATACTAAACGTTTATATTGCTTGTTCGCTTCTTCACGAAAGTCTGCACGATCAATATAAAGCTCTTTCGTAAACGGTAATTGACGTTCACCTAATTCAGGACGATTCGGGTGATTTGGCGCCGTTAACGTTTCTTCGCCTTCAAAGTTTTCAATCACTACGCGAACAGGATCAATCACCGCCATTGCGCGTGGTGCGTTTTCATTTAAATCTTCACGAATACATGCTTCAAGTGCAGAATACTCTACGACGTTATCTTGTTTAGTCACACCAATACGACGGCAGAACTCACGTAATGAAGCCGGTGTATAACCGCGACGACGTAAACCTGAAATGGTTGGCATACGCGGATCGTTCCAACCATCCACAATGCCATCATTCACTAATTTCAATAATTTACGTTTAGACGTTAATGTGCCTTCTAAATTTAAACGAGAGAATTCATATTGATGCGGCAATGGACGTTCAATACTAATATTTTCTAACACCCAGTCGTATAAACGACGGTTGTCTTGGAATTCTAATGTACATAAAGAGTGTGTAATACGCTCAATTGCATCAGAGATACAATGAGTGAAGTCGTACATTGGGTAAATGCACCATTTGTCACCGGTTTGGTGATGGCTCGCAAATTTAATACGATAAAGCACAGGATCACGCATGACCATAAATGGTGAAGCCATGTCGATTTTCGCACGAAGACTTAATGTACCTTCCGCAAACTCACCATTTTTCATTCTTTCAAATAACGCTAAGTTTTCTTCGACACTACGATCACGATATGGACTGTTTTTACCTGGCTCAGTTAATGTACCGCGATACTCACGCATTTGGTCTGGTGAAAGTTCATCTACATAGGCTAAACCTTTCTCGATTAACTCAATCGCATAGCCATAAAGTGCATCGAAGTAATCAGACGCATAACGCGGTTCGCCTTCCCATTTAAAACCTAACCATTCCACATCGGCTTTAATGGAATCCACATATTCCACGTCTTCTTTCACCGGATTGGTATCGTCAAAACGTAGGTTACATAAACCGTTATATTCTTTTGCTAACCCAAAGTTTAAGCAAATCGATTTTGCGTGGCCAATATGCAAATAGCCATTTGGCTCAGGCGGGAAACGAGTATGAACACTTTTGTGTTTACCCGAAGCTAAATCTTCATCAATAATTTGAGTAATGAAATTGTGTGTGCGGGTATTTTCCGCATTTTCTAGAGTGTGTTCTGTATTGCTCATAAATTTCTCAATAAATTGAAAATAATTTCTCCATTCTATACGAAAAGTCTGGCGTTGTGAATTTGATCCCAAAACTAACCGCACTTTCATTAAATTAATACTGAATTTTTGAGGATTTTTAGGTCTAACTTGAAGATTTTTCGTGCAAACTGAAAAGTTTGCCTTTAGAATACACCTTCACTGAACAAACGTTCATTTTTTATTTGGGATGACAAAGTCTTTATGAAAAAACGCTTTTTTATTTTACTTGGATTACTCATTGCTGCTGGCGCAGCTTATTATTTTTTCTCAAGCAATAGCAAGCAAGAAACCACCTATCTGACGGAATCCGTTACACGTGGCAATGTGGAAAAAACAGTTGTTGCCTCTGGTTCGGTTGAAAGCGTAAATGAAGTTGATGTTGGTGCCCAAGCTTCGGGTAAAATTACCAAACTCTATGTCAAATTAGGACAAGAAATCAAAAAAGGCGAAATGATCGCAGATATTGATTCTACAACCCAAATTAATACCTTAAATACCAAAAAGGCGGCATTGGTTAGCTATCAAGCGCAATTAAAAGCGAAGCGAACCGCTTATGATGTAGCCCTTTCAAGCTATAACCGCTTATCAAAACTTTATACACAAAAAGCGACATCTTTAGATAGTCTGAATACAGCTAAAAGCACCCTTGATAATGCGAAAGCGGAAATGGAAGCCATTGAAGCCAATATCAAACAAGCTGAAATTGAAGTGAATACCGCAGAAACCAATGTGGGTTATACAAAAATTACCGCACCAATGGATGGTACCGTCATTTCTGTGCCCGTTTCTGAAGGTCAAACTGTTAATGCCAACCAAACGACGCCAACAATTGTGACCATTGCCGATTTAAGCAAAATGAAAATTAAACCTGAAATTTCAGAAGGCGACATTACCAAAGTTAAAGCAGGCCAAGAAGTCAGCTTTACTATTTTATCTGATAGCCAAACCGTGTATCACTCTGTCATTGATTCTGTTGATCCTGCCAATACCACGACAAGTGATAGCTCTTCAACATCATCTTCGACAAGTTCAAGTAGCAGCTCCACAACCAGTGCGATTTACTATTATGCCAATGTACTGATTGATAATCCTGATCGAACTTTACGCATCGGAATGACGACAGAAAACAACATCAAAATTGCCAATGCCAAAGACGTGTTATTGGTTTCCAATATGGCTATTCAAAAACGTGATGGCAAAAGCTTTGTCAATGTATTGAATGACAAAAATCAGCCTGAACAGCGTGAAGTTGAAACCGGTGTACAAAATGATTTCCAAAGTGAAATCAAATCCGGCTTAAACGAAGGTGAAAAAGTTATCGTGTCACAAGTCGCGAATGGTGAAAAAGTTGGCTCTATGCCTCGTGGTCCAAGAATGTTCTAAAAGTGCGGTAGAAATTAATGAATATTATTGAAATTAAGGATCTCAACCGTTACTTCGGTGAAGGTGAAAATCGCGTTCATATTTTGAAGAATGTCTCTTTAAATATTGAAAAAGGCGATTTTGTAGCGATTATTGGGCAGTCAGGTTCCGGCAAATCGACCTTGATGAATATCATCGGATGCTTGGATACAGCAACCAGTGGTTCTTACAAAATCAATGGCAAAGAAACTATTGAATTAAGCAAAGATCAGCTGTCAGATTTACGTAGCCAAAAATTCGGCTTTATTTTCCAACGCTATAACTTATTGTCGAGTTTAACTGCCGCTGAAAACGTCGCCTTGCCTGCTATTTATGCAGGAATGTCGCAAGAAAAACGTCTTTCTCGTGCAAAACAACTTTTAGAAAAATTAGGTTTAGGTGATAAATGGCAAAATAAACCAAGCCAGCTTTCCGGTGGTCAGCAACAACGTGTGAGTATTGCACGTGCATTGATGAATGGTGGCGAAATTATTTTAGCCGATGAACCCACTGGCGCATTGGATTCGCAAAGTGGTCAAAATGTAATGGAAATTCTGCGTCAATTACACGCAGAGGGACACACCATTATTATGGTAACCCACGACCGAGAAATTGCGGCCAGTGCGAATCGTGTGATTGAAATTAAAGACGGTGAAATCATTGGCGATACGCAAAAAGAAACAGTAAAAAGTGCGGTCGAAAATCCAACCAAATCTAAACCGCACTTTGGGTTTAGCAAAGATCAATTTGTAGAAGCCTTTCGTATGTCTGTGAGTGCTATTATTGCCCACAAAATGCGTTCTCTTTTAACCATGCTCGGGATTATCATCGGGATTACGTCTGTGGTTTCTGTCGTGGCATTGGGAAATGGTTCACAGCAAAAAATCTTAGAAAATATTCGAGGAATTGGGACGAGCACCATAACGATTTTTAATGGTACAGGCTTTGGTGATCGTCGTGCTGAACAAATGCAGAATCTCACAATTAATGATGCAACTGCCTTAAATCAACAAAGTTATGTACAAAGTGTCACGCCGAATAGCTCATCAAGTGGCACATTAATTTATGGCAACCAAACTTTCTCCTCGACCAGTTTAAAAGGTGTAGGAGAACAATATTTTGATGTAGATGGCTTAAAACTAAAATCCGGTAATTTATTTTCGGCTCAAGATGTCGCTGATAACAACCAAGTAGCCTTAATCGATGAAAGTGCGAAAAAGTCGATTTTCCCAGATGAAAATCCCATCGGCAAAATTGTGATGTTTAATAAACGTCCATTACGTATTATTGGCGTAGTATCTGATAAACAAATGGGCGGGGCAAGTAGTTCACTTAATCTCTATGCGCCTTACACTACTGTGATGAATCGTATTTCGGGCAGCAAAAAAATTGGCTCGATTACCGTTAAAGTAGATGATTCCGTGAATACTACAGTCGCTGAAAAAGGGATTACTGAATTGCTTACCATGCGTCATGGTAAAAAAGATTTCTTCATCATGAATAGCGATACCATCAAACAAACTATTGAAAGCACAACGGGCACGATGAAATTGCTCATTTCCTCTATCGCCTTTATTTCATTAATCGTTGGTGGGATTGGTGTGATGAATATTATGTTGGTTTCCGTGACAGAGCGAACCAAAGAAATTGGTGTGCGAATGGCTATTGGGGCAAGACAATTCAATATTCTGCAACAATTTTTGATTGAAGCAGTGCTAATTTGTTTAATTGGCGGCGTGACGGGTATTCTGCTTTCGGGTTTAATCGGTCTACTATTTAACGTATTTATGACTGACTTTACGATGGCATTCTCTACCGGCTCAATTGTTGCAGCGGTGGTCTTCTCTACCCTTATTGGTGTGATCTTCGGCTATATGCCGGCAAAACGTGCAGCACAATTAGATCCAATTACAGCTCTTGCTCGAGAATAAAGAAATTTTGTAAAACACAAAAGAGCGGTTAAAATTCTTACTAATTTTTGACCGCACTTTAATTAAAAAGAAAGGAAAAAATCCATGTTAAAAATGAAAAAATTAACCTTAGCAATCGCGATGGCAACGGCTCTAGCAGGTTGTGCTAACATCGGCGATTCTTATAAAGCGAGCCAGCAGGATTACCAAAATTATGCGGAAATCACCAAACAATTTAATGTAAAAGAAAACTGGTGGGCGCTTTACAATGATTCACAATTAAATCGTGTGGTAGAACAAGCATTAGTCAACAACAAAGATTTAGCCAAAGCGTCTGTTGCCGTAAACCGTGCTCTATATAATGCAAACCTTGCAGGCGCAAATTTAATTCCGGCATTTAGTGGTTCAACCCAATCTTCCGCAAGTAAAAATATGAAAACCGGTGGCAGCTCAGCAGTAAGCCATCAAGGTGCATTAAATGTGAGTTATACGTTAGATCTATGGCAACGTTTAGCGGATACCGCTGATGCGGCAGAATGGTCACACAAAGCTACTGCTGAAGATTTAGAAGCAACCAAACTTTCACTCATCAACTCTGTTGTAACAACCTATTATCAAATTGCTTATTTAAATGATGCTATCAGCACAACCGAAGAAACCATCAAATACTACAACGACATTAGCAGCATCATGCAACGCCGTTTATCACAAGGTGTTGCGGACAGCGCAAGTGTAGATCAAGCACAACAAGCGGTATTGAACGCACGTAACAACTTGATCAACTATCAAACACAACGTAAAACAGCAGAACAAACTTTACGTAACTTACTGAACTTAAAACCGGAAGAAGCATTAAATATCAACTTCCCACACATTCTTAATGTAAAAAATGTAGGCGTAAATTTAAATGTACCTGTTTCTGTGATTGCAAACCGTCCTGATGTAAAAGGCTATCAATATCGCTTAAGTAGTGCATTCAAAAATGCAAAAGCAACTGAAAAAAGCTGGTTCCCTGAAGTCACTTTAGGCGGAAGCTTAACATCAAGTGGTACTAAAGTCGGTAATGCATTGCACAATCCAGTTGGTACAGGTTTAATCGGCATTAGCCTACCATTCCTCAACTGGAATACCGTAAAATGGAACGTGAAAATCTCTGAAGCAGATTATGAAACCGCACGTTTAAACTATGAGCAAAGCATTACTAAAGCCTTGAACGATGTAGATACCAACTACTTCGCCTACACACAAGCACAAAGTGCCTTTGCTAACTTGCAAAAAACACACAGCTATAACCAACGTATCACCAAATACTATCGTGATCGTTACAATGCTGGTGTATCTGAATTACGTGAATGGCTCGCTGCGGCAAACACAGAGAAAAGCTCTCAACTTTCTATCTTGAATGCAAAATACAACATCATTCAGGCAGAAAATGCCGTATATAGTTCAATGGCAGGTTATTACTCCCGTTAAAATCATGATTAAGGAAGTTTCGGCTTCCTTAATCTTTTTTATGGACATGAAAAATGAAAAAACAGCTGACTTTTTATTTTATTCGACATGGTAAAACCGTTTGGAATACAGAAGGTTTAATGCAAGGTCATGGCGATTCCCCTTTGACTGAAGAAGGCGTTAATGGCGCGAAAAAAACAGGTGTGGCACTTAATCATATTCCTTTTGTCGCGGCCTACTCTAGCGTATTAAAACGTACCATCGCGACAGCCTCTCATATTATTGGTGAACGAGATATCCCCCTTTTCCATCACCAAGGTTTAAATGAACAGTATTTTGGTTCTTGGGAAGGCAAAGTTGTTGATACGTTAAGAGAACACCCAGAGTTCAAACAACTCATTAAAGATCCTGCCAATTACAAAGCTCAAGTAAATGGCGGAGAAACGTTCGAACAATTGGGCGAGCGAGCCATGAAAGCATTGCACGACATTATTAAGATCCACAATCAAGGCAATATTCTCATTGTGTCGCATGGCCATACTCTACGTTTATTGCTTGCCTTATTAAACGGTGCTACGTGGCAAAATCACCGCGATGAAGATAAATCAGTATCTCTCATTAACACCTCAATTAGTGTTGTGCATTATGACGATGAGAACGGTTTTTGCGTTGAGAAAATAAATGATGCGGATCATTTAAAATAAGCAAATTTACCTAAAAAAATAACCGCACTTTGGATGACCTAAAGTGCGGTTAATTTTTATGATGTTTTTGTGATTATTTCACTTCGCGGAATAAAATCTCGCTTGGAATCACAGATCCTTGCCAGTAAAGCTCAGTTGATACTTTCTCCGCTAAATCTAAGAAAGATTTCGCAATTTCACTGTCTGGCGCTGCAACTACGGTTGGTTTACCCGCATCCAAATCTTGACGAACTTGGATATTCAACGGTAACTGACCTAATACTTTCACATTGTATTTTTGTGCCATTTTTTCTGCACCACCAGTACCGAAAATTGCTTCGTGATGGCCACAATTGCTACAAATATGCATAGACATATTTTCCACAATACCTAACACAGGCACAGATACACGTTCAAACATCGACACGCCTTTCACCGCATCTAATAACGCAATATCTTGTGGCGTGGTAACCACTACAGCTCCTGTTACCGGAATTTGTTGTGAAAGGGTTAATTGGATATCACCTGTACCCGGAGGCATATCGATCACTAAGTAATCCAAGCTATCCCATAAGGTTTCATTTAAAAGCTGGCTTAATGCACTACTTGCCATAGGACCACGCCAAATGGTTGCATTATCTTCATCCATTAAGAAACCGATCGAGTTGGCAGATAAACCATACGCTTTAATTGGGGTGATATGTTGGTTATCTGGTGAAGTTGGGCGTTGATGCGGCGCACCTAACATATGCGGAATAGATGGGCCGTAAATATCTGCATCTAAGATCCCCACACGAGCACCTTGAGCTTGTAAAGCAAGCGCAAGATTCACTGAAACGGATGATTTCCCTACCCCGCCTTTACCTGAAGTCACCGCAATGATGTTCTTTACACCTTTTACAGCGGGTTGATTATTTGCACGTTTTAACGTTGCGATTTGATAATTCACCACCCATTTGATTTCTTTGCTATCTGTTGCTTTTAATAAAGCATCAGAAAGCTGCTGTTTCACTTGCTCCACGCCAGTGTTCCATGCAAAAGGCAATTGTAATTCAATACGTAATACGTCACCGCCTTTTTCAACTTTCTTCAAAGTCTTTAATTCGATTAAGTCTTTTTGTAAGGTTGGGTGTTGAAATTGTTGGAAAAGTTGCAGAACCTGAGATTGTTGTTCTGCCGTTAAATTTTCAGAAAAAGCAGTTGCCATAATATTCCTTTAATAGTAGTAGGTAGTAGAGTAAATTTGTCAGGGATATTCTACCCCTTTTACACCTCAAATGTTAAGCTAAAAGTATAACTAAACTAGAAAAAATCACACCAATCGGGTAACATACTCACAATTTTTGCAAAAAGAATAAGAGAAAAATAATGACAACTCAACCTCGTAAAATTTTAGTCACTTGTGCATTACCTTATGCAAATGGTGCCATTCATTTAGGCCATATGTTAGAACACATTCAAGCGGATATTTGGGTGCGTTTCCAACGTATGCGTGGCAACAAAATTCATTTTGTCTGTGCTGATGACGCACACGGCACACCAATCATGCTTAATGCTGATAAATTAGGCATTACACCAGAAGAATTAATCGCAAAAGCAAAAGCTGATCACGTACGTGATTTTGCAGGCTTTAATATCAGCTTTGATAACTATCACTCTACTCACAGTGCAGAAAATAAACAAATCACCGCTGATATTTACAATAAATTAAAAGCTAAAGGCTTCATTAAAACGAAAGTGATTTCTCAGTTATTCGATCCTGAAAAGAATATGTTCTTACCGGATCGTTTCGTTAAAGGGACTTGTCCAAAATGTAAAGCTGAAGATCAATATGGTGATAACTGCGAAGTTTGTGCTTCGACTTATAGCCCTATGGATTTAATTAATCCGCGTTCTGCTGTATCAGGTGCAACACCAATCATTAAAGAATCTGAACACTTCTTCTTTGACTTACCTGCTTTTGAAGGGATGTTAAAAGAATGGACTCGCTCTGGCTCACTTCAACCGGAAATTGCAAACAAAATGCAAGAATGGTTTGAAAGTGGTTTGCAACAATGGGATATCTCTCGTGATGCCCCTTATTTTGGTTTTGAAATTCCAGGTGCAAAAGATAAATTCTTCTATGTTTGGCTAGATGCCCCAATCGGCTACATGGCTTCATTCAAAAATCTCTGCGATCGTGAAGGAATTGATTTTAATGAATTCTGGGGCGAAAACAGCGATGCAGAACTTTATCACTTTATTGGTAAAGATATCGTGTATTTCCACAGTCTATTCTGGCCAGCGATGTTAGAAGGGAGCGAATTCCGCAAACCAACCAATGTGTTTGCTCACGGTTATGTCACCGTAGATGGCGCAAAAATGTCAAAATCACGCGGTACATTTATCCAAGCCAGCACCTATTTAAATCACATTGATCCAGAATGTTTGCGTTACTACTACGCAGCAAAATTAAACGATCGTATCGAAGATCTCGATTTCAATTTGGAAGATTTCGTTCAACGTGTCAATACAGATATCGTTAATAAATTAGTCAATTTAGCTTCTCGTAATGCGGGCTTTATCACAAAACGTTTTGAAGGCAAATTAGCAGATAAATTAGAAGATGAAGCGCTTTTCAATGAATTCACTGCACAAGCTGAACAAATTGCTGCTTATTATGAAAGCCGTGAATACAACAAAGCGATTCGTGAAATCATGGCATTAACTGATAAAGCCAATAAGTATATTGATGAAAAAGCGCCTTGGGTAATTGCAAAAGAAGAAGGCAAAGAGGCTGAATTACAAGCAGTTTGCTCAATGGGTATCGAGCTTTTCCGTGTATTGATGTCTTACTTAAAACCGGTTCTTCCAAAACTGGCGGAACGTGCAGAAGCGTTCTTACAAACAGAACTAACTTGGAATAATATTGCACACCCTTTATTAGGTCATCAACTTACTCCATTTAAAGCCCTTTTCTCGCGCTTAGAGAAAAAACAAATTGATGCTGTTGTAGAAGAAACTAAAGCACTTTTCGCTGAAGCAAACAAAGCGACAGAAAAAACAGCGGCAAAAGCGACCGCACTTTCAAATGTTGAACCAATTGCTGACACCATTACCATTGACGATTTTGCTAAAATCGATATGCGTGTGGCAAAAGTACTGAAATGCGAAGCAGTACCAGAATCAAACAAACTCTTACGTTTTGAATTAGATTTAGGTGACCATACTCGCCAAGTGTTCTCTGGCATTAAAGCGGCTTACAACAAACCTGAAGAATTAGAAGGTCGTTTTGTTATTGTGGTAGCAAACCTGGCTCCTCGCAAAATGAAATTCGGTGTGTCAGAAGGAATGATTCTTTCTGCTGGTACTGGCGGAAGTGATTTATTCTTACTTTCAGCTGATAGCGGTGTCACTGCAGGTATGCAAGTAAAATAATTTAATATTTAGGCGACTTCGGTCGCCTTTTTTATTGCCAAATAGAATCAAATACCCTACCATATCAATCAGATATTTATCACGCAAATTAAAAGGAATTCATTATGACAAACGAACTTATCTGCTATAAACAAATGCCGGTTTGGACAAAAGATAAATTACCTAAAATGTTCCAAGAAAAACACAATACAAAAGTGGGAACTTGGGGCAAGCTTACGGTATTAAAAGGTAAACTTAAGTTTTATGAGCTAACTGAAAATGGCGATGTCATTGCTGAACATATTTTCACCCCAGAAAGTGATATTCCATTTGTTAAGCCACAAGCCTGGCACCGAGTTGAAGCCCTTTCTGATGATTTAGAATGTACGCTTGGTTTCTATTGCACAAAAGAAGATTACTTCAGCAAAAAATATAATATGACTGCAACGCATGGTGATGTGGTTGATGCCGCTAAAATTATTAAACCTTGTAAAGTGTTAGATTTAGGCTGCGGACAAGGTCGTAACTCCCTTTATTTAAGTTTAAAAGGTTATGATGTGACTTCTTGGGATCACAACGAAAACAGCATTGCCTTCTTAAACGAAACCAAAGATAAAGAAAACTTGAATATCAAGACTGCAGTTTATGATATTAATACCGCCAATATTCAAGAAAACTACGACTTTATTGTATCAACCGTGGTATTTATGTTCTTAAATCGTGAGCGAATTCCTGCCATTATTAAGAATATGCAAGAACACACCAACCCTGGTGGTTACAACTTAATTGTAGCAGCGATGTCTACACCTGAGGTACCTTGTCCATTAGCGTTCTCATTTACGTTCTCTGAAGGTGAATTAAAAGAATACTACAAAGATTGGGAATTCTTAGAATACAACGAAAATATGGGCGAATTACATAAAACCGATGAAAACGGCAATCGGATCAAATTAAAATTTGCGACAATGTTAGCAAGAAAAAAATAATTCGCTAATTTAGAAAAAAAATGACCGCGCTTTGTTAGATAAAGTGCGGTCATTTTTTATGGTATTTTAATTACTCTTCAATAGAACGTAATAATTCGTTGATACCTACTTTACCTAAAGTTTTTGCATCAACTTTTTTCACGATCACTGCACAGTATAAGCTGTATTTACCACATTTTGATGGAAGGCTACCTGAAACCACTACAGAACCAGCAGGAACGCGACCGTAGAACACTTCACCAGTTTCACGATCATAGATTTTAGTTGATTGACCGATGAATACGCCCATAGAGATCACACAACCATCTTCAACAATCACGCCTTCAACCACTTCAGAACGCGCACCGATAAAACAATTATCACCGATAATGGTTGGGTTTGCTTGTAATGGCTCTAATACACCACCAATACCTACGCCACCAGATAAGTGAACGTTTTTACCAATTTGCGCACATGAACCAACGGTTGCCCATGTATCAACCATGGTACCTTCACCCACATATGCACCAATATTTACATAAGATGGCATTAATACACAGTTTTTAGAAATGTATGCCCCTTTACGTACTGTTGCAGAAGGTACGACACGGAAACCTTCTTGAGCAAAACGCTCTTCTGTATAGTCAGCAAACTTTAATGCTACTTTGTCATAGTATTTGGTTTCTGCGCCATCAATGATTTGGTTATCATTGATACGGAAAGATAATAATACTGCTTTTTTCAACCATTGGTGAGTCACCCATTCACCATCAATTTTTTCTGCAACACGGTATTTACCGCTATCTAGTCCTTCGATTACTTCTTCGATTGCTGCACGAGTTTGTGCATCAACTGTTTTAGGCGTGATTTCTGCACGTTTTTCAAATGCAGCTTCAATAATTTGTTGTAAATTTGACATTTTGCTTCCTATTGTTGATGTGAAATAACGGTTGATAGTTTTATCATATTTTTGACATTCAAGCAAAAAACAACCGCACTTTCTTTTGATTTAAAACATAAAAAAAGCGAACCTAATTATGGCTCGCTTTTTTCTATTTTTTCGTTTAAGTTAGTTGATAACAGAAACATTTAATGATGAACCGCCAACGATTCTTACGCGACGACCTGCTTTAAAGCTAGGATCCGCTTTTTGAACCACAACGATCTCTTCTCTATTATCTTTTCTGATAACAAGCTCTGCACCATTAACTTGGCTCATTTTCTCTTCAATTTTGCTACCTGCAATGGCACCACCAATCGCACCAATAACACTTGCAATGGCTTGACCAGTACCACCACCGATCGTACTACCTGCGATACCACCTAAAGCACCACCACCAACTGAACCAATGACACCATTGTTATCAGCTTGGATTTTAACAGGACGAACAGATACGATTGTACCATAACTAATTGAACGAGCTTCTTTTGCTTGATCTGCAGAGTATACATCACCACTAAAAACATCGGTGTTTGCACAACCCGTTAAACCAACAGACATCATAAGTGCTAATGCTACTGTTACTTTTTTCATAAAACTAACCTTCTAAAAATGAATTAGATTGGGTTTCTTGGAGACCAAGTAGAAACGTTTTTCACGCCTTGACCGTTGTCAGATACTTTCACACAAGCACCAGTTACTAAAGTTGAATCGTATTTGTGAACGATAACTTCTGTTTCACCTTCTTGTTTGTATGAGCAGTCATTTTTACGAACGGTTAATTTTACATCATCACCTTGTAATTCGGTGAAGATAACTTGACCTTTATAAGCGCTTTCATCTTTTTGTGATTGAGATGAACAAGCTGATAAACCTAAACTTAATAAGACAGTTAATGCTAAGGTAATTTTTTTCATTACACTAAACCTCGAGTATTTTCTTTATTGTATAAGGATGAACCTTTATGCAAACGTGATTTTCTGTTTTATCAACAAAACTCACTGCAATGGATGGATTGGGCAATTGCTCCCCTTCCACCTTAGGTTCGCTCACCTTCATGGTTAATTGAGTTAGTTCCTTCCATAAAAATGTATTGCAAATTCGATTAACCCAATCCTCAACAGATTCATGAGATAAAAACGGCATTACAATTTCAATATGTTCCCAAGTTTCTTGGGGATATTGTTTATTTTTAGGAAACGGTAATTCAATAACATCGACAGGCTGACCAATGAAATCAACTGGCTCATCTAATTCAATCAAATAGATAGGACGCCCATTGACGATATTATCGCTTAAAATTCTACCGCACTTTAATAACTCTGTCAGCCAATTTTTTGCTTTTTCTTCAGTATTTGCTCTTAAAGCTAAATGATCAATTTGATAATCCGCTAAATTCACTTTCATGACGGCAGCTAATTGCTGAATTTTTTCTTGAAATAGAGGCAACTCTTGATAAAGTGCGGTCGATTTTTCCATTAAATTTGACATTTTCTCTTGCTCTTACTTTGAGAAATCTATAAACAACGGTATCATAGCCGATTATTTTCATTATTCAATTTCAAGATTAGGAAAAACCGTGAATATTCAATCTATTTTATCCGATAAAATTAAACAAGCGATGATTGCTGCTGGCGTAGATGAACAATGCGATGCGCTTATTCGCCAATCAGGTAAACCACAATTTGGCGACTACCAAGCAAACGGCATCATGGCTGCTGCTAAAAAACTAGGTTTAAATCCACGTGAATTTGCACAAAAAGTATTAGATCATGCTGATCTTTCTGATGTCGCAGAAAAAACTGAAATTGCTGGTCCAGGTTTTATTAATATTTTCTTAAATCCAACTTGGTTAGCGAATAACGTTTCTGCCGCATTAAAAGATCAAAATCTTGGTGTCAGCGCAAATGAAAAACAAACCATCGTGATTGATTATTCTTCACCAAACGTTGCGAAAGAAATGCACGTAGGTCACTTACGTTCTACCATTATCGGTGATGCTGTTGTTCGTACCCTTGAATTTTTAGGTCACAACGTTATTCGTGCAAACCACGTAGGTGACTGGGGGACACAATTTGGTATGCTCATTGCTTATCTTGAAAAAATGGAAAATGAACATGCAAGCGAAATGGAACTTCAAGATCTTGAAGCATTCTATCGCGAAGCGAAAAAACATTATGATGAAGATGAAGCTTTCGCTGAAAAAGCCCGTAACTATGTAGTGAAATTGCAAGGTGGAGATGAATATTGCCGCACAATGTGGAAAAAATTAGTCGATATCACTATGCAACAAAACCAACGTAACTACGATCGTTTGAATGTCACATTGACTGAAAAAGATGTGATGGGTGAAAGCCTTTATAACCCGATGTTACCTGCTATCGTTGAAGATCTGAAAAAACAAGGTTTAGCGGTTGAAGATGAAGGTGCATTGGTTGTTTATCTTGATGAATTCAAAAACAAAGAAGGCGAACCAATGGGGGTAATCGTTCAGAAGAAAGATGGTGGTTTCCTTTATACTACTACTGACATCGCTGCAGCGAAATATCGCTATGAAACCTTAAAAGCAGATCGTGCATTAGTGTTCTCTGATACTCGTCAAAGCCAACACATGCAACAAGCTTGGTTAATTACACGTAAAGCAGGTTATGTGCCAGATAGTTTCTCACTTGAACATAAAAACTTCGGTATGATGTTGGGTAAAGACGGTAAACCATTCAAAACTCGTACTGGCGGCACCGTAAAATTAGCAGATTTATTAGACGAAGCGATTGAGCGAGCCACTGTATTAATCAACGAGAAAAATACCAACTTATCTGATGAAGAAAAAACTGCGGTTATTGAAGCGGTGGGTATTGGCTCGGTGAAATATGCGGATCTTTCCAAAAACCGCACAACTGACTATGTGTTCGATTGGGATAATATGCTCAGTTTTGAAGGTAATACCGCGCCTTATATGCAATATGCTTATACACGTATTCGTTCAATCTTCAATAAAGCAGATGTGGATCCAACCGCTCTTGCAGAAGCGAAAATTCAACTTTCAGATGAAAAAGAACGTGCATTAGCGATCAAATTGCTTCAATTTGAAGAAGCGGTTCAAACGGTGGGCAAAGAAGGGACACCGCATGTGCTCTGTGCTTATTTATATGAGTTGGCGGGTGTATTCTCTTCATTCTATGAACACTGCCCAATCTTAAATGCAGAAGATGAAAACGTAAAATTAAGCCGTTTAAAACTTGCTTCTCTTACAGAGAAAACCTTGAAACAAGGTTTAGCGTTATTAGGCATTAAGACAATCGAAAAAATGTAAAAAAAGTGCGGTCAATTTCGACCGCACTTTTTCTTTATACATCCACTAAAATGAGTATCGTCGCTTCTCCGCCCCATTCTTTTGGTGCTTGGTGTAATGCTCGGACTTTAGGATGCTGAACTAACCAACGTGGAATTTGTTTTTTCAACGTAAAGGTTCCATAGCCGGTCATGATGCTCGCGCAATAAACATGCTCATCTTCACAAGCTAATAACAGTGCTGCCAATTCCATTTTGGCTTGCTCACGGGTTAAACCATGCAAATCCAAAAATAATTCGGGTGAAAAATCGCCACGACGAAGTTGCTTCAATAAATGGCTATCTTCCCCTTCGCGTAAATATTTGATGACACCATCGTGTTCATTTAGCAAGGGTTCATATTCATCGGAAAAATAGAAAAGTGTATCTTCTTTTTCTCGAATATCACGTAAATGGGATTTTTTTTGACCGCTCTTTTGACGAGGTGCCACAAAGGTATCTTGCTTGATGGGTTTAATCCCTTTTGTTTCCGCCCGAAAAAGATCGAAATCATCTGGTTCTGTCATTATTTTTCTCAATTTGTTATTTTGCTTAATGATAGCACATCTATTCTATGGTATAACTAGCCAAATTTTTTATTGAGGCAGAAAATGGGAACCTTACACAATCAAGAACTTGTTGCGACAATTTTAGAAGATAACGTGGCAAGTGAATTAACAACTATTCAAGATTTTTTACGCTGGACATACAGCACATTCAACCGTTCTGATATTTACTACGGGCAAGGCCATGACAATGCGTGGGATGAAAGTCTTCAATTAGTCCTTGCGGGGCTTCAATTACCGCTCGATTTACCGCAAGATTTATTTGGTAGCAAACTTACTCATTCAGAAAAAGAAACTTTAGTACAATTAGTCTTAAGCCGAATTGAACAACGTGTGCCTGTCGCTTATTTAACGAATAGTGCGTGGTTCTGCGGATTAGAATTCTATGTAGATGAGCGCACAATTATTCCTCGCTCGCCAATTAGTGCATTAATCCAAGATAAATTTGCTCCGCTTTTAAAATCTGAACCAAAACGCATTTTGGATCTTTGTACCGGCAGTGGTTGTATCGCAATCGCAACAGCTGAAGCCTTTCCTGAGGCTGAAGTGGATGCGGTCGATCTTTCTGTGGATGCGTTAAATGTGGCAGAAATCAATATTGCGCGTCACCAATTAGAACATCGTGTTTTCCCGATTCAATCAGATTTATTCCAAAATCTCTTTGGTCAACAATATGATTTAATCGTCTCCAATCCGCCTTATGTGGATGAAGAAGACTTGGCGGACATGCCAGAAGAATTCCATTATGAGCCTGAATTAGCCTTAGGTTCAGGTGTTGATGGTTTAGAAATTACAAAACAAATTTTAAAACAAGCACCGGATTATTTAACACAAAATGGCATGCTCGTTTGCGAAGTGGGCAACAGCATGGTAAGTCTCATTGAACAATATCCAGATGTGCCATTTGAATGGGTTGAACTAAAAAATGGCGGTCTAGGTGTATTTGCCATTAGTCGCGAAGATTTAGTGAAATATCACGATTCTTTTTAAACTAAAAGTGCGGTTAAAAATCGTCGTGAATTTTGACCGCACTTAACAAATTACTAGCGCGCGTTCTTAACGCGTGCTTTTCTTTTTTAAATAAAACAATGAATTTGCAAAAACTTTTACTGACTCGTCGTTTCTTTTCTACCCTTGCATTCTTTTCCATGCAAACGGTATTTTTCATCTATTTACAAGGAAAAGGATTAAGCAACAGCGAAATTGCCTTTTCGCTCTCGTTGCTTTTCTTCTGCAACCAAGCATTAGCGATTTTAGCCGGTATCTGGGGCGATCGTTTTGGTCTGGCAAAAATGATGTTACTTGGATGCTTTTTAGATGTGATCGCCTATATTTTCTTTCTCTCTGCTGACAATTACATTCTGCTTTTAATTGCCACTATCTGTTTTGGTTTAGGCAGCTGTTTGTTTGGTACCAATGCAAAAGCCTGCCTACTTGTGCTCGCGGGTGAAGAATACAAAGAGAAAACCCGATTACAGGGAAAATATTTAAAAGTCACTTCCATGTCGTCTATGTTTGCGCCTTTGTTGGTGATTCCATTTATCAAATACAATCACATTGAATGGTTGATTTGGGTCTGCTTTGCAATGGAAGCGATTCTCTTTGCCTTAATGATTAAACCGTTTTATCAAATTCAAACTTTGCAAACCTTAGTGAAATTTCGCTTTGCCCAAATTAAAGAAATCATCACTAAAGAATTTTTATTAGTGCATTTGATGTTGTTTATTCCCCTTTCCATTGCAACATCATTCTTTGTGATCTTCCCTTTCCTGTTTGACAACAAATTAGGCATGCCGGAACACTCCCCCATTGCACTTTTTGTGAATGGGTTGTTGACTGTATCACTACAAAGTTATTTTTCTCGAAAAATTAATTTAACAATTAAACAAACTCTATGGGTGGCACCAATCTTGGCTATTGGTATTATCCTGCCTTGGTTTATTACATTGAAATATATTTCTTTAGTTTCTGCTTATATTTACTTAGTCATTTTCACGGTGATTGAAGTCTATGCTTTAACCGCGATGGCAAATTTATTAGTAAAATTTGATAATGGTACAAACCGAGGTTTTATCTTTGGCTCATCACGATTATTGCTTTCTATCGCAACAGTTATCGTCATGAACTTAGTGCCACATTTGTTTTTATTGTAAAAAAAGAAACGGTCAGAATTCACATTAAATTCTGACCGCACTTTTATATTTTTCTATGCTTATTTCACTTCTAATTCAACATTATCAAACAATTTCTTCACCGCGCTGTTATCACGCAATTTCTCAGCCTTTTCAACCATTGGGCGAGTTAAGTGTGGAGAGAAGAATTCAATAAAGTCATACATATAGTTGCGTAAGAAAGTACTGTGTTTAAACGCAATTTGCGTCATACTCGCACGGAATAAATGCCCTGCATCAATTGCCACTAAATCCTTATCTGCTGGCGTATGCGCCATAGATGCCATAATGCCCACACCTAATCCTAAACGCACATAAGTTTTAATCACGTCTGCATCCGTTGCAGTAAACACAATGTTCGGCAGAATCCCCGCTCGGTTAAAGGCATAATCCAAATCAGACACGCCGGTAAAACCGAAGGTATAAGTGACTAGCGGATATTTCCCCAACTCCTCAACAGTAAGATTTTTCACTTTTGCTAAAGGATGGTCAGGTTTAACAATCACCGAACGATTCCACAAATAGCACGGCAGCTGAATCAAATCATCAAAAAGATACGGCGCTTCTGTTGTAATCGCTAAATCCACTTCACCCGAAATTAACGCATCATGAATTTGCGTCGGTGAACCTTGATGAATATGCAAGCTCACATCCGGATATTGTTTAGAGAAACGCTCCACCACAGCCGGCAACATATAACGTGCTTGCGTATTAGTTGTCGCAATGCGTAACACGCCATGATTCGGACAAGTATATTCATTGGCAACCGATTTAATGCTTTGCGCTTTCACTAGAAGCTCACGAGCAATGGCGACGATTTTTTTACCCGCCGGCGTAATGGATTTAATGTGTTTACCATTACGCTCAAAAATCTCTAAACCTAATTCATCTTCTAACAAGCGAACTTGTTTACTAATACCAGGTTGAGAGGTATAAAGCGCATTCGCGGCTTCAGTCACATTTAAATTTTGGTTTACAATCTCAACAATGTAGCGGAGTTGCTGCATTTTCATCGCGAATACCACCTATTTTTTATAGCGTTTACTTAACTCAGTATAACGTTTTACTGCTTTACGAATTTGACCTGATTTTGGTCGACGACGAGGTTTCGTCACATCTAATTTGGTTTCGGTTTCTGGCGGTAAACCCACTAGTTCACGTAAATAGTTGACGTTTTCCAGATCCATTTCTTCCCAACCACCACGCGGTAAGCCTTTCATCAGCTTAATGTTGCCGTAACGAATACGAATTAGGCGGCTCACTTGAATACCTTGTGACTCCCATAAACGACGCACTTCACGGTTACGACCTTCCATTAAAGTCACGTCATACCATTGGTTAATTCCCACGCCACCGGCAAATTTGATTTCTTTGAAATTAGCTGGACCATCTTCCAACTGAACGCCTTTACGTAAACGTGCTAACATAGCATCATCCACTTGGCCAAATACGCGCACAGAATATTCACGCTCAACTTCACGGCTTGGGTGCATTAAACGATTCGCTAATTCTCCATCTGTTGTGAAAAGCAATAAGCCTGAAGTATTAATATCTAAACGGCCTACGGCAATCCATCTTGCGCCATTTAAGCGTGGTAAACGATCGAATACGGTTGGACGACCTCCAGGATCACTACGGGTACAAAGTTCGCCTTCAGGTTTGTAATACATTAATACACGGCATACTTCTTTTTGTGCTTGTTGAAGATTGATGATACGACCATCAATACGCACTTTTCCACCAGAATGTACATCGATACGATCACCAAGGGTTGCCATTTTGCCATCAACACTCACACGGTTCTCAGCAATCATCGCTTCAATTTCACGACGAGAGCCTTGTCCTGCACGCGCAAGCACTTTCTGTAATTTTTCACCTTCTACGGTAGATTGATGAGTAGATTTAGCTACTTTGGCTTTTGGAGTTGATTTGATGTCAGAATTGACCGCACTTTTACGATCTTTACGCTCAAAGTGCGGTTGTTTTCCCGATTGTTTTTCACGTTCTTGTCTGACTGGTTTTTGAATAGATTTCATCTGTTTTCCTTTGTCGCTTTCCCAAGCGTCTAAAATAAGTTAAATGAAAGGATCGGTACTACCACTTCCTTTACGTAAAATTACCGGCGATTCTTCCGTTAAATCCACCACCGTTGTTGGCTCTTGACCTAAATAACCACCATGAATAATTAAATCCACTTGACGTTCTAAGCATTCGCGAATCTCTTCGGGATCGGAATAAGTCATATGTTCATTATCTGGCAACATCAATGAGCAAGATAAAATTGGTTCACCTAATGCCTTTAATAAATCTAAGGCGATTTGATTATCAGGTACACGCAAACCAATCGTTTTGCGTTTTGACGTCATTAATCGGCGTGGAAGTTCTTTCGTCGCCGTCAAAATAAAGGTATAACGCCCTGGTGTATTGTTTTTAATTAAGCGATAAGCCACGTTACTTACTGTTGCATAGGTTGAAAGCTCGGATAAATCGCTACATACCAACGTAAAATTATGCCCTTCTGGCAATTTACGAATCGCCACAATGCGATCCATCGCATGTTTATCACCGATCATACAACCTAAGGCATAGCCTGAATCTGTCGGGTACACAATGACGCCACCTTGACGCAAAATTTCTACCGCTTGATTAATCAAACGCGCTTGCGGATTTTCAGGGTGGATATAGAAAAATTGGCTCATAATTTTGTCCTTAAAAAACTGATGAGATTATACACCGATTTAGATGCAGGTTATAAGAATTTGTTATAAAAAACGACCGCACTTTGAAACTAATATAAAGTGCGGTCCATTTTTTAGGTATTTTATTTCAATAATTCACGGAGAGCTGAACCGATTTCAGCAAGACTTCTCACTGTCTTCACACCCGCTGCTTTAAGTGCAGCAATTTTATCTTCCGCTGTTCCTTTTCCACCGCTGATAATCGCTCCCGCATGTCCCATGCGCTTGCCTTTTGGTGCGGTCACACCTGCGATATAAGCCACCACAGGTTTTGTCACATGAGATTTAATAAACGCTGCCGCCTCTTCTTCTGCAGAGCCACCAATTTCACCAATCATCACGATAGCTTCAGTTTCAGGATCTTCTTGGAAACGTTTTAGAATATCAATGAAGTTAGATCCTGGAATAGGATCGCCACCGATCCCGACACAAGTGGATTGACCGAAACCTTCATCTGTCGTTTGTTTTACCGCTTCATAAGTCAAGGTGCCTGAACGAGAAACAATGCCTACTCTGCCTTTTTTATGGATATTGCCCGGCATAATACCAATCTTACATTCATCCGGTGTAATCACACCTGGACAATTTGGGCCGATCATCACAACACCCGTTTCATTTAATTTTTGTTTTACCAACAACATGTCCAATGTTGGAATGCCTTCTGTAATACAGACTACCAACTGAATACCTGCATCAATGGCTTCTAAAATAGCATCTTTACAAAATGGTGCGGGCACATAAATCATGGTTGCCGTAGCCTCTGTAGCTTGCACTGCTTCACGCACTGTATTAAATACCGGCAAACCTAAATGCGTTGTTCCGCCTTTATTTGGTGAAACGCCCCCCACTAACTTGGTGCCATAAGCCAATGCCTGTTCACTGTGAAATGTCCCTTGCGCACCAGTGAAACCTTGGCAAATTACTTTTGTCTCTTTATTAATTAAAATCGCCATGATTATTCTCCTTTTGCCGCTTTCACTGCCGCTTGTGCTGCTTCTTGTAAACTATGTGCCGCAATTAAATTCACACCACTTTCGGCTAAAATTGCTCTGCCTTGTGGAGCATTGGTTCCTTCTAATCGAACCACAACAGGCACTTTCACACCGACTTCTTGAATCGCCGCCACAACACCTTCAGCAATAAGATCACAGCGTACGATTCCACCAAAAATATTCACTAAAACAGATTTCACATTTTTATCTGTGAGAATAATTTTGAAGGCTTCAGCAACACGCTCTTTCGTTGCACCGCCGCCAACATCAAGGAAGTTTGCAGGGTTGCCACCATATAATTTCACGATATCCATGGTTCCCATAGCAAGCCCGGCGCCATTGACCATACAGCCGATATCCCCTTCCAAGGCGACATAGTTAAGCTGATATTTTTCTGCTTCGGCTTCACGTGCATCACTTTGACTTAAATCGCGTAAAGCTAATAAATCAGGATGTCGATAAAGTGAGTTATCATCAATGCCCACTTTCGCATCTACGCAAATTAAATTGCCTTCTTTTGTCACCACGAGCGGATTGACTTCAACTAGAGAAAAATCTTTTTCGATAAAAAGCTGAGCAAGTTTTACAAAAATCTCGGCAAATTGTTTATTTTGTTCACCACTTAAACCGAGCTTAAAAGCCAATTCACGACCTTGATATGGCATTCCACCCACGAGAGGATCAATTGTCACTTTATGAATTAATTCTGGCGTTTCTCTTGCCACATCCTCAATGCTCATCCCTCCCGCTGAAGAAGCCATAAAAACCACTTTCTGCGAAGCACGATCAATCACTGCACCAAGATAAAGTTCTTTAGCTATCTGACAAGTTTCTTCGATATAGATACTATTAACAGGTTGGCCTTTTTTATCAGTTTGGAAGGTCACTAAATGTTGGCCAAGCCATTTATCCGCAAAAGCACGCGCTTCCTCTGCATTATGCACAAGCTTCACACCACCGGCTTTTCCACGTCCACCAGCGTGAACTTGACATTTCGCTATCCAAACATCGCCATTCAGTTGAAAGAGTGCCATCTCAGCTTCATTTGCCGTTTGGCACACGACACCTTCACTCACAGGTAGCGCATATTGCTTAAAAAGCTGTTTAGCTTGGTACTCATGTAAATTCATATTTCCTTCCTATTTTTGATGTTGTTTAGCGAAACAAACAAAAATTTGACCGCACTTTGTTTTATTTTAAATTCTTGGCTTGCCCTTTCTATATTGAGTTATATACTGGGACAGAATAACCACAACTCATGTTAAGGATAACAACATGCAAACGAAAAAATCAAGCAATCTTGCGATTGCACTCATTTGGTTTACTGCTGCTATTTCAATGGCAGAAATTCTCACTGGTACTTGGTTTGCACCACTTGGATGGAAACAAGGTTTAATCGCCATCATCGTTGGGCACTTTATTGGTGGCTCAATGTTCTTCTGCGCAGGTTACATCGGTGCTAAAACCCAAAAAAGTGCCATGCAAACGGTACAAATCTCATTTGGTGAAAAAGGCTCTGCACTTTTCTCGTTACTTAATGCCATGCAATTAATGGGATGGACTGCTGTCATGATTTATATGGGGGCTGAGGTCATATCCATCTTGAATCAAACACCCGATGCTTCACTCTTCCCATTTCTTACACTTGGCTTAGGCATACTCATCATACTTTGGCTACTACTCGGCTTCACTAAATTAGGTATCTTCAAAAGCATTTCACTTGTTACCATGTTTTTACTGATGTTGTGGCTTAGTATTCAAGTCGCGAATAAACCATTCATTGCCATGGATGTAGCACAAAATATTAAATTCGGTACTGCTGTTGAAATTGCTGCCGTCATGCCGCTTTCTTGGTTACCGGTAGTATCTGACCACACGAAGAACAGCGAAACACCATTTAAAACGACCGCACTTTCAACGCTGACTTATACCGCAACCAGCTGCTGGATGTATGCGCTCGGCTTAGGTGCAGCATTAGTGACCGGTAAATCTGAAATCTCACAAATTCTTTCCCTTGCGGGTGTCAGCGTTATCGGCGTATTAATTGTCATCGCCTCTACCATGATTAACACTGCACTTCCCGCCTATTCCACCGGTATGAGTTTAAATAATATTTTCCCTCAATTAAAAGTCACGCCAATCTCCGTGCTTACCGTGATTGTGGGCATTATATTAGCCTCAACCTTGCCTGTGACAGAATACGAACATTTCTTGTTCTTTATTGGTTCAGTATTCGCGCCAATGATTGCCGTGCTTATCGCTGATTTCTTTGTGCTTAAACAACATGATGTGAGAAAATCAGTTGATAGTGTTGGACTCGGCGTTTGGTTTGTCGGCTTCGTGCTCTATCGTTTTCTTATGGCCAAAGGTTGGGAAAGCGATTTAGGTCTGACTTTCCCCGTTATCATCATTACCTTTATCTTAGCAATCTTAGTACGCAAAATAGCTAAATAAAGATTGGAGTTTAATGATAGAAAGGCGGGCATTTTTCCCGCCCTTTTATTCACTTCAATATAAAAAAGGCTTTTCCCCTCAAAAGAGAAAAGCCTATGTTCTTAGATTTCTAATAATAAACGTGTTGGATCTTCTAATAAGTCTCTAATCGCCACTAAGAAGCCAACCGATTCGCGACCATCAATTAAACGGTGGTCATAAGATAAGGCCAAATACATCATTGGACGAATCACCACTTGACCATCTACCGCAACTGGGCGTTCTTTGATGGCGTGCATACCTAAAATTGCACTTTGCGGTGGATTGATAATTGGTGTAGACATTAAAGAACCAAACACGCCACCATTAGTAATGGTGAAGTTACCGCCTGTTAAATCTTCAACCGTTAATTTACCATCACGGCCTTTTTCTGCTAATGCCTTAATTTGTTTCTCAATATCCGCCATGCTGAGTTTGTCACAATTGCGTAATACTGGTGTCACTAAACCACGCGGGGTTGAAACGGCAATGCTAATATCAAAATAGTTGTGATACACAATGTCATCACCGTCAATTGAAGCATTCACTTCAGGGTAACGTTTTAACGCTTCAACCACAGCTTTAATATAGAAAGACATAAAGCCTAAACGTACACCATGTTGTTTTTCAAATTTTTCGCCGTATGTTTTGCGTAATTTCATAATCGGCTGCATATCCACTTCATTGAATGTGGTGAGCATTGCAGTGGTATTTTTTGCTTCTAATAAGCGTTCTGCAATACGTTTACGTAAACGGGTCATTGGTACGCGTTTTTCTGAACGAGAGCTATATGCCACGGTACTAATGGTATTCTGCTCTGTCGCCACATCTTGTTTTGCTTTTTGAGCATCACGTTTTGCCACTTCACGCGCAATATCTTCACGGGTAATACGACCACCCACACCTGAGCCTTGAATTTTCTCTGCATCTAAATCGTGTTCAGCTAATAAACGACGAATAGCTGGACCTTGATCTGCTGAATTATTGTGACTATTTTCAATGGCTGCTCTTTGACGATCAGCTGGTGTTGGCTCATTGTCTTTCACTGTTTCAGATGAAATATCGCCAGCCTGTTGAGTAGAAAGTTTACCTAAAAGCTGTTTACTTACTACGGTTGCACCTTCTTCTTGAAGAATTTCAGTCACTACGCCATCGCTTAAGGCTGGTACTTCAAGTACCACTTTATCTGTTTCAATTTCTACTAATACTTCGTCACGTTTTACCGTCTCACCAACTTTTTTATGCCATGTTGCAACAGTTGCATCCGCAACGGATTCCGGTAAATCTGGAACAAGAATTTCAATTGTCATTTTATTTTCCTTTAAATTATTCTTTCTTTAAAAATTACTGAAATTTCGACCGCACTTTTACAGTGTCAGCGCGTCTTCTACCAATTGTTTTTGCTGTTTGGTGTGTAAAGACATATAACCTACCGCTGGTGAAGCAGAGGCAGGACGACCTGCATATTTTAACTTCACATGCTCTGGAAGCGAGCTGTCAAAGTTATGCTTACTACAATACCAAGCGCCTTGGTTTAATGGCTCTTCTTGACACCATACATAATCCGTTACATGAGCATAAGGCTCTAACGCTTTCTTCACATCTTCATGTGGATACGGATAAAGCTGCTCAATACGAATAATCGCCACATCTGTTTGGTTATTCGCACGACGTTGTTCCAAGAGATCGTAATACACTTTACCTGAGCATAGGACGACTCGTTTAACTTGTTTCGGATCGATGTTATCAATTTCACCAATGACTGTTTGGAATGTGCCATTTACTAATTCATCTAAACTTGACACGGCAAGTGGATGACGTAATAAAGATTTTGGTGAAATACCAATTAATGGACGACGCATTTTACGGATCGATTGACGACGTAGCATGTGGTAAACCTGTGCTGGTGTAGATGGGATACACACTTGCATATTCTGTTCTGCACAAAGTTGTAAATAACGTTCTAAACGAGCTGATGAGTGCTCTGGACCTTGGCCTTCATAACCGTGTGGTAATAACATCACCAAGCCACACATTCTGCCCCATTTTTGTTCACCAGAACTGATAAATTGGTCAATCACGATTTGTGCACCGTTTGCGAAGTCACCAAACTGTGCTTCCCAAATGGTTAATGTTTTTGGATCTGTTGTCGCATAACCATATTCAAAAGCCAATACGGCTTCTTCGGATAATACTGAATCCCACACCTCAAAACGACCTTGGTTGGCGTGCAAATGCGTTAATGGCACATAGCCTGTCCCGTCATTTTGATTATGCACAACTGCATGGCGATGGAAGAACGTACCACGTCCTGCATCTTCACCCGATAAACGAACATTAGCACCTTCATCTAATAAGGTTGCGTATGCCATAGTTTCCGCCATACCCCAATCGAACAATTTCTCGCCTTTTGCCATTTCACGGCGATCAGCATAAATTTTTTCTACACGAGGATGTGCACGCAAGGTTTCTGGGTATTCACTGACACGCTCCGCTAAAGTTTGGAAACGTTCTTGTGGGAATTTACTTTCGTAAGGGGATGTCCAGTCATAGTTGAGATATTGCAACCAGTCCATTTGGGCAATATCCATTTCTCGCCATTCTTTCACTACACGATCGCCGTTATCTAAAGCATCACGATAGAGATTCATCATTTCAATGGCTTCTTCTTCGGTAATCACCCCTTCAGCAATTAAACGATCTGCATAGACTTTACGTGGCGTTGGATGTTTTTTAATGATGCTATACATCATTGGTTGAGTAGCTAATGGTTCATCAGCCTCATTATGACCATGACGACGATAAGAAATCAGATCAATGAAGATATCGCGTTTGAATAAATTACGATATTCCACCGCCATTCTCGCCGCAAAAGCAACCGCTTCAGGATCATCACCATTCACATGAATAATCGGTGCCTGAATCATTTTCGCGATATCAGTACAGTATTCTGTTGAACGGGTGTCATTTGGGTTAGAGGTGGTAAAACCAATTTGGTTATTAATCACAATACGGATTGTTCCACCAACGGTATAACCACGTGCATTAGACATATTCAAGGTTTCTTGTACAACACCTTGTCCCGCTACTGCAGAATCCCCATGAACAGTAACCGCTAATACTTGATTACGTTCTGTATCATTCTTTTTGGTTTGACGAGAACGTACCGCACCAATCACTACTGGGCTGACAATTTCTAAGTGCGACGGGTTAAATGCAAGGGTTAAATGCACGCGACGATCATCGACTGCAAAGTCAGAAGAGAAACCTTGGTGGTATTTCACATCACCTGTACGCTCGCTTGAATGTTTACCCGCAAACTCATCGAAAAGATCTTCGGGTTTCTTACCGAGCACATTCACTAACATATTTAAACGGCCACGGTGTGCCATACCAAACATGACATCTTGTACACCTTGTTTGCTTGCATGACGAATAATTTCTTTCATCAATGGAATAAAGGCATCACTTCCCTCTAAAGAGAAACGTTTTGCCCCCGGGAATTTTGCACCGAGATAGCGTTCTAAGCCATCTGCAGCGGTCAATTCACTTAATAAATTAATTTTTTCTTCTTTGGTAAAGAGCGGTTTATTTAATTGGCTTTCTAATTTGCTTTGTAGCCAACTTTTTTGCTCCATATCTTGAACATGCATAAACTCAAGACCAATCGAACCACAATAGGTCTCTTTCAGCATTTCAGCTAAATCACCTAATTTAATGTTATCGCGATGATAGACGTAGTGATTAATATTGAAGGTTTCATTGAGATCCTGTTCGGTAAAACCGTGATAACGGTAATCCAATTCAGGCACGGTGGAGACTTTCCAGCGATAATAATTGATTGGGTCAAGTTTCGCTTCTAAATGGCCGCGGAAGCGATACGCATTGATAAATTGGAGGACTTTGACTAATTTGGCACTGGCTTCTGGATCGATAACCGTCACGGCTTCTGTTGTATTTTCTCGCGCTAAACGACGGAAATAATCACGGACTGGTGAATGTGGTTGCTCTACTGCGGTTGTTTTCGGCAATGCATCAAATGTGGCACGCCAGCTTTGATCGACTGAAGATGGGTCTTCTAAATAACGTTCGTATAATTCCTCAATATACGATTGATTAGAACCACCTAAAGCAGTTGAAGCCAACCATTCATCAAAGGCATTGTAATGCTGCATATCTACCCCTTGTATTACATGATGTTGTCTGCCCATTATACATAGGATAAAAAAAGAAATAATCCTCAAATCACACTTTGTTACAATTTTGTGATCTACTTCAATAAAAAAACCGCACATAAAGTGCGGTCTGTTTTATCTGAGTTTTCTTAGAAACTTAAGAATGGGGTGATTTTTTCAATTGTAGCTTCACCGATACCATCAATATTTGAAAGCTCGGCAGCACTTTTGATTTTGCCCACTTTGTTACGGTAATCAATAATCGCTTGTGCTTTTTTCTCACCGATGCCTGAAAGTTTTTGCAAGGTTTCTGCATCTGCTTTATTGATATTTACTTTAGCAGAAGAAGCCACTTTCTCTTTTGCTGATTCTTTTGTTGAAGTTGCTTTTTCTTTCACTTCTTTTACTTTATCTGCGGCTTTTGTTTTTGCTTCAGATGCTTTTTCTTTCGCATTATCTTTAACTGAATTTAATTTTTCAGTGGCTTTGTCTTTCATGGACGGTTGATTATTCTCAGTCGCTTTTTCTTTTAAAGCAGATGCTTTCTCTTTTACCGCATCTTTTGCAGAAGTTGCTTTATCTTTCACTGCATCTTTCGCGGAAGTTGCTTTTTCTTTAGCTGCATTAACTTTATCTAATGCGCTTGATTTCGTTGAGCTCGCACTATCACTCATTGATTTAAGCTTATCATTTGCCGCATTTTTCACGTCAGCTTTTGTACTTTCAACCATTGATTTTGAATTAGTTACGACTGATTCTTTTGTTGGTAATACAGATGTATTCGTTGCCAATGCAGAACCAGATACGGCTAATGCAAGTGATGTTAATGTTAAAAGTGATTTTAAAGATTTCATAAAAACTCCTGTTTTGTTATTAATAGATTCGACAAGCGAACCTGTATGCTAAGACTTATCTTAAGAAAATTAGTTCAAAACAAAAAAACGCCCCTAATAAGGAGCGTCTTTAAATTTAATGCTGACTAATCATCGCTTGAGAAGATAGAAAGTAATCTTAATAAGCTGATGAATAAGTTGTAAATTGACACATAAATACTCACTGTTGCACGAATGTAGTTTGTTTCGCCACCGTGAATAATATTGCTGGTTTCATAGAGGATTGTCATTGTTGAAAATACCACAAACAATGCACTGATCCCTACCGCTAGTGCTGGAATTTGGAAGAAGAAACTTGCCACAATTCCTAACAATAACACGATAAATAATGAGAAAATCGCGGTAGAAAGGAAAGACATATCTTTCTTCGTTGTTAGCACGTAAGCTGAACAAGCAAAGAAGACGATGGCTGTACCTGCGAATGCAAGCATAATTAAATCTTCCATTCCTCTCGCCACATACATGTTTAAAATTGGCCCGATGGTATAACCCATAAACCCAGTGAACGCGAATGCAGCTAAGATCCCCCACGCACTATTTGCTAAACGGTTTGTCACAAAAAGTAAACCGTAAAAACCTACAAGTAACACGATAAGATTTGGATAAGGCAAGTTTAAGCTCATAGAAATATAAGCAACAACTGCCGAAAATGCCATCGTTAATCCCAATAAGAAATAGGTATTACGTAGCACTTTATGTGTGCTAAGTAGTGATTCTTCCTGTGAATTAACAACAATGCGAGATTGCATAAAAGCTCCTTATTTTATAAAGAATAAAGTTGATGAAATATCAATCCGTAAAGTAAGGGCTATAGGTCAAAAAGTCAATGGTAAATCAAGAATTTGTTTTAATTTTTAAATTTAAGAAGGTAAAAGTGATCTACCCCCAAAACCTGGACATCTAATTTGAGATGCAGATTATGTCCTACTCTTATCAATTTCGTTTGAAAATTATCAAACTCGTCACCGAACAGGATTATGGTATCCGTGAGGTGGCTAAACTTCATCAAATTTCCCATGCGCTCGTCATTTATTGGCTAAAAGCATTTCGGGAAAGAGGGCTTGATGGCGTAAAATCGCCTTATACAAACCTTCAAACACCGAAAGTAGTGAAGCCAAAGATGAAAAAGAAAGGCATTGAAATTCCAAAAACCACAGACTTTTCACCTAAAGCGTTTAAAAAGTTACAACGAGAGCTCGCCTTGGCTCGTGCGGAGATTGCTTACCTAAATTTTTTTGTCGCGGTTATGTTACACGGGGTTAACTGGCAATGTTCAGGGCGATAGTTCAAGTGAGAGACCTTGAGCGTCCATTGCAGCTTGTAGAACGTCAGCAAAGTTGTTGATGCGTAATGATGGAGTTTGGCACAATCGTTTGATTGGCGTGGGTAGTGAGTTTTCCCAGATTTCTCAAGCTATTGGTGCAGCGGAAGCAGCAGAATTAGGCGCGTTGGGATGGCTAAAATCACAAAAATAGTAAAAGCGGCTTAAAAATAAGCCGCTTGTCATCGTTATTTTTCAACAAACACTCGGATTTGTTCAGCTCCTAAATGCCCTGGCACCGTCTTCTTCACATTTAAATCAGCATCTAAAAATAGATTAAACGGATAACCTCGAACATGAACACGATCAATAATTTCACCATTTTCATCTAGCAAGACTTTAATATTTTTATATTCTAGCCCTTTGTACCACTCAATAAAATCAGCAGTGCCTTTTTCGCCTTTGTGATCCGGCGAAACAATGGTAATCACTTCAAAATTGCGATCTTTTTCCGCACTTAAATCATCAATTTCAGCTAATCCTGCCAAACAGATCGGACACCAAGATGCCCACATTTTTACATACACAGGTTTGCCTTTATACTGGCTTAAAGTAACTGGCTGATTGTTTAAATCTTTGAGTTGCACATCCGACAAATTGGTTTGTGCAAAAGTGTTTAGGCTGAATGCCATTAAAAATATTGATAGTAGTTTTTTCATTGCTTTTTCCTTTTATAGATTTCTTTTGTTGAGATTATGCTTTACGAAAAATTATTCGTAATCAATAAAATGCCCATCACGATAATTAAAACACCGCCAACGATTTTAAATTTATCTAAGTGTTTATTTAACCCTTTAGCACGTTTGAGCAAGCTGTCAGAGAAGAACGAAAACAATACAAACGGAGTTGCAAGCCCCAAGACATAAATGAACATCATTGATGCACCATAAAGTGCAGAACCTTCATCGCCTGATAACGCTAACACAGAAGCCAGAATCGGGCCAATACAAGGTGTCCAACCAAGACTAAAGGTTAAACCAAGCACAAATGCCTCAAGTGCGGTCGATTTTCCTGATGTTTTGATTTCAACCAATTTCGTGCGTTCCAACAAACCAATTTTGAAAATGCCAAGTTGATGAATGCCCAAAATAATCACGATAACGCCAGCGATAATGCGGGTGGTGTTACTAAATAAAATATTCCCTAAAAAGCCAAAACTAAAGCCTAAACTGACAAATGTAAGGGAAAGCCCTAAAATAAATAAAAAAGTATTTAGGACTTTTTTACCACCTTTACTCAAAATACCAAAATAAATTGGAATAATCGGGAAAATACAAGGCGACAGAAAAGAAGCAAGCCCCGCTAAAAATACAGTTCCAATAAGGAGTTGTTGATCTAACATCGTGCCTCTCCTTAGTTTTTAATCGATTGAATCAAATATCCGTACCCTGCCTTTTCCATTTCGGCTAACGGAATAAATTTAATTGATGCACTGTTAATGCAATAACGCAAACCACCTTTATCTTTCGGACCATCGTCAAAAACGTGTCCTAGATGGGCGTTGCCCGCACGACTTAACACTTCGGTACGTTGCATATTAAAACTATTATCCGTTTGATAATGCACCACCTCTTTCGCTATTGGTTTCGTAAAACTCGGCCAGCCACAACCCGATTCAAATTTATCATTTGAAGAAAAAACAGGCTCGCCTGTGGTGACATCAACATAAATACCTGGTTGGAAATTATCCCAATATTCATTACTAAAAGAGCGTTCAGTATGTTTATTTTGAGTGACGGAATATTGCAACGGTGTCAATTTCGCTTTGAGTTCTGCATCACTCGGTTTCGGATAATCTTTCTCGTCAATCACGGGTTCATCAGCTTTGGTAATATCAATATGGCAATAACCATTTGGGTTTTTCTTCAAATAATCTTGATGATATTCTTCTGCTACGATGTAATTTTTAAGTGGTTGCACCTCAATTTGCACTGGTTTTTTATATTTGGTTTGAAGCTGGGCGAGTGCTTGTTCGATCACCGCTTTATCTGCCCCATCTTGATAATAAATCCCTGTGCGATATTGTCTACCACGATCGTTACCTTGTTTATTTACGCTGGTTGGATCAATCACTTTAAAATAATATTTAAGCAATTTATCTAACGAAATTTGGTTTGCATCGTAAGTGACTTTTACCGTTTCTGCATGATCGGTTACCCCAATCATCTGATAACTAGTTTTCTCCGTATTACCATTGGCATAGCCAGAAATCGCATCTTTCACGCCGTGAATACGCTCCATATATGCTTCCATACCCCAAAAACAGCCACCAGCAAGATAAATTTCACGAATATTTTGCGTATTTTCCATTGCCATTTTTTGTTCTCCAGATGATGTTGAATTTTGTATTGCTAAAGTTGGTGTAGCACAACAAAGTGCGGTAATAAATAGAAATGTTTTTGATAGTTTCATTGTTTTTCCTTATGATGTGAAAATTAACGTTACATAAGGTTAGACGGCGGATAATCCGATTTCTTACAGATTTTTGTAAAATTTTTAAAGAAATTGACTGAAATTCATTGTTATAACCAATAATAAAGAGCTAAAACACACTATTTCTCCCTCTTTTCTAAGGTAAAAAATCTATATGCAATCATATTCCACTCCTTCGCTTTATCACAAAGCGGTGCAAAGTATGAGCCGCCGAGGAAATTGCTATGATAATGCGGTGATTGAAAGTTTTTTTGCGATACTAAAATCAGAGTGTTTTTACTCTCGGACTTATCATTCAATTGCTGAATTACAGGCTGAAATTGAAGAATATTTAGTGTATTACAACCAAAAACGCATTAAACTTGCTTTCAAAGGATTGAGCCCTGTGCAATACCGAGCTCAATATTTAAGTTAACTAACCTGTCCAACTTTTTGGGGGCAGATCAAAGAGCGGTTAATTTCATCATTAAATTCGACCGTACTTTCTTTTGAAAAGGAATAAGATATGCAACTCCCTACCCTACAATCTGCAAAATTAATTCGCCGCTATAAGCGTTTTTTGACTGATATTGAATTACCAAATGGTGAAGTGGTCACGATTCATTGTGCAAATACTGGTGCAATGACTGGCTGTGGTGAAAAAGGCGATACCGTTTGGTACTCTCATTCTGATAGCCAAACTCGCAAATATCCACACAGTTGGGAATTGACTCAATTAGTAAATGGCCAACTTGTTTGCATTAACACACACAGATCCAACCAGCTAGTCTTTGAAGCCTTGCAAAATAAACAAATCAAAGAACTCGCTATGTATGATGAAATTTATCCTGAAGTGAAATATGGTGAAGAAAATAGCCGTATCGACTTCTTACTTAAAGGTGAGGGTTTGCCAGATTGTTATGTTGAAGTGAAATCAATCACCTTTGTAAAAGGCACATTAGGGATGTTTCCCGATGCGGTGACTACTCGTGGACAAAAACATGTTCGTGAGCTTTTAGCCATGAAAAAACAAGGACATCGCGCCGTTGTTCTCTTTGCTGGATTACATGATGGCTTCGATCGTTTTAAAATCGCTGAGTTTGTGGATCCTGAATATGATCGCCTTTTAAAAGACGCAAAATCTCAGGGCGTTGAAGCTTATGCTTATGCGGGAAAATTTGACATTTCAGATGGCATTCCGACCGCACTTTCTCTCACAGAAAGTGTACCTTACATCGATTAAAAAAATAATTGAGAATTATTTGCATTTTGTTATTGACAAGACATTTGATAATAGTTATCATTTAACCATTCCAAAAACAAACAGATAATCACTCCAACTTCACGCCTATTTCCCCACAAATAGGCGTTTTTTTTCATCTCAATCTTTTCATTTCAGCCATATTCTCTATAATGTAGCCTTTAATATTGAAATAACATTAGGAAATAGAATGACTGATATTAATACCGTTCTCGCAGAACTAAAACGCGGTACTGATGAGATTCTTTCTGAAGCGGATTTAATCGAAAAACTGAAAGAAAATCGCCCACTTAAAATTAAACTTGGTGCAGACCCTACTGCTCCAGATATTCACTTGGGGCATACCGTGGTATTAAACAAACTTCGTCAATTCCAACAATTAGGCCACGAAGTCTATTTCTTAATCGGTGATTTCACGGGTATGGTCGGTGACCCATCTGGTAAAAACACCACTCGCCCACCGCTTAGCCGCGAAGATGTGCTTCGCAATGCGGAAACCTATAAAGAACAGATTTACAAAATTCTAGACCCACAAAAAACAAAAATCGTATTCAACTCTGAATGGTTGGGTAAATTGGGTACTGAAGGGATGATCCGTTTAGCAAGCAACTACACCGTAGCACGTATGCTAGAACGTGATGACTTCAAAAAACGTTTTGGTAACAACCAACCTATCGCAATTCACGAATTTATTTATCCTTTATTACAAGGTTATGACTCTGTTGCATTAGAAGCAGACGTGGAACTTGGTGGTACCGACCAAAAATTTAACTTACTTGTTGGTCGTGAGTTACAAAAATCAGCCGGTCAGAAACCACAGGTAGCGATTACGCTTCCATTACTTGTTGGTTTAGACGGTGAGAAGAAAATGTCTAAATCATTAGGCAACTATATCGGCGTGACAGATGCACCAAGCGATATGTTCGGTAAAATCATGTCGATCTCGGATGAATTAATGTGGGATTGGTATAACTTACTTTCTTTCCGTCCACTCACTGAAATTGCTGAATTAAAAGCAGAAGTGGCAAATGGTAAAAACCCACGTGATGTGAAAATTTTATTAGCCAAAGAAATCATCGCACGTTTCCATGATGAAGCAGCTGCAGAGGCGGCTGAGCAAGAATTTATTAATCGCTTCCAAAAAGGTGCAATGCCGGATGAAATGCCTGAATTCACCTTTGAAGGCGAAATTGGTTTAGCAACCTTATTAAAAGAAGCAGGATTGGTTCCTTCTACTTCTGAAGCAATTCGCTCAGCAAAACAAGGTGGTGTGAAAATTAACGGTGAAAAAGTCGAAGACATGAAAGCCAACGCGCCAAAAGGCACGAATATTTACCAAGTCGGTAAGCGTAAATTCGCACGCGTAACCATCGCATAAAACACATATGGAAATGACCGCTCTTTTTAAGTGCGGTTATTTTTTAACTCATATCCACAATAGAAGGAAAATTAAATGAGCCAAAAAATCTGGGTAACCGGTGATGCGGTTGTCGATCTTATTCCTGACGGTGAAAATCATTATTTACGCTGTGCCGGTGGAGCCCCTGCAAATGTGGCAGTTGGCGTCGCACGTTTAAGCAGCCCGAGTGCTTTTATTGGTCGTGTAGGTAATGATCCGCTTGGCCAATTTATGCAAGATACCTTAAATGCGGAAAATGTGAATACACAACATATGATTTTAGATCCGCAACATCGTACCTCTACGGTTGTGGTTGGTTTAGATAATGGCGAACGCAGCTTTACCTTTATGGTAAACCCAAGTGCGGACCAGTTCTTACAAGCCAGCGATTTACCGCCTTTCCAACAAGGTGAATGGCTACATTGCTGCTCTATTGCGCTGATTAATAATCCATCTCGCGAAGCAACTTTCGAAGCCATTCGTCGTATTAAAGCCGCTGGCGGTTTCTTCTCTTTCGATCCAAATCTACGTGAGTCACTTTGGTCAAGCTTAGAAGAAATGAAAACCGTGGTAATGGAAGCGGTTGCATTAGCTGACGTATTGAAATTCTCTGAAGAAGAATTAACGCTTTTGACTAATACTGACAGCCTTGAAAAAGCCTTTGAAAAAGTGACCGCACTTTATCCTGAAAAATTGATTATCGTTACTTTAGGTAAAGATGGTGCACTCTATCACTTAGAAGGTAAGAAAGATGTGATTTCTGGAAAAACCTTACAACCTGTTGATACAACGGGTGCTGGCGATGCTTTCGTTGGTGGCCTACTTGCTGGACTTTCACAGCATCCAAACTGGAAAGAAAATGATGTATTAGTGCAAATCATCCGTCAGGCTAATGCCTGCGGCGCTCTTGCAACAACGGCAAAAGGGGCGATGTCTGCATTACCAAATCAAACACAATTAGCAGCGTTCCTAGCCAATTAAGAATCAAAGGTGCAAATTATTGCACCTTTTACTTACCAATCACATTAACGAGGCACGATCACGATGATTATTTTCAATAATGGCAAATATAAAAGTATTCTAGCCGCAGAAAAAGGCGAGCTCGCAGAAATTGCTGAAACCGTGCAAAAAGACAAAGATTTTCGACCGCACTTTCATATTGCCCCACCAACTGGCTTAATGAACGATCCTAATGGTTTAATCTTTGATGGAGAGAAATACCATCTGTTCTATCAATGGTTTCCATTCGATGCGATCCACGGAATGAAACATTGGAAGCATTTAATCACAAAAGATTTCCAACATTATCAATCAGCAGATGATCTGATTCCTTGCGAGCTTTTTGAATCCCACGGATGCTATTCTGGTGGTGCTTTAAAAGTTGGTGATAAATTAGCCATGTTCTATACTGGCAATACCCGTCGTCCAAGCGATAATCAACGCGTGCCTTATCAAAATTTAGCGATTTTCGATCTTAATGGGAAATTACTCAGCAAACGTCCGTTAATTGAAAATGCGCCTGAAGGCTATACAGAGCATGTTCGCGATCCTAAACCGTATTTTACTGAAGAAGGTAAAATCCGTTTTATCTGCGGCGCACAGCGAGAAAATCTCACGGGAACTGCCATTATTTTTGAAATGGACAATCTTGAAGATACACCTCGTTTATTAGGCGAGCTTTCTTTGCCTGATTTTGACAATAAAAACGTATTTATGTGGGAATGCCCTGACCTATTAAAGCTCGGCGATAAAGATGTTTTTATTTGGTCGCCACAAGGTAAAGATCGAGAAGCACATCAATTCCAAAATAATTATCATGCGACTTATGCTGTGGGTAAATTAACGGATTTAACCTTTGAAGCAGAATATATTAGTGAGTTGGATCAAGGCTTTGATTTCTATGCACCACAAACGTTTGGTGGCTTATCTACTAAAACTCATGCGGTACTTTTCGGTTGGATTGGTTTGCCTGATTTAACTTACCCAACAGACAAATTTAAATGGCATTCGGCTTTAACCTTGCCAAGAGAATTGCGTTTAGAAGGCTCGAAGATTTATCAACGCCCGATTGCTAAAATATATCAAAATCTGACCGCACTTTCATCACTTCAACTTGATGAGAAAGCGGATATTGTCAATTTAGATCGTGCCTATGTCAAATTTGAGGTAAATAACCAAGCCTTTGACTTAACCTTTTTCCAAAATGAAAAAGGACAATCATTACGACTTTCTTATGAAAATGGCTTGGTTTGCTTAGATCGCAGTCAAAGCGAACAAACGGAATTAATGAAGAAATTCGATACCAAACGCTTCTGCGAAGTTGAAAATCTACAAACTGTCGAAATTTTCTTCGATCGTTCAATTATTGAAATTTTCTTTAATCAGGGTGAAAAAGCGATGACATCAAGATTTTTCATTGAGAACAGAGAAAATACAGTAGCCAGCAATCATCCGTTAGATTTAATGATCGGTTATTTACCAGCTATTCAATATGACAAATAATCAACTCAAGTGCGGTTAAAATTAACCGCACTTTTATTTTCAATCATGTTCTTTTATTAAGTAATGACTATGTTTGTTCAACAACAAAACTCAACACCATCTAATCTTGTAGCATTCAATTTTCTATTGATCGCCTTTTTAACGGGAATTGCCTCTGCGTTTCAAACGCCGACCTTGAGTTTGTATCTCTCTCAAGAGATTCAAGTTTCACCTTTTTTTGTGGGCTTGTTCTATTCCGTCAATGCCATTATTGGCATTATCTTGAGCCAAATTCTGGCGAAATATTCTGATAAGCAAGATGATCGTCGTAAAGTAATGATTGTATGCTGTTTGATTGCTGTGCTTGGCTGTCTCATTTTTGCTTATAGCCGAAATTATTATGTGTTGATTATTATCGGTACAACGTTATTAGGCTTGGGTTCATCTGCCAATCCACAATCTTTTGCTCTAGCACGAGAATATGCTGAAAGTAGCCATCGTGAAGCGGTGATGTTCACCACAATTATGCGAACTCAAATCTCATTGGCTTGGATTGTTGGACCACCACTTTCTTTTTTTATCGCATTAAACTGGGGCTTTGATTACATGTATTTGGTGGCGGGTTCTGCCTTTTTACTTTGTGCAGGCGTCAGCAAATTATTACCTAAAATTCCTCGTCAAAGTGCAGTCAAAAATCAAGAGATTTTAGACAATACGCCACCAAGAAAAAGTGTGATTTACTTGTTCATCACTAACCTATTACTTTGGACCTGTAACAGCATGTATCTCATTAATATGCCATTATTTGTGATTAATGAGCTACATTTAGGCAAAGAACTGGCGGGAACATTGATGGGAACGGCAGCTGGGTTGGAAATCCCCGTGATGATATTGGCGGGCTATCTCACCAAATACTTCAGTAAAAAACGTTTGATGATGATTGCTTTAATTTCAGGCCTCGCCTTCTATTCAAGCTTATTATTCGCAGAGCAAACTTGGCAGCTTATCGGATTACAAATGCTTAATGCGATTTTTATTGGTATTACCGCTACCATTGGGATGGTGTATTTCCAAGATTTAATGCCAACAAAAATGGGCACAGCCACTACGCTATTCAGTAATGCCGCAAAAAGTAGTTGGATTATTGGTGGACCTATTGCGGGTATTATTGCAGAAATCTGGCATTACAATTCTATTTTTTATGTTGCAGTGGCTTTAATTTTTATCAGCGTAGGCTGTATGTGGAAAGTTAAATCAGTTTAGTGAAAATAAAAAAGAGCGGTCAAAATTGACCGCTCTTTTACTTTACATTATTTTAGCGCCATGCTTTGAATTGGTTAATCAATCCATTGGTTGAGCTATCATGGCTTGCCACTTTCTCTTTGTCTGCCAATTCAGGAAGAATTCGGTTCGCTAATTGTTTACCTAATTCCACGCCCCATTGGTCAAAGCTGAAGATATTGAAAATCACACCTTGTGTAAAAATTTTGTGTTCATACATCGCAATTAATGCGCCAAGAACAAATGGTGTAATTTTTTGCACTAAAATAGAGTTAGTCGGTTTATTACCTGTAAAGACTTTAAATGGCACAATGTCTTTTACCTCATCTAAAGATTTACCCGCTTTCACAAACTCTGCTTCGACTTCTTCTTTGGTTTTACCGAAAGCCAGTGCTTCAGTTTGCGCAAAGAAGTTTGATAACAATTTGCTGTGGTGATCACCTAATGGATTATGGCTTTGCGCCGGTGCAATAAAGTCACAAGGGATTAACATGGTACCTTGGTGAATCAATTGATAGAATGCATGCTGACCATTTGTTCCAGGTTCGCCCCAAATAATTGGGCCAGTTTGATAATCACGAATAACATCGCCATTACGATCGACATATTTACCGTTTGATTCCATATTACCTTGTTGGAAATAAGCCGCAAAACGATGTAAATATTGGTCATACGGTAAAATTGCCTCAGTTTGTGCACCAAGGAAATTGGTATTCCATAAACCGACTAATGCTAATGTGGCAGGGATATTTTTTTCTAATGGTGCAGTACGGAAATGTTTATCCATTTCATGCGCACCACTTAAGAGTGCTTCAAAATTATCAAAGCCGATTGAAAGTGCGATAGAAAGACCGATTGCAGACCATAAAGAATAACGGCCACCAACCCAATCCCAGAACTCAAACATATTATTGGTATCAATACCGAATTCTGCTACCGCTTTACCATTGGTCGAAAGTGCAGCGAAGTGTTTTGCTACCGCGCTGTTATCTTTCGCTGCCGCTAATAACCAATCGCGTGCTGAATTAGCATTGGTCATGGTTTCTTGGGTGGTAAAGGTTTTAGAAGCCACTAAGAAAAGTGTGGTTTCAGGATTTACTTTTTTCAATGTTTCAGCGATATGTGTACCATCTACGTTTGAAACGAAGTGCATATTCAAGTGATTTTTATAAGGACGAAGCGCTTCAGTCACCATGTAAGGTCCTAAGTCTGAACCACCGATACCGATATTCACCACATCAGTAATCGCTTTTCCCGTATAACCTTTCCATTCACCTGAAATCACACGATCGCAAAATGCGCTCATTTTTGCTAATACGGCATTCACTTCTGGCATCACATCTTTGCCATCTACATAGACAGGTGTATTTGAACGGTTACGAAGTGCGGTATGTAATACAGCACGATCTTCTGTACGATTAATTTTCTCGCCTGTAAACATAGCATTAATCGCTTCATCTAATGCCGATTCTTTGGCTAATTGACGAAGCAATTTGAGGGTTTCTTGGTTAATTTTATTTTTTGAAAAATCCACTAAGATTTGATTTTCAAAAGTTAAAGAATAATCGTTAAAACGATTTTCCTCTTGCTTAAACAAATCAGCAATCGTGGTATGAGCCAGTTGAGATTGGTGAGCTTCAAGCGCTTTCCAAGCTTGCGTATTGGTTGGATTGATGTTTTTCATGAATATTTCCTTTTAAAAATTGAATTCTTTACATTTTTGCTTTCTTGCAAAACCAATTAATCGACATATTCTGTTATAACACGCGGGGTTAATTTTGTAATCAATTCATAGCTTAAAATACCACTGTATTTAGCTACCGTTTCAATTGGTAATTCCTTACCCCATAAAATCACTTCATCACCGACTTTATCTTGGCTATCTGCGCCTAAATCGACCGTCAGCATATCCATTGAGATGCGACCAACAATCGGCACAATACGGCCATTTAAATAAACTGGTGTACCTTCTGGCACATCACGCGGATAGCCATCACCGTAACCAATCGCAACAACACCAATTTTGGTATCTTTCGGACTGGTCCAAATGCCACCATAGCCAACAGGTTCACCTTTTTTATGTTCACGTACTGCAAGCAAAGATGACGTTAAATTCATCACGGGAGTTAAACCAAATTCAGCACCGACAGTATCTGTTGGTGAAATGCCGTACATAATAATCCCTGGTCGAATGCAATCTAAATGTGCCTCTGGCCAGAATAGAATCCCGCCTGATGCGGCAATGGTTCGTTCTCCTACTTTATCTTGTGTCGCTTGAAGGAAACGATCAAGCTGAATTTGCGTATAATCAGAATCTAGTTCATCAGCACGGCTAAAATGGCTGACAAAACCTAAGTGCGGTTGAATTTGAGGGAGTTTTTTCAGCTCTTGATAAAAATAATCCACTTCATCAAGTGACACACCTAAACGGTGCATACCGGTATCAATCTTCAACCAGACTTTGATTGGGCTTGGTACCACAGCTCGTTTTAATGCTTCAAGCTGTTCACGGTTATGTACCACCGTTTCGATGTTATTTACCGCAATAATGGGTAAATCTTTTTCATCAAAAAAGCCTTCTAGCAATAAGATCGGTTTAATAATACCGTTAGAGCGTAACGATAACGCCTCTTCTAAACGCGCTACGGCAAAGCAATCTACCATGCTTTCTAAAGCAGATGAAACAAATACCACACCGTGACCATATGCGTTTGCTTTTACCACCGCAATAATTTTGCTATGTGGCGCTTTTTCTTTAATAACTTGTAAATTATGTTTTAAGGCAAGCGAACTGATTTTCGCTGTTGCCGGTTTTACGTTCATTTTTCTAATCCGTTCTATCTTGCCTAATAATCATCTCTGTATTCACGCTGTTCGGCAAGGTTATCAAAGCGTGAGAATTGACCGTTAAATGCTAAACGTACACGACCAATCGGACCGTTACGTTGTTTACCAATAATGATTTCAGCCACCCCTTTATCTTCAGAATTCTCGTTATACACTTCGTCACGATAAATAAACATAATCAAGTCAGCATCCTGCTCAATAGAGCCTGATTCACGCAAGTCTGAGTTTACCGGACGTTTATCTGCACGTTGTTCCAAAGTACGGTTAAGCTGGGAAAGTGCAATAACCGGGACTTCTAATTCTTTCGCTAATGCTTTTAAAGAACGAGAAATCTCGGCGATCTCTAAGGTACGGTTATCTGAAAACGCAGGCGCGCGCATTAATTGAAGATAATCCACCATAATCATACTCAAGCCCCCATTTTCGCGATACACACGACGTGCACGAGAACGCAATTCTGTTGGGGTTAAACCTGATGAATCGTCAATATAAAGGTTGTTTTTTTGCTTAAACATCCCAAACACGCTGGCAATTTTGCTCCATTCCGCTTCTTCCAAGTTTTGGCCTGTACGAATTTTGGTTTGGTCCACGCGAGCTAGAGAGGCAATCATACGCATCATAATTTGTTCAGCAGGCATCTCTAAACTGAAGACTAATACTGGCTTATCACTTGCCATAGCAGCATTTTCACAAAGGTTCATTGCAAACGTGGTTTTACCCATGGAAGGACGCGCCGCCACAATGATGAGGTCTGAAGGCTGTAAACCGGCTGTTTTCTTGTCTAAATCAACAAAACCTGTTGTGACCCCTGTCACACCGTTATGATTTTCAAGCTTACCTAAAGTTTCAATTCGAGCGATGGTGCTTTCCAATACGCTGAGCACGTTTTGTGGTCCTTCTGTTGAAGAGCTCCGTTTTTCAGCGATCGCAAATACTTCCCTTTCAGCTTCATCCAACACCATTTTGATGTCTTTGCCTTTAGGCGAATAACTGTTTTCTGCAATACGATTCCCCACGGCAATAAGCTCACGCAAAATCGCTTTTTCACGTACGATTTCGGCATAAGCTAAAATATTAATGGCATTTGGAGTATTATTAGAAAGATCTGCGAGATAAGCAAAACCGCCTACAGAATCACTGATACCTTTGGCTTTAAGGGCTTGATCAAGGGTGATTAAATCAATCGGCGTTTGGTTACGCATTAATTCTTCCATAGTTTGGAAGATTGCTTTATGTGCAAAAGTGTAAAAATCCTCAGCAATGACCCTTTCAGCAATACCATCCCAATGCTGATTACTCAACATAATACCGCCAAGAACGGCTTGTTCAGCTTCAGTGGAATGAGGCGGGATACTAACTTGTTCAGTTTTCTGATCGGAAGATTGGATTTGTCGTTGTGATGCCATAAGGATTTCAATTAAAACTAAAAAACTGTGCTTATGATACCGCAAATACGAGGTGGTTTTAAGAAAAAAGTGCGGTCAATATTTTCAATATTTTAGACATAAAAAAACGGTGGAAAAATCCACCGCTCTTTTTCATTCAGGAATGTTGATTATTCAACAGTTAAAGTACGACAAACGTTAGTTGTACCTTCTGATTCATCACCTTGTGTTAATAAAACAAGATCACCTGAAACTAAATAACCTTTTTCTTTTAATAGGTTAATCGCTGCTTTTGCACCTGCAGAACTACGAGATTCACCATCAAAATGAACTGGTGTGACACCGCGGTACAATGCGCAACGGTTTAATGTTTCTTGAACACGAGAAAGTGCAAAGATTGGTAAACCTGAGCTAATACGTGACATTAATAATGGTGTACGACCAGAGTGGCTTAATGTAATGATTGCTGCAATACCGCTTAAGTGGTTCGCTGCATACATCGCAGACATTGCTACAGATTCTTCAATATCTCTGAACTCACGATCTAAACGGTGATGAGAAACATTGATGCTAGGCATTTTTTCTGCACCTAAACATACGCGAGCCATTGTCGCTACAGTTTCAGCTGGATATTGACCTGCTGCAGTTTCTGCTGAAAGCATTACCGCATCGGTACCATCTAATACCGCATTTGCCACGTCCATTACTTCTGCACGAGTTGGCATTGGGTTGCTGATCATTGACTCCATCATTTGAGTTGCAGTGATTACCGCACGGTTTAATTGACGTGAACGACGAATTAATTTTTTCTGTACGCCAACTAATTCAGGGTCACCGATTTCAACACCTAAGTCACCACGAGCAACCATGATTACATCAGAAGCAAGGATGATATCGTCCATTGATGCATCATCAACTACGGTTTCAGCTCGTTCAACTTTAGCAACGATTTTCGCTTCTAAGCCAGCTTGTTTTGCTAACTCACGTGCATAGTTTAAGTCTGCACTTGAACGTGGGAAAGATACCGCTAAGTAATCTACACCGATACGAGCTGCAGTGATGATATCTGCTTTATCTTTTTCAGTTAATGCATCTGCAGATAAGCCACCACCTAATTTATTGATCCCTTTATTGTTTGATAATGGACCACCAACAGTCACTTCAGTAAATACTTTTGCACCTTCAGTAGAAAGGACTTTTAATTGAACACGGCCGTCATCTAATAAAAGAATATCGCCTGGCACAACATCTTGTGGAAGTGTTTTATAGTCTAAACCAACGGCTTCTTGATTACCTTCACCTTTTGGTAATTCCGCATCAAGAATAAATTTATCACCAACATTTAAGAAAATTTTGCCGTCTTTAAAAGTAGAAACACGAATTTTAGGGCCTTGTAAGTCACCTAAAATTGCCACGGTTTTACCTAATTTTTTCGCGATCGCACGAACACGCTCAGCACGCTCAATATGATCATCTGGTGTACCGTGAGAAAAGTTCATACGTACAACATTAGCGCCTGCTGCGATAATTTTTTCAAGATTGTTATCGCGGTCTGTTGCTGGACCCATTGTACATACAATCTTCGTTCTTCTTAATTTTCTAGACATTATCTAAACTCCACAAATAGTTACAATTCACTAAAGCTTTTTTAAATTTCGGCTCATCCGAGATAAAAAACGCTGGGCATTATACGCTTAAACCTGCATAAAATCAAAATAACTACTGAGACTTTTTAAATCAATTTTTGGTTATTTTTTTAGCAGCTAAATTTAACTTAAAACAAATTCTCTTGTTTTCATCCTCAAAACTGTTTATCATCTGCCACATCTTTTACGCGACTATAGCTCAGTTGGTTAGAGCACCACCTTGACATGGTGGGGGTCACTGGTTCGAGTCCAGCTAGTCGCACCATCTTGCAATCCCAAGCTTTTTAGCTTGGGATTTTTCTTTTTATCCCCCTACTGAATTTGAATGAATATTTTCTGAACAATTCACATAAGCAAATGAAAATAATTTGCATTTATCAACGAAAACGTTTTCGCTATACTTGCGCCTCTTTTATTATCTATCGGGATAACGATTATGAATTTTAAATTAAGCCTCATTTCAACCGCACTTTTAACCAGTTTTTCAGTTTCAGCATTTGCGGAAACTGAACAACCAGTAAAAGCAAACACTGAAACGCTTGAACAAATTAATGTTCAAGATACAGGTATTAAACAAAATGGTTATCAAACGACAGGGACATCCGTCGTATCAAAAGCTGAAGTGCCTGTATTCGATACGCCAAATACTGTCAATATCCTTTCGACTAAATTATTAGAAGATCGTAAACCTGAATCACTCATTGATGCGCTTTATAACGTCAGTGGTGTAAGCCAAGCAAATACGCTAGGTGGCATGTTTGATGCCATCCAAAAACGTGGTTTTGGTGGAAACCGTGACAACTCAATTATGCGTAACGGTTTACAAGCTGGCCCAGCAAAAAACTTTAGTGCGACAACTGAAACCGTTGAAGTGTTAAAAGGGCCTGCATCTGTACTTTATGGTATTCAAGATCCAGGTGGTGTGGTTAATATCATTACTAAAAAACCACAACAAACACCACGCTATGTTATCGGAGGAACTTTAGGTAATCATAGCCTGTGGGGAACACAATTAGATTTCACTGGCGGTTTAGGAAATGGTTTTGCTTACCGCTTTATCTATGACAAACAAGAAAAAAACTACTGGCGTAATTTTGGCAAATTAAAAAATACGACTTATGCGCCATCACTTTCTTGGGAAAATGATAAAACTAAAGTGCTTCTTTCTTATGAACATAAAGATATTCTTGAGCCATTTGATCGTGGTACAAATCTTTTAACGGCAACGAATGCATTACCGGATATCCCTGTATCACGTCGTTTAGATGAGCCGAATAATGAAACAACCGCAAAAACCGATAATATCGATTTCAAAATTGAACACAAATTAAGTGACGGTTGGAAATTAAATGCGGGTTACAGCTATGCTCGTTATAAATATTTCTATAACCAAGCACGTATTACAAATATCAATGTTAAAGATGTTGCGATCCCTGCTATTAAAAATAAAAAGGGCGAGATTACCTCTCCAGAATTAAGCGCTCGTCATGTACGCCGAGCTATTGAGCAACAACAAGGCGATCAACGTGTTCATAGTGGCACATTAAATATCGTCGGTGAATTTGGTATTGGTGATATTGCCAACCGTTTTGTAGCCGGTGTGGATGTTATGCGTAATATTCGTGATATTGGACCTATTTATAACCAAGGTATCATGAGTTCTGATATCAATATCGATCATCCAAATTATACCAATCCGGTTGCTGAACATAAAAACGGTAACGGCAACGCTTACCAATATAACCATCTCAAAACCGTTGGTGTTTATATTCAAGATACCGCTTACTTTACAGATAACTTTATCATGACGGGCGGTTTACGTTATGAGTACTTTGATCAATTTGCGGGACGTCATTGTTTAAATGCTGCAAACTGTAAAAAAGGCCAAAATCTAACAAGAACAGGAAATACTGATCAGCACGATGGTAAATTATTGTATCAATTAGGTGCCGTATATAAATTTACGCCACATATTGCGACATTTGCTAACTACGCTGAGTCTTTCCGTCCACAAATGAGTGTTGCAACACCTGTTAGCGGCGATTTAAAACCAGAACAAGGTAAATCTTTTGAAATTGGTGCAAAATACGAAAACTCTGGCTTCAATGCGACACTTGCATTATTCAATATCACCAAACGTAATGTGGCTGAAGCCTTTGGTTCGGGTTCAAGTGCGCAACTAAATATTGTGGGCAAACAACGTTCTCGTGGTGTGGAATTCGATCTTAACGGTCAAATTACTGATAACCTAAGCGTAGCGGCTAACTATACATACACCAAAGTAAAATCACTTGAAAATGAGCTTTATCCTGATGCGATAAATCAACAACTTTCAGGTGTACCGAAACATCAAGCTTCTCTATTCCTCGCTTATAACGTAGGTGAATTTGATTTTGGTAACATCCGTGTTGGCGGCGGTGCTCGTTATTTAGGTTCTTGGCATGCTTATAACAGTGATTACACCAAAGCATACAAATTACCTCATGCCGTGGTATATGATGCCTTTATTGCTTACGATACCAAAATCTCTGGCAAGAAAGTATCCTTCCAACTTAACGGTAAAAACTTAACAGATAAAACTTACTATCCATCTACCTCTGGTAACGCAACAAACACGTTAATCCCTGTTGCATTAGGTTATGGACGTGAATTTATCTTCAACACGAAAGTTGAGTTTTAATTGAGCACACAATATTAGGGCGAATATTTCGCCCTTTTTTCGTTTTTTACTTTATGGATAATCAATGAATTGGCAAACTGAACTTAACTCAAGTTTAAGCTGGATTTTGACCGCACTTTTCTGGGTAGTTTTATGCTTTAGCGTGGTAATGATAGCGCTAAAGCAAACCTCATTTGGTCAAAAGTTTTGGCATATTGCATCCCCGTCGATTAATCGTCGTAACAGCATCAAAATCATCCTTATGCTACTGGTATTGTTTACGATGATTTTGCTAGAAGTGCGCTTCAGCGTGCTCAACTCTTTTTTTTACAATGGGCTTTATAGCTCCATGCAGGAATTAGATGTGGATAAGTTTTGGTTCTTTGCAAAACTGAATGCCCTATTAGTATTGGTACAAGTTATCCACTCCATCGCTGATTATTTCTTGCAGCAAGTATTTGAAATTCGTTGGTTGGAAAGCTTAAATAAAGTCCTTGTTAAACGCTGGTTAGAAAATAAAAAATACTATCGTCTTAAATACGAAAAAGAGCTACCCGATAATATTGACCAACGTATTGAACAAGATGCTCGCGAATTCATCAGCAGCACTGTCACTATTGTACGTGGCATGATTAATTCTGTTCTGACCACCATTGAATTTACTATCATCCTTTGGTCTCTCTCTGGCGTATTAAGTCTTTTCGGATTAAATATCGAAAAAGGCGTTGTCTTCTTTATTTACGCCTTTATTATCTTCGCAACGTTAATGTCTGTTTGGATTGGTCACCCTTTGATCAAGTTAAACTTTAACAAAGAAAAACTTAATGGTGACTATCGTTATTCTTTGATTCGAGTGCGAGATAATGCGGAAAGTATCGCGTTCTATCAAGGTGAACAACAAGAACAACATTTATTGAAAAACAAATTTGCTCAAATCATTCATAACCGTTGGGCAATTGTATTAAGAATGTTGGGATTAGACGGCTTTAATGGAAGTGTCACGCGTGTTGCTAAACTCTTGCCGTTAATGCTGCAAGCACCTCGTTTTTTTACCGGACAAATCAAACTGGGTGATATGCACCAAACTGTGCAAGCATTTAACCGATTAATGACCGCACTTTCCTTCTTCCGTTTGTTCTATGAAGAATTTACGCTCTACCAAGCGCGTTTAAATCGTCTTTATGGTTTTATGACGAAGTTGGATGAATTAGATCATTTAGAGGTTCATCAACCCATGAAATGCTCAAACCGTGTTGCGTTATCAAATTTTGGTATTAAAGATGACCAAGGCAGATTGTTGCTTAATAACTTGAATATTGAATTAAAAAATGGTGATGCTTTATTAATTCAAGGGCCTTCTGGTACGGGAAAAACATCGCTATTAAAAGCGATGGCAGGAATTTATCCTTTTGAAACAGTTGGTCTGGTGGAACATCCTTGTGTGACCAGTTTGTTCCTACCGCAACGCCCTTATATGCCACAAGGTACGTTACGTGAAGCGATTTGCTATCCAGATATTGATCCTTATCATCCTGAATTGGAAAAAACACTGGCTGACTGTTGTTTGGATAAATATCTTCATAGCTTAGATGTAGATAACGATTGGCAGGCAATTTTGTCGCCAGGTGAATTACAGCGCGTGGCATTTATTCGGATTTTACTGACGAAACCTGAAGTGGTCTTTTTAGATGAAACCACATCAGCACTTGATGAGCCAACCGAGTACCTCCTTTATAAAACAATTAAAGAGCGGTTACCCAATATGATCATTCTGAGCGTGGGTCATCGTGGCACATTGCATCAGTTCCATAATAAGCAACTAGATTTGGCAGTCTGCATCGTCTAAATAATAAAAGGCTAAATTTATATTTAGCCTTTTCTTTTTTTTACTAAATACGATTGAACTTATAAGAAGTCTCTCAAGGCTTGCTACACATCCCAATCCCCCCTATAATTCCCCCAATTTTTCTAATTTCATTCTCACAATGTCAAATAAAACCATTGCCAAAAATACGCTATTTCTTTACATCCGAATGCTCTTCAACATGGGGGCGATGCTGTATATCTCTCGTGTGGTATTGCAGGTATTGGGTGTGGAAGATTTTGGTATCTACAACATTGTGATGGGTGTGGTGGTCTTATTTTCCTTTTTTAATGGCACAATGACGGCCACCACTCAGCGTTTTATTAACGTAGAAAAAGCCTCGAATGACATTCAACGTGTCAATAAAGTCTTTAATATTAGCATCTTAAATCACCTACTCATTATTTTTATCGTATTCGTGTTAGCCGAAACCGTCGGTTTATGGTTTTTAAATCACAAATTGGTGATCCCCGCTGAACGCTTGCAAGCCGCAAATATCGTTTACCAATTAGCATTAATTATCGCTCTTGTTGAAATCATCAAAGTGCCATTCAATGCCATGATTGTTGCCCATGAGAAAATGGGATTCTATGCTTGGTTGGGATTAGGTGAAACCATTTTAAAACTGACTTCTGTCTTTATCTTAAGTCATATCACGCATTACGATAAGTTGATTACTTATGGCTGCTTATTGCTTTCAGTCAGTTTAATCGTGCTCTCTCTTTATGTGCTATTCACTAAATATTACTTCAAAGAGGCCGCACGTTTCCGTTTATATAAAGATTTAAGCAAAACCAAAGAAATGGTGAGTTTTTCAGGTTGGATGCTTATGGGGCAAGTTGCCTATGTAGGTTCGACCCAAGGCTTAAATATGGTGTCTAACTTATTCTTTGGTGTAGCGGTCAACGCAGCTGTTGCCATTGCAACACAAGTAGAAGGTGCTGTTTATAGCTTTGTGAATAATTTCCAAATGGCGGCTAATCCGCAGTTGGTTCAGTCTTATGCAGCAAAAGATTATGATCGCAATCGCCAATTAATTCTTGGTATTTCAAAATATTCACTTTATTTAATGGCAATTCTCTCTGCGCCTGTATTATATTTCACCCATACCTTACTGACATTCTGGCTAGGCGATCATCTTCCGCAATATACTGAACAACTTGTACAAGCTATTATTGCTTGCTTATTGATCAGTGCGATGGCAGGCGCATTTTGGATGAGTGCATTAGCCATTGGCACATCCACCGTAAAACAATACAATATCATTGTGGCGTTAATCGACCTTTGTACGGTGCCATTAGCTTATTATTTGTTCACACTAGGTTATAATCCAGTATTTGCCTTTGTGGGTAAATTTAGTACGATGGTCATCTCACAACTCTATCGATTATATTTTATTAATAAAAAAATTAAATTTAACCAAAAAGAATTTGTCTCATATTTAGTGAATGTCGGCGTGGTGTTTGGCCTGCTATTAGGTACCATCTATATATCCGATACTACCCGCAGCTATTCTTTATTGGAATTTATTGGACAATCCATCATTTTAGAAATGGTATTAATCTGTGTCATTTTAATCTTCGGATTAAACACAGCAGAAAAAAATTTCTTGTTTAGCTATTTAAAGAAAAGAGTAAAAAAATGAATCAACTCCTTATTGATTTAAAAAACAAACTGAATCCTATTGTCGAACTGATCAAAGATAAAAACGACGTATTTTATTTCGACTACCCGCTTCATTTGAACGTGGGCGATTTACTGATTTATCACGGAACCGAGCAATTTTTTAAAGATCACCACATTAATGTGACCTTAAAACGTTGCGAATATGATTTAGATCTTGAAGAAGTTAAAGCGAAAATTACACCAAACACCACCATCCTTTTACATGGTGGCGGTAATTTTGGCGATCTTTATCCGCAGCACCAAAAGATCCGTGAAGAAATGGTGACGAATTTCCCGAATAATCGCATTATTGTGTTGCCACAAACTGCTTATTTTAAACACGAAGAAAATCTGCAAAAATCAGCCGCACTTTTCCGTAGCCACAGTGATTGTCATTTACTGGCTCGTGACGAAAGAACCGCGAATCTATTTGCTCAATTTTCTGATCATGTTTATTTATCACCGGACATGGCTCATCAGCTTTATGGCACCATGGAAACGAAACAAGGCAAAACTGGTGAGCAACTTTACTTCCTACGTAAAGATATTGAAGCGAGTGATATCGAGAAAAATATCCTTGCTCAACTGCCTGCTAACAGCAACGTAAAAGACTGGGAAGATATTCTTTCAACAGAAGACGATGTTGTTTTAGCAGTAAGCTGGCGAATGAGTAAAATGGCCAATAAATTTGGTCTGGGTTGGCTGAAAGATCTTTGCCATCAATTCTGGTATGCCTATACTCAACGCATTGTAAAACGCGTTGCTCAGGTGTTCTTAGCGAATGACAAAGTGACCACAACTCGCTTACATGGTCATATTTTCTCTTGCTTGTTAGAAATTCCAAATCGTGTTTGCGATAACTCTTATGGCAAAAATAGTAGCTATGCCAAATTATGGACCAAAGAGCTAGATTTTGTTGAATTGGATAAATAATGTTTGAATTGAAAAAACTGATTACAGCCATGATTCTTCCCCCATTTAATATTTTAATTTTATGGGGACTTTCACTTATTCTAGCTAAATTCAATTTCAAAAAATTAAGCCGAATTTCGACCGCACTTGGTTTCTCTCTACTCTATCTTTTAAGCATTCCTTACACGGCACAAGTACTTAAAGATAGTCTCATTACTGAAGATCACTTAACACTGCAAGATTATCAACAAGCTCAAGCGATCGTTTTACTTGGCGGTGGTTTACGTGATAGTAAAGAGCTTTATGCACCATTAGCTTCAACAGGTATTCAACTTGAACGCTTACGCTATGCCGCATTCTTGCAAAAAGAAACGCACTTGCCATTATTAATTACAGGGGCGAGTCCAACTGGCGCCATTGAAGCAAAAATCGCTGCGGAAGAACTCCAAAACTTCTTTAATGTGCCAACTAAATGGATTGAACCTAAAGCACTTACTACAAAAGAAAATGCGCTTTTCACCAAACAAATGTTGGAAAAAGAAGGTATTCACAAAATTATTTTAGTCACCAATGAATGGCATATGCAACGTGCAAAATTATTGTTCCAACAACAAGGTTTTGATGTGTTACCTGCGAGTGTAGGTGAAGGTATTACGCCAGACAGTTATGGACTTAATATGATGCATTTTATTCCACAAGGTGGCGCGATTACGAAAAATATGCAATTACTCAAAGAGTGGATTGGATATTGGAAAGAGCGCTAAAGTGCGGTCAAAAGATCACAAATTAGATAATGTTAAGAGGAAGAAAACATGAGTCAAATTACACGCGAACAAATGCTTCAGGTATTCGAAAATCGCTGTTCCACGCGTTATTACGATCCGAATAAAAAAATTAGCCAAGAAGATTTCGCGGCAATTTTAGAATTTGCTCGTTTATCACCAAGCTCTGTCGGCTCTGAGCCATGGAAGTTCTTAGTGATTCAAAATAAAGCATTACGCGATAAACTCAAACCTTTTAGCTGGGGTATGCAATATCAATTAGATGATTGTAGCCATTTAGTGATCATTCTTGCGAAGAAAAATGCACGCTATGACACGCCTTTCTTCCGTGATGTAGCGGTGCGTAGAGGTTTACAAGGTGAGCAGTTAGAAAAAGCCTTGGCAAAATACAAAGGCTTACAAGAAGTTGAAATGAAAACCGCAGAAAGCGAGCGTGCATTATTTGACTGGACAAGTAAACAAACCTACATTGCATTAGCCAATATGCTAACTGGTGCTGCCGCTATCGGTGTTGATTCTTGCCCGATTGAAGGCTTTAACTACGATAAAATGAATGAAACTTTAGCCGCTGAAGGTCTCTTTGATCCAAATGAATGGGGCGTATCTGTGGCAGCAACATTTGGTTATCGTGCGAGAGACATTACCAAAAAATCTCGTAGACCAATTGAAGAAATCGTTACTTGGGTTGAATAATCTATTTTCAAATAAATGGGCAGCAAACGCTGCCCTTTTCTTTACCCACCAAACAAGGCTGCCCCACCTGTTACAGCCCCCATCGTGCCATATAACAAGCTTAGTGCAAAAAAGATCATAATTGCGCCCGCAATACATTTGATCATGGCCTCACCTTTTTGATTAGAACCAGTTAAACCGTACCAATGGCCTAATCGCGTTGCAACATTTCTCGCATAGCGTACTAACGCAGCAAAAAGTGAAAGCATTAATCCTGTGCCCAGAGACATGGCAAACGTAGCTACAATTCCCCACCAATAAAGATCCAGCATATAAGCGAGAAAGAGCACAAAAATAGCGCCACTACACGGTCGCATACCAATAGTCAAAATCACTAAGAGCTGAGATTTTAAATCACCTGATTGCTTAAGCTGTTGATTATTCGGTAGATGTTGATGCCCACAACTACATTGTGTTTGACTTACTTTTCCTTGCTCATATCGAAATGGCGAAGCTGTTCCAATCTGTTTTGGTAATGATTGGATCGATGTAATGCGAAAAGATTGCTTTTTCTTTAATCCTTTCAGACCTTGAGCAATCCAATAAATCCCTAATAACACTAATAAAATTAGCGCGCTACGCTCCAGCCATAACTGGCTAAGTTTAAAATATTTAGAGGAAAGATTAAGTATCACCACCACAATGGAGGTTGCAGCAACTGCGACAAAACCTTGCATAAGAGAGGAAAGCAAGCTTAAGCGTACGCTGGTCTTAAGTTGACTTTCGTGCGTAGAAAGATAACTAGCGATAATAAATTTGCCATGCCCAGGCCCTAATGCATGTAATACACCATAAGAAAAGGCGGCAAAAATCAACCACAATCCTGCCGTTGATGAATGTGCTTGAATCTGATGGAGATTTTCAGAAATCAGCTGATTAAAGGCTTTTTGCCAATCGGCCACTTGCACAAACAGCCAAGGTAATAATGCGAAGATAATCGCTAATAAACCAATAAAAAGTGCGGTCAGTTTTAACTTCATTTTATTCACACTTAATTTTTACTTTCTGCGCAAACAATACGCCAAGAGAATCATCTTCATTTTTTTGCGATTTATCCAATGACGATGCATAAGATTGAATTTTTTCATCGACATTAGGTTCCAGCACCTCTCCTTTGCAGTTTGCAGGAAGTGATGAAAAATCAACCGCTCTTTTGCCAGTTTCTGCATACCGCATTGCCACATAATAAGTGCGGTCATAAGTCATCAGCGTAAATTCATTATTTTGCAAGGCCTGTGGCTGAGCTAAAAGAAAATCAAAATAATATTCCACCTCGTTCCCTTTCACACGCATACCGTAATTTTCAGGGTGTTTTGTGTATTTAATTTTATGATTTTCTTTGTCAAAGACATAACTAAAGTAATGTTCATTCACAACGTTCGCCATGACTTCATCAACTAATTTCTGTTGGGCGACCTTATCCCCTTTTGCCTGCTTCACATCATACAAGACAGCTGAAGAACTGGCTTCATCCAGTAACCACTGCGTTGAGAAACCAATTAATTGATTATCTTTCACTAAGGGTTTCGTTTGCATATCAATGAATGCGTGGGGATGCGCTAAAACAGAAAAAGGCGAAATCAGCAATAATCCAAGAGGTAATTTTTTAAACATAAATAAGAAAAAAGAGTGGCTAAATGATTGAATAGACAGATTTTATCACAAGCAGTTCCCAATCAGAATCGAATAAAAACCAGTCTAAAAGTAAAAAATCCTATGATTTTATTGATTTTTATCAAAAAATGATTCATTCGCATTTCCCTTATAACTGAAATTTATGTACTATTTGTTTCGTCAAGTGATTGCTTGATATTCATAAAGTTCCTAAATAAAATAATCATAAATATAGCTAAACTACTTTCCTACCACCCTGTATGGGTGGTTTTTTTTGCCTTTCAAATAGCTTATTCCCTAAACATCAAGTAAAATAACCGCACTTTTATTCATAACATCGAGAGAATTATGTCAACGCAATTTGTATATACGATGCACCGTGTCGGCAAAGTGGTGCCACCGAAGCGTCATATTTTGAAAGATATTTCTTTAAGCTTCTTCCCTGGTGCCAAAATCGGGGTGCTCGGCTTAAATGGTGCGGGTAAATCAACCCTTTTACGCATTATGGCGGGCGTGGATAAAGAGTTCGAAGGTGAAGCGCGTCCACAACCGGGTATTAAGATCGGTTATCTTCCACAGGAACCAAAACTTGATCCGCAACAAACTGTGCGTGAAGCGGTCGAAGAAGCCGTTTCTGAAGTAAAAAATGCACTGACTCGTTTAGATGAAGTTTATGCACTTTATGCCGATCCTGATGCGGATTTCGATAAACTAGCCGCAGAACAAGCAAACCTTGAAGCGATTATTCAAGCACATGATGGACATAATTTAGATAACCAATTAGAGCGTGCGGCTGATGCATTACGTTTACCGGATTGGGATGCCAAAATTGAGCATTTATCTGGTGGTGAGCGTCGTCGTGTGGCGCTTTGTCGTTTATTGCTCGAAAAACCAGACATGCTCTTATTAGACGAGCCAACCAACCACTTAGATGCGGAATCTGTAGCATGGTTAGAACGCTTCTTACATGACTACGAAGGTACTGTTGTGGCAATTACCCACGACCGTTACTTCTTAGATAACGTAGCAGGTTGGATCTTAGAGCTCGACCGTGGTGAAGGTATTCCTTGGGAAGGTAACTACTCTTCTTGGTTAGAGCAAAAAGAGAAACGCTTAGAGCAAGAACAAGCGGCTGAAAATGCACGCCAAAAATCGATTGCGAAAGAGTTAGAATGGGTACGCCAAAATCCTAAAGGCCGTCAAGCGAAAAGCAAAGCACGTATGGCGCGCTTCGATGAATTGAACTCTGGCGAATACCAAAAACGTAACGAGACTAACGAACTCTTTATTCCACCTGGTCCACGTTTAGGTGATAAAGTGATTGAGGTAGAACATCTCACTAAATCTTACGGCGATCGCACTTTAATTGATGATTTATCATTCAGCATTCCAAAAGGTGCTATCGTGGGTATTATCGGAGCAAACGGTGCAGGTAAATCAACCCTATTCCGTATGCTTTCAGGTCAAGAACAACCAGATAGCGGAACAATTACGATGGGCGAAACTGTGGTACTAGCCTCTGTCGATCAGTTCCGTGACTCAATGGATGATAAGAAAACAGTGTGGGAAGAAGTGTCTAATGGACAAGATATTCTCACTATTGGTAACTTTGAAATTCCAAGCCGTGCCTATGTTGGGCGCTTCAACTTCAAAGGCGTAGATCAACAAAAACGTGTGGGCGAATTATCGGGTGGTGAGCGTGGTCGTTTACACTTAGCTAAACTTCTACAACGTGGTGGTAACGTACTGTTATTGGACGAACCGACCAATGACTTAGACGTTGAAACCTTACGTGCATTAGAAAATGCGATCTTAGAATTCCCTGGTTGTGCAATGGTGATTTCCCATGACCGTTGGTTCTTAGACCGTATTGCGACTCATATTTTAGATTACGGTGATGAAGGTAAAGTCACTTTCTATGAAGGTAACTTCTCTGACTACGAAGAGTGGAAAAAGAAAACCTTAGGTGAAGCCTCAACACAACCACATCGTATTAAATATAAGCGTATTGCAAAATAAGAAATTAAAGTGCGGTCGCTTTTGACCGCACTTTCCTTTTACATCTGGAGTGATTATGTTAATTTATTTGCACATTGTTTGTGCATTTTTAAGTTTAGGATTATTAATTATCCGTGGGGGAATGCAATTAAGTGGGAAAAATTGGCGAGCAATTAAACTGCTAAAAATTTTACCGCACTTAGTTGATACACTGTTAATTGCAAGCGGTTTATCGATGTTTTTCTTGTTCGGCTATCAGTTACAAAGCTGGCTTGTCATGAAAATCATCATGCTTGTGCTTTATATCTTCTTCTCGGCTAAATATTTTAGTCGTAAAGCAGTCAATCCAAACAGTGCATTTTTAGCATTTGCCTTGTTAAGTTTCTTAGGTGCAATGTTCTTTGCTTACCAACCAAACTTTATGGAAGGCTAATTATGAAAAAATCCATCTTCAATTGAAGATGGATTTTTTGTCTTATCTTAACCACCGGCTAATTTTACTTTAAACCCTTTTTGTTCTAAAAGTTGTTTAAGTAAATCGCGTTTTTCACCTTGAATCTCAATATTGCCGTCTTTAACTGAACCACCACAACCACAACGTTTTTTCAGCTCAGCAGCTAACTTTTTCAATTCATCATCTGATAAATCTAGCCCAGTAATCACTGAAACGCCTGCGCCTTTTCGACCACTGGTTTGTTTTTGGATACGAACCACACCATCACCTTTAGGGCGTTGTACTGGCTGCTTTTGCTCTTTAATTCTACCGACTTCGGTAGAATAAACTAAAGTACTCTCTGCCATATTACAAAAGTGATGCATTAATTGAACGAAGCACTTCTGCTGGATTGTCAGCTTGAGTAATTGGGCGACCAATCACCAAATAATCAGAACCAGAACGGATAGCCGCAGCAGGAGTCATAACGCGACGTTGATCGCCAAAATCACTTCCAATTGGACGAATCCCTGGCGTGACTAATTTAAAATCAGGGCCACAAGTATTGCGTAAAATCTCCACTTCTTGTGGTGAACAAACGACGCCATCTAATCCCGCACGCTGTGTTAAATGCGCAAGACGTAATACATGCTCAAGTGGTGAAGAGTTAATACCGATTTGTAATAAATCCAAATCTTCCATACTGGTCAATACCGTTACAGCAATTAATAGAGGCGCATCTTTTCCATAAGGCTCGAGAATTTTCTTCGCCTCTTCCATCATTTTTAAACCACCACTAGCATGGACATCAACCATCCATACGCCTAAATCAGCCGCAGAACGCACAGCTCTTGCCACAGTATTCGGAATATCATGAAATTTTAGGTCGAGGAAAACATCAAATTGACGCTCATGTAATTGCTTAACGAAACTGGTTCCCAGTGTGGTAAACATTTCTTTACCCACTTTTAAACGGCATAAGCTTGGATCAATTTGATCCACGAGGGATAACGCTTCTGCTTCCGTTTCGTAATCCAATGCAACGATTACTTTGCTATTCATAATTTTACCTCACTGTGTCAATTAATTATGTTCTGGTTTGATGGTTTCCCACTGTTTGCAAGAAGGACAATTCCACATTAATTTATGGGTTTGATAACCGCAATTTGAGCAACGATAACCAAAGCCTTGCTTAATTCTCTCTCCGACCATTTTATGTAGCAAAATTAAGCTTTCTTTACCTCGCCCTTCCTCTGCATCATCAATTTGGAATTGAATAAAACGATGGAAAATAGATGTACTTGGATGTTTTGTGAGTTGTTGATAAAGCTTTGATTGCGCTGCACTCTTGCCATCTTTCTCTTCAATCACGCTTGCTAACATTAAATCGACTTTCGTATTGTTAATCTGCTGGCTGGCTCGAATCAAGAATAACTCAAAGTTATCTCTTTCTCCTAATTCATCATAACAATATTTGAGTGTTTTCAACACTTCTCCAATGTAAATTGGATTTTGATTAAGAATATTCTCCAAAAAATGAATGGCTTGACGGTAGTTTTTATCTGCCATTTCTAAGTCAGCAAGAAGCATTGATGCTCTCACACTCGTTGGAGATACATTCAACGCTTTTTGTAAAATACTGCGTTTTTCAACCGCACTTTCAAGTTCACCGCTTAAGGCATATTCACAATAACATTGTGCTAATTCCACATTATTTTCTTTAGGGGAAATTTTAGCTAGTTTCTCTGCAATATTAACGGCTTTTTTCCATTCTTTTGTTTTTTGGTAAATCACTAAAAGCTGTTGCAGTGCATTTTCAGCGAACTCTGGTTCGTCCACCATAATGATGTAAAGAGCTTCAGCACGGTCATAAAAACCCACCGCCATGAAATCCTTAGCAAGTTGCTGTTTAGCTAATAACTTTTGTTCGAAAGAATAATTGGGACTACGATCGAGGGCTTGATGGATTCTTAAAGCACGATCCACTTCGCCTCGAGAACGGAAAAGATTACCGAGTGTTAGCTCAGCTTCAAATTGAGAGTTGCTTTCAATTTCATTTTCTGTTTCTTGTTTTTGCAACATATCAAGAAACAAATCAACGGCTTTATCCGTTTGATTAGAAAGCAAAAAATTGACCCCCGTGACATAATCACGGGAGAGTTTATTACTCATATCTTCCTGATCTTTCTTGGCACTCCGATGCCCCATATACCAACCATAAGCGGCGGCTATTGGCAGAAGCAGAAAGAGTAATTCGAGCATTATACTGCCTTATCGCGAGTAGTCGTTAATTCGTTAATCTGTAATGTTTGACGTTTAACTTGACGCGCTAACGACATATTTTTGAATTTTAATTTTAAGTAAAAGAATCCGGTAATTAACCAACCTAAAATTAATCCAAAGCCAAATAAAATGGCAACTAATGTTGAAAGTTGGAATTGGCTTTCAGCAACAATGTAGTTAAAGGTGATTACTTGATCATTATTTGCTCCTATAGTTACCGCAACAAGTACGATAGCCAATACAATAATGAGCCCAAGAATATATTTAATCATCACAATCTCCTTTGTTAAGAATAGGTTCATTATGCCAAAATTTGTAATAAAAAACGACACCTAAGTGTCGTTTTATTGATATCGATTGAATGTTTAAGCAAAAACATTTACGCGATCTTTTAATTCTTTACCTGCTTTAAAGTGCGGTACAGATTTCGCATCTAATTTTACAGAATCACCGGTTTTAGGATTACGGCCAACTCGTGGTTGACGATGGTGTAAAGAGAAGCTACCAAAACCACGAACTTCAATACGATTACCTTCTTCTAAAGATTGTGCAATGAGTTCAAGAATATCCTTTACAATACCTTCTACTTCTTTTGCGGATAAAGTTGGGTGCTTTGTTGATAGATTTTCAATTAGTTCAGATTTAGTCATCGTCAACTCTCCTTTAAATTTATATTTAAACTTGTTATTAAGACTTACAGGTAATGCATTAGTTCATAATAAATTACCGCTAAATCCTTGTTAATTATAGCTGGTAGTAATAAGGCTGAGTCCATGACCCAGCCTTATTCATGTGAATTAATTATTCACCTTTAGCTGCTTTGAAAGCTTCAGCCATTGCGTTTGGAATAGCAACATCTTCTTGTTTGTTATTCACGTTTGCAACTGCAGCTGCTTCTTCAGCTTGATCTTTCGCTTTTACAGACAAGTGAACGATACGTGCTTTACGATCAACACCAGTGTATTTCGCTTCAACTACATCACCTGCTGCAACTTCGTTTGTTAAGTCTGCTGCACGGATATAACCTTCAACGCCACCTGCTAATTCAACTTTAGCACCTTTAGCGTCAGCTTCAACAACAGTTGCAGAAATTACTGCGCCTTTTTTGTTGATTGCTACGAAGTTGTTGAATGGATCATCTTCAAGTTGTTTGATACCTAAAGAAATACGTTCTTTCACTGCGTCTACTGCTAATACTACTGCAGAAACTTCGTCACCTTTTTTGTAGTTACGAACTGCTTCTTCACCTGCAACATTCCAAGAAATGTCAGATAAGTGAACTAAACCGTCGATACCACCTTCAAGACCGATGAAGATACCGAAATCAGTGATTGATTTGATTTTACCAGTAACTTTGTCGCCCTTGTTGTGAGTTTCAGCGAATTGAGTCCATGGGTTAGGTTTGCATTGTTTTAAACCTAAAGAAATACGACGACGTTCTTCGTCAACTTCTAACACCATTACTTCAACTGTATCGCCAAGGCTTACAACTTTAGATGGGTGGATGTTTTTGTTAGTCCAATCCATTTCAGAAACGTGAACTAAACCTTCAACACCATCTAAGATTTCAACGAAACAGCCGTAGTCAGTTAAGTTAGTTACTTTACCAGTTAATTTGCTGTTTACTGGGTGGTTTTCAGAGATAGCAACCCAAGGATCTTGACCTAATTGTTTTAAGCCTAAAGATACACGAGTACGATCTTTGTCAAATTTTAATACTTTAACAGTTACTTCGTCGCCTACATTCACGATTTCGCTTGGGTGTTTAACACGTTTCCAAGCCATATCAGTGATGTGTAATAAACCGTCAACGCCACCTAAATCTACGAATGCACCGTAGTCAGTTAAGTTTTTAACGATACCTTTAACTTCTGAACCTTCAGCTAGGTTCTCAAGGATTTGTTCACGTTCTTGGCTGTTTTCAGATTCGATCACTGCACGACGAGAAACAACAACGTTGTTACGTTTTTGATCTAATTTGATTACTTTGAATTCTAATTCTTTACCAAGTAGATGATCAGCTTCACGTGCAGGACGTGTATCAACTAATGAACCTGGTAAGAATGCACGAACACCGTTTAACTCAACTGTGAAACCGCCTTTCACTTTACCGTTGATTAAACCGATAACGGTCGCTTTATCTTCGTAAGCTTTTTCTAATTCAATCCAAGATTCATGACGAACAGCTTTCTCACGAGAAAGTTTAGTTTCGCCGTAACCATCTTCAACTGCATCTAAAGCTACGTTTACTGTGTCGCCAACTTTAACTTCAAGTTCACCTTGAGCGTTTTGGAATTCAGCAACAGGAATTGCAGATTCAGATTTTAAGCCTGCATCAACAAGTACAAAGCCTTTTTGAATAGCAACAACAGTACCGCTAACGATTGAACCTTGACGGGTTTCAAGGCCTTTTAATGATTCTTCAAAGAGTTGAGCAAAAGATTCTGACATATAAATAATCTTCTTAATTTAAGTTAATAACATCCACATTAAGATCCATAAAATGCGGGGTTGAGGATAAATGTCTATTCTTCCTTGAATAAACAGTTAAATCGAAATTGACGCTTTTTGTTGAATATAATCCAACGCTTGAGCAATGACTTCATCAATACTCAATGTTGTACTATCTAACAACAAAGCATCGTCAGCCGGTTTCAATGGCGCAACCTCACGATTTCTATCGCGAAAATCACGTTCTTGTATCTCGGCTAAAATCTGTGCAAAGTTACCATTAATTCCCTTATTTTGCAACTGTTTATAGCGTCTTTTTGCACGTTCTTCCGCACTTGCATCTAAAAACAGTTTAACTTGTGCATTTGGGAAAACCACGGTTCCCATATCTCGCCCGTCCGCAATCAGGCCATCATTTTTGCCAAAATCCTGCTGAAGTTGCAGTAAAGCTGACCGCACTTTTGGGAAAACTGCCACTTTTGAGGCGGCTTCCGCCACTTCTTGCGTACGGATCAAATGGCTCACATCCATTCCACCTAAAAGCACATTGACTTCTCCATTCTTTGGAATGAACTGAATATCTAAATGACGTGCTAACTCCGCTAATCCTTCTTCATCGGTTAAGTCTGCATGGCGTTTCAGTGCAGCCAATGCCGTCACGCGATAAATTGCACCACTATCTAATAAGGTAAAACCTAACTTCTCTGCCAATGCGTAACAAAGCGTTCCTTTCCCTGCTCCGCTTGGGCCATCAACAGTAATAATCATACCCATAAAAATCTCCAGCCAAAATAATAATGTGGAGAATTTTACCTTATTCTCCGTATTATTGCTTTTTAAATTTTATTAGCTAGAGCCACTGTGGAATTAAGTAGCACTCTTGTCCCATTTTGACACCATTCATCGGTAATATTTTCTGCCTCGTTATGGCTTAATCCATTAACACAAGGAATAAATATCATTGATGTTGGAAATTTATGATTTAATTGACAAGCATCATGACCAGCTCCAGAAACAATATACTCCCAAGAATAACCTAATGAATCACAACTTTCTTGGACCGTTTTAATCAACTCCGAATTAAATTTAACTGGAGATAAAGAAACAACTTTCTTAATATCCAACACTAAATTATTTTCTCGAGCAATATCATTCAAAATCTGATAAATTTCCCTCTCTATATTTATTAAACTTTGTTCATTAGGATGACGAACCTCTAGCGTAAAATAAGCTTCACCTGGGATTACATTGGGTGAATTTGGCGTTAATTTAATCTGGCCAACAGTCATACGCCCCTGATTCACCACTTCTCTCAAACCTAATTTATTAAATTTAACTATTGCATTTGCCATGCCTACTGATGCATCTTGACGCATATTCATTGGCGTAGTTCCAGCGTGAGAAGATAACCCCGTCAATGTGATTTGATACCAGTTCTGTCCTAATGCACCAGTTACTACACCTATTTCAGTCTGATTATTTTCTAGAACAGGACCTTGCTCGATATGAAGCTCTAATAAAGCATAAGGATGATATGATGAAAAATCATCTGTGCCTAAATAGTTAATATTATTTAAAGCTTCCTCTACTGAAATACCGTCCTTATCTTTTTCAGATAATGCAGCTGTAAGAGATAAATTACCTATAAAAACTGAAGCTCCCATCATAGCAGGAGAAAATCTAGCCCCTTCTTCATTTGTCCACATAACAAGATCAATTGGTCGCTCAGTTTCAATGTTATAATCATTTAATGACAATAACACTTCTAATCCAGCTAACACCCCATAAATACCATCGTAACGGCCACCTAATGGTTGAGAATCACCATGAGAACCAATTAATATTGGCGCTAATTGGTTATCCTTTCCACTACGGCGAATAAAAATATTACCAATTGCATCTATTCTTATCAAAAAGCCAGCATCTTTGGAAAGTTTAATCAAATAATCTCTTGCAAGTTTATCCTCATTACTTAATGCAAGTCTTGTTACACCATTTAAGGGGGTTTTCCCAAATTGAGAAAAAACATCTAACAAATGAAGTAATCTTGAATTATTAACATCCATGTTATTCCTCATTTTTAGCCGACTCTTCTTGTAATCGATATCTAAAATCACAAAAGCCATCACCATTCATGACTGTATGAGGTCGACTTAAACTCACATTTGGTGCATATCCCTCAATAAATTTGCTATCTCGATTACAAGAAAGCAGGAAACCAATTTCTTCTAATCCCATTTCTTTATACATTTCAGCATAACGGCAACGATGTACATTATAATCATATTTATAATGATCATTATTAATAACCTCTATACGTAATGCATCATCCTTTTCCCATAAATATTGTAAGGCCACAAAGCTCTCTACACTCGTACCATTAGGTTCTCGTTTGGCATATTCCTTTCCTGCATCAATTGCAGCATTAGCTACAGCTTCCTCTATGATTGATTTAGCTTTATCTAAACCAAATTCACGTTTCATTATTTCATAAATAGGTTTAATTATCTCTGCTTCAATTTTACGTTGCTGTAAAATACCAATCTCGACAAACTCAGGAAAATCTTTATTCATTTTCACTCCTTTAAATTACAAAATCGTTACGTAAAATTTCATTATTAATAAATCGACGAATTCGAGGATCATCATTATTTCTTAACTCACTTGGAGTTTGTAAAAATGCTATTTCACCAGAATCCATAAACGCAATTTTATCTGATACCCGCATTGCAAATTGCATCTCATGGCTCACAATAATCATTGTCATTCCTTCTTTTGCAAGTTCTTCCATAACAAGTAATACTTCTCCAACTAGTGTAGGATCCAATGCCGAAGTTGGCTCATCAAAAAGCATAATTTTAGGTTTCATCACCAAAGCTCTTGCAATAGCTACTCGCTGTTGTTGTCCACCCGATAATTGATGTGGATATTTATTGGCATGTTGCAACATTCCCACTTTATCAAGCATAGCTAAAGCCAATAATCGAGTCTCATCTTTAGGCTTATTATGATACTCAGGAGCAAGGAGAAGATTTTCTAACACTGTCTTATGCGGAAATAAATTATAATTTTGGAATACCATTCCTAAATTCACAATTTTACCCACTGAATTTGAAACAAAATGGCTACCATTGATAAAGTCCTCCCCTTCTAATTTGATACTTCCTTCATCTAACGACTCTAAACCATTAATACTTCGAATTAACGTTGTTTTACCAGATCCTGAGTAACCAATAATAGAAAGTACCTCACCCCATTTTAAAGAAAGATCAATACCTTTTAGAACTTGTACGCCGTTAAAGGATTTTTTTACCCCATACACACTCAATGCTTCATCGCTATTAGCATGTTCAGTTTTTAAAATGCTATAAGGTGCTAACGCTGACTTATCGATAGTAACCTCACTATTGTTTTCATTTTTTATTGAAGATACATCCAGTTTATTTTCAACTTTTTTTAGCACCCAGGATAAGAAACTCACGATAACAATGTAATAAAATGCAACTGCGAGCAAAGTTTCTAATACTAAAAAATTACGTGTATAAAGCTGTTGTCCTACCAGTAAAATCTCAGTTAAAGAAATAACCGAAACAAGAGAGGTTAATTTGACAATTGTAATATATTGGTTGGTCAGTGGGGGTAAAGCTACTTTTAATGCCTGCGGAATAATAATTAAACGTTGAAGCCCCCAGAATCGAATTCCTAATACTTTACCTGCTTCATATTGACCTTTAGGTATAGAGGATAAGGCTCCACGATGAATTTCTGCTATATAAGCAGATTCACTGAGCACCATAGCAATTAAACCTGCAATAAATGGATTTGATAATAAAACAGAACTAGCACTCCAGAATTGAGGTACATTATAGATAAAAATTAATAACACTAATAAAGGTAAACTACGAAACAACCAGATATAAGTATTCGAAAATTTATTAACTAGTTTTTTATTCGATTGAGTTCCAAGCGCAAGAAAAAATCCCCAAATAACAGCAAAGATCCAAGTTAATGTACTTAACTCAAATACGGTTAAAACAGCTTTCCAGAAATCAGTATTTACGAATAAGCTTGCTAAATATGACCAATTAAAACCTTTTGATATCGTTTTATCATTTCCATTTTCACTAGCTAGAATCGCATTATCTAAGGCATTTTCTAGTCCATTTTGTTTTAATAATGCTTCATTTGGAAACTCAAGGTTATATTTTCTTAGTAATTTTTCATATGAACCATCTGCTAAAGTATCTTTTATCGCATGTGCAATAACAGCCTTACCTGATAAGTCATTCTTATTAAAAGCAAGCCCAATCAATACCGGATATAACTGTTCTTTATTTGTAATTTTTAAACGATCACCTAATTGATTAATCACCATCTGTGCAACAGCTGCATCTTCATACTGGACATCAACACCACCAGATAAAAGTGCTTGGGCCGCCTCTGGCGCACTCGGATACTCTTTCACAATAAGCGGTTTTAGATTTTTAGGCGCACAATACTTCTCTGAAACCTCATTCATCGTTGGAATCCAAGCTGCACCTTTCATTGAAGAAATGCTTTTACCACAAAGATCCTCTAGTTTTTGTGGAGAAAAGCTATCGTTACCTCGGACAACAAGAACGCCTCCAGTTTGTAAATAAGGGAGAAAATCAACTTGCTTCGCACGTTGAGGATTAACATATAAAGCTGAAGCGACAAGATCATAATGTCCAGCATTTAATCCAATAATAATATTTTCAATTCGAGTGTCTTTAAACTCGACTGGACGATTCAGATTTTTTCCAAGTAATCGCATTAAATCAGGATCAAATCCGCTAGCCTCTTTATTATCTAAGTAAGCATAAGGAGCATAAGTTAAATCAATTCCTACTCGTAAAGGGCTTGCGTCATTAGCTTGTGAAAAGAAAGAAAACAATAACAGCAATCCTCCCACAAGAGTTTTATGTATGATGTTTAGCATTTTGATAATCCTTTTATTATTATAAAAAATAAGCCTCCATTAACGGAGGCTTTTGATTTTATGTGTTTTATAAGAGGCTATCTAATAACTGATTTCCCTATTATATAATGATTTTATATATAAGCTTACAATCTATCTATCATGCCCAACACCAATGCCGAGGATTGCTTTGCTGCAAGTGGGAGAAATTCTTCAAATGACATACTCGCTTCGCCATCGCCTGCATCTGAAATGGCTCGAACGACCACAAAAGGTACGTTAAAGGCATGACAAACTTGTGCAATCGCGGTTGCTTCCATTTCTACGGCTGTCACATTGGGAAAGTCAGCTTTAATTTGAGCAATTTTTTCTTCACTATTAATAAAACTATCGCCCGAGCAAATTAAACCACGTTTTACATTTTGCCCTTGTGATTGTGCAATTTCATCGGCTAAATCCGCTAATTGTTTATCTGAAAGAAAAGCCGCTGGATTTGCGGGTAACTGACCTTTTTCATAACCAAATGCCGTCACATCGGCATCGTGATAGCGGGTTTCATCGGAAATAACAATATCCCCTACCTTTAAGCCTTTTGCAACACCACCTGCTGAGCCCGTATTTAAAACCACATCCGGTTTAGCCAATTGTAATAAAGCGGTAGTGCCAATAGCTGCCGAGACTTTACCAATCCCAGATTGTAATAATGCGACTTCTTTACCATTAATTTTGCCTTCAAAAATGACCGCACTTGCAACTTTTGTTTCTTTTTTATCTGTCATTAATTGGGATAAAATTTCCACTTCTTGTGCCATTGCACCAACAATCCCGATTTTCATTATTTTTTCCTTTCTTGTTCGAGTTTATTCACTAAAAAATCTAATACTGCTACGCCATAATCATCGTTATACAGCGTACTCGCGGTGAGCACATATTTTCCGCCCACAACCACATAAGGGAAAGTAAAGACACCATATTCTTCTGTCAAATAAATGGCGTTACTCACATCCTCTTTCACTTCTTTGGAATGGACGACCTTATTAAATTCAGCTTTACTAATCCCTTGTGAGACGACCCATTCACGCATCTTATCTAATGTGGATAATTCGGTATAGCGTGCCTTTTCAGAGGTTTCAAATAACAGCGTATCTGACAACTCGCCTACTTTTAAACGTTGTAAGGTATAAAATATTGTCGCTGAAAATTTTGCTTCATTCGTAGCAACTGGGTATTCATCTAATGCCACTTTATTTGGGCGAATTTGGCTATAAAGCTGCAAGATGTCTTGGGCTGAAGAACAAACTCGACAGTCATAATCAAAGAAAAACTGGATCGGAATTTTACGATCGCTTCTTTTGGCTTGTTCAATGGGTTCTTGATATGAAAAATAATCTCGACCATCTTCAAACTGTACGACATTCGCTGGCGGCAAGTGTGGTGGATTTTTAGCAGAAAAATCCTTTGCACTGACTTCGCCGAATGCGACATTCGTCACACTCAGCAATATCATTGCAAAGGATCCTTTTAATAATTTATTCTGCCAAACTTTTTTCATAAATTAACCAATTGGTTCAATATAATCGACTAATAATTGGAGGTTTCGATTTCCACGAAACTCATTAATTTCTAACTTATAAGCAAATTTTGCCTGCTTAATCGACAAGTCGGGATAATACCGAGTATCGATATTAAACGCAATGGCATCTAATAATGGACCACCATTTTTAGGCTCAACAAGCATTTTTAAATGATTTTGATTTTGTCCGATTGCACGTTGGTCAAAAATTTTAAATTCACCATCAAAAACAGGCTCAGGAAAGGCTTGTCCCCAAGGACCGCCAGATTTTATCACTTCTGCCGTTTCAATACTAAATTCATTTGCTTGAAGTTCGCCATCCGTCCAAATCACACCTTGTAATTGATCTTCATTTAACCAATCTTGCACCGTTTGATTAAAAATCTTTTGAAAATCAGGGAAAAAGCTTTCTTTAATGCTTAATCCTGCTGCCATGGCATGACCGCCAAATTTTAAAATCATATCAGGATGTTGGGAATGGATGCGCTCTAATACATCGCGCATATGCAAGCCTTCAATTGAACGCGCAGAACCTTTTAAAATACCTTCTTGATCTTGCGCAAAGGCAATAACTGGTCGATGGTATTGATCTTTAATACGAGAGGCCACTATGCCTAATACACCTTGATGCCAATCTGGCTGGAATAAGGCTATTCCCATCGGTAATTCATCAGAAAGTGCGGTGAGATTTCGGCAAATTTCTAAGGCCTCTAACTTCATGCCCTGCTCAATTTCTTTTCGAGCCTGATTTAAACTGTCCAAATCCAAGGCTTGTGCTCTTGCCTCTTGCATACTTTCTGCAAGTAATAACTCCACACCAACAGACATATTATCTAATCGACCCGCAGCATTTAAACGGGGTGCAATCGCAAAGCCTAAATCAGCTGAACAAAGTTTTTCAACTTCCCGATTAGCCACTTCGGCGAGAGCAATGATTCCTGGACGACAACGCTTCGCACGAATTCGCATCAACCCTTGATAAGCTAAAATACGGTTATTTTGATCAAGAGGAACAACGTCTGCAATTGTGCCGAGCGCAACTAAATCCAATAACTCAGTAAAATTAGGTTGTGTTTCAGCCGTAAAAGTACCCAATTCGCGAAATTTAGCACGCAAAGCGAGCATTAAATAAAACGCCACACCTACGCCGGCTAAACATTTTGAAGGGAAATCACATTGTTGCAAATTTGGATTAACAATGGCATCAGCATTCGGCAGGATTTCTGGTGGCAAGTGATGATCGGTAATCAATACCTTCACACCCTGCTCTTTTAAATACGCCACGCCCTCAAAAGACGATACTCCGTTATCTACCGTCATTAATAACTGCACGCCTTTTTCCATTGCCATTTCAGCAACAGGCACACTCAAACCATAGCCTTGCTCAAAACGATTTGGCACAAGATATTCTACATCAGTAAAGCCAAGCATACGTAAAGCTAATACTGAAAGTGCCGTACTGGTTGCTCCATCGGCATCAAAATCACCGACGATAACAATCTTTTGTTGCTGTTGATAAGCTTCAACCAATAAATCTACGGCTTGTTGAATACCATGTAATTGATTAGGGTTCAGCATTGATTGCAAAGTGCGGTCTAATTCTTGGCTATTTTTAATATGGCGAGAACGATAGAGACGATCGAGTAAAGCATTATCTGAAACAGGATTTCCGGCAGGAATTTCACGACGTTTGATGAGTTTTTTCACGGTGTTTTGTTATTTAAAATTATCATCCAAAGAAACTACAATATGCACTTTGATGATATGAATATTTTAAGGGCGTATATCATACGCCCTCACTACTAACAATTATTGTGCTGATTCTTGTAACACAGCTAATAAATCTTGAGGTTTTAAATATCCCCCAAGCATTTCACCTGTTGAAGTCACAATACTTGGCGTACCTTTCACACCAAGTTGTACACCTAAATCATACTGTTTTTTCACAATGTTAGGTGTTTTCAATTCTTTTGGTAAGTTACCTTTTTCTGCTTCGTTCAATGCAAATACAGGATCTTTCGCTGTCCAAATGGCTTCCATTTGGCGAGCAGTTTCATTCATTCCAGCACGTGGGAATGCAAGATAACGAACGGTAATACCTAAATCATTATATTCTTTCACTTGTTGATGAAGAATATGACAATAATGACAAGTAATATCCATGAATACGGTCACAACATATTTTTCATTTTTTGCCGGATAAATGATCATTTCGTTTTTTAACGCATTCACTTTATCCGCTAAAAGTTTACCAGCCACATCAACTGGGCCTTTATTTGTTAATTCATACATTTTGCCTTGCAAAACATATTGACCATTTTCACTTACATATAAAATGCCTTGATCAGTCACCGCTGTTTTAAGGCCTTTTACCGGTGAATCTTTCACTTCAATATTTTTCGCACCCAATGCTTGTAATTTCGATTTAATCTCAGCATCAGTCGCCATCGCAGTGGCAGAAGCAGTGATTAAAAGTGCGGTCAGTAATTTTTTCATTTTTATTCCTAAATATCTAAACAACAAAGATTAGAATTATAAATGGATCGATGATTTGTGCAAGCTAAACTACCCAAAAAACTGAAAATGACTTATACTTCTGCCGCTTATAGAGGTTTATTTATTATGTTTGAAATTAATCCAATCAAAAACAAAATCGCCGATCTTTCCGAGCGCACTTCTGTGCTTCGGGGGTATCTTTGACTTCGATGCAAAAGTTGAGCGTTTAGAAGAAGTTAATGCCGAATTAGAACAACCCGATGTGTGGAATGATCCTGAAAAAGCCCAAGCGCTAGGGAAAGAACGTGTTTCACTTGAACAAGTGGTTGATACTATCAAGAATTTAGAACAAGGTTTAGAGGATGTTGAAGGGCTTCTTGAATTAGCCGTTGAAGCTGAAGATGAAGAGACCTTTAATGAAGCCGTTGCTGAATTAGACGAACTTGAACAACAACTTGCAAAATTAGAATTCCGCCGTATGTTTAGCGGTGAACATGATGCATGCGATTGTTATGTCGATTTACAAGCGGGTTCCGGTGGTACAGAAGCGCAGGACTGGACAGAAATGTTACTTCGCATGTACCTTCGATGGGCTGAAAGCAAAGGCTTTAAAACAGAATTAATGGAAGTCTCTGATGGTGATGTCGCAGGTTTAAAATCCGCGACGATTCGTGTCAGCGGCGAATATGCTTTCGGTTGGTTACGTACTGAAACCGGTATTCATCGTTTAGTGCGCAAAAGTCCATTCGACTCCAATAACCGTCGTCATACATCATTTGCAGCAGCTTTCGTTTATCCTGAAATTGATGACGATATTGATATTGAAATCAATCCGGCTGATTTACGTATTGACGTTTACCGTGCATCCGGTGCGGGTGGTCAGCACGTCAATAAAACTGAAAGTGCGGTGCGTATTACTCACATGCCAAGTGGGATTGTTGTGCAATGTCAAAACGATCGTTCTCAGCACAAAAATAAAGATCAAGCCATGAAGCAGTTGAAAGCAAAATTGTATGAGCTTGAGTTACAAAAGAAAAATGCGGATAAACAAGCGATGGAAGATAATAAATCGGATATCGGTTGGGGTAGCCAAATTCGTTCTTATGTACTAGATGATGCGCGCATTAAGGATCTCCGCACAGGCGTGGAAAATCGTAATACACAAGCCGTACTGGATGGCGATCTTGATCGCTTTATTGAGGCAAGCTTGAAAGCGGGACTTTAATCATCTCTTTTATACAAAAAAGTGCGGTCAATTTTAACCGCACTTTTTTATTACACCTCTTCTTTTTCTTTCAGTTTATTCTTGCCTAACACGGCATCTTTCATCACCGTCAGCAATTCTTTTTGCACATGAGAAAGTTTTGGTTTTTCCGACTTTTCAAATGCCAGTGGGCGACAAAACTCCATAGCCTTAATGCCCAATCGAGCCGTCAATAATCCCACGCCAATCCCCTGCGCTGCTCGTGCAGAAAGTTTCGCGGTAATATCTTGCGAAAGCCAATCCATTCCTAAATCTTGCACGATTTCAGTCGCACCAGCAAAAGCAAGATTCACTAACACCATTCTGAGCAAACGAAGACGGGTAAAATACCCAAGCTCAATCCCATAAATCGTTGCAATTTTATTGATTAAACGAATATTTCGCCAAGCAATAAAAAACATATCAATAACGGCCAAAGGACTAATTGCCACAATCACTGCGGATTCTGCCGACATTTTCGTAATCAGTTTTTTCGCTTTTTGATCAAAAGACTGTAACACCGTCTTACTAAATAAATGGGTGACTTCGCGAGCAGAATAACTTTCATTCAGCTGTTTTTCCCATTGGACAATTGAGGGATGTTGTGAATCCAATTTTAAGGTATCGGCAATCGATAAACACAAGGCTCTTCCTTGCTCACTATCCTGCACTGAAAAAACTTGATGATTTTTAACCGCACTTTCACCTATTAATCGCTGACTTTGTTCTTGTAAATTCAAACGCTTTTTGAGTTTTACCAAACGTCGCCATTCTGCGATGATTTCAGATAAACCAAACATCACCACAACGAAACTCACCAAGGCAAAAGCAAGGTAAATCCATTGTTGATTTTGATAACTGTCCCAAATCCATTGAACAGATTGCGCAACCGTAGCCCCTAAAAATAAAAGTGCGGTCAATTTTAAAGCCGTTTTCCAACCACTCGATTTAGGCTTCACAATTTGCTCAAATTGCTCATCCAACAACTCCCCTTCTAAAGGTTCATTATCAATGGTTGTTTCAACATTATAAAATTCCTGCTTAGGCAGAATTTCTTCCTCTTCTGGTTGTTGAGATTGTGTGAAAATTTGTTTTGTCATTATTCTTTCCAATAAAAATAGAAATGGTATTTTACTTCGAATTTCTTTAGCAAATCTTAAATGGCTGAAATAAAAAAGCAATATTGACTAGAAAATAAAATGAGCTACTATAGTCATGTCCACAATTAGTTTATCTAATGTGTTAAGTTTTAACTGTTAACTAACTAGAAGGATCTTTTCATGAAGAAACTTATCGCCACTGCGGTACTCTCCGCATGTTCCATGACTTACGCCAATACCGACATTCCAAACTACAATACCGATTCTCATCTGTATGAATTCACTCAAACTTATGATTTAGTTGTGCCAAAAGGTTCGCAAGGACAAGCGAATCTGTGGGTACCTTTACCGTTTAATGGCGAATATCAACAGGTAAAATCTATCCATTTTGAAGGTAACTATTTGGATGCCTATGTAACAGAAAACAACAAATATGGTGCGAAAACGCTCTTTGCAACTTGGGATAAAGATGCACAAAAACGCGATTTAAAAATCACAATGGTGATTGAAACCAAAGATCGTGAACCAATGGTTAAAGGTGCATTAGAAAATTACAAACCACCAAAAGATATTCACTATTCTGTTGATGTACAAGAATATTTAAAACCGACTCAACATATTAAAACTGATGGCATTGTGAAACAGTTCGCCGATAAAATTGTGGGCACTGAAACTAATCCATTGAAAAAAGCTGAGTTGATTCACCAATGGATCGTCAACAATATGGAACGTGATAATTCTGTTTTAGGCTGTGGCGATGGTGATGTAGAAAAAATTCTGACTACTGGTGTGTTAAAAGGTAAATGTACTGATATTAACTCTGTTTTCGTTGCACTTGCTCGTGCCAGCGGTATTCCTGCTCGTGAAATTTTCGGTATTCGTTTAGGTGCAGCGGATAAAATGGGCAAATACTCTAAAGGTGCATTCGGTAGTGCGGACGAACATGGCGTAGCAAATGTAAGCGGTGGTCAGCATTGTCGTGCTGAATTCTATCTTGCGGGATTTGGTTGGGTGCCTGTTGATTCTGCAGACGTAGCAAAAATGCGTTTAGCAGAGAAAAAATCTGTTGATGATAAAGATACACAAGCCGTTGCCAAATACTTATTCGGTAATTGGGAAGCAAACTGGGTAGGCTTTAACCATGCTCGCGACTTCGATTTATATCCGCAACCAGAACTTGCTCCACTCAATAACTTTGGCTATCCGTATGCCGAAGTAGGTGGTGACCCGTTAAATTCCTTTGACCCGAAAGAATTTAAGTATGACTACGTCTCTAAAAAGCTCTAATAAATCTTTTTGGGTTGCGATTGCCACCGCACTAAGCGCTGCGGTGGCATCAACCTTGTGCTGCATTGCGCCTTTAATCTATTTAGTTTTTGGCGTGTCATCCACATGGTTGATTGGCTTGGGTGAATATGATTATTTACGCATTCCTATGCTTATCGTTTCATTATGCGCCTTTGCCTACGGCTTTTGGTTGCTAATGTTTTCCAAAAAAATCATTTGCAGCAAATACATTTCCCGTAAAAAGCTCATTGTTTTGTATTGGATTGTATTTATCATCATGCTCTTTTTCTTAACTTATCCAACTATTTTACCGTGGATTTTAGAGCTTTCTAATTAGGAACAAAAAATGAAGAAATTAACGACCGCACTTTTGCTTTCATTATTCACCATCTCTGTTGCGCAAGCGGAAGAAACAAAGCAAGTTGTGCTAAAAGTGAATGAAATGAACTGCCAGCTTTGTGCTTATTTAGTGAACAAAGAGTTACGCAATATTGATGGCGTGATTTCCACTAAAGCCTCCATTAAAGATAGAACTGTGACTGTTGTAGAAGATCCAAAAGTTGCTGATGAGCAGTTAATTAATGCAATTCATAAATTGGAATATACGGCGGAAGTGGTGAAGTAATTTAAGATTGAATGTTTTTATGATAAGGTACCCTCACCTTGCAGATTTAGACTATATTTTTAAAAATCTTAATTCTTTATTATCAAGTCTTTCTCTTATATCTGGGTAAATAACAGTAATCATACCTTCAATTCCTTTTCTTAAATAAGATTCAGATAAACTTAATGCCTTACATATATATTTGACTTCAAGTTCTGTTTTCACCCCTAATCCTCTTTCTCCTGGTGCCACATGGTAGAACCCCATGGGGAAAGAGTGAGCATTTGCTGATAACAGCTTATACCATAGCCTAAATTCTCTTTTATTAAATCCGCTTCGTTCTTCAATATCTTCCCTACTCAACATAAAAGCACTTTTCCCTTGCAAGTATCTATTTCGCTCCTTTTCGGGTAATGAATTAAAAAAAGAATCTTGTTGTATTTTATCTAAGATGAATTCTAAGCAATTTTCTTTATCATGTTGGAACTGGGTTGCTAAAGGCACTTCATTTAAATGCCCGAAGAGCTGTTTTCTTGAATAGTAATCATGTAAATCAAAAATATTTTTTCTCGTTTGTCTTTCTTCATTAGATACGTTATCAAAGCATAAATAAAACAAAGAATGATAACACTCCATTAAATTCCGTGTTAAACCAAATGTTGAAGCATAGTCCCAGTTTTCTAGGACATATTTTGTTGGAACATCTTGCTGAGTGAGTCTTTGTATGCTTTGAGCAATAACACACATTCTTGCAAATAAAATACAAGCAAATGTCATTTGAAATCCTGTAGATTTTCTATAAGCACCCAATACAGAAACTTTTCTTGCTATTTTTAATGTTTTTGAAAATCTTTTGTAAGATTGTTCAAAATCTATATCATTCATAATATTTTCCCATAGAACCTAGCTAACTCTGTTTTAAACAATAACAAAAGTGCGGTCAAAATTGACCGCACTTTTTTGTCTTTAAGAATCGACTTATTTAATCACGCCACATGCCATACGTGGGCCGCCACCGCCAAGTGGAGCTGGGTGATCAGAGTGGTTATCACCACCAGCGTGAATCATAATAGAATGACCACGAACTTCATCTAATTTTTTAAGACGTGGCGCTAAAACAGGATTAGTTGCTGTACCATCATGTAATACAGTTAAAGCAGGTAAGTCACCTAAGTGAGCATCATCTTGCCATGGATAACCATGTTGTTTTGCACCTTTAGGATCCCAGTGACCGCCAGCCGCTAAACCCGCTGTTAATTTACCGTCTTTTTCTTTTGGATCACAGCTTGGATTTTCATGAATGTGGAAACCATGTAAACCTTCAGCTAAACCTTGTAGATTTGGTGTAAACACTAAACCATAATTTGATTCGGTAATCGTTACAGTCCCTACATCTTTGTTACCATTTGCAGGATCTAATTGTTGTACTTTTACTTCGATTGAAGGACCTGCTGGTTTTGCCATATGGTCATGTGCATTTGCCACGCCAGCAGCACAAATTCCGCTGATTGCTAATGCTAAGAGAGTTTTCATTTTCATCATAAGCTCCTTTACTTTAGAAAGACTCAAATTAATTCTACCTAAATACCAATAAAAAAATAGTGGTTTATATTAAATATTTGACAATTAAATTGATTTGACTTTTCTATCAATCAAACCTATCCGCCAATAAAAACTGTAAAACTGCATCCATTCTTAAATGCGGAATGCTTTCACCTTGTTGTAAAACTTGAGGTTCAAAGGAATCAAAATCAAAAGATTGTTTTGACCAGAACTCTGCATTAGGTAATTTACTTGGTACAGAACCCGGATAAAGCGTAATCAGTTGCTTATCTACAGAACGTACTCCTTGAATAGCTTTGATTTGTTTACCGTTTTGATTAACTAAAACTTGTTTTGTCGCACGAATCGCAGCAATTGCCGTGTATTCTGTATCAATCCCTTCAAATTCAACATGACGACCGCCCTCTTGTACCAATTGGCGCATCAGACTAATTAAGTTTTGAATTTGATCTGTTGTGATATGATCGGCTTTTGTTGCCACAAACATTAACTTATCAATATTCGGGGAAAATAAACGATTAAGTAAATTGCGTTTCCCATAATGGAAATTTTTGAAAAGCTGATTAAGCCCTGTTTGCATATCAATAAAAGCCTGTTGGCTATGATTCAGTGGCGTTAAGCAATCCGCTAAAATCACTTGGCGATCAAAAGTAGAAAAATGATTTTCATAAAAGCCTTTCACCACCTTATTACGATAATAATCATACCGCTTATTTAACACGGCAAAATAGCTATTGGATTTCGCCTCTTTTTTCAGTTTTAACCATTGTTCTTCCGACAAGTGCAATAATGGGAAAAATTGTAATACAGGTGCACCTTCTAATTCTCCAGGCAAGACGAATCGGCCTGGTTGAATAAATTGCATTCCTTCTGCTTTGCAGGCAAGCAAATAATCGGTATAAGATTTTGCAATCTGCGCTAAAACATCTTCATTGACGACCTCACTTAGGTCGAGTTTTTTCAGTTTATCCAACCAATTTTGTGCAAACTGCTGGCGAATACCTGATGTAATTTTGGCTTGTTCAAGTGACCATTGTTGAAAATCTAAATTCAGCAAAGGTAAATCCAATAGCCATTCACCAGGGTAATCAAAAATATCCAAATATAATGTGCCACGTTCTTTAAAATGGCGAAGTAAGCCTGATTGGCGTTCAAAACGAATAGCAAGGCGTGTTTCACTTACGCCTCGAGTAGATTGGCACCACTGTGGTGGATTATTCATTAAATCATTGAGATTCGCTTCATAATCAAAACGTGGAATAGTTAAATCCTGCTGAGGAACACGTTTTACCGCTAAAATAGATTGATTTCGGGCAGCCTCAAATAAAGGAAGATGTGCATTTCCCTCTTGATTAATATGTAACAATTGATTAATCAAACTCGTAATAAAGGCTGTTTTACCGCTTCGACTTAGCCCTGTCACAGCTAAACGTAAAGTGCGGTCAAATCCACGATTGATTATTTGATTAATTTCCCGATTAATTGATTTAAACATATCCTAAAAATCCAATAACTAGCCATTTTTGCCAAGATATTTTACAATTCACTCAATTTACCACAAAACGGTCTTTAATAATAAAGCTATGTTACGTCGAAATGTTACTTTTTGTTTTTTATTGTGTGGGTTGAGCCAAATTAATCTGGCACAAGCCGCGCCAAGCATACCCAAAATGCTGACAGAAAACGGCTTAACATACTGCACGAATGCATCGGGTTTTTCCTTTAATCCGCAAACTGCAGACGCCGGCACTAGTATGAATGTGGTGACGGAGCAAATTTATAACAAATTGTTTGATATTAAAGATCACAGTGCCGCACTCGTTCCTGTGTTAGCACAATCCTATTCTCTTTCATCTGATGGTAAACAAATTCTCATTAATCTTCGTAAAGGGGTGAAATTCCATCGTACTCCTTGGTTTACGCCTACGCGTGACTTTAATGCAGAAGATGTGGTCTTTTCGATTAATCGCGTTTTAGGTCACGATACTTACTTGCCAACACTCTCAGATGATGTAGTCACCTACAAAAATCCGCAATATAAAATCTTTCACGAACAGGCCAAGAAGGTACACTTTCCGTATTTTGAAAGTATTAAGCTGAATCAAAAAATTAAAAGTATCACGGCAACGAATCCTTATCAGGTCAAAATTGACCTGTTTGAACCCGATGCGTCAATTCTGTCCCATCTTGCTAGCCAATACTCTATTATTTTCTCGCAAGAATATGCGTATCAATTAAGTGCGGATGATAATCTCACCCAATTGGATACACATCCTGTTGGCACGGGCCCTTATCAAGTGAAAGATTACGTTTATAACCAATATGTTCGCCTGGTACGCAATGAGGACTATTGGAAAAAAGAAGCTAAAATTAAAAATATCATCGTGGATCTTTCTACGGATCGTACGGGACGTTTAATAAAATTCTTTAATAATGAATGCCAAATTGCTTCTTACCCTGAAGTTAGCCAACTCGGTTTATTAAGCGAAAAAGATGATCGTTATTATCTGCAATCTACGGATGGAATGAACTTAGCCTATTTGGCTTTCAATTTCCAAAAGCCATTAATGCAGGATAAAACCATTCGCCAAGCCATTTCACAAAGCTTAAACCGTTTTAGAATTGTGCGAAATATTTACCACAACACAGCAACGGTGGCGAATAACATTATTCCTGAGATTTCTTGGGCTTCTGCAATTAATACGCCTGATTTTCCTTATGATTACCAGCCAGCTGAAGCAGAGAAAGCATTACGCGATAAAAAACTCACGTTAAAGATGTGGGTGATGAATGAAGAGCAAGTGTATAACCCAGCCCCAATAAAAATGGCGGAGCTCATTAAATGGGATTTAGCCAAAGCGGGAGTGGATGTTAAAGTGCGGTCAGTCACACGTACATATTTAATCGAACAATTACGCAAAGGCACGGAAGATTACGATTTAATCTTAACGGGTTGGCTTGCTGGAAACCTTGATCCTGACGGTTTTATGCGCCCGATTTTAAGTTGTGATACACAAAAGGAAATCACTAATCTATCCAATTGGTGTAACCCTGAATTCGATAAGATGATGGATCGTGCACTATCCACCAATCATTTGTATGAACGCTCTAAAGCGTATAACAATGCGCAAGAGCTCATTTTAAACGAATTACCTATTGTGCCAATTGCAAACGTAAAACGACTTTTAGTCGCACGTGGTAATGTAAAAGGAATTGAAATGACCCCATTTGGTAGCATCAATTTTTCTACCTTGTATTTCATGAAAAATAAGGAGAAAAAATAATGCTCTTTTCAGCAATTCGTTATGTCATTTGGGTAAGCATTTTATTATTGGTTTTATCTGTATTAAGTTTTGTGATTTTAATGCGAGATCCGCTCAATGCTGATCTTGTCACAAACAACATTTATAGTGCTTATTATCATTACCTTACATCATTGTTACAGGGCGATTTAGGAATTACCTATAACGGCGGAGAATCGTTAAAAGATTTAATTTTTACGGTATTACCACCCACATTAGAACTTTGTTTTACCGCACTTTTATTGGCTTGCATCTTAGGTATTCCTCTCGGCGTATTAAGTGCGGTCTATAATCAGCGTCCTTGTGCACGCGCATTGCAAAGTATCTCTAATGTTGGTTTATCTATTCCTATTTTCTGGTTTGCCCCGATTTTACTCTATGTAGCAGCGATTCAAAGCTGGGAGATTGCAGCCATCGGGCAGTATAATTTGCTGTATGAAATCAAACCTATCACAGGCTTCCCTACTATTGACATGTGGTTTGTTGATGTCCCTTACCGAACCAAAATTGTACAAAACGTTTTACAGCATTTAGCCTTACCAACATTAGTGCTTTGTATTCTGCCGACAATGGAATTTATCCGAATCATTCAGCAACGAGCTGATTATTTACTTCAACAAGAATATGCAAAAGCAGCAGTAACACGTGGATGGTCGAAATGGACGATTTTAAAACGTTACGTTTTTCGTAATACATTTCCATTATTGATTCCACAGCTTACTCGTGTATTTACCTTAGTATTAACACAGTGTATGTTGGTAGAAAACGTTTTAGGTTGGCCGGGAATCGGGCGTTGGCTCATTGATGCCGTAACCCAACAAGATTACAACAGTATTTCGGCTGGTGTCGTAGTGATCGGTGTTTGCATCATCATTATTGATACCTTAGCCAAGTCGCTGATGTTTATGTTAGATCCATTTAATAAGAAGGGTTGGTATGCAAGATAGAGAACCTGATGAATTTCGCGAAAGCACCTCCTTCTTTCAAATTTGGTTGCTTTTCCGCCAAAATCGTGTGGCATTATTTAGTTTCTATTTATTTGTTATCCTGATTTTGGTCGCTATTTTCCCGAAACTCATCATGCCTTATAGCGAAAGCATGGAGTTTGTGGGAGAAGAATTGATGCCGCCATCTTGGGTAGAAAAAGGTCGTATCGCCTTTTTCTTTGGCACGGACGATCTTGGCCGAGATGTACTCAGTCGATTAATAATGGGGACACAATATACGCTTGGTTCATCCCTTTTGGTGGTTATCGCTGTGGCAATTATTGGGGGCGCACTAGGTATTCTTGCGGGTATGTCTGACGGGATTAAAGCGCGTTTTTTAGGTCATTTTTTTGATGCTTTTTTATCGATTCCTATTTTGCTGATTGCCATTATCATTTCCACGTTAATGGAACCAAGCTTAATGAATGCGATGTTTGCTACCCTATTGGCTATTTTGCCGTATTTTGTGCATGCCATTTATCAAGCGATTCAGCAAGAGCTGAAAAAAGACTATGTTCTCTTACTCAAATTAGATGGGATTTCAAACTGGGAGCTATTAAAAAGCACAATTTTGCCGAATATTAGTATCGTCTATACGCAAGAAATTTCTCGTGCATTTGTGGTCGCTATTTTAGATATTACAGCGCTCAGCTTCATTTCTCTTGGTGCTCAACGACCAATGCCAGAATGGGGTGCGATGATAAAAGACTCACTGGAGTTAATTTATCTTGCGCCTTGGACGGTTTTATTACCAGGTTTTGCTATTATTTTTACCATTTTATTAAGCATTATTTTTACTAACGGATTGTGTCAAGCAATCAATAAATATTACGAGTAACCCATGGCGCTGTTAGATATTCGCAATCTTAATATTGAAATTCAAACACCAAACGGCCGCATAAAAATTGTGGACGGCGTCAATCTTTCGCTTAATGAAGGTGAAATTCTAGGACTTGTCGGTGAGTCAGGTTCAGGTAAAAGTTTAATCGCTAAAGTAATCAGTAATTCTATTAAAGATAACTGGATTGTCACCGCTGACCGTTTTCGTTTTAATGATATTGAATTGCTTAAACTGACACCGAATCAACGTCGAAAAATCGTTGGAAAAGAAATTTCAATGATCTTCCAAAACCCATTAAGTTGCCTTGATCCAAGCCGAAAAATTGGTAAACAGCTTATCCAAAGTATTCCAAACTGGACCTTTAAAGGCCGCTGGTGGCAGTGGTTTGGTTGGAAAAAACGTCGTGTGATTGAATTACTGCACCGTGTAGGGATTAAAAACCACAAGGACATTATGGCGAGTTATCCTGATGAGCTCACTGAAGGTGAAGGTCAAAAGGTGATGATAGCTATAGCAGTGGCGAATCAACCTCGATTACTAATTGCGGATGAACCCACTAATTCTTTGGAATCCATTACGGCATTGCAAATTTTCCGCTTGCTTTCAAGTATGAACCAAAACCAAGGTACGACAATTTTATTAGCTAGTAACGATCTTAAAAGTATCAGCGAATGGTGTGATAGTATTTCCGTCCTTTATTGTGGGCAAAATACAGAGTCTGGGCCAACCGACCAAATATTAGAAATGCCTCACCATCCTTATACGCAGGCATTGCTTTACTCTGTTCCAGATTTTAGTCGTCCTTTAAGTTTTAAAAGCAAATTAGGGACACTAGAAGGCACAGTACCAATTTTGGAACAAATGCCGATTGGTTGTCGTTTAGGACCACGTTGTCCTTTCGCTCAACGTGAATGCATTCAAAAACCAAGCCGCTATCGCATTAAACAGCATGAGTTCTCCTGCCATCATCCGATAAATCTTCGAGAACGGCAGTTTAAAGATAAAGTGACCGCTTCACCGCTTACGCTCAACACAGAATCAAAAGGAAACGAATAATGCCATTATTAAAAGTGGAAAATCTTAGTAAAACCTTTGATGGTCCAGCCAAACTTTTTGGCTCTGAGCAATTTTATGCGGTAAAGGATGTCAGTTTTTCGCTTAGTCGGAAAGAAACACTTGCGATTATTGGTAAAAATGGCTCAGGAAAATCCACCTTAGTGAAAATGATTGCAGGAATTACCCCTCCTACATCTGGAAAAATCTTATTTAATGATTTACCGCTCCAATTTGAAGATTTTCACTATCGTGCACAACATATCCGAATGGTTTTCCAAGATGCAAATTCAGCGTTTAACCCTCGCTTAAATATTGGCCAAGCCTTAGATGCCCCGCTGCGATTAATTACCGATTGGGATGAAGAAACTCGCAATCAAAAGATCTTTGAAACCCTTTCATTAGTAGGGCTTTATCCAGATTATACTAATCTTAAAATTAAACACCTCTCTGTCAGTCAAAAACAGCGGATCGCTTTGGCTCGCGCACTCATTCTTCAGCCTGAAGTGATTATTATCGATGACGCACTTGGTACATTAGATGCTTCCGTTCGTGTTCAATTGCTTAATCTAATTTTAGATTTACAAGAACACTTAGGCATTTCCTATATTTATGTTGGACAAAATTTAGGGATTATCAAACATATTGCGGATCAAGTGCTAGTTATGGATGAAGGTGAAATTATCGAATCAGGTACACCAAGAGAGATCTTCACCAATCCTCAAAACAATATTACTCGTCTTCTTGTAGAAAGCCATTTTGGTCAATTGCTTGATGAAAATGCTTGGCAAACAACCACTTCCTAAGCATCTTCAAATACAAGTTAGTCATAGACATCTCAAAAAAACGTCTTTAAAATTGACCGCTCTTTTCATTCTTTTTAACAAAATAGGAAAGCAACTATGCAAGCATTATTAAAACTCACTAACTTTGTGAGCAAAACTTTCGCACTATGGGCGATTGTTTTTGCTCTTCTCGCCTTTCTCTTCCCTGAGCAATTCAAAATTTTTGCCCCCTACATTCCTTACCTTTTAGGTTTGGTGATGTTTGGCATGGGGATTACCTTAACTTTCGCTGATTTCAGTGAAGTGGCTAAACACCCTAAATCTGTATTCATTGGTGTAGCGGGTCAATTCATTATCATGCCTGCTATTGCATTTGGATTAGCAAAAGCCTTTGATTTACCGGCTGATTTAGCAGTTGGTGTGATTCTTGTGGGTTCTTGCCCAGGTGGTACGTCATCAAACGTAATGACTTATTTAGCGAAAGGTAACACCGCGCTTTCTGTTGCTTGTACCACTATCTCAACCTTACTTTCACCAGTATTAACCCCTGCTATTTTCTATGTATTAGCAAGTCAATGGTTAGATATTGATGCAGGCGCAATGTTTATGTCTGTATTAAAAATGGTGTTGTTCCCAATTTTCTTAGGGTTAGTCGTTCGTGCGCTCTTCAAAAAACAGGTGGAACAAGCAAGCCAAACTATGCCATTAGTCTCTGTTATCTCTATCGTCTTAATCTTGGCAGCGGTAGTAGCAGTAAGTAAAGATAAAATCGTCGAATCTGGTCTATTAATTTTTAGCGTAGTGGTTTTACATAACTGCTTAGGCTATTTAATTGGCTACTTTGCAGCAAAATTATTTAAACTTAATACGGCGGATAGTAAAGCTGTAGCAATTGAAGTAGGTATGCAAAACTCAGGTTTAGGTGCTGCATTAGCTGCTGCTCATTTCAACCCAATTGCAGCGGTACCAAGTGCCTTATTTAGTTTCTGGCACAATGTATCGGGTCCAATTTTGGCGAATATTTTCTCTAATATCAAAAATGAAAAATAAGCGATTTGGGTAAAAAAATAAGGGCGGAAATTACATTCCGCCCTTTTTACATTTTACTGTTTTACTTAACTGAACCACAATTTAAACAATATAAATACTGCCCTTTTGGATCATTAAATTTGGTTAACACATTCAGTTGTTTTTTCACTTGATGCACTTCCTGTGGTAATCCTAACCAATTTGTCAGTAGCGCTTGGCCTTTTTGTTTAAGCTTACGATCTAATTTAGCTAAGAAGTTATTATCTTCATTAACCAACCATTGCACACTAAAATTATCCATATATTTATCCGGATGTTGATTGACTAGCGCGACCACTTTATCAATGGCTATATCAATATCACCTAATTCGTCAACTAAGCCGTTTTTCTGTGCATCTTGTCCTAACCAAACTTGGCCCTGAGCAATTTTATCCACTTTGTCTTTTGATAATTGACGCCCACGGCTTACCACATCTAAGAAACGATCATAACCATTTTCAATACTAAGTTGATAAATATCCTGTGTATTCTTACCTAATGGGCTTAACGCTGAGGTTTCCGCGAGATCTGTTGTCGCTACGCCATCGGTACTCATTCCCATTTTTTTGATTGTATTTTCAAAGGTTGGGAATAATGCAAAAATCCCGATTGAACCTGTAATCGTATTTTTATCTGCCACGATATAGTCGGCAGTTGAAGAAATCCAATAACCACCAGATGCTGCCATGCCCCCCATGGATACCACAACAGGCTTGCCTGCTTTTTGAAGATTTTCAGTTTCCTGGCGAATAATTTCTGATGCAAATGCACTGCCACCCGGCGAGTTAACTCGGAGAACAACCGCCTTCACTTTCTCATTATCGTAGGCCTGTCTTAATAACTTCGCGATGGTATCGCCGCCAGCTGATTCTTCATCGCTTTCACCATCAATAATCGTCCCTTCTACATTCACTACCGCAACAATATTTTTTTCATTTGGATCCACTGAGAAACGATCGCCTAAATCAGATAAATAATCTTCAAACTCCACTAATTTGGCTTTGCCTTCTTCACCTTGACCGAAAAGTGCGGTCAATTTTTTATCTAAATCCAATCTTGTCGCAAACTGTGTCACTAACTGACGTTTTTTCACATAAGCCGTTTCATCACCTTTTAACGCTTTTAAATCACTAATATATTTTTGTGCATTCGGTAATACATCATTGGCGGTAATATGGCGATTAACCATTAGTGTTTGCATATAGTTTTGCCACATGCCTCCAAGCCATTTTTGCATATTCACTTTTGCTTCTGGCGACATATCATCACGCAAGAAAGGTTCTACCGCGGACTTATATGTCCCCACACGGAAAATATGTGGTGTAATTTCAAGTTTTTCGAGCATGGATTTAAAGTAAAGATTTTCCTGACGTAAACCTTGAATACCAACTTGCCCAATTGGATTGAGATAAATTTCATCCGCAAAACTCGCAAGGAAATATTGTGATTGTGTGTAATTGTCAGCATAAGCAATAACTGGCTTTTCTGACTCTTTAAAACTTTGAATCGCTTTTCCTACATACTCTAATGATGGAAGATCTCCCCCTTCAAAGTCATTTAGATTCAATACTAAACCACGAATGCGTTCATCATCTTTTGCAGATAAAATACTTTGCACCACATCAAAGGTTGAATATTTGTAAGAAACTTTTTCATTATTTAAACGTTGGAATTCCTCTTGCCAACTCAGCATATCTTCCGTGTTATCAGCAAGATAACCTGTTAAATTTAAATATAATGCACCTTGATCGCCTGATAAGACTTGGCTTTTCTTGCCATCACTAAAAAGGCTAATAAGGACAATTAACGCTAAAACAAATAGTAAGAACACAAAATTCATCACAAGATTTCGGATAAAATTGAGTGCTTTACAACAAAATTTCAATACGTTTAATATGGCATTCATGTGAAATTAAACCTTTAAAAACAGAAATAAAAATTGTGCGTAGCCTATCATAAAGTCCTGTGAAAAACTATGCTATAATCAACTGCACTTAACTAGAAGAAGGAAAATACTATGGATGCATTAACCCTTTTAACACAACGTAAATCGAATAAAAAATTAACAGCACCAGCCCCCAGCCAAGTGCAACTAGAACAAATGTTTCAAGCGGCTTTACATGCCCCTGATCATGGTAAACTTGAACCTTATCATTTCGTAGTTATCCAAGGTACAGGTTTAAGTAAATTGGAAAGCTTGCTCAAAGCAGCGGTGACTGAATTTGATTTAGGTGAAGAAAGATTAAAAAAAGCAGAGAATTTTGCACGCCGTGCGCCAATGATCATTGCGGTGATTGCTAAAATTAATCATGAAGTGAAAAAAGTACCGGGTTGGGAACAAATGCTTACTGCGGGTGCGGCAACTTATGCGATTCAACTTGCAGGCAATGCACTGGGTTTTGAAAGTTTTTGGGCAACAGGTCCTCTCGTTGAGGGGCGTGAATTACGTGAAGCATTTGGTTGTGGTAAAAATGATAAGATTGTTGCCTTATTACAAATTGGTACAGCAGCTGAAAAATTAGAAAGAGACTGTAAACCCAAAGATTTGTCACGTTTCGTGAGTCATCTATAAAGAAAAAATCAAAAAAGGCGGAAATTTCCGCCTTTTTTATTGTTCTTATTCAGACTCGCCTTCTAACCCACTTCTAATTTTATTTTCAAACGCCGTATAATCCACTAAAAAAGCATCATGACCATAATCCGATGGGAATTCATAAAATTTTAAATCCACGCCTGCTTGTTCTAAAAGCTGTTTACTTTTATGTAAATCAATGGATTTAAATAGTTGATCTGTCGTCACCGAAACTAATGTATAGCAAGCTTTAATTCGAGATAGGGCTTCTTTCACATCTGCATACCCTACACTAGGATCATACAGATCGAGAGCTCGCAATAAATGCAAATAGGTGTTAGCATCAAAACGCTCTAAGAATTTTTTACCTTGATAGCTCAAATAGGATTCCACTTGAAAGTGATCACCCCAAAATTGTCCTTCAGATTTAGTTGCTCGCCCAAATGCCTTGGCTAACTGTACATCTGTCCGATAGGTCAACATTCCCAACATGCGAGCAATGGAAAGCCCTTGATTAGGCGGTGTCCCCTCATAATAATCGCCATTATTAAAATTTGGATCATTAATGACAGCCTGACGCATCACATGATTAAATCCAATGGCTTCCGCACTAAAGAAGATGGAAGAACAAAGATTCACAATGTTATCCATAAAATCCGGATAATCAATTGCCCATTGTGTAGCTTGCATACCGCCAAAGGATCCGCCCACTATTGCTTTTAAATGCGCTATGCCAAGATAATCAAGTAAAGCCTTTTGCACTTTAATAATATCTTGAACAATAATATTGGGGAACTGGCTACCGTAAGGTTTTCCCGTAGTGGGATTCATTGAGCTTGGTCCCGTCGTCCCTTTACAACCACCTAATACATTTGAACAAATAAAAAAGTATTTAGATGTATCAAAAGCTAGACCTTCGCCCATAAAATTTTGCCACCAACCATCTTTATTCGGTTCATCAAAATAAGGTTCTGCATCTCCCGTTAAGGCATGACAAATTAATACAGCATTGCTTTTATCTGCATTTAAAGTCCCGTAAGTTTGATATGCGACATTGATAGGCGAAAGCTGACCACCCAATGTTAATTGGAGGGGATTGTCTTGAAAAAGCACGACATTTTGCACAGCCATTAAATGATAACCTTTTACGTTGATGATTTAACAATTATCAACAGCTCATGTTTTTTGTCAAGAAATTTTAGACGTTTAGACGTCTAAATATTTCCCTATCAATTTGGTAAACAAATTGCACTTGAAATTATTTTGATTTTTCAGTATGTTAGCCATATGCAACTATCCAAAATGCGGTTAAAAATGACCGCACTTTCATGGCTCTCTCGCCTTCCGCTGAAAAAACTCCTCGGCTACGCCTTGGGGTTAGGTTTACTCGTCTTGATTGGCTGCTTCACCATTGATCGTGCTATTAGTTTCTATGTACAAGATCGCGTGTATGAAGACATTGAAACGCTCCCGCATCGTCACTACGCACTAGTACTAGGTACATCCAAATATGTCGCTAAGGGAAAAACCAATAAATATTATGACTATCGCTTAGAAGCATCAAAATACTTAATCGATCAAAATAAAGTTGATTATCTACTACTAAGTGGCGATAACCGCACGCTTCAATACAACGAGCCGCGTACCATGTTTTTGGATCTACGTAAAATGGGCGTGTCTGAAAGCGTCATGTTTAAAGATTTTGCAGGCTTCCGCACCTTAGACTCTGTTGTGCGAGCAAATAAAGTTTTCCAAGTGCCCTCTTTTACTATTATCAGTCAAAAATTCCATTGTGAACGTGCTCTGCTTATTGCTAAACATTACGATATTGACGCAATTTGTTTCACCGCAAAACAGCCAGAAGTTTATTTTGGAACACGTGTCCGCGAAATGTTTGCTCGCGTAAAAGCCGTATTAGACTTAATTATCGGTGTAAAACCTTATTTTCTCGGTGCACCAGAACCTCTGCCAATACCTGCCGAATAGTTAATGATTTTTTAATTTTTACCTTGTTTAATCAAAAAAAATCTAAATAAAAAGATTTTTATACGATTTTTTATCATATTTATTTGACAATTTTTACTTAAATCGCTATTTCTAATAGCCATCATAAAACACAACATCTTACTTTTCATTTTAGAGGATTATCTTATGTCTCATTTATCGGTAGCAAAATTTGGTGGCACATCTGTCGCAAACTATTCCGCTATGCAAGCTTGTGCCAAAATCGTCATTGCAGATCCTAATACTCGCGTAGTGGTACTTTCTGCATCAGCTGGTATAACAAACTTATTAGTTGCCTTAGCCAATGGCGTAGAAGCTGAAGAACGTACAAAATTAATTGGTGAAGTCCGTCAAATTCAAGAAAACATTTTAAATGAATTAAAAGATGACAGTCGCATTCGTCCTATCATTGAAAAATACTTAGAAAATATTACCGCACTTTCTGAAGCGGCTAGCCTTGCGACATCACTTGCTTTAACTGATGAACTCATTAGTCATGGTGAAATGATGTCAACTCAAATTTTCATTGAAGTATTAAGAGAATTACAAACTTCTGCAACTTGGGTTGATGTACGTACTTTAGTGGCAACTAATGATAACTTTGGTAAAGCCGCACCAGATGATGCACAAACTCAAGCGAACTGTGATAATTTATTAAAACCATTAATTGACCGTGGTGAGTTAGTCATCACTCAAGGCTTTATCGGTCGTGAACCAGGCGGTAAAACCACAACGTTAGGACGTGGTGGTAGCGACTACTCTGCTGCACTTTTAGCAGAAGTATTAAACGCAAAAGACGTCTTAATTTGGACTGATGTGGCCGGTATTTATACGACTGACCCACGTATCGTACCAAATGCACAACGTATTGATACCATGAGCTTTGCTGAAGCAGCTGAAATGGCAACCTTTGGTGCGAAAGTATTACACCCTGCGACATTACTTCCTGCTGTGCGCAGTAATATCCCTGTTTATGTGGGTTCAAGTAAAGCACCAGAGGCTGGTGGTACTTGGGTAACTCGTGATCCTCAACCTCGTCCAACATTCCGTGCAATTGCATTACGTCGCGATCAAACCCTATTAACCCTTTCAAGTCTCAGTATGCTACATGCACAAGGCTTCCTAGCGAATGTATTCACTATCTTAGCGAAATATAAAATTTCAGTGGATACGATCACAACCTCTGAAGTAAGCATTGCATTAACCTTAGATAAAACTGGCTCAGCTTCATCTGGTGTAGAATTACTTTCACCAGAATTATTAGAAGAATTAAGCCAATACTGCACCGTGAAAGTTGATACAGGCTTATCTCTTGTCGCATTAATTGGAAATGACTTACACCTCGCTTCAGGTGTGGCAAAACGTATTTTTGACACTCTTGAAGGCTATAACATTCGCATGATTAGCTATGGCGCAAGCACGAATAACATTTGTATGCTCGCGATGAGCGATAAAGCAGATGACGTGGTTCGTTCATTACACAAATCTTTGTTTGAATAATAAATTTAATAAAAAGTGCGGTTAAAAATAACCGCACTTTTTTACGTTTAAAATTTGAGATTACGACCAAAAAAGAGTAAAGTAATCATTTGTCTAATTTATAAACTTACGCAAACTTAAGGCGGAAATTATGGGAAAAAGTGTTGTTGTTCTTGGCGCTCAGTGGGGCGATGAAGGGAAAGGCAAGATCGTTGATTTATTAACGGATCGAGTTAAATATGTGGTGCGTTACCAAGGTGGTCACAACGCAGGTCACACGTTAATTATTAATGGTGAAAAAACTGTATTACGCTTAATTCCATCAGGTATTTTACGTGATAACGTGACCTGTTTAATTGGTAACGGTGTGGTACTTTCTCCTGCTGCATTAATGCAAGAAATGGGCGAATTAGAAAGCCGTGGCGTAAAAGTACGTGAACGTTTATTAATTTCAGAAGCTTGTCCATTAATCCTGCCTTATCACGTTGCAATGGATCACGCTCGTGAAGCCGCGTTAGGCAAAAAAGCCATTGGTACAACCGGTCGTGGTATCGGCCCAGCTTATGAAGATAAAGTGGCTCGTCGTGGTTTACGTGTGGGCGATTTATTCAATCGCGAAGCCTTTGCTGAAAAATTAAAAAATATCCTTGAATACTATAATTTCCAATTGGTGAACTACTACAAAGTAGAGCCTGTTGATTATCAAAAAACATTAGACGATGTGTTCGCGGTAGCTGATATTATTACTGGTATGGTGGCAGATATCACAACTATCTTAGATACTGCTCGCAAAAATGGAGACAACATTTTATTCGAAGGTGCACAAGGTACCATGCTTGATATCGACCACGGCACCTATCCGTATGTAACCAGTTCTAACACTACAGCAGGCGGTGTAGCGACTGGTTCTGGGTTTGGCCCTCGTAACCTTGATTATGTGTTAGGTATCATCAAAGCATACTGTACACGTGTTGGTGGCGGTCCATTCACCACAGAATTATTCGATGAAACTGGTGCTGAAATTGCTCGTAAAGGTAATGAATTTGGTGCGGTAACTGGTCGTCCTCGTCGTTGTGGTTGGTTTGATGCAGTAGCCATTCGCCGTGCAATTCAACTTAACTCTATTTCTGGCTTCTGTATGACCAAATTAGACGTATTAGATGGTTTCGATGAAGTGAAAATCTGTACAGCTTACAAAATGCCAAATGGCGAAATCGTTGAATATGCACCATTAGCAGCGAAAGATTGGGAAGGCGTAGAGCCAATTTACGAAACCTTACCCGGCTGGAAAGAAAACACCTTCGGTGTAACTGATGTAAATAAATTACCGCAAACTTGCCGTAATTACATCAAACGTATCGAAGAAGTAACTGGCGTGCCAGTAGCTATCCTTTCAACGGGCCCAGATCGTGTTCAAACAATGATTTTACGCGATCCATTTGCTGCCTAAAACAACATAAAAATAAACCGCACTTTGGCATAACCAAGTGCGGTTATTTTTTAAGGAGTTTTTAATGACTGAACAAGATATTGTGGACTACCTAAAAAATCATCCTGATTTTTTTACCCATCGCCCAGAACTACTTCAACAGCTTACCATTCCTCATAGCCATGAAGAAGGGACGATTTCGTTAGTCGAAGCACAGCTTGCTCAGCAACGAAAACAAATTAAAACGCTTACTCAACTCCTCGAAAAATTTCATCAGCTTGCTCATCAAGAAGCAGATATTTTCTTTGCCCTCTTGCCTTTGCAAAAAAAACTATTTCAAACAAATGACTTTATTGCCATCAATGAAAAGCTTGATGACTGGGCAAAAGGCTATGAGTTAGAAGGCGCTAAAATATTACTTTTCACGGATAGTTGGCAAAAAAATAGCACTATTCCTGAGCAACATTGGTTAGACCGAAAAGCCTTTGAACTTATTCGCCTAGAGCGTATGGGTTTACGCCAATTCTATTTAGGCGATCTCTCCAATAAAGAAAAAGCCCTCATGTTCCTTCCAGAAGAGCTCCCTATCGGCACTGTGGCGATTTGCCGTTTAGGTGGAACACCGCAAAAACCAACCGCACTTTTACTCTTCAAATCTCGAGACACAGACCGTTTCCACAATGACCAAGACACCACATTTCTTCGACATTTAGTCGATATTGTGGAATTGCATTTGGGAAGATGGCTTTAAAGGTTATTAAGTGATCTCTGTCACAAATCTGAAAATTATTCAAATTTAGACTTTTATATTCAAATATTTAAGCGTATTTTGTAGGTTAGATGTTTTGGTATAAATGTCGATCGTAGTTTGATCTCATTTACTGATTTTATCCCTATCTCAGTGAGGTTTCATTATGAATAAAAAAATGTCTTTAACATTGATTGCCATTGGACTAGGTATGTCACTTAGTAATATGGCTGCAGCACAAGAAAAATTAATTGTGTACACATCAATGAAAGAATCATTAATTGGTGCATTAAAAGCAAAATTTACTGAAAAACATCCAGATGTTGAAATGGATTATCAGTCTGCCGGCGCCGGAAAATTAATGGCTAAAATTGCAACGGAAAAAGAATCCGGGAAAATTATGGCCGATGTGATTTGGACAAGTGAAGTACCTGACTTCTTCCAAATGAAAAAAAATGGCATGCTTGAAGCTTATATTTCTCCTGAAACTGCCAATATTGTTAACCCAATCCCTAACTTTGATGGTTCTTTTACCCCAATCCGCCTCGGTACACTAGCAATCGCCTACAATACCCGCTTCGTTAAAGATAACCCGCCTGCTGAATGGACTGATATCTTAAAATCTGAATATAAAGGTGCGTTTGGTATTGCAAATCCTGCATTATCGGGTACGTCATATATGAGTGTATCTTTATTAAAAGATAAATTTGGTTGGGAATTCTTTGAAAAATTAAAAGCAAATAAAGCTAAAGTAGGTAAAGGTGCAGGACAAGTTATCGACGATACCGCATCTGGTGATTTATTAGCCTCTCTCGCTGTTGACTATATTACCAACGATAAAATTAAAAAAGGCGCGCAATTAAAATTGGTTTATCCAAAAGAAATGCTCGTCATCCCTAGCCCTGCAGCAATCTTAAAAGGTACTGAACACCTTGCTGCTTCACAAAAATTTATTGACTTCTTACTTTCTGAAGATGGACAGAAAATTATTGCAAATGAAGGGACATTACCAGTTAGAAAAGGTATTGAACTTGATGCTAAATTTGGTATGCCATCTCTAGAAGATGCCGTATCAAGAGCGATTCCTATTGACTATGAAAAATTAATGTCAGAAAAAGAAGAAACAATTAAACATTTCACTCAAATTCTTCAAGGTCGTTAATCAGTAAGGAGTCGTGATTATGGCAACAATTACATTTGAAAATATATCCAAAAAATTCGGTTCAAATGAAGTGTTAAAAAATCTTTCCTTAGTTGTACAAGATGGAGAATGTTTTACGCTTCTTGGCCCATCCGGCTGTGGGAAAACTGTCTTATTACGCCTGCTTGCAGGATTTGATGTGCCAGATAGTGGCCGTATTTTAATTGATGATGTGGTTGTTGCCGATCCTGCTACAAACACGGATATTCAGCCAGATCAACGCGGTTTAGGTGTGGTCTTCCAAGATTATGCTGTTTGGCCGCATATGACTGTCTTTGACAATATCGCCTACCCTCTTAAATTAAAGAATATTGAAAAACAAGCTCTTCATAAACAAGTGATGGAAGTTGTCGAATTAGTTAATTTAATTGGTTTAGAAGAACGTTTACCTTCTCAATTATCAGGGGGACAACAACAGCGTGTTGCTCTTGCAAGGGCATTAGTTGCTAAACCGTCTTTAATGCTCTTAGACGAACCTCTCAATAATTTAGATGCCAATCTTCGAGAAGAAATGCGTTTTGAAATTAAAGAATTACAGAAAAAACTCGGTATTACTATTCTTTACGTAACACATGACCAAGAAATTGCCCTAGCAATATCTGATCGTTTGGCCATTATGAATGAACATGGCGATATCCAACAAGTTGGAACACCATGGGACATTTATGAGCGCTCAGAAAATGAGATGGTATTTAAATTTATGGGACTCGCAAATTTCATTCCAGTCCGATACGAAAATAATCATCACTATATTGGAGAAGGTAATCAAATTTTAAACTGGAAAAACTTGCCACCTAACTCAGGGAAATTAGGATGTCGACCTTCCGATATCATACTAAGCAAAGACAATGAAGGTTTACTAGGAAAAATATCAAGAGCCAGCTTTCTTGGCGCGGTAATGGATTATATGGTAGAGATTGATGGTGTAACACTGCGAACAGAAATCCCAACTAATAAAGCATTACGTAATAATTTAATGTTCAATGAAGGTGAAAATTGCTTTATCAGTTTTCATGATTTGCTTTGGTTTGATTCTGCTAAAGAAATCTAGAGGGGTTTATTATGGCTACAACTATTCAAAATAATCATCCATTCAATATTGCTAACGTTATTCTAGCCTTATCTATCGGTATCTTAGTTATCGTTGTTGCGGTTCCTGTTTTACTTATTTTCCTCAATTCTTTTTGGGTTGATGGGCAATTTAATATCACCGATGTGGTGAATATTCTGAAGCAAGAAGAAACCTATGAAGCATTACTCAATTCACTTTTCATCGCATCTGGCGTAACTGTGATGAGTACGATTATTGGTACATTTTTTGCTTGGTTAGTGACTCGAACAGATCTACCTTATAAAGGTTTTATGAAAGTGATGTTCCTTGTACCTTTTATGCTTCCTTCTTTCATTGGGGCATTAGCTTGGAAAATGTTACTTTCACCACGTTCTGGTTACATTAACCAATTCTTCATGGATTTAGGTTTTGATGGACCTATTTTTAATATCTATAGCTACGCCGGTATTATGGCTGTAGAAACGATGTATCTTTTCCCATTCGTCTTTATCCAAGTCTGTGGTGCATTAGAGCGCATGGACCCTACATTAGAAGAATCAGCGAGAATCTCTGGCGCAAGCCTCTTTACCATTACACGTAAAATTACCATTCCTCTCGTCATGCCAAGTATCCTTTCTGGTGCATTACTCATTATGCTCTATTCTATGGCTCACTTTGGTACAGTTGCCGTACTAGGCGTAGAAAATGGTATTTTCAACATTCCAACCCTTATTTATGAACGTATTCACCAAAGTGCGGGTAGTTTTGAAGCCATTCGTACCGGTACTGTACTTGCAACTGTTTTAGTATTCACTGCGGCACTAATTATTTGGTTACAAAACAAAATCTTAAATAAAGGCCGCTTCCAAATTATTGCAGGTAAAAGCTTTAGACCTATTGAAGTAAAACTTCGTGGTTTGAGAAAACCGTTGCTTGTTATTTGCTTACTCTACATCGCCTTTACAATCGTATTACCTACAGTCACGATTTTCCTTGTTGGCGGATTAAAAACCTATGGACTACCAATTACATGGGAAAATCTCACATTAGATAACTATAAATTCATCTTATTTGAATGGCAGTTAACAAAAGATGCAATTCGCAATAGTGTGACTCTCGGTCTTGCTGCAGCACTGATTACCATGTTTGCCGGGGTAATGATTTCTTATGTTATCGTTAAAATGCGTGTTCGCGGAAAAGGCATTCTTGAGTTCTTAGGTATGTTGCCATTCTCCGTACCTGGCTCTGTCATTGCTCTTGGGGTGATTCTTGCCTGGAGTGGTAAATTTGGCATCAATCTCTACAACACAGTTTGGATTATTTTAATTGCTTACATTGCACGTTATATGGCTTTCTCACTTAAAGCTAACTCTGCAGCACTTGAGCAAGTACATGATTCATTAGTTGAAGCTTCTCGAGCATGTGGAGCAAGTATGTGGCAATCCTTAAAAGATATTGTTATCCCACTCGTAAGACCAGGGATGATTGCTGCTTTCTTCCTGATTTTCCTTCCAGCTCTACGTGAATTGACCGTTTCTGTTATGTTATATGGTCCTTCTACACGAACCATCGGGGTAGCAATTTATACCCTAAATGAAGATGGTGAAACCGTTTATTCTGCGGCATTAGCGGGTATTGCCCTAATAATTATTGTGTTAGGTCAAACCGTTATTAAACGTTATGCTGAAAAGAAAACTCAAAAATAGAAGGTTAGGAGTAAAAGATGAGCTATATTCAATTAAATCATGTCATGAAAAAATTTGGTGATGTTATTGCCATTGAAGATCTTAACCTTTCTATCGAAAAAGGCGAATGTTTCTCTATGCTAGGGCCATCAGGTTGTGGAAAAACAACTACCCTACGAATGATTGCAGGCTTTGAAGACTTAGATGGTGGGGAAATTAAAGTCGGTGATAAATTACTGTCATCGAAGAAAAACAATTTCTATCTCCCGCCAGAGAAACGCAATTTTGGCATGGTCTTTCAGGCCTTTGCGGTATGGCCACATATGACGGTATATGATAACGTTGCCTTTCCGTTAAAACTCAAAAATATTTCAGCCCAAGAAATTGAAAAACGAACAACCGATGCGCTAAGACACACTAATTTACTTAGTGTTGCCAATAAAAGCCCTGATGATTTATCTGGTGGCGGAAAACAACGAGTGGCACTTGCTAGAGCATTAGCAATTAACCCAGACGTCATGTTACTAGACGAACCATTATCAAGCTTAGATCCTCATCTTCGCGAAGAAATGCGTTTTGAAATTAAGGCATTACAGAAAAAATTTGGGTTCTCAATTATTTATGTGACTCATGACCAATCTGAAGCGATGGCTCTTTCAGATCGTATTATGGTCATGAAGAAAGGGGCGGTACAACAAATTGATACCCCATTAAATATTTATAACAACCCAGCTAACAAGTTTGTCTTCAATTTTATCGGGTTATCAAATCAATTAAATGTAAACCTGTCATCACAAGGTATTCATATTGATAAAGTTGATGGTATTTTTAATCTTCCAGAAATGCCAAATAATGACTTACTTTCACAAGGAAAAGCGATATTAGCAAGCCGTCCATCTGACATTGAATTTGTTCAACAAGGTGGAATCCCTGGTGTCGTAAAACGTCGCTCTTATCTTGGTGAAGTGACGGATTATAATATCCAAGTTGGAGATCAAGATATTCGTGTTCAAATTGGGCGACGAGATGCTGGCCCGAAAGAAGGGGAAACATGTCATATAGCCTTTGAACATTTGCATTGGTACCCTGCTGAATAACATATCTTAAGTGTGGTTAAATTTAACCGCACTTTTATTTTTTTATGATAATTAAACAAGTTTTTCTCAGTATTAACTAATCTTTGATCCTGCTCACAATTTCAAAAAAATAAACTTTCTTTATTTTTCAACTCTTTCTACAATACCTTTGTTTTTATTATTAAAAACACACAATTCAATTTAACTTCAGATATCACAAGGGTCTAATTATGAAAATTTTAACTTGGCCTGTGGTTGCAGGTGCTGCACTTGGTATCGTTGCGCCACTTCTCACTTACAATGGCAATCCTGGTAATATGGGATTTTGTGCGGCTTGTTTCTTACGCGATACAGCAGGATCGCTTGGATTACACCACGCTGCCCCATTACAATACCTTCGCCCAGAACTCATTGGATTAGTTTTAGGAGCACTCGCCAGTGCATTCTTATCTAAGGAATTTAAACCTCGTGGTGGCTCTGCCCCACTCGCTCGTATTAGCTTAGGCTTTTTTGCGATGCTTGGTGCACTCATTTTCTTAGGTTGTCCATGGCGTGCTTATTTACGATTAGGCGGTGGTGATCTCACTGCAATTGCAGGTATCGTAGGATTATTTGCCGGTGTATTAGGTGGCATTTTCTTCGCTAATCGAGGATTCTCATTAGGTAAATCTAAGGAGCAAAGCCAATCTTCTGGCTTAATCGGTCCAATCTTTGCCGTGATTTTGCTTGTTTTAGCCTTAACCCAATTTAAATTTGGTGAAAATCTCGCGATTTACACCTCTGAAAAAGGCCCGGGTGCACAACATGCAGCTATTTGGATGTCACTTGCTGGCGGATTACTTCTCGGTGTGCTGATGCAAAAATCGCGTTTTTGCACCATTGGGGCATTCAGAAACTTTGTCCTCTTCCGTGATGCACATTTATTAAATGGTGTGATTGCACTGATTGTCTTTGCAGCAATAACCAATGCCTTATTAGGTCAATTCCATTTAGGTTTTGAAAAACAACCTATCGCGCATAATGACTATCTCTACAATTTCCTTTCTATGGCACTTTGCGGTCTTTGCTTTGCATTAGGCGGTGGTTGCCCTGGCAAGCAATTAGTTAATATTGGTGAGGGGAATAATGACTCGGCATTATTTGTGCTCGGTATGCTACTGGGCGCAGCAGCGGCACATAACTTTGGTTTCGCAGCCGCTCCTACTGGCGTTCCAATCTTTACGCCTTATGTTTTAATTGCCGGCTTTGTGGTTTGCTTATATATCGCACTAACTAATAAATCTGAAGCCTAATATCCATCCAGAATAAACAAAAAGGAAGTCAATTATGACTTCCTTTTTTCGTTTTTAAAAGTGCGGTCATTTTTAACCACACTTTCCACATCATTAAAGTATATTTTTCTCGCCACGGGAAAGACTAATTAAGCCTGAACGAACAATCTCAAGTAATGTACTTTCTTCTTTCACAGCCTCAACAAAAGCATCTAATTTGTCTTTTGTACCCGTTAATTGAATAGTGTAAGATTTTGTTGTTACATCCACAATCTGACCACGGAAGATATCGGCTAAACGTTTTAGCTCATCACGTGATGAACCCGTTGCACGTACTTTCACTAACAACACTTCACGCTCAACATGCTCATGTTCACTCAAGTTAATAACTTTAAACACATCCACTAACTTGTGAAGTTGCTTTTCGATTTGTTCGAGTACTTGCTCATCACCCACTGCTTCAATCGTCATACGAGAAAGCGTTGGATCGTCCGTAGGTGCCACAGTTAAGCTTTCAATGTTAAATGCACGTTGGGAAAATAAGCCGACCACACGAGATAATGCACCGGATTCATTTTCTAATAAAACAGATAAAATTCTACGCATTATTCGTTCTCCTCTTGTGGTTTGCTTAAAATCATCTCATTCATCGCCCCGCCGCGAACTTGCATAGGGTAAACGTGTTCAGTTTCATCAACGTTAATATCAACAAAGACCAATTTATTTTTAATGCTGAAGGCTTCTTGTAATTTGCTCTCTAATTCATCTGGTGTAGAAATTTGAATACCTACATGACCATAAGACTCGGCTAACTTCACAAAATCTGGTAAAGAATTCATATAAGTTTGAGAATGGCGGCCAGAGTAAATCAAATCCTGCCATTGTTTCACCATGCCTAAGAAGTGGTTGTTCAAACAAATCACTACAACTGGAATGCCATATTGTGTCGCTGTTGAAAGCTCTTGGATATTCATTTGAATACTGCCATCACCCGTTACACAAACCACAGTTGCATCAGGATGTGCAAGTTTCACCCCTAATGCTGCTGGTAAACCAAAGCCCATCGTACCCGCACCACCTGAATTGATCCAACGACGCGGTAAATCAAACGGATAATGTAATGCAGCAAACATTTGGTGTTGCCCTACATCCGATGCCACATACGCTTGGCCTTTTGTAATGCGATACACGGCTTCCATGACTTGCTGTGGTTTGATGACGCCTGAAGTGCGGTCGAAATCCAAGCATTTTTTTGCTTTCCATTCATCGATTTGTTTCCACCAATCTTCTAAGTGATTTTGCGGACGCGAACCAATTTCTTCACCTAATAAACTTAAGAATTCATCCAATACATTTTTCGCGTTACCTACAATTGGAATAGCCGCAGGTACGTTTTTAGAAATAGAGGTTGGGTCAATATCAATCTGAATCACTTTGGCATTCGGGCAATATTTATCTAAGTTATTAGTGGTACGGTCGTCAAAGCGCACCCCAACACCAAGAATTAGATCACTTTCATGCATGGCTGTATTGGCTTCATAAGTCCCGTGCATCCCAAGCATGCCTAAAAATTGTTTGTCCGTACTTGGGTACACGCCTAAACCCATTAACGATGAGGTGACCGGTAAATTTAAACGTTGTGCAAATTGCGTTAATTCTTCATGACAGCCTGCCGCAATTGCACCACCACCCACGAATAAAACCGGTTTTTTAGCTACTAATAATGCTTTTAACGCTTTCTTAATTTGACCTTTGTGACCATTTACCGTTGGATTATAAGAACGAAGCTCAACAGATTTTGGATATTCGTAAGGATATTTTAAAGTTGGGTTTACCGTATCTTTTGGAATATCTACAACAACGGGACCTGGACGGCCTGTTGAAGCAATATAAAAGGCTTTTTTCAAAATACCCGGAATGTCTTCAGCTTTTTTAACGATAAAGCTGTGTTTAACCACTGGGCGAGAAATCCCCACCATATCACATTCTTGGAACGCATCACGACCGATTAAGCTACTCATGACCTGGCCTGAAATAATCACCATTGGTACCGAATCAGTATAAGCGGTCAAAATACCCGTAATCGCATTGGTCGCACCAGGTCCTGATGTTACTAACACACAACCTACTTTACCTGTCGCACGTGCATAACCATCTGCCATATGTACTGCAGCTTGCTCATGACGAACTAAAATATGCTCAATCCCACCAAGAGTATGGATTGCATCATAAATATCCAATACGGCACCGCCTGGATAACCAAATAAATACTCAACGCCTTCGTCACGCAAAGACTGAACCACCATTTCCGCACCGGATAATTTCTTCATATTTTACTCCTAAAACTGACCGCACTTTTATTTGTTACGATTCGTGTCAAAACAATGGAAACATCATACCGAAAGAAAACAGCTTGTCCAGCATGAGAAAAGTCTAAAAAAATGAATTAAAAAGCATTAAAAACTAACAAAATCAAAATATTAAGATTTAAATAAAGATAATTAATATAAAAAGCAGAAAATCGTAGTTTTATATGGAGTTTTATAAAAATAAAAATTTTTTATTCTTTTGTTCAAAATTTTGAGCTGGATCACATTTTAAGTGTTGATTTTTCTGCTGAGTAAGGAGAAAGGGAGAGATTATAAGAAAAAACCGCACTTGGAAGATCCAAAGTGCGGTTAGATTTTAAAACGTTTTAATTAGCCGTTATAGCGTTTGAACACTAAAGTTGCGTTTGTACCACCGAAACCAAAGCTGTTTGACATGACAGTTTGTAAGCCTGCATTTTCTTTTGTTTCAGTCACGATGTTGCAACCTTTTGCCGCTTCGTCTAATGTTTCGATATTAATGCTTGGTGCAATGAAGTCATTGTGTAGCATTAATAAGGTATAGATTGCTTCGTGTGCACCGGCAGCACCTAAAGAGTGACCAGTCATTGATTTAGTAGAAGAAATCGCAGGGATTTTGTCACCAAATACATTTTTGATTGCACCTAATTCTTTTACGTCACCAACTGGTGTTGATGTACCGTGTACGTTGATGTAATCAATTGGAGTATCTACCGTCGCCATTGCTTGTTTCATACAACGCTCAGCACCTTCACCACTTGGCGCTACCATGTCGTAACCATCAGAGGTTGCACCATAACCTACAATTTCTGCGTAGATTTTTGCGCCACGTGCTAATGCGTGTTCTAATTCTTCAACCACTACAACAGCACCACCACCTGCGATAACAAAACCATCACGGTTTGCATCGTAAGCACGAGAAGCTTTTTCTGGGGTATCATTGTATTTAGTTGAAATCGCACCCATTGCATCGAATTCAGTTGCACATTCCCAAGATAATTCTTCCGCACCACCCGCGAAAACCACATCTTGTTTACCTAATTGGATTAATTCAACTGCATGACCGATACAGTGTGCAGACGTTGCACAAGCAGAGCTGATTGAGTAGCTCACACCACGGATTTTGTAAGGGGTTGCTAAACAAGCTGACACACTTGATGCCATCGTTTTAGTTACCGCATAAGGACCAATCGCTTTCACACCGCGTGGACCACGTACTGCATCACAAGCGACTAATTGGTTGTGTGCTGAACCAGTACCTGCACCGATTACAAGACCTGTACGGTCATTTGAAACTTGATCTTCTGTTAAACCTGAATCTTCAATCGCTTCACGCATAGAAAGGTATGCATAAGCTGCCGCATCACCCATAAAACGATACACTTTACGATCGATATGCTCGCTTGGATCTAGTTTGATTGTGCCAGCAACATGGCTACGCATTTTCATTTCAATAAACTCAGGCACAACTTCAATACCAGATTTACCTGCTTTTAATGAAGCCAAAACTTCTTCTTTGTTGTTACCGATACTTGAAATAATACCAAAACCAGTAATTACAGCTCTTTTCATTCTTTATTCCTTATGAGTTAGGGGAAATTTAATTCAACTTACAGTTGTTAGCTGAACGCAATTTACTATGAAATGAAAATATTGCAAGCAATAATTCATTTGTTCGACCAGTTAAGTTTTAACCGACTCAAAATTTCCGTGCTATTATAAAAGAATTTGATAAGGCAAAAAAGGGCTAACACATGTTCACCATTCAGCACGCAAAAATTCATTTTAACCAAGAGAATACGCCTGTTTCGGATAAATTCGATGACGTGTATTTTTCTAATCAAGATGGTTTAGCGGAAACCCACTATGTGTTTTTAGAAGGTAATCAGTTGTGGGAACGTTGGGTTAATTATCAAGAAGCCCATTTTGTTATTGCTGAAACGGGGTTTGGCACAGGATTAAATTTCTTTGCGGTGACCACGCTATTCCGTGAATTTCGTCAAAAATACCCTGATTCGCCTTTAAAACGCCTTTATTTTATCTCTTTCGAAAAATACCCTTTGCCACTTGATGCATTACAACAAGCCCATTTAGCCTATCCGCAATTTTCTCGTCTTGCTCAGCATTTACAACAACATTGGCTTAATCCTATTCAAGGTTGCTATCGTTTTCATTTTGATGAAACCACGTTAGATCTTTGGTTTGGTGATGTGGCTGAAAATCTGCCGCAGCTGGGCAATTATATGAATAGCAAAATTGATGCCTGGTTTTTAGATGGTTTTGCGCCGAGTAAAAACCCAGACATGTGGAATGAGCAGCTTTATCAGCAAATGTTTCGTTTTACCAAGCTACAAGGTACCTTTTCGACCTTCACTGCGGCAAGTGCGGTTAGAAAAGGCTTAGAAAATGCAGGCTTTAATATTAAGAAACGCAAAGGCTTTGGTAAAAAACGGGAATGTCTTTCTGGTCAAAAAACGCAGGAAAAACTGACCGCACTTTCTACGCCCTGGTTTCATAGTCAGCCAGCCAATCTAAACAAGCAAAATATTGCCATTATTGGTGGTGGAATTGCTTCGCTTTGTACAGCCATTTCATTGGTTAAACGCGGGGCTAAAATCACAATTTATTGCGAAGATGAGCAAACTGCCCTCAATGCATCCGGCAATAAACAAGGGGCTTTTTATCCGCAACTGAGTGATGATAACGAACGCAATATTCGTTTTTATATTCATGCTTTTGCCTATGGCCATCAATTCCTACAATGGGCAATTCAACAACAAATCGAATTTGAACATGAGTTCTGTGGTGTCGCACTTTGTGCTTACAATGAGAAAGCTGAAAGTAAATTAAATAAAATTACTGAGCTGAATTTGCCTTCTGATTTATATCAGTCATTAAGTCAAACTGAATTAAGCGAAAAAGTGGGTTTATCGTTACCTTTTGGTGGCGGTTTTATTCCTCAAGGCGCTTGGCTTGCACCACGTCAGTTAGTTCAGCATGCTTTTGCCTTTTTAGAAAAACAAGGTGTCCAGATTAAAATATCACAAAAAGTAACCGCACTTTCTCAAATAGAAAATAGTTGGCAAATCACCACAGCTGAAAATAAAACTTTCTGCCATGAAGTGGTTGTTTTAGCAAACGGGCATAAACTCACTGAGTTTGAACAAACGCAAAAACTGCCACTCTACCCAGTTCGCGGACAAGTGAGCCAAATTCCGACATCGGAAAACTTACTTAAACTCAAAACCGTGTTGTGCTATGACGGCTATCTTACGCCAGTCGATCAAGCAAAAACCAGCCATTGTATTGGTGCCAGTCATGTTCGTGATAATGCGACTCGTGAATTTAGCCTAACTGAACAACAAGAAAATCAACAAAAAATTCAGCAAAATATACCTGAAGAGTGGACAAAAGAAGTAGATACATCGGGTAATCTTGCTCGAATCGGTGTACGTTGTTCGGTACGTGATCTCACACCAATGATGGGGGCTATTCCTCATTTTTCAGCACAGCAAACACAATATCAAAATTTGTTTAATTTACGACGCCGTAAACAACCAATAGAACAAGCCGCAAACTACCCTAATCTCTATTTAATCGGCGCATTAGGCTCACGAGGATTAACCTCTGCACCGTTTTTAGGAGAAACACTTGCTTCTTTAATTTATGGTGAGCCCTTACCGATGAGCGAAGATTTGATTCATAACTTAATGCCAAACCGCAGTTGGGTCAGACGCTGGTTGAAAGGGGCGGATGTGAAATAAAAAAAGTGCGGTTAAAATCAACCGCACTTTTTTAATACAAGCTTAAACGTTGTAATCGCTGTCTGGCGATTTCTTTGATTTCATCCTTTTTCGCCGTATTCATAATTTCCAAATAAAGCAATTTGGCCAAACCAATATTCACTTGTGTCCCAATCCCTTCTTCATACAAACGAGCCAAACGGAATCGCCCCTCATTGCTACCCGCATTCGCAGCTTTTTGGAACCATTCAAAGGCTTTGGTAAATTCTTTCTGATTGGTATAGATTTCCCCTAATGTAAGCATGGCATCAGGATCTTTTGTCGCACTGGTTTCAAATAATTTAATCGCTTGAGCGGTATCTTGTTTTACATAGTTATTGCCGTTGAAATACATGACCGCCAAATTATTGATAGCTTTAATACTGCCTCGCTCAGCAGCTTCGCTAAACCACCAATAAGCCAATTCTTTATTTTCATCTACTCCGCGACCTAAATTATAAAGCATCCCTAAATTGCTTTGAGCTTGTAAATTACCTTCCAAAGCTAAAGGATACATAATTTCAAAAACGCCTTTCCAATCTTGTTTCTCGGCCAGTTTTTGCGCCAGATCCATTTTTTGCTGTTCTGTCATTTGTGCTTTATCCACCAAATCAATGGTTTTCATCGCAAATGCTGAACTGCTTAAGGTAAGCGTGGTGAGGAATAAAAGTTTGGCTAATGTCTTCATCTTATAATGTCGCTATTAATAAAATAATCAAAAAAATGGCGGATGTTCCGAATTCTATTAGACCGACTTGCTTAACCGAAAGTTTCTTGGTTGGTAAATAAATAGCACGAATTAACGCCGGCACAAAAGCAAGTGATAAGACATATTGTTGGGTAAACAAGCAACCAAGCACACAAAGCACATGGAAAATAATAGAGGCTTTGAGATAAAGCGGATTTTTACGTTCACGCATCATTGATTTGACGTAAAGCGTCGTACCAATAAAAAATAGACTTGGATACAGCGCCACCCACCAGATTTTTTCATCAAAAGTGTGGTCAGAAAAATAATAGGATCCCATACCTGCAAGTGCAAAAATCGCAATACCTGCTAAATCATTGAGAAGATTACGTTCATCTTTTTTCTTGGTGTAATAGATACTCACCAACACAAAAGGAAACATGGCTGCAATAAAGAAAAGAATTTGCCAGTTATAAAAAATGGCAGGAAGCGCAAACAAAAAAGCTGCGACACCATAGATGATTGTCCACTTTTTATATTCCGCCATATTTTTGCCTTTAAAGAGACTCAGCATTGGATAACTCAGCAAATACATGCTGAACCAAGCTAAAAGCAAAAAGAAATGTGCCCAAACAGGTGAAGCTAATAACATACCATAAACAAAAGGTAATAATGCCATCACAATAGCACCATATTGATTCGAAATCAGGAGTTTCATAATTTTCTTTAGTTGATAAAAATTCTCAGTTATTTTATCCCACAATTTCTTGATTTACAAAGTCTAAAACCGCCTTTAGAATGGAACCATCTTCATCAAAAAGGAGCCATTATGTCGATTCAACGCATTCAACCAAGCAAACGCTTTTCTGAAGTGGTCATTCATAACAATACTGCCTATTTTGCAGGCCAAGTACCGGAAAAAACCGTTAAGCAAAATGCTTACGAGCAAACCAAAGAAGTCCTTTCACTGATCGATAAATTATTGACTGAAATTGGTTCTGAAAAAAGTAAAATTCTTACCACGCAAATCTTCCTTGCTGATATGACTGATTATGCTCAACTCAACCAAGCATGGGATGAATGGGTCGATAGCCAAAATCCACCAAGCCGAGCAACGGTAGAAGCAAAACTTGCGGATCCTGATTGGAAAGTTGAAATCGTTATTATTGCAGCTATGTAAACGCTGCTTTTTCAAAATGTGATCAACCGCAAAGAAACCTTTTTGTTTTTCCTTTACACTAAACATTGAATTCAAAAGAAGGAGTAATGTATGCAATCATGGATACCAGAAATATGGCAAGCCGCTGTAATTGGGCTTGTGGTTGGCGTAATCTTAGGCTATTTATTATTACGTTTAACGAAAGGTTCAGTTAAAAAACAAGTTCAGACCGAAGCTGAACTGAAAGAAGTGAAAACACAGTTAAGCGATAAACAAGCACAACTTGAAAAACATTTCTCTGAAAGTGCCGAATTATTTAAAACCTTAATTGGTGATTATCAAAAACTGTATCGTCACTATGCAGTTTCATCTGAAACCTTACTTGGCAGTAAACCAGCCGACAAAGGTTTATTTACTCAACAACTAGTGACTGCCTCATCAGAAAGTAAATCTGAAGAGCCGCCACGCGATTATTCCGAAGGTTCATCTGGCTTATTAAAAACAGATAAAGAAAACCAATAATGATTAACGGTTGAACAATAAAAAAATCAGGGATTAAATACTTAATCCCTGATTTTTTTATTAATGATTACTCAATACTTGAGCCGGCTGTAATTTTGCCGCTCGACTGGCTGGATAAAGACTGGCAAGTAAACTCAATACTAATGCCGCCACGAGAACTAATACAACATCGAACCAATGTAATTCACTTGGTAAGAAATCAACGAAATAGATACCATCTGATAACAATTTTTTACCGAGTAATCTCTCGATGCCTTGAATAATCGGCGTGAGATTCAGTGCGAGTACAACACCTAATACGATACCAATTAGACACCCTTTCATCCCTGCAAGTAAACCATACCAAATAAAGATTTGTTTAATAAAACCATTATTTGCGCCAAGGGTTCGCATAATTGCAATATCACCTTGCTTATCTTTTACCGCCATAATTAAGGTAGAAACGATATTAAAACAGGCTACCCCAATTACAAGCACCATCGCGATATACATCACGGTACGGATAAGCTGAATATCTCGATACATATAGCCAAATTTTGCCACCCAGTTTTGAATATAAAGCAGCTGCGGATAATCATTCAGCATCGAATAATCCATTTCTTGTACTTTAAATGGATCATCAACTTTCAATTCAACACCAGTAATTTGATCTTCACGATATCCCATTAACTCCTGTGCTTGAGGCAGGGCGAGTAAAGCATAACTGTGGTCTAACTGACCATCTAAACGTAAAATAGCGGTCACTTGAACACGCTCACGATTAGGTTGAGCCATTTGATCTTCGCCATTCGGTTGAGAGATTAATAACGACACCCAATCGCCTGCTTTAACATCTAACGCTTTGGCAATACCAGAGCCCAGCACCAATCCGCCTTCTTCTGCGAATTTTTGCCAGCCATCACCTTCCACAAACTTCCCAAGAGAGCTCACTTGATCTTCAGCTTGTTTATCTACCCCTTTCACTTGCACAACTTTAAGTTTATTGCCATTTTCGACTAAGGCAGTAAAACTCACAAAAGGCGAAAGTGCGGTAATTTTTTTGTTTGTTTTTAGACGTTCCGCTAGGTTCCGCCAATGGTTTAATGTGGCTTCATTGTCATGTGGATTTACCGTGATTTCCGTATGTGGCACGACAGCTAAAATACGCGAGTTTAATTCTCGCTCAAACCCATTCATGGCACTTAACCCCACAATCAACACTGCTACGCCGAGAGCGATACCAATTGCAGAGAATTTTGAAATTAACGCTACCAACGGATTCTTTTGCTTGCCCCGCTGATAACGCCAACTAATGAAAAAAGGCGTATTCATTATGCACCTTCCTTCAAAATGCCGTCTTGCATGGTTAAGCAACGAGACAGTTTTTGCGCTAATGACATATCATGGGTAACCAATAAAAACGCAATGTTTTGTTCTGCATTCAAGGTTTGAATCAACTCAAAAATACTTTCTGTGGTTTTATGATCTAAGTTACCAGTTGGTTCATCGGCTAAGACGAGAGCGGGATTATTCACTAATGCACGAGCAATCGCCACTCGTTGACGTTCCCCACCAGAAAGGGCTGACGGACGATGGGTAATGCGATGGCTTAAGCCTACTGCACCCAATATTTTTTCAGCACGATCTTTTGCTTCTGTTTTATTCTGATGACCAATTAACATCGGCATCATCACATTTTCTAATGCGGTAAAATCTGCCATTAAATGGTGAAATTGATACACAAACCCTAGATTTTGGTTACGTAATTTAGCCAATTCACTTTCAGACGCCTTTTGCAAAGATTGCCCTTTAATAAACACTTCCCCACTACTTGGCTGATCTAAACCGCCTAAGGTGTGTAATAAAGTACTTTTTCCCGAACCAGAGCTCCCCACTATCGCCACTAATTCTTGTGGTTTCATGGCAAAGCTTACGCCTTTTAATACTTGGGCTTGGTTCTCGCCTTCTTGGTAAAATTTATTAATATTTTGGCATTCTAATAAGTAGTTATTCATATTTTACTCATAACGTAATGCTTCCGCAGGCTCAGTTTTTGCCGCACGATAAGCTGGATAAATGGTTGATAATAAAGATAACAATAAAGAAAAGGCAATCACAATAATGACTTGCATAGGCTCAATTGAGGTTGGCAAGAAAACACCGTTCGGATTGACCGCATTTATAATAGCCCCAAGGTTTAGGGTAATTAATACGCCCAGTACGGCACCAATCAATGTGCCCACTAGTCCCACCAATAAACCTTGATAAATAAAGATCGAACGCACTTGTGATTTAGTCACACCTTGCGTTTGCAAAATGGCGATTTCTCCTTGTTTATCCACCACCATTAAACTTAATGAGGTCACGATATTGGAAATCGCCACAACGATAATTAAACTAATCAACAAACCCATCATATTTTTTTCCATACGAACCGCTTGGAAAAACTCCCCTTTTTGGACACGCCAATCGCTGATATGGCTCTCTTTGAAATAGGTTGGTAATTCTGTGATTTGGAAAGGATCATCCAGAAATAAACGATAGCCTTGGGCCTCACCTGGCTGAATACGCATTAGGCGACCAATATCCGCTAAATTAGCAAAAACTTCATAACCTGACGCTTCGCCATAATCATAGTAAAGCTCGCTCACCGTAAATAAACGCTGCATCGGCACGCGACCAAATGGGGTGTATTGGCTGTTTTCCGTAATCATTAAGCGAACTTTATCGCCCACTGCTAAACCCAATTTTTGCGCCAACGTATCACCCATAACTAACTTAAACTCACCTTGCGGTAAAAGTTGATTAAATTGGCTAGGATCGAAACCTTCCAGTAAAGGATCATCTGAAAAAGACTGAATACCAATCACTTGTCCCGCGCTCACACCTTTTGCCGTTTGAAACACAACATTTGTCGTATTAATCGGCACCGCTTTTTGCACAAAGTGCGGTGTGTTTTCAAGCGATTTTTCTGCCGAAATAGGCGCTTCTTGGCTCACAATCGCATGCGGAATTGTCGAAAGCACCTGTTGTTTTTGATAGCCTTCTAATCCATTCATGACAGAAAGCACAATAATCAACGCCATCACACCCAGTACGATGCCAAAGCTTGCCAAATTAGCAACAAGTCGCCCAAAACGATCGGCGCTTTTTGCACGCCAATATCGCAGGGCGATATATAAAGAAATAGGTAAATTCATTATTTTTGATTTAATTGTTGAACGAAATCTTCGATATTTTGCGTCACTTTTTTCGTTAGCGTGGTTACCGCACTATCACTCGCCCAAGCAATATGAGGTGTGATAATTAAATTCGGCATCGTTTTCGCTAATTCAATCAGTGGATTGTTTTTCTCTGGTGGCTCTTTCACTAACACATCTAATGCGGCACCACCTAATTGTCCTGACTTCAATGCGTCACAAACTGCTTGCTCATCAATCAATGGACCTCGACCAGTATTAATTAAACACGCACCTTGCTTACAAAGTGACAAGGTTTCTTGATTGATTAAATTTTTGGTTGTTTCAGTCAATGCACAATGCAATGTGAGAATATCGGCTTGTTTTAGCACCTCTTCAAAAGGTGTGTAACCTTCACGACACGTTGTGGCATTTCGATGTTCAGCATAAAGCACTTTCATGCCTAAAAGCTCGGCTAAACGCCCCACTTCTGTGCCTAAACAGCCTTTTCCAAACACACCTAATGTTGAACCTTTAACATCTGTAATGGGATAATCAAAATAACAGAACTGTTTACTCTCAGTCCATTTACCCGTGATTTGATCGCGCTGCCAGCCAGCCAAGCTGTGTTTTAACGCAAAAATCATCCCCAATACATGCTCAGGTACGGTCGTGGCAGAATAACCCGTCACATTTTTAACCGTCACACCCAATTCTTTTGCCGCGTCTAAATCCACGTTATTGGTGCCTGTTGCGGTGATAGCAATCAATTTTAATTTAGGTAGTTGTTGCAACACCTCACGGCTTAAAATTACTTTACTGGTGATAATAATATCCGCGTCTTTTGCTCGCTCAATGGTTTGCTCCGCAGAAGTATATTCATACTCTACCCAGTTATGCGGAAAGCTTGGACGAGGAATAGGAATATGTTTTGGAATTGCCGTGCTGTCTAAAAATACAATATTCATTGTTATCTCCTTTTACAGAACAAAAGTGCGGTCAAAAACAACGCTGTTTTCAACCGCACTTCTCAATTAGATAGACGTATCTAATTCAGGGAAAGACTTCACTAAATCATCAATGGCTTTCATCTGTGAGACAAAACCTTCTAATGCCGAAAGTGGCAATGCAGAAGGGCCATCACATTTTGCTTGATTTGGATTTGGGTGAGCTTCTAAGAATAAACCAGCAATCCCAATTGCTAAGCCAGAACGGGCTAATTCGGTCACTTGTTCACGACGACCGCCTGAAGCTGCACCAAACGGATCACGACATTGTAATGAATGAGTCACGTCAAAAATGACAGGGCTACCTTTAGACACTTTTTTCATTACACCAAAGCCTAACATATCCACCACTAAATTATCGTAGCCAAAGTTTGAACCACGATCACAAAGGATAATTTTATCGTTACCACATTCTTCAAACTTATCGACAATATTACCCATTTGACCAGGGCTTAAGAATTGTGGTTTTTTCACGTTAATTACCGCACCCGTTTTTGCCATGGCTTCGACTAAATCAGTTTGACGAGCTAAGAATGCTGGTAACTGAATCACATCCACCACATCGGCAACAGGCTGACATTGATAGATTTCGTGCACATCGGTAATTACTTTCACGCCAAAGGTTTCTTTTATCTCTTGGAAAATTTTTAAACCTTCTTCCATACCTGGACCACGGTAAGAATGAATTGAAGAACGGTTAGCTTTATCGAAAGATGCCTTAAAAACATAAGGAACGCCCAACTTTTCAGTCACTTTCACGTAAGCTTCACAAACTTGCATCGCCATATCGCGACTTTCAAGCACGTTCATCCCGCCGAAAAGCACAAAGGGTTTGTCATTTGCGACATCAATATTGCCAATTTTTACAATTTTATTTTGCATAATATTTCCTTTTTAATGGATGGCATTGGCATCTTTCAATGCTTCGCCTTTCAGTTCTAAAAGTTGAGTTTTTAACAGAGAAGAAGTGGGATCATTCGGACATTGATCAACAAAATATTCCAAATCCTCAATGGCTGAAGGATAAGCGCCCATTTGCGCTAACACTAAACCACGATCGCGAATATCGTAAGGATCTTTTCTTCCTGCTAACAAGAATTGGATATAATTAAAAGCCAAATCGTTTTGTTCTTCACGAATTAAGGCATTCTTGGCAAGCTGACGGAAACGTGCGGTCAGCATCGGAATATCTGCTCGAGCTAAATCTTCAGGTTGAATTTGAGCGCCAAAACCAAAGGCGCCTTCATAGAGTTTTTTCAATTCATCCACTGAAATATATTTTCCGCTCCAAGGATCAATAAATGCTACTTCACCCTCTACTTCTGCACGTAAAATCAGTTGGGTCGGGAAATTCACGGGATAAATCGGCAATTTTAAACTTGTGGCCAAATAAAGTATTAAGGCGCCAAGACTCACCGGCATGCCTTCACGCTCTTCTAAAATATACGGAAGGTATAAATTGCGAGCATAAAAATAATTGTCTGCATCGCAATGAAAGCCCCAATCACCGTAGAAGAGCTGTAATAATTGATGAATTTTAGCTTTATCATCCCATTCTTCTGGAATAGCTTGGCGAGCTCTACGCACTAAGCTTCCAACAAGCCCTCTTATACGAGGCTCATCAAGTTGCTCTTTCTCACAAATGCTCAGATAAAAATGAGTCAGTTCAGCATATAAGGCTTTTTGATCGTATTTCATTACCGCTTCCAATATCCCAACGTTACGCGCTCATTGTCGCCATAATCCCGTATGGTTGCAACCCCTTGCCAATGATTTTGCCAGAAAATTGACCTCACTTCTTCACCCTGTTTCCAGCCGTGCTCTAACAATAAATAGCCATTATCTTTTAAATGTACTGGTGCACACTTAATAAGATGACGTAAATCAGCTAAACCGTTTTCACCCGACACCAACGCCGAACGAGGCTCGAAACGCACATCACCTTGAGAAAGATGCTCATCGGTTTCATCAATATAAGGCGGATTACTGACGATAATATCAAACTGCCCTTCAACATGTTCAAACCAAAGACTCTGCAAAAATTGTACCTTGAGCTGATTTTTTTCGGCATTGGATTGCGCTAATTTGACGACATCTGGCATTAAATCAACACCAATAACATCCAATTGAATATGCTTTTTTTGACAAATAGGAAAAAGCTCAGAAGCCAACGCCAACGCAATGGCACCCGTGCCGGTTCCAAGATCGAGAATACGAAAGTGCGGTGGATTTTTTTCCAGTTTTTCTAACGCAATTTGTAATGCTTTTTCTACGAGAATTTCAGTATCTGGACGAGGAATTAATGTTCCTTCAGACACATTTAAAGGCAAGGACCAGAATTCTTTTTCACCGAGGATATAAGCGATAGGTTCGCCTTTTAAACGACGATCTAAAAGTGCGGTCAATTTTAACCGCACTTTTTCATTAATTTCCGTTTCATCGAAAGCTAAAATTTGCGTTCTCGATTTGCCCGTTGCGTGTTGCAGTAGCACTAACGCATCAACTTTACCATTCTCTGTCGGATTTACTTGATTTAAGGCTTGCGCAGCATCGGCAAGCCATTGTTGATAGGTCATTAATTACTCTCAGATAACGCCGCTAATTGATCTGCCTGATATTCAGTAATAATCGGTTGAATAAGCTCGTCAATTTTGCCGTTCATCACTTCATCTAAGCGATAGAGCGTTAAGTTGATACGGTGATCTGTTACACGACCTTGTGGGTAGTTATAAGTACGAATTTTATCAGAACGATCGCCTGAACCTAATAAGTTACGGCGGGTATCCGCTTGCTCTGCGGCTTGACGCTCTTGTTCGGCTTGAACAATACGTGAAGCTAATACAGACATCGCTTTAGCTTTATTTTTATGTTGTGAACGTTCATCCTGACATTCCACCACAATACCTGTTGGAATGTGGGTAATACGTACCGCAGAGTCTGTGGTATTAACGTGCTGACCACCTGCACCAGATGAACGATAGGTATCAATACGTAAATCTGCTGGATTGATTTCCGGCATTTCAGATTCAGGCAATTCAGGCATAACCGCAACAGTACAAGCTGAAGTATGAATACGACCTTGGCTTTCTGTTTTTGGTACACGTTGTACACGGTGGCCGCCTGATTCAAATTTTAACTGGCCATACACGCCATCACCGCTTACTTTCACGATGACTTCTTTATAACCGCCCTGCTCGCTTTCATTTGCACTGAGCATTTCAACACGCCAGCGTTTACTTTCTGCATAACGGCTGTACATACGGAATAAATCGCCGGCAAAGATACCCGCTTCATCACCACCAGTACCCGCACGAATTTCTAAATAGCAGTTATATTCATCATTTGGATCTTTTGGTAATAAAAGAATTTGAAGTTGTTGCTCCACTTCTTCAATTTCGGCTTTGGATTCTTCAATTTCCATTTCTGCCATTTCTTTCATTTCAGGATCATCTAACATCAATTCTGCTTCAGCAATGTTAGAATTAAGTTGATTCCAACGATTAAAACATTTCACTACATCTTCAAGTTGTGAATATTCTTTAGAATACGCACGGAATTTATCCTGATCCGAAATCACCGACGCATCGCCTAGCAATGCCTCTAATTCTTCATAACGTTCTTTTAAACTTTCAAGTTTTGCAATAATAGAATCTTTCATATTTTTATAAAGTTAAAGCCAAAAATAAAATCGGCCTATTTTAGCCGATTTTAAGGAAAATTGACAGACGCAAAATCTGCCTAAAAATGACCGCACTTTAGATGCGCGTGACATCAAATTTCGCTAAATCAATTCGATCTTCTGTGCCATAAAATTGAGCCAACGCATGACGCAAGGTTTCGGCACGTTTTGGTAAGCCTTTTTCTGCATAGGTTTTTACTTGTTCATACACCGCTTGCTTAAATGGTTGCGTATCCCCCGGATTGCCATTCAAATTATCCGCACTGGCAAAATAACGAAAACCTGCTGCTGTGGCTAAAATCCATTCCAATGCTTGAGGCTTCACTTCCACCTTTTCAAAATCACGCTGACGTTCTTCAGAACGACCATCCGGCTCATACCAATAGCCAAAATCTTCTAATTTACGACGCTCTTTCCCTGCCACCAACCAATGGGCAATTTCATGCAATGCGCTACTGTAAAAGCCTCTCGCAAAGTAAATGGCGTTATAAGGCACCTCATCATTTGCAGGGATGTAAATCGGCTCATCCCCACCTTTAACCAATCGCGTATTATATTCTTCTTCAAAACATTGATTAAAAATCGCAATGATATCCTCAAGTTTGTGTTCCATGCTTTCTCCAAATATTTTTATAAATAACGCCTCTTAAAAGGTTTGAGAATTATCTCATTTTTAATCTCTTTCACAAAATTTCAGTTAAATAAAAAACCCTCTAAATGATCGTTTCAAACGTTTTTTTAAATGATAAAGTGCGGTCACATCTTTATGTGTTTTTAAACCTATCTTTAAGCCCCATCTATTTAATATCCCCCTTGGGCGCATGCCCGAAATACCGTTTGTATTCACGGCTGAATTGACTAGGTGATTCGTAGCCAACTTGGTAAGCAGTTTCGGTAATGCCTCGCCCTTCTTGTGCGATAAGTCGTCTGGCTTCCATCAAACGTAAGGATTTTTGATATTGCAGCGGTGAAAGGCTGGTTATCTTCTTAAAATGACTATGAAATCCAGATAATGACATACCACTTAGATTTGCCAAGGTTTCCACGGTGATGGTTTCACTAAAATGTTGTTGCAGATAATGGGTGGCTTGGGCGATTTTTTTGGTGTGCGATCCATTGCTTACCATGGCTTTAAATTTGCCACCTTGCTCGCCTGTAAGGAGTCGATAATAAATTTCTTGTTGGATAAGCGGTGCAAGAAACTCAATATCTTTTAGATTTTCGTGCAAGAGCAATAGACGTTCAACAGCATTTTTGAGAGATTCATCCAAATGCCATTGTGCAAAACCTTCGTCGCCCTGTTGAACATCATCTGCAAGGTTTGGATTTGCTAATAAAATCTTGCTAACGCTTTCAATATCAATTTTCATCGACATCACTAAAAACGGCTTTTTCGGCTCGGCATATTTAATTTCGCCGCGCATCGGCACATTGACAGGGCAGAACATAAAGTGTTGATTGTCAAAACGGTAGCATTGTTCGCCTAGTTGTATTTCACGTTCCCCACTTAACACGATGCAAATGCTCGGCTCTTGAATAATACCTTCGTAACAAAATGGTTGATCTGAATGGCGAAGAAATAAGCCTTTAATCGATGATGAATAGAGTTCGTTATGTGGAATAACCTTTAATAATCGTTCTATCATTTCAGTTGAGAACATAATTTTGTAGGAATAGGCAAATAATTTGAATAAATCATATAACACTTCATATTGCCGTTCAATATAATGTACTCACTTTCAACGGCGGTACGCCAAAACATATTAACCAATATTAAATGAGGAAAACATTATGAAAATTTTCTACAAAACATCAGCAACAGCAATCGGCGGTCGTGATGGCCATACACAAGTAGATGACGGTTCAATTGGCTTTGATTTGGTTTCATTTCAAAATGACGGCACCGGAGCTGATGAAAAACACCAACGCGCCGAGTATGGCAAGCACCGCCGCACCGACGAAAAACGGCCGCATGGGGTGGGTGAAAAACTTATTCATGGTTTGGCTTAATTCTGCATGAAGATGCTTTCGGATATGGATTTATTGGGCGGACAGGGTTGTATCTTGTATTGAAGAAGCAAGCCGAAGGTTTGTCAGATACTCACATGCCCGTATCATTCATATTATTGATATTATTGTTTGAATTGTATTATTTTCAATAATAATAAATAACCCTAAACCAATATAAATAACAGCCATTATCCAACGACTAAACTTCTCTACAATTTCACCAATACCTGAAATATTAGCCAATCTTTGTGCTGTATATACTAAAACAAAAATCAATATTAAAAATACAAGAAGAGTAACTAATAAGTCGACAAGATCTAAAGTCACAAAGTAAGGAACAAAAAGTCCAATATTATCTGCACCACAACTAGCAACTGTAACCAAAGCAACAATACCGACTAATTTTGACAACCCTTTTTCATCCAATTCTTTTTTAGCTCTTTTTTCGCCCTCACAATCGTCGTAAATAGCAACTTTAATACCTAAGTAAATCGGTATTAAACCTAATAAACCCAACACCCATTTTTCCGGAACATAATGCAAAACAAAAGCTAGAAATAAACTAACTAATATTAAAATTACAGAACCTAAATATTGTCCGATATAAATATCTCGATATTCTTTTCTAGTATTTGCTCTAGCAAAAAATATTAATAGTATTACCAACAAATCTACTGCTGTAGCAATATATAAAACAGCAGCAGTAATCACAGTCGAAAACATAAAGCACCTCATAATGAATCCCCTGCCCCCTTGGCACCACGGCTTTTTCAAAAACCGAATCGCGTTCGGATAACAGATTCGTATCTTTCGCTAAAGAGGCAAGCCTGCGGCTTGCTTACCCTCTCCCTAGCTCTCTCCCACGGGGAGAGGGAATTGGGCTGTCGAGCCTGAACATTTTCAGGTTTACCTGACATCTGATTCCCAATTCTACGGCTCTCTGATTTTGAGAAACCTGATCCCCTTTCCCCGTGGGAGAGAGCTAGGGAGAGGGCAACGAACCGCAAGGTTTGTCAGAAATTTAAATTCCTATCACTCATAATAATGAATCCCCTGAAACTCTCTTGCCACCACGGCTTCTTCAAAAGCCCAATCGCGTTCGGACAGCGGCGTAGGCAGGGTAATCACGTTTTGCACGTTCATGCCCTTAGTGGAAAGCAGCATGATTTCATGGCTCAGGCGTGCGGCTTCGAAGCGGTCGTGCGTTACCAGCATACACGCCATGCCCTGCCGCTCGATTTTTTCCACCAGCATGGCGACCAAAATATCGCGCAAATCGCGGTCCAAACCGACGAACGGCTCGTCCAGCAAGGCAAGGTCGCAGCCGCACAGCAGCAGGCGCAAAAATGCTCCCCGTTTCGCCATGCCGCCGGACAATTCGGTCGGATATTTGTTCAAATCGCCCGCAGTCCGCCCGACTTTCGCCGCCAGCGCGATGATTTCGCCTTCATCGGGTTTGTCCATAAAAATAGCGATATTCTGCATCGCGGTCAAGTTTTCCGGCAGGTGGTTTTCCTGAAACAGAAAACCTGTTTTGCGGAAAGTATTGCGTATCGTGCCCGATTTCGGCGTTTCCAAGCATTCAAATCCATCCGTTTGGGCGCAACAACAGACCGCGCAATTTTAGTGGAAGGAATTAATTAAAATTATTTCTTAGAAAAAGGCCGTCTGAAATTTCAGACGGCTTTTTTATAACAAAGTGCGGTCAAATTTTTAGGTGTTTTGCAAATCTCCATCAAAACTTGACCGCTTGTTTTTAAAACTTCACTGTTTCACCATCTTCTGGAATTGCTATATTTTCAAGCTTGTTTGCTTGGACAAATTGGCGTAAATCCTTACGGTACACAGACATATGGTTTACCGCATCCATGTGCACCGTGATAAGTTTTGTATTCGGTAGCATTTGGCGAGCATGAGCAACATCTTGTAACCCCATAATAATGCCGTCATTCGGAAAAGCTAAGGTACGCGCATCACCTGTGTTCATAATCATTACATCTGGTTTATAACGATTAATGGCTTTGTTTACTTCGGCAGTCCAAATTGTGTCACCAACCAAGTAAACCGTTGGATGACCTTTCGCTTGGAATGTTACGCCCATCGCCTCATCTAAAATCTCAGCTAATTGTGGTACAGCGTACATTTCCGTTGTGCCGTGAGAACCGCCGGTTTTATTTAAAATAATACCTTCAAACTCCACCGATTTTTCCAACGATAAACTGGTTATATTAGTAAAACCTTGCTCTTTGAGTAGGTCGCCATCCCGTTCATGCTGCACAAAAATTTTGATGGATTTAGGTAAAATTTTTTGCGCAACCTCATCCCAATGATCTTCATGTGTATGAGTCAAAATAATGGCATCAACATCTTTGAAAGTATCTTCTGCTTTCATCGGTAATTCCACAAGTGGATTACGCAAATGGCTATTTAATGTTCCTTCAAAGCCTGCATAACGTCCTTTTTCAGCAAGCATCGGATCAATTAAAAAAGTTTTCCCTGCGTAGTTCAGGCGACCAGTGGCATTGCGGATGTGTTGGTAGCTATCAGTGTTTTTAGAGGCAAGATCTACAGCGAAAGTATTTGCGCTAATAGCGAATGCTGTAGTGCTAATTAAGGTTTTTAAGTTCATGGTTTTTCCTTTTCTATACGTTATTGAATGAACATATTATAGTGAGAACAAAATTGCGTAAAAATAGATAAAAAATCAATAAACGTAATAATCGGGTCATTTCTATGTTATACTCATATCAAATAGGAGAAATAAAATGAATACACCCACAGTTGCTTTGATTGTATATGAACAAATGATGCCTATTCATTTTGCGATGGCATATTCCATTTTTTCTATGTCGGATTTAAACGGCAAGCCGTTATTTGAGTGTAAAATTGTTAGCGATTCGGACAACCTGACAAACTCGCTATTTCACATACATTTAGATGGAGGTTTAGAATGGTTGGAGAGTGCTGATATTGTTGTGATGACTGGATGGCATGATACTCAAGTGATACCGAGTGAGGCTTTATTAACGGCGTTACGGCAAGCATATCAACGTGGTGCGACAGTAGTAGGTTTATGTTATGGCGCCTATGTGTTGGCGTGCAGTGGCCTACTTAACGGCAAAAAAGCAACCACACATTGGCTAGGAGATAGTGATTTTACTAGTCGCTTTCCGCAGGTGAAATGGGATTTAAATCCTATTTATTTAGAACAAGATCGACTGATTACCTCAGCAGGAACGGCAGCTTCCATGGATTGTTGCCTTTCCATTGTCCGTAAATTATATGGTGTAAAAATTGCCAATCATATTGCCCGAATACTGGTTATCCCCCCTCATCGTGAAGGCGGACAAGCACAATTTATCGAACGACCTATTTCTCGTTCCACACCTAATCATAATATCAATGCGTTGCTTGCTTATTTAAATGAAAATCTGACCGCACTTCATTCGACTGATAGTCTTGCAGAACGTTTGTCAATGAGCCGTAGCACTTTCACCCGACATTTTCGCAAAGCAACCGGAATGTCATTAAATCAATGGTTAATTGAAGCAAGGCTACAGCGAGCAAGAGAGCTTTTGGAAAGCACAGATTTATCTATTACTGACATTGCAGAACAAAGTGGATTTCATAGTGATACCGCCTTGCGTCAGCACTTCTTGAAGAAACATAAAATTTCACCGAATCGCTGGCGTAAGCAGTTTCAAATTGAGGATATTTAAATCTTTTTATTTTAAAGTGCGGTCAGATTTCAAAGCATTTTTGCAAATTCAATTCAAAATTAGACCGCTTGATTATCTCTCAAATTCCTTTTTCAAAATTCCTTCCAGAATTTCAAAGACTTTCAATACCCTTGGTGGCGTAACGGTTTCATATGGACGGTATAAAAACAGTTGCCATTTTTGAATCTCCACTTCAGGAAACAAGCGAACAAGCTGCTCGGATTTTAGATAAGGCTCACATAAGAAATCACTCAACATTCCTGCTGATTTCCCTTGCAATACTGCCTGTAAATAGCTGTATAAATCTGTACTTAAAAAATTGATTCGACGGGGGTTTAAGACTTGCTCACTGTTAATCAGGAAATGCCATGCTCGCCCTGTGCTGAGGTTGATTTGTCCGGCAAAAGGATAGCGTTCTGCCAAATCATCTAATGAAGTGGGTTTGCCTAGTTGTGCTATGAGCTCCGGTGAAGCGACTAATACATCGCCAATATCGGCGATTTTTTTAACAATAAATTTTCGTCTGGTTGCAAACCGATGCGCAGACCGATATCAACACGGTGCGTTACGGCATCAAGTTTGCTCATATCGTCACGCCAATCAATAATCAGCTCAGGATAAGGTGCAAGTGCGGTCAATAATTGCGACAGAACACTATCATTTATTCGCCAGCTCGGCACGGTAATGCGTACTAAACCTGTCATGTCATTTTCTTGACGTTGTTTTCTGGAAATAAATAAGCGTTCGCTTTGTGCTAATAAAGCTTGCGCTTCAGGTAAAAATTGCTCGCCAAAATCGGTCAGCCTAACCTGTCTCGTGTTGCGTTGAAAAAGTGGTTCACCTAAATAATCTTCTAATTCAGCAATGATTCGTGTAATAACGGGTGGCGAAACAGCTAAGCGATTGGCAGTTTCTTTAAATTGTAAGGTTTCCGCCAGTGAGCAGAAAATTTTAGGGTTTCAAAGCGATTTTTCATGTGGTTCCTTGATGAATTTGGTAAGACGTACCCTATCGCACTATTTTCTTTACAGATGACGTACAAACGGCCATTTTTCCAGCTATTTTGCAAAAACTAAAAAATTTAACTGCTGAAATAAATAGAAAAATGTCGTCTGAAAGATCCATTTCAGACGACATTTTTACAAATTGAAGTTACCAAATAGGCATTTTAAATAGTCTACCGTCTTGCCCATCATCATGTAGTGTTAGAACAATTTCATTTTCCATAATTGATGTTTCCATGCCTTGTGTTTCTGAATTAATTGTTGTCGCAATAATTTGAATTCCTAAATTACTATATTCTCTCAATACTTTTAGGAGCAACTCTTTTTTACGATCATCCAAACCATCAAAAACACCATCAATATAAATAAATTTAGGAAATTCCTTATCAAGATAAGCTCTAACAACTGCCAAATCAAAAGCAATACATAGAAATTTTCTATATGTATTACCTTGACTTTCATTAGTGTTTTTCCCAGATTCTTGATATTCTGCTTTAAACTCAAAATTACTATTATCATTTAATGAAACGAATAGCTCTCCATCTTTTTTTAAGACAGCATTAATTATCTCATTAAAATAAATTCGAATCTTTGAAAATACGCTTTCAGTACTATTATTGACTTGAGAAACATTTAATACCATTCTATCTTGAATATCATTCAAGGCAAGCTGTAAATCTCTTTTTTGTTTCTGCAACTCTAATACTTTTTGAATATTTTCTTTTTGTTTTTCTAAATCAATTATTTCGGCCTGAACAATAGAAATTTGACGATTAGATTTTCTAAACTTATTTATTAGTTCACTTTCTTGCAAAAACTCAAGCTGCTTTGCTCTCTCATCATTTAGTTTAGTCAATTCTTCCTGAATTTTTATGAGTTCAGATTGATTTTCCTGTAGCTCTTGTTTTAGATAAGAGTTTCTCTCTTTTGTGATTGCATTATTAAAGTCAATTAATTGTTCAAAATCTCTCTTAACTTGTTCTGGAAACAGTATCTGAACTTCGTTAAATAAATTTTCCACATCATCAGGGTTAAATTTTATTTTACTATTAGAAAATGATTGTTCTAGATGATAAATGTTATTTTTTATGGAATATTCTTTCATATTCAAAGACGCTATTTTATCATCAATTTCAGAAACTAGTCTTTCGATAGATTTATTATCAATTTCACGGAAATTAAATTTTTCAACAAGACCAGTTAATTGAGTAAGCTCATTATTCCTAAGTAACAAACGACCATCTGTTTTACTTAAAGCTTCAAGTGCAGATTTTTCATCTATTTTTTGTTCCTTGATTTTATTTTCTAAATCAGATACTTGTTTATCAAGTTGGTAACGTTGTTTTGCAAGCTCTCCATTAAAACCTAATAGATCAGCCATATAAGGCTTCCAATCAATATCTTTGCCGCCACGATATTTTTGGAGTTGAAATACTTGATGAAAATCATCTTGAGTACGAATAAGATAGCCAATCAACTTACGATAATCCCAACTTTTTATTGCTGTAAAATTTAATTTTCCATCTAAATAGTCTTTTGCTTTATCAAAAGATAATTCGTAGTAATCCCATTTTACTTCAGGCAAAGAACTAAAATCTTGATTTGGTTCGTCATGTAATAAAAAGCTAATTTTTGTATTACTCTTAACTCCTCTTTTTATAGTTAAATATTTTCCTGAGCTTAATTTAAGCTCTAGGAAAAAGATAAAACCTTCAAAAACCTCTTCGTTTTTAAATAGAAAGTGTTCTTTATGTTTCCTAGCTAAGAACATAAAATCTAAAAGACGAGCAAGTGTAGTCTTCCCTAAATTATGGGAATCCAAATCATGATTTTTAGGGTGTTTTACATCACCATAAATGAAATTTAGTCTTTCGTTAAATATAATCTCATTAAATTTCTTTGAAAGATTACTATATAGTTTAGAAATTTTCATTGTTTCTGCTCAATATATTCAATCATGTCTGTTTTTGCTTGATAATCAATCAAGCCAAGTAAAAATAGAAAACTCAATGCTGGTAGAAATAAATATTCCCCACTAACTATTTCTTTTTTTATAAAACTTAATAATTCTTCATAAGGCATAATTTTTTTATTCTTAAGTTTCTTTAGAATTAGAAAAGTAGCATAAATCAAGGTTTTATCAGGGTCATTATGTTTACTCGGACGAATTATCATTTGATTTTCCTATATCACAGTTCCAATACATATAAAAAACCATCATTCTAGTAAGTCTCCTATTTTTAGATAACACATAATCTCTACTTGTTAAGTAGGACACTAACTCATTGTATATACAATCAAAATAGTCTAATTCTATTTGCTTAGGAATAATATACTGCAACTGAAATTCTTCAATCGATTCTTGATAAGATTTTAACACCTGATAATTCTGTGGATCTTTTAAGAACTGGTCAATCTGAAAGATATACTTCATGTACAATTTTTCTAATTCTTTTGCAGTCTCATCTCTTAAGTTGTTTAATTTATTTTTTTCTTTATAACTTGTTCTGATTGTTGGTAGTAATTCTTTTTGTACGTTTTCATCTTCAAATACCTTAGAGAATTGACCAATCACTTCAGAAAGTTCATTAAGATTTATTGTTGGGGCAATATTCAGTGGCTCTAAATTAATGCTTCTCATATTAACGATATGTGGGTAGCAATCTAAATAGTAATTTAAATCATCAATACCGAATATCCCGATATCATAACTATTTAATCCCGTATTTTTAGCTATATATTCTATAATTTTGGGCTTAGCCCCTCCTGTTAAACTACGGTTGGAAAAAAGCATATAATGATCAATATTATTATTTTCTACCATTTTCTTGATTTTTATAACTTCTTTTGCAAGAACATTACTCTCACTATTTTCACTATAAAAGTCAGGATCCGTAAAATGTTTATTAATACCTTGAGTGTGTTTTGCTTGAATGATGGTGAGTCCTTCCCAAGGTTCTTGCTCGCTAGGATAAGAATTTGCTTTACCGCAGAATTCCCCATCTTTACCACCATCAGTCCCAACAGAAAATCCTTGTGTTCCTTCACCAAGAATTTTTTTACAAATGGCCACTACAAGATTTTCAAAACGACTATCATCTAAATCACAATATTGATACATAATTTTTGTTACTCCAATGTAAACTATGTGCAATATTGTACCAATACTTTATCGTATTTTTCAGTGGATCGAAGAAAAAATAGATGGATAAATAACTGATCTGCACCCCAAAAGTTAGACTAACCTTCTAACTTTTGGGGTGCAGATCATCGTTTCAGACGGTTTTTAAATGATAAAGTGCGGTCAAATTTCAACGTATTTTTGTAATTAACCGAATACTTTTTCCAAATGTGCTTGGTAGTCTGCTAAGTATTGTTCTACTTGTGGATTTTTAATCACATCGTTACATAAGAATGTCGGCAGACGGGTCAAACCGATGAACTCATTGAGTTTGTGAAAGTGCATGTATAACGCATCCACGCCTTTGCCTTCGAAGAAGTCGCCTTCACGGGTAAACGCTTCAATAGGCGCATTCCACGTAAGCGAAAGCATGTGTTTTTTACCTTGTAATAAGCCACCTGTGCCGTAGCCTTCTGTCGGATTGACACGATGACGGCCATCACTGTGGTAAAGCTTGCCGTGTCCAGCGGTTAATACTTCGTCTATGTATTTTTTCACTGTCCAAGGTTCGTGCATCCACCAACCTGGCATCTGCCAAATCACAGCATCCATCCAAACAAATTTTTCAACTTCTGCTTCAACATCATAGCCGGCATCAATCACGGTTTCTTTTATATTGTGTCCAAGTGCGGTCAAAATTTCTTTCGCTTTTTTGTGAAGTGTGTGATTTAACTCACCATGTGAATGTCCGAAATCTTTACCACCGTCTAGTAATAAAATATTCATTTTTTCTCCTTTAACTAATAATTTACCGATTACTAAGCACTTTACTAATGCAACAATTTAACCAATCAATAAGCGCCAACTATTAAACGTACTACTCAAATTCGAGAGTTTGATAGAAGTTAAAAGCGCAATAAAAAAGCCTTGAAGTCATTATTTTCAAGGCTTTAAAGTCTTTCATAGGACTTGATAGGTTTATTTTGTGGTGGAGCTGGCGAAAACTGATCTAGATAAATATCACTTTGTTTTTAAAGGAAATATTTAATAGTTAAAAATAGCTTACTACCAAGCTTACTACAATAAAAAACAGGACGCCAATTCAGACGTTATTTAGCCTAATTTTGCCGAGATTATAACACCAAATTTTGCAATTGCTTGCGTTATTTTGCGTTAAAGGATCTGATTAAAAGGATCTGAAAGGTGGTAGATCTGAAAAGGCTTTATAAAGGATCTAAATTTGCGTTGAAACATACACATTTACTGCGCAGGCGTGGCGAGGGTTTGACTGCGATTTTTCATGCGTGCATTTGGGCGAAAAATCGGGTTAAAACATGGCTTTAAAGTTTGTTTTATTGATTGATTTGATATAATAAACTTGGGAAATACTAATACTATACAAGACAAAAACAGTTCTTGCGCAATAAAAAACCCGCATTTCTGCGGGCTGTTTATTTTGAAAGGATCTATTGTAGTAATTTGTATTCGGTAAACGTGATCACTTCTTCCCCTACCCAACTATTAATCTCTTTCAAGCGTTCTTGCAATGGGATAATCTCATTGATAAAAAATACTCGCGTTGCTTTCTCTACGTCACCAAAACCGCCTGTGTTATTAGGCACAATTCCCATTAATTGCGGTGGCACACGATGGGCCGCCAATACATCATCACGGCTTGCATTTTTAATATTTAAGAAATCATCTTTCGCCACTGCATCAGACAATGGAATGACTTGCATTCCGTCTTTCTTGCCGTTTGGAATATACACGAATAAATTCTTAAAGTTGCCAGTGCCTTTTGTTTGACGGATTTGTGTTTTGATTGCTTCAATGTCGTCTTTGTTTTGCGTTGGGTCCGTCATATAGATAATCGAACCCGCATGCGCACCGTTCAAATAATATTTGCGACGGAACAATGTCGCACTTTCATTCAAGAAAGCTGATTGTAATGCAGCTAAATATTCCGGCACGCCATAAATCTCTTGATTAACATCAGGGTTGATCAGATTAAACACTGCATCTTTCGGGAATTCATATTCATCAAAGCCATTCACAATCTGATAAAAAATACCTTTCTTCACACCAACACGCATATATTTTGCAAGGGGCGATTTCAATGCAATCACTTTGCCGAATGTGTTTTCAACTTTTTCAATGTAAGCATTACCAAACACTAAATAATCTTGCACCAGTTTTTCTAGCTGTGTGCGTGGTAAAAGTGCGGTCGTTTTACAGGTAGAAAGCAAAATATTTTTCTTCACCGTGATCGCACTGTTATGATGTGCAGATGCATTTAAGGCTTTGGCAAGATAACTTAAATTAATTGGCGGGTTGTAATATTTCTCATACATCAACACGCTTTCGAAATAATTCAATACTTCTGCACGGTCAAGCACGGGAATAGGTTCACCAAAGCTGAACGCCTGTGCTTGATTCCCCGTAGAAAGTGCGGTTGATTTTTTTGTTTTTTTGCTCATTTGGTAATCCTATTCAAAAGTGAAAATGGTTGGTTGGTTACTTGACACATCGCCGTTTAAACCATAAGGCACATTTAAAATGCAGTTCATAATTGCCCATGATAAGTCGCCGTGGCTTGCATCTTCTGAACGGTCAGATACATAAGTAATCTTCCCTGTTCCGGTAATACGTTTTTTGACTGTCATAAAACTGGTGATGATTTCGTTACCATCAAATTTAAGGCGGCGTTTCTGAATTAAGTTTTGCGTTTTTAATACCATCTCATTTTTTAAATCGGCGTTGTAATCAAGCCCGATTGCCATTGGATAGAATTTTTTTACTTCTTGGAATACGCCAGAACCCATCCCAGTTTTATCAATCACAATGCGGGTGACATTGTAATCATCACAGAAACTTTTAATTCTGCTCGCTTGTGCTTCATAATCCATGCCGTGAAATGTTTGCCAATGCAAAACACGATAATCACCGCCTTCCACTTTAGGCGGAGCAATAATCGCCAACGCTGCACGGTCGCCAGTAAAGGCTGGGTCATAACCTAACCACACTTCACGATTACCGAATGGGCGTTGATAAAATGGCTTGTAATCGTGCCATTCTTCTAAGCTGTCCACTTGGCAAAGTTGCAAGTCGGCAAATTTAAACGCCGACGTGTTATCATCCGCAAACTGGCATAAAAACAACTGTTCAAATTCTTCTTTGCTGTTTTCTGCGATCAGGTCGTCAATATTGAATAGGTTGCACCCGCCTTCCATCGCATCATAAATGCTCACAATCTGCTTCCATTGTCTGTCAGCACAAAGTTTTCCGCTTTTTAAATTCTCGTGCGAAATGTCAATTTCAACTTTGTCCGCCTTGGCACGATTTTTATTAAATGCTTTTCCAGAGAAAAAAGCATAAGCAGGATGTGCAATCGTGGTCGGCGTTGAAAAATACGTTTGGCGATACATTTTTTGTGCTGCCATACCGGATGCCACTTTACGCATCACATCAAATTTAGGAACCCAAAACACTTCATCAAAATATAAATTGCCGTGATACGATTGAGCCGTGGCAGAGTTCGTACCAAGAAAGATCAATTCTGCCCCATTTGGCAATTTGATGGTTTCGCCTTTTAAATCCACGTCCGCGGTTTGCTTGGCATAGTTCACAATGTAAGAGCGGAATTGTAACGCCTGTTTTTTACTGGCAGACAAAAAGATTTGATTGTGTCCAGTTGTCAATGCGTCAATAAAGGCTTCATGGGCGAAATAGTAAGTCGCCCCGATTTGGCGGCTTTTTAAAATATTCCTAATCCGATTTTCTTTCGCTTTATGCCAAACACGCTGATAATTAAACATCCCATCAAGAAAGCCATTGATCAACAATTCTTCTTGTTCCTGATCAATGGCATTTTGTTCTGCTTTCTTCCGTTCGCCTTTGTTTCGATTAGCAAGTTTTGGATTTAAATCAACTTCATTACCATCACCAAAAGAATATTTTTTCACTCTCGCCATGCGTTCCATTTGGCGACCGAGTAAATCAATTTCTTTATAGTCTGCCCCGCTTTTTTCTTCTTTGGCAATCAGCAAATTCAATCTTGTTTCAAGGGCTAATTCAACACGCCCAACGGGGGCGACATCATCCCATTTTTCGCGATCTTTCCAACTTGAAATCGTGGACGCAGCAATATCAAGCTGACGAGCAATTTCAGCGATTTTATAACCACTAAAATACATCTGTTGTGCTTTTCGTTTTATTTCCGCCGTTACATCGGGCGAAGCTTGATTGATAACTTGTTCGTCCATTCATCATCCTTTCAATTTACAACCGCATAATAGAAAGGGGCTTGCCGTTAGTCTTTACAGCTAACCTGTGAACAGAAAAGCAACAAAAACAACCCATAGACCGCCAAAATTAAACCTTTCAGAATAATGGCAATCTTTGAGCCAAACCAACCACAGAAAGGACAACCAATGGCAAAAAAATCTAAATGGGTCATTGTCGCAACCGAAGGTGCAACAACTGACGGCCGCACAATTCAGCGCAACTGGATTGAAGAAATGGCCGAAAGTTACGATCCGAAAAACACCTACGGCGCACGCATCAACCTTGATCACATCAAATTTTCTATCTATCTCCCTGAACTTGCCAATGCTCACTGCTTTGGTGACGTCTTAGCCGTGAAAGCAGAAGAACGTGAAGATGGCAAATTACAGCTTTTAGCCGAACTTCAACCAACTGACGCACTCATTGCCTTAAACAAAGACGGGCAAAAGGTTTACACGTCCGTTGAAATTGACACCAATTTTGCAGACACAGGTAAGGCATACTTAGTCGGTTTAGCCGTTACGGATAATCCGGCAAGCTTAGGCACAGAAATGTTAAGTTTCTCACACAATGGCTTAAATGCCCGCAAGTTAAAAGCAGATAACATCTTCTCAGCCGCCATTGAAACAGAATTAGATTTCGAAGGTTGGAATGGAGATGAACATCAATCTGTATTTGCAAAAATCAAAGCGTTATTTGCGAAAAAAGAAAAATCGGATGATGAACGCTTTTCAGACCAATCCAGTGCCATTGAGCTTTTAGCCGAACAACAAAAGGAAATCTTGGAAAAATTGACCGCACTTCACGGCGATTTTGCAAATCAACAAGCCGAAATTGAAGAAATGAAAGCGAGCAATGAAGAAATCCATGCCACGTTTGAAGAACTCAAACAAAAGCCGGCACAAGCCGAAAACTCCCGCCCATTAGTTTATGGTGAAGAACCTGAAACTGACGGCCGCTTCTTTTAATTTATCTTAGGAAAAAACCAAATGAATAAATTTACTCAACAAAAATTCCAAGCTTACATTGCAGGCGTTGCACAAGATAACGGCGAAGATGTGGCATTCGTTGCGAATGGCGGACAATTTACCGTTACTCCTACAATGCAACAAAAACTAGAAAACGCAGTGCTTGAAAGTTCCGATTTCTTAAAACGCATCAATGTGGTGCCAGTTACTGAAATGAAAGGTTCTGCATTGCGTTTGGGCGTGCTTTCACCAGTTGCAAGTCGCACAGATACCAACACCAAAGCACGTGAAACCACGGACATCCACAACTTACAAGAAAACTTATATTCTTGCGAACAAACCAACTTTGACACGCATTTAAACTATGCAACGTTAGACAGTTGGGCAAAATTCCCTGACTTTGCGGCACGAGTTGGCAAACTTAAAGCAGAGCGCATTGCATTAGACCGTATTATGATCGGTTGGAACGGCACAAGCGTGGCTGCGACAACCAACCGTGCAACAAATCCATTGTTGCAAGACGTGAACAAAGGTTGGTTAGTTCAAATCGAAGAAAAAGCCACTCAACGTGTGATGAAGGAAGCGAAAAGCGGCACAGGCAAAATCGAAATCGGTGAAAGTAAAGAATATAAAAATCTTGATGCATTAGTTTTTGCATTAAAAGAAGATTTCATCCCTGACCAATACCGTGACGACACAAAACTTGTGGCGATTATGGGTAGCGACTTATTAGCGGACAAATACTTCCCGCTTATCAACCAATCAAAACCAAGCGAACAAGCGGCAGGTGATGCTGTAATCAGCCAAAAACGTGTTGGCGGTTTACAAGCCGTAACCGTGCCATACTTCCCGAAAGGCACTGTATTGGTGACATCACTCGACAACTTGTCAATCTATGTGCAAGAAGAGCGCATGCGTCGTCACTTAAAAGACGTGCCGGAACGCAACCGTGTGGAAGATTACTTGTCATCCAATGAAGCTTATGTAGTTGAAAACTACGAAGCAGTGGCGATGGCGAAGAATATCACCGTTCTTGATGCACCAACTCACGCGTAATCATAATGCGACCAACTAAACGTCACTTTCTTGAAGTTTCTGCCGCTATCGCTAATGCGGCAGAAACCGAAGATCTAAGCGACTTCACGGAATACGAAAAAATGTGCCGTATTCTTGCGCGACATCGAAAGGATTTGAAAAACATCCAATCGACAGAACGCAAAGCCGCATTTAAAAAGCAAATTTTGCCTGACTATCTGCCATGGATTACAGGGGCGTTATCTGCCGGAACAGGAAAACAAGATAACGTCTTGATGACATGGTGCGTGTGGGCGATTGACTGTGGCGAATATCATCTCGCCTTACAGATTGCAGATTATGCCGTATTTCATGATTTACGCTTGCCCGAGCCATTTACCCGAACACTTGGCACCGTGTTGGCAGAAGAATTTGCCGACCAAGCAAAAACCGCACAAGCCGCCAATCAGCCATTCGAAGTGTCGTACTTAGAGCAAGTACAACGCATCACCGCTGAATGTGACATGCCAGATGAAAGCCGTGCGCGATTGTTACGCGAATTAGGCTTGTTATTGGTTGAAAAGAACCCTGAACAAGCCTTGCAATATCTTGAACGTGCTTTAGGTTTAGATCAGAAAGTGGGCGTAAAAGGCGACATTAAAAAATTACGCAAAAAATTAAGCAAAGCCGATGAATAATCGGATTTGATAACGAGCAAACCACGCACCCGTCGGGCGGATTAAAAGTGCGGTCAAATTCTGACGGATTTTTGGCCGTGCTTAATTTAATCCTCACCCGACTTTTTTTATAAGGGAAAACATGAGCGACGGATCTCTATCAGTAAAACTTGCCCCTGACTATGAGATGGGCGCAGTGCAAAAACAACTGGAAGATTACGGAACAGGCGAAGATATTATTCGAAACGATGATTTTTTCCCTGACATTTCTCTTTCTGCTTTTCGCAATCAATATCGTGCAGACGGCACAGTCACCGAACAACGCTTGCAAGATGCCTTGATTGAAGCCATCGCCAGTGTGAATGATGAATTGTCCATATTCAAAGCACAAAGCGAACATCACTTCCTTGAACAAATCCCCGCACCATCAATCAACGGTGAAAGCGTGTTGATTTATCGCTATAAACGTGCAGTGAACTGTTTGGCATTGGCTAACCTTTACGAGCGTTACGCAAGCTATGACAGCACCAATGATGGCGAAAAGAAAATGGATTTACTCAAAGACAGCATCAACGAATTAAGACGAGATGCACGCTTTGCTATTAGCGACATCATCGGCAAAAAACGGGTCGATGCGGAGTTAATTTAATGGAAGTTTACGCACAACAAAATGACAACTTGGACGCCATTCTTTATCGCTATTTTGGCCGCAGTGAAGGGCTTTTAGAAATTGCGTGCGAATTAAATCCGCACTTAATGGATAAACCCGTCATTCCAATCGGAACACCAGTAATATTGCCAGAAACTGACACGGAAAAGATCAGCGTGGCAAGTGACACTATACAACTTTGGAGCTGATATGCACGACACACCATCAAGAGCATCTTACATATCAGGATTATTTGCCTTCTTCATCGGACGCATTGCGGATATGTTTTCAAATGTAAATTGGGCTGACGTGGCATCAGTAACAGGTATTGTGATCGGCGTCGCAACATTCCTTGTAAATTGGTATTACAAGAAAAAAGATTTTGAATTAAAAGAAAAAGAATTAAACCAACGGAACCATCACCATGATTAAACGATCCGCAAAATATGCCTGCAGTGTAGTGGCGATTGTAGGATTGGCACTCTCTTTACACGGGAATGAAATTAGAACATCACAAAAAGGCTTGCTATTAACTGGCAATGCCGAAGGCTGTCAACGAGTGCCATATAACTGCCCTGCTGATGTATTAACATTCGGGCTAGGAACAACTGACGCAGTAGAAAAAGTCATTCCACATAAAGTCTATACAGATGAAGAAATTGCAAATGCCTTTACAAAGGGAATAAAACAAGCCGAAAAATGCGTGAATACGTATGCAAACGGTCAAGCAATGCCGCAAGGTGCATTTGATGCCTTAGTGTCAATTACCTTTAATGCAGGGTGCGGGAACTTAAAAAACAGCACGCTTTTTAAAATGGCACGGAAAGGATACAGCAAAGCTATGTGCGGTCAATTTGAACGATGGATTTATGCAAACGGCGTTCCACTTAAAGGCTTAATCGAAAGACGACAAAAGGAGAAAGCATTATGTTTGGGTTCTTAACAAAAAAAGAAAAATACATTTTATTGGTTGGCCCGCTCATGCTTGTGGCGATCATCCTGTTTCAAGGGTGGCAGGCAAACCATTGGCGAGCCGAAGCAGCAAAAGAAGAACAATTAAAACAACAATGGGAAGCGTCTTACGTTGCTTTAAATGAAAGCGTGGATAAATTCAACGAGCAACAAAAAGCACTCACGGAAGCCGTTAATCAATTAAAAATCTCTCAAACCAAGCAAACACAGGATTTAAAAAATGCACTTAAAAAACACCAAGATTGGGCTGATACTTTTATCCCTGATGATGTTAGCGGCGTGTTCAACAACTCCGAAAATCATTAAACAGCCAATTCTATGCCCGCAAGTTGCTGAATGTACGCCATTTGCCGCCACAATTAAAACCAACGGAGATTTGGCTAACGCTTATCTACAAAGCCAACAAAAGCTAAGAGTATGCATTGTTGAAAATCAAGCATTGAAGAAATGCATTGATGAATTTAATAAACAGGAAAAACAATGACCGATCAATTTGACCGTGCGCAACAGCTCGAAGAAATGCAACGTGAAATCGCCCTAAAAAAACACCGCACTTTTAAAGCAGTAAGTCGCCTTTATTGTGAAGATTGCGACATCCCCATCCCTGAAAAACGCCGCCAATTAATTCAAGGCGTAACGCGTTGCGTGGATTGTCAGCAGAAATATGAAATGCAACAACGGAATTTCAGAAAATGAAAAAGCCAAACCAACTGCGAAAAATCCTTGAACAAAGTCACCAAGACTTTGTGAAAAATCCTGACCGCTTACAGCTTTATGTTGACGGCGGTCAAGTTGTTGCAACAGGTAGCACTTCACTAAGTTTTGAGTATCGTTACACGCTCAACATCATTATCACCGATTTTGCCTTTGATATTGCAAGCCTCATCGTGCCGATTAATGCGTATTTACGGAAAAACCAACCTGAACTATTCGAAAATCCGCAACGACGTGAAAACGCCTTTAAATTTCAACTGGATTACAACAATAACAACACGGCGGACGTGTCGTTTGAAATCCAACTTACCGAACGAGTTGTGGCAAAACAAGTGGGCGAAAACGTGCAGATGACTTACGCCACAGAACCAACCGCACCGGAATGGGAAACATTAAACACGTTGAAAGTTTATCTTGAAAAAATAGACGATGAACATTTGATTTTCAAAGGCGGTGAATAATGGCAACGGTGGAAGAAGTCCAAGCGAAACTAACCGCACTGATTAATAATCTCTCACCGCAAGCCCGCCGTCAGTTGGCCAGAAACATTGGGCAAGCTTTACGAAAAAATCAACAAGCCCGCATCGCACGTCAAGAAAACCCAGACGGCACAGCATTTGAGCCAAGAAAACCAAGAAAAGAATTTGGCAAAAAGAAAGGCAGAATTAAACGAAAAGCCATGTTTGCGAAGTTAAGAACGGCAAGATATTTCAAAATTCAAAGCAATGCCAATGAAGTGTCGGTCGGGTTCAATGGGTCAAGTGCAATGATCGCCAAAGTGCATCAATACGGATTAATGAGCAGTCCTTCAAAAACAAAAGATTTCAAAGTGCGGTATGCACAGCGTGAATTATTAGGCTTTAGCCAAAGCGATTTAGATGTGATTGAAGATTTAGTTTTAGCGCAATTATCTATGTAACCTATGTAGTTAAATATTTGTTTTGGTATTGTTTGCAGCCAAAACAATTAGCCCGAAAATAAGGGTAAACAATATAGATAAAATAACGCTATCAGTGATAAGCCAAAGAACAAAAATCAACGAGATAATAGGAACAAATGCCACGGTTGCCATACTAAACACAGCAGAAATAGCAGCAAAAGTTAGGCAGCCAGTAAAAAACAAACCTAATCCAATGAATAACGGAATGCCAATTAATGCAAGTATAAGCGACATATATTCTCCTGTTAGTTTGTTTTGTTTAATTATTAAACATAGAAAAATAATTTGTCAATAAAAATAGTGAGTTTTTATGAATAATTTACAATTATCTGTTTTGTTAAATGCCATTGATAAAATGTCAGCGCCAGTTCGGAACGCCTCCAAAAGTGTTCGGGAATTGTCCGCGAAGTTGCGTGAAAACAAAAATGCACAACGACAACTAGCACAACAAAACAAACAGCATGCAGAAGCTATGAAACAATATGCTTCAACGATCAATCCGTTGAAAGCAAAATTATCATCTTTAAATAACGAACTGTCTGCGGCAAAACAAAAAGCGGCGTCTTATTCTCAATATTTAAAAAATGCCAAAAATCCAACTGAAGGATTTAAAAAAGAAGTTGAAAAAGCTAGAGGTGCAGTAAAAAAACTCAAACAAGAACAAGTTGCCGCATCAAATAAATTACAACAGGCAAAACTAGCCTTATCGCAAGCTGGTATTTCAGCTGAAAAATTAGCTCAAAATCAGCGAAACTTACAAAGAAATACGAAAGCGGCAACAGATCAAATCAAACACCAAGAAGAAGCGTTGAAGAAACTGAACGCCAAACAAGAGGCCTATAATCGCTATCGTGGACAAGTTGAAAAATTAAAAGATATTAGCGGGAAAGCTCAAATTATTGGTGCGCAATCCATGGCGGCAGGTGCGACAATTACTGCGCCAATCGCCAACGTCACAAAAGATTTTATGACTTTTGAAGATGCCATGATCGGCGTCGCTCGTCAGGTCGATGGATTAAAAGATAAATCAGGGAACTTTACGCAAGAATTTGACCAATGGAAAATCAAAATTCATGACCTATCAAAAGAATTGCCGCTCACAACCGTGCAAATTGCCAACATGATTGAAAGTGCAGCACGAATGGACATTGCAAAAGATGAACTTGAAGATTTTGTAAGATTGAATACACAAATGGCAATCGCATTTGATGCCAAAAATCCAGATGAATTGGTTGAGTCATTTGGAAAAGTGAGCAAAAACTTCAACCTAACGCAAAAACAAACAAAAGAGCTTGCTGACACAATCAACTACTTAGATGATAACGCCATATCCAAAGGGACAGGTATCATCGGCTATATGAACCGTGTTGCTGGTATCGCTGCCATAGCTAAAATTACCGATAAAAATATGGCGGCCTTGGGTTCTACCTTGCAGACATTGGGGGCGGAAGAAGAAGATAGTGCCACCGCTGTTACAACTATTTTTACTCGATTAGGTGTGGCCGGAAATCACGAAGAAGTTGATGGCGCATTGAAAAAACTCAAATTAAATCCACAAAAAATAGCAAAAGGAATGGCAAAAGATGCACAAAGCACATTAATGCTTATCGTCAATAAAATTAAGGGATTGGACGATGATGCAAAAAGCGATGTAATGAAAGGTCTTGTCGGCATTCCACATATTAAAACCATCTCAAAACTTGTGGCAAATACAGAAGAATGGCGCAGACAAATTGAACTGGCAAATAGCGAAGCAGCAAAAGGATCAATGGGGCGTGAATTTGACACAAGAATGAAAGCTTTGTCTGCATCAACTCAAATTTTCACAAACCGCTTATTTAACTTGAAAACGGCAATTGGCGGCACACTCGCCCCAACCTTACACAACATCTTAGATAAGTTGGGCGGTGTAGTTGATAAATTTAAGGCTTGGATTGAAACAAACCCAGAACTTGCTAGAAAAATTTTACTTGTCGCATCAGCATTAGGGACAACACTTACTGCATTTGGTGCGCTAAGTCTTGCATTAAGCTTTGTTTTATATCCCATGGCACGGGTTGCACTTGGATTCGGGAAACTCACCGGGCTAAATACACTGCTTGCAAAAAGCTTTAATTACACGACAAAGGCAGCAATCGCATCTAATAAAAATTTACTCTCATTCCGTGGGTGGTCAAATGTTTTTTCATCAGCACAAACAACCCTAACAGGTCTTCTAGGAAAAATCACTAAACTAAATACACTAAAAGTATTATTAGGTGCATTGAAAGCATGGACAATGCCTGTGAGAATGATTTTTATCGGATTAAGTTCATCCATCTCATTTTTGCTCTCCCCTATTGGTGTAGTGGTTGCTGCAGTAGTTGGCGCAGGAATTTATATTTATAAAAACTGGGAAAAAGTAAAATCCTTTTTCAGCGGGTTCTTAAATGGCTTGCAATCAGGATTACAGCCAGTCATCGACAAATTCAAACCGTTTGTCGGATGGATTGAAAGTGTATTTAACTGGTTTACAAATCTTCTTTCGCCAATCCAAAGCACAAAAGAAGATTTAGATGCCGCTGCAAGCGCTGGTAAACAATTTGGGGAATGGGTCGCTTTTGGCATTGATTTAGCATTAAAACCACTCCAACTATTAATTGATGGCGTGAAGTGGTTGATTGATAATCTACCTAAAATCAATGAGCAAAATCAAAAAGCCAAAGCATTAAAAGAAGAAACCATGAAAGCCGCGTTTGGAAATGGCGTGCTTGGCCAAACCATGGCGGCAATGGCAGATATTCCAGAATACGCAACAGGCGGTTACACCGGAAATGGCGGCAAATACCAACCGATGGGCATTGTTCACGGTGGTGAATATGTCATGACAAAAGAAGCCACAAACCGTCTTGGCATCGCTACGCTGAACGCCTTAAATTACGGAAAACAAGCCTTAATTGCGGGCGGGTTAGGTATCGGACTTGCCACAGCTGCACCAATTCAGGTGGATAGCCGACCGCCAATTTCAGCACGTCCAAGCATCAGCCAAACCATGCAACCCATGGCGGTCAATATCACCATAAATGCACAGGCAGGGCAAAATGAACGACAAATCGCCCAACTTGTTGCCGCCGAGCTTGAACGAATCAACCGACAACAACAAGCAAGGGCAAGAAGTCGAATGACAGATCGGGCATAAAAAATAAAAGGGCGAAAGCCCTTTTTTGTTGCACATTGTAGAAAATAGTTTTATATTTCTTTAAAAAGTTGTAAACTTCGCAAACTTTTATTCTTTGGTGACTTATGACAAATCTATCATTAAATCCTATTTTTGAAAGTTTTGCGCCAATTTTTAAGCAATTAAAAACTGCGGCAATGTCTGCGTTATTTATTGCACCATTGGCGATAAATCATCCTGTTCGGCACACTACACACACAGTTAATATTTTCAGTGTCCAAACAAATGAAAACAAATCAATCAACCAACAAGATATAGAAAAGATTATTGATATGGTGACAGCTGTTTCTGCTATCACTGATTTTGTTATTGCGTCAATCACGGCAGAATCATTAAGCTATATTGATTTAGATGACGTTCTAAGACTAGAAAGTAAAATTAACAAATATGATGATCTAGCTAACAATATTATGGCTAATAATAAATCTCCAGAATTATCAACAACGCTACAATCATTCAGCAATAAAATGCATACACTTTGCAATATGATGAAGTCGGAAAAATACAAACAAGAATCAGATGAAGTGGTTTTATCACGCATTTATCGTACACCTGAAGATGCTGGATACACCTACAAATCATCAGATTCTTTTGATGATTTCAAAAAAGCAGTGATGATGTAGGATAACCAATGAAGGTTGAGTTATCGAAACAATTTCAAGAAGGGCGTTTAAACACGCCCTTTTTTAAAGACATTCAAGCCATGTCAGATGAAGAATTGCAGCTTATCTTTGATTTTATGCAATCCATTGAACAAGGGAAACGATTAAGCGGTAAAAATAAACCATCTTGGCTTGATGATAATCTCAATGACATTCCAAATACAGAAGTTTATAAACAAAACGAAATATGGCATTATCACTGTGGCCCTTACAATAAAGGATCTAGATATAGCCCTATGAGTGGGCTAAAAATGAATTTGGACGGTGAAACATCAGGGCCTGTAATTCATTATCAAAAAATATCAGATGAACATATTGTGATTATCGCTTTTTCCCCACAACACAAACCATTCCCACGCGAATGGGATAAACCCAACCCAATCATTGATCGAACAGAATAAGCAAGTCGCCTGACTTGCTTTTTTGTTACCAAGTTTTTCACACTCCCCCACACTCGCAAAATTAAACAAACTCACCAAAAATAGGGGCAATTATTACAAGTAGAAATCCGCCAATGTCAGCCGATAACAACCGCAGAATTGAAAGCATCATCCGCTTTGGCTTAATTGCCGAAGTCGATCATGCACAAGCAAAAGCACGGGTAAAGTGCGGTGAAATATTAACGGATTTTATCCCATTCATCACAATGCGATCAGGTACAACAAAAACATGGTCGCCGCCAACACAAGGCGAACAGTGCGTCATCTTGTCGGCAAGCGGTGAACTGACAACAGCGTGCATCATCACAGGGCTTTACACACAAAACAGCCCAAGCCATTCAGCCGATGAACACGTGATCGAATTTGCCGATGGCGCAAAAATCACCTACAACCAAACAAACAGCGATTTGGTTGTGACAGGAATAAAAACAGCCAACATCAAAGCCGCGAATCAAATAAATATTGATTGCCCCACTGTCAACATTAAAGGCAATGTAAATATTGATGGAAAAGTGACATCAACTGGCGACATGATAGCGGGCGGAATCAGTCAGATGACACATAAACACAAAGATGTGTCGAAAGGTAAAGATAAAACTGGAGAGCCTGAATAATGAATCGATTTACAGGCGAGAAAATCACAAGCGAAACGGAACACATCAAACAGTCAATTGCAGACATTTTATTGACGCCAATCGGCTCACGTTTACAACGCCGAGATTATGGCAGTCGTATTCCGGAACTCATTGACAGACCAATGAATCACGCTTTGTTGCTCCAACTTGCCGCAAGTGCGGTGATGGCATTGCACAAATGGGAACCCCGTGTGACGATTAGCCAATTTAAACCACAACTTACAGATAACGGCATCACTTGCTCCATTGTGGGCAGAACAAAAAATCAAAACAACGTCATCAATTATGATGATGTATGGCTAGGCGGTAAGAATGAGCGAATTAGTTGATTTAAAAAAACTACCCGCACCAAAAGTTGTGCAGGAACTCAGTTATGAAACCTTACTTACGCAGAGAAAAGAAAAGTTTCTGTCATTACAAGAAAGTGATGAGATGCGGCAACATTGGCAAGCTCGTTTACAGTTAGAGAGCGAGCCAGTAGTTAAATTGCTCGAAGAAAATGCTTATCTAGAACTCTTGCTAAGAACAAATATTAATGAATCTGCCAAAGCCGTAATGCTTGCCTATGCGACAGGCTCAGATTTAGATCAATTAGGGGCATTATTTGGCGTTACTCGATTAATTATTCAAGCCGAAGATTTAAAAAGCAATCCACCTACCACAGCAAAATATGAAGATGACGAACGCTTTCGAACACGCATTCAAATGTCATTAGAAGGATTAACCACAGCTGGCAGTCGTGCAAGCTATGAATTCCATGCACTTTCCACATCGGCAAAAATAAAAGATGTTGATGTGACAAGCCCAACCGCTGGCACGGTAAAGGTCGCTATCTTGTCAACAGAAGGACAAGGAACAGCAGACGGAGATTTAATTAAAGCGGTAAAAGAACAGTTGAATGCCGAGCATATCCGCCCACTAACCGATACAGTATTAGTCGAAAGTGCAGTAATCTTAACTTATGAAATTCAAGCAACCATTACACTTTATCCATCAGTACTAGAAAGCGTTGTAATGGGGAATGTCAACCAAGCTATTACAAGTTATGTAAATAAACAACATTCACTTGGCATTGATATTACTCGCTCAGGCATCTATGCCGCACTACATCAAGAAGGTGTACAGAACGTTAAACTAACTAAACCGATGGATGATTTAATCGTACAGCCACACCAAGCGGCATATTGCACACAAATTCAAGTTAATTTAGGCGGTAGAGATGAATAGTTATCTATTGCCGACAGGATCAAGCAAGCTAGAAAAGCAATTATCTAATACGTTTTCTGCCATTTCTGAAATTCCTGTACCAATTCGCCTTTTATGGAGCGCTGAACATTGCCCCGTGAATTTATTGCCGTGGCTTGCTTGGTCGCTCTCAATTGATGAATGGGACGACGACTGGAGTGAAGAGAATAAACGGCAAGCCATTTTAAATAGCATTCACGTTCACAAGCATAAAGGAACAATTTCAGCCATTCGACGCGTGATGAAGTCAGTGGGTTATGGCGAAGTGGATATTATAGAAAACCAATCACTTAAAACATGGAATGGTGAACTAAGTTTTGATGGTTCAGAGACCTTTGAGCATGAAGGAATGCACTGGGCAGAATACAAAATTGTGTTACATCAGCCCATTACTATTGAAGAATCAAAGCAAGTGCGGCGGATTTTAAATGAAAATGCCCCTGCACGTTGTCATTTGGTTGCGTTTAATTTTACAAGGGCCGGTCATCGTTGGGATGGCAACATCAAATTTGACGGAAACTTTACTTTTGGAGAAGTATAAATGGGGAAAATTACCGAACAACCACAATGGGAAGATGATGTCTATCTCATTGAAAAACAAGACAAGGTATTAGGTGGCGAACTTGGCGTAATTAACGTACAAGCTAAACAACTAGCCAACCGAACCAAATATTTAAAAGACCAAGTGGACGGTATCAACCGAGACCGTACAGGCTATGCACCAAAAGCAAGCCCAGCGTTCACCGGCATCCCAACCGCCCCTACTGCCAACCAAAACACCAACAACACCCAAATTGCGACGACAGAATTTGTGAAAACCGCAATCGCCGCATTGGTAGGTTCAGCCCCAGCAGCATTGGACACGTTGGAAGAATTATCCCGTGCGTTGGAAGGTGATGCAAATTTAAAATCGACGTTGCTTGCTGAAATCGGAAAAAAAGCCAACGCCACTGATTTTAATGCATTACATGATTTATTTATTGGTATCCCGATCCCTTACCCACTCTCTACCGTCCCACAAGGTTGTTTAGCCATGAATGGTCAAAGATTTGACAAATCACACTATCCTAAGCTTGCGCTGAAATACCCATCAGGCACACTCCCTGATATGCGGGGTGAATTTATTCGTGGTGTTGATAATGGAAGAAATATTGATTCGGGGCGAGGGATATTGTCATCTCAATCTGACGAGATCAGATCTCATGCTCATAAGTTCAGATATGTGGGTCAGAATCAAAGAGCAGAATCAAACAGAACTAATATTATTGACCAACTGACAGTAGGCGATTCAGTATTCAGAACAGATAGACCAAATGATGCAATCATCAAAGTGGCAAACGAATCTGATGTGAAATATGGGAAAACACCGTTCGCCGATGTATCAATTTATATCAATAACGCGGGAGGGGCGGAAACTAGACCACGCAACATCGCCTATCACTACATCTGTTTGGCCGAATAAGGAGCAAAAATGACCATAACATTTAATCAAGAAGGATTTGCCGAAAACAGCGGTGAAATCACCGTGTATTGCACTGATGCTAAAGGGGTTTACACAAAAGAAACAACGGAGTATGTCAGCGAAGGTGGAAGCCTTGCGGCTGGTAGTTATTTAGATGCCCCGCCACAACCGAAACAAGGCTTTGTAATTGTTCGAGTGGATAACAATTGGCAATATCAAGCAGACCACCGCGGAACCTATTACAGCAAGGAAACAGGCGAAAAAGTAGAACACACAACACTGGGTGAATTGTCTGATAATTTAACCGCACTTGCACCACTTAACGAACCTTGCAAGTGGAATGGCACTGAATGGGTAAAAGATGAAGCTAAAATTGCTGATAATTTTGCAAAAAATCAAGCAAAGCTGATTGCAAATATTGATGAACATGCAGCAAGAATTTACAGCACATGGACACGCTTTGAGTCAGAATATCGTGAACGTCAATCAGCAGCCGAATCATTCAAGGCCGCAAATTATCAAGGAGAATGCAGCCGATACATCACAGACTTTGCAAAACGTGCTGGGCTTGATAATCAATCAGCAACAAATCTTATTCTAACGCAAGCCGCAGGGCTTGAAAAACTGCAGGTAGAACTTGCCAACCAACGTATGCGAAAGTACGAATTAAAGATGCCAAAATTAACGCTTGAAAAGATGCAATCAATCCATGACGACATCATCAAACAAATGGATGCATTGATGGAGGCATACCAAAATGGCTAAGGTTTATTTGGCAATGTATAAACACAAACGAGACTGGCGGAAAGAACCAGTCAAAGCAATTGCCGACATCATCACTCGTTTTTTCACAAAGGGAAAATATTCACACTGCGAAATAGCCATCAAGCGCACTGAAACTCTTTTTGATTGCTATTCATCATCCGTGCAAGACGGTGGCGTGCGTTGTAAGCAGATTAATGTGTCAGATAGCGAGAAATGGGATTTAATCTCGCTCAATGATGTTAAGGAAGAGAAAATTAAAGCCTATTTTAACCGCACGTTAGGCTGTAAATATGACTGGTGGGGCGCATTAGGTGTAGTGCTAGGCGTTAAGCAAAAACGGAGCAAATATTTCTGTTCAGAGTGGTGTTTTAATGCAATTCATGGTGGTGAAAGCGGATGGCGGTTCAGCCCTAGTCAGTTAGCAATCATATTTGGGGTAATCAATGAATGAAATAATTTTTGATTGGATCCGTGGGGATGATGAATTCGAAACACTCATTTTTAATAATGATGACGACACCCCAATGGACTTTACAGGGAGTCAATTTGATTTGCATATTGTGCCGGAACGAAGTCAATCAGAGACCATTAAGCTATCAACCACAAATGGCTTAACCGTTAAAGAAAACGAAATCACACTGCACGTGTCGCACGACCAAACAGAAAATGCAGATTGGTCGGTGGCAAGTTGGGATTTGCAACAAACTGACAAAAACGGATTAATTAGCACCCTTTGCGGTGGCAAAGTGCGGTTAAAACGGGATGTCACAAGGGGGTGAAATGTGTATAAAGACTAAGGCGAAAGCCAAACACAAAGTGACACTCAAGCCTAAACAACAACACAAAATCACCGTCCAAAAAGGATATGCCAATATCGGCGGCGATTTTGACACAAGAACATTACCAAACATCAACGAATTAATTATTCACTACAACATCGGAGCGCTTTAATGGCAAGACAAGAATTTAATCAAACAATCACAGACTTTGCTGAATTTGTGGGGATGAAAGATAAAGAGATTATCAAGCTAATCGGGGCAATGCAAAGCCTAACCACAACTCAGAAAGATACGATTGTTGGCGCAATCAATGAGATGAATCAGCGAATCAACAGCCTATCAAGCAGTGCGGCCGGCATTAATGATAGTGCGACAAATGAAACAGCAACATTATCAGCCAAGAAAATTCTTGAGCTTTTAAATCAAGCGAAAGCCGATGTAAAAAATGAGCTTTTAGGCGGACAAGTTGATGCAAGCATTGACACCATCAAAGAGCTTGGCGATATGTTGAAGAACATTCAAACAGGTGAAGATGGCTTAAATAAGTTGGTTCAAAAGCTCACCCAAACAAATCAATCTTTAGCACTGCTTGTTGAAAAGTTTACTGTGCTTGACGGATTGAGTTTAAAGGACGCATATAACAGAGGTTACAATAAATAATGACATTTCAAACTGGCGTGACTGAATTCGCTGAATTTGTCGGCAGTGAAATTAGACGGATTGAAAAGAAAATTCCGACAGATGGTGGTGGCCAATCCAGTGATTCAATGATAATTACTGGAAATGGACGACCAGACAAGCCTGAAACAACAGACGGTAAGATTACAGGAAGAGAGCCAAATGGAGCTTTCTATAACTCAACAAATGGCGCTGGCGTTGGGGCATACTTGTGGCAGAAACAAAATAACAAGTGGACTGTTATATCGGGTGATACAGGTATTAGACGACTATCTAACATTTCTGTAAATATTAAAGAAGGGGCTATTCATTTAAGACGAGTGAATAACAGAGTTGAGTGTTCTTTCTATGCGGGGCGTTGGGACACTATTTCTTTTTACGGGAGCAGTAATCCTAAATTCACGAGGAAAAATCACGCCAAGCGAATGGATATTTTACCCCCTCC
>NZ_JVSL01000010.1:0-446 GCF_001053575.1 Parahaemophilus parainfluenzae | reverse complement strand
GGTGTAAGTGGCAGTGTGTCAGCTAACTTTGAAACACCATTTGGCGAAAATGGTGCAGCTCAAAGTACAAAACAAGCCACAGATAAAGATGGTAATCTGCTTTATACCGATAAAAATGGCAACACAACTGTTAATTCTAAAGGAGTAGATGGACAAGAGAACACCAAGAAATTGGCTGAAGGCAAGGAATCTCTCCAATTCTCCTATGGCATGGGCTATGGTAAAGATTCCGATAGCCAATCTAGCACAACAAAAAGTGGTATTAATACACAAAATATCATTATTAAAGATGAAGCTGAGCAATTAAAACGTACAGGCAAAACGGTGCAAGAAGAAATTGCGGCGATTAAAACCGATATCACTACAGAGAGTGCACCAAGTCAAAGTGGCAAATTAGAGAACCGTTTTAATAAAGATGATGTTCAAAAAGAGCTTGATTTCCAACG
>NZ_JVSL01000009.1:0-80856 GCF_001053575.1 Parahaemophilus parainfluenzae | reverse complement strand
TATGAATTTCTAGTTAGCACCTATTAAGACTTCAAAATTAAAAAATATTTTTAAAACAAGTCAATCAACAAGTGCCCACACAGATTGTCTGATATATTGTTAAAGAGCAAAAAAGAACGACGCACTGGTTTTTCTTAAGATTCACAACAGCGCGTCGTTGTGTGGGGCGTATTATAGGACTTTCAGAATTCTTTGCAAGTGCTTTTTTATAAAAAAATTCAATTTTTTTACTGTCTGATGGTTTAATCATCAAAGCGAATTGTCTTTGTTCAACATTCAAGGTAAATTACCCCAAAAAGAGTAAGCAATCTAATGAGGTCTTTATGAATTTTGAACAAATGATTGGTTTCGGTGTAGCCGGAAATTTTGCGGGACATTTGGAACAAGCCGGCGAGGCGGCTGATTTCACTCAAGTAAAAACAGAAAATGCCATTCAACCCAAAGCGATTTTCCCGTTTTATGTGCCAAGCGAAAAAGCCGGCTTTCTTTCTACCTTTCCTTTAAGTCACAATCAAATTAATTTTCCACAAGGTGCTGATAATCTGCAAATTGAGCCTGAAATTGCACTTATTTGTGATCTAATCTATAAAGGAAAGCAAGTTGAGAAAATTATTCCGCGCTATTTTGCAGCCTATAATGACTGCTCTATTCGTCGTCCTAATGCGAAAAAAATCTGTGAAAAGAAAAACTGGGGAGCGGCAAGTAAAGGTATTTCATCAAAACTTATTCCACTTTCTTCCTTTATTAAGGGAAGTGAAATTGATCAATATCGTATCGCTTGCTTCCATAAAAGAAATAGCGAGCTCAATACGTATGGTATTGACAGCTCCGCTATCGGTTATAGCTATTTCCACCAACAATTATTAGATTGGATCGTCGATAGAATGAATAATCAACCCGATGAGGGACCAATGAATCATATTGCTTCTTTATTAGAACAAGCAAACTATCCGAAACAGGCTATTATTAGTATTGGCGCCACCCGTTATACCGAGTTCGGTGAAACGCATTTCTTGCAACCTAATGATCTCAGTATTGTTGCTGTGTATAACGGTGAAAAATATTCTGCAGAGGAAATTGAGAAAATGGCAAGAGATGAAAAATTTGCAGATGACATTTCAGCGCTTATTCAGAAAGTGGTTTAGCATACATATATAAAGTGCGGTTAATTTTGACCGCACTTTTTGTTTACTTCCTTCTTAAAGAAACCTCTCCGGCATTAAAATACCGCTCGCCTTCATCGGTTATGACTTTTAAATAACCGCGGTTGTCAATCCCCTGCTCTATACCAGAAATCGCGCCTTGCTCAGTAAAGACGTTCACTTCATCACCAAAAAATTCATTATGGTTTATCCATTGTTGCATAAATTCCTCATCAATGCCCTTTTCTTCAAATTGAGCTAATCGAGAATAAATACGTTGAATCACTTTAATAAGGATCTTTTCACGATCTATATCTGGATCCTGTTCGGTTAGCTGCGCATACGGCTGACTAATTTCGGTTGATTGTGGTAATTTTACATTGATCCCAATACCAACCACTAAATTAAGCAACCCATTCTTGTGATTGATGATCTCCACCAAGATACCACCAAGCTTTCGACCTGAAAGCAAAATATCATTTGGCCATTTCACTTTTGCATTTAACGCTTCAGCAATGGCTAAACCAATCACCAAACTTAATCCATCCAATGCTTTTTTAGGATCGATAGTCCAATAAAAACTGAAAATTAACTGCCCTGCAAACGGTGAAAGCCATTGGCGACCACGACGTCCCCGCCCTGCTGTTTGATATTCTGCCAAACACAAATCACCTTTTTTTAATTGGTTAATTTGATTCGTTATAAATTCATTTGTTGAAGAAATGGTTCGATGATAATACACGGAATAAGGTGAAAGTGCGGTCGAAATTGCTTGCGGATTTAATAACGGCATCTCTGGCACAAGCTGACAAACATTATTTTCTTCTTGAATATTTAATCCCACCTCTCGCAGTAATGCTATCTCTTGCACTAATTCATCTGAATCTAATTTTAAAAACGACATCAAATCTGACCGCACTTTAGGTTGGCAATCAGACAAACAATCCAATAATGATGGCATATTTATTCCTTCTTATAAAAACCTTGGCAAATCTTACCATAAAAGCGAAAAAATTCATTTTCAAGCACATGAAAAATCTGTATAATCCCGCCGCAATATTTTTTAACACAATTCTTAACAGTGAGATATTGCCATGCTTAGAATCAAACAAGAAGCTCTGACTTTTGACGACGTTCTACTCGTCCCCGCTCATTCAACTGTTCTTCCGAACACAGCTAACCTCTCAACTCAACTCACCAAAGAAATTCGCTTAAATATTCCTATGCTTTCTGCTGCGATGGATACTGTCACAGAAACCAAATTAGCGATCTCTTTAGCACAAGAAGGTGGTATCGGGTTTATTCATAAAAACATGACGATCGAACGCCAAGCGGATCGTGTTCGTAAAGTGAAAAAATTCGAAAGTGGTATTGTTTCTGAACCTGTGACTGTTTCGCCAGATTTAACCCTTGCAGCACTTGCTGAAATGGTGAAGAAAAACGGCTTCGCAGGCTACCCTGTTGTAGACGGTGAAAACAACTTAATCGGTATCATCACTGGCCGTGACACGCGCTTCGTAAAAGATTTAAGTAAAACTGTTTCACAATTAATGACGAAAAAAGAAGACTTAGTCACCGTAAAAGAAGGTGCAAGCCGTGAAACAATTTTAGAATTAATGCATCAAAACCGCGTAGAGAAAGTGCTTGTTGTAGATGATGCTTTCAAATTAAAAGGCATGATCACCGTTAAAGACTTCCAAAAAGCAGAACAAAAACCAAATGCATGTAAAGACGAATTCGGTCGTTTACGTGTCGGTGCGGCTGTCGGTGCTGGTCCAGGTAACGAAGAACGTATTGATGCTTTAGTGAAAGCTGGCGTAGATGTGTTGTTAATCGACTCTTCTCACGGTCACTCTGAAGGTGTGTTACAACGTGTTCGTGAAACGCGTGCAAAATATCCAAACTTACCTATCGTTGCGGGTAACGTCGCAACAGCTGAAGGTGCAATCGCATTAGCTGACGCAGGCGCAAGCGCGGTGAAAGTAGGTATTGGTCCTGGTTCTATTTGTACTACTCGTATCGTAACCGGTGTAGGTGTGCCACAAATCACCGCTATCGCAGATGCAGCGGCTGCATTAAAAGAACGTGGTATTCCAGTTATCGCGGACGGTGGTATCCGTTTCTCTGGTGATATTGCAAAAGCTATCGCTGCAGGCGCAAGCTGTGTGATGGTTGGTTCTATGTTCGCTGGTACTGAAGAAGCGCCAGGTGAAATCGAACTTTATCAAGGTCGTGCGTTTAAATCTTACCGTGGTATGGGTTCATTAGGTGCCATGGCGAAAGGCTCATCAGACCGTTATTTCCAATCTGATAACGCGGCAGACAAACTCGTACCAGAAGGTATCGAAGGCCGTATTCCATACAAAGGTTACTTAAAAGAAATCATCCACCAACAAATGGGTGGCTTGCGTTCTTGCATGGGCTTAACTGGCTGCGCAACCATCGAAGAATTACGCACGAAAGCAGAATTCGTCCGCATCAGTGGTGCGGGTATTAAAGAAAGCCATGTTCACGATGTAACTATTACTAAAGAAGCGCCAAACTATCGTATGGGCTAATTGATAAAAAGAGCGGTTTATTTAACCGCTCTTTTGAAATATTTTAGGCAACTAAAAGGACTGAAATGAAAAAACTAGCATTACTCATTCCGTTTATCATATCAAGTTGTGCGCTTTTCGGACCAACTTATACGGGAGAAACAACGGCAAGTTCTTTACTAAAATCAGATACTGAACGTAATATCAATCTGGCTTTTAGAGCAATCCATAATTGTACGCCAAAACAAATTCATACTCAGATCAATGATGCAAAAATTAACCCTAAAACATCTACTGTTGATTCAGCATATGAAACTTGGACAGTAAAAGGCTGTAATCAAACTGAAGTATTTAAAATTAAATATATCAGCGATGGTCAAGGTGGAACCTACATCAATATGACCACGTCAAACTAACATAAGGTAAAAAATGACAAATATCCACAACCATAAAATTCTGATCCTCGACTTCGGTTCACAATATACTCAACTGATTGCGCGTCGTGTGCGTGAAATCGGTGTGTACTGCGAACTTTGGGCATGGGATGTGACTGAAGAACAAATCCGTGAATTTAATCCAGATGGTATTATCCTTTCTGGTGGTCCAGAAAGTACCACTGAAGAAAACAGCCCGCGTGCACCTGAATATGTATTTAACGCAGGCGTGCCTGTCTTGGGTATTTGTTACGGTATGCAAACAATGGCGATGCAACTTGGCGGTTTAACTGAAACCTCTGATCATCGTGAATTCGGCTATGCATCGGTTTTAATGGATAATCCGACCGCACTTTTCGCTCATTTAAATGATGGTGACAGCAAATTGGATGTATGGATGAGCCATGGCGATAAAGTAACTCGTTTACCTGAAAACTTCCAAGTTACCGGTACGACTCCAACCTGCCCAATTGCCGCGATGTCTGACGAAAATCGTCGTTTCTACGGCGTACAATTCCACCCAGAAGTGACCCATACTAAAAAAGGCTTGGAATTATTAATGAATTTCGTGGTGAACATTTGTGGTTGCGAAACCAAATGGACAGCAGAAAACATTATCGAAGATGCCGTTGCTCGCATTAAAGAGCAAGTGGGCGATGATGAAGTGATTTTAGGTTTATCTGGTGGTGTGGACTCTTCTGTGGTTGCATTACTTTTACACCGTGCTATCGGCAAAAACTTACACTGTGTATTCGTGGATAACGGTTTACTCCGCTTACACGAAGGCGATCAAGTAATGGAAATGTTTGGCGATAAATTCGGCTTGAACATTACCCGAGTTGATGCGGAAAGCCGTTTCTTAGGTGAGCTTGCAGGTGTATCGGATCCTGAAGCAAAACGCAAAATTATCGGTAAAGTATTCGTGGATGTATTCGATGATGAATCGAAAAAACTCACCAACGTGAAATGGTTGGCACAAGGCACGATCTACCCTGATGTCATCGAATCTGCAGCAAGCAAAACCGGTAAAGCACATGTGATTAAATCACACCACAACGTAGGTGGCTTACCAGACTATATGAAACTTGGCTTAGTAGAACCGTTACGTGAATTGTTTAAAGACGAAGTACGTAAAATCGGTTTAGCATTAGGCTTACCGGCTGAAATGATCAACCGTCACCCATTCCCTGGTCCAGGTTTAGGCGTGCGTGTATTAGGCGAAGTGAAAAAAGAATACTGCGATTTATTACGCCGTGCGGATGCAATCTTTATCGAAGAATTACGCAACAGTGGTTGGTATGAAAAAACCAGTCAAGCTTTCAGCGTGTTCTTACCGGTGAAATCTGTTGGCGTCATGGGCGATGGCCGTAAATACGATTGGGTTATCTCACTACGTGCGGTAGAAACCATCGATTTTATGACCGCACATTGGGCGCATTTACCTTATGATTTATTAGGCAAAGTGTCTAATCGTATCATTAACGAAGTGAATGGCATTTCCCGCGTCGTGTACGACATTAGCGGAAAACCACCAGCAACGATCGAATGGGAGTAACCTAAATCAATTTAAAGGGCAAATTATTTTGCCCTTTTCTTCTTTTATAACAACAACTTCTCTCATCAAAATTCACTATGGATATCGCATTTTTACTCGGCACTAAAATTATTGAACTGACACTCATTGTACTTATTGGTTATGGGTTGGTTAAATCAAAATTATTAAAATCTGAAGATAGCAAGACGCTTTCCGTTATTGGGCTTTATGTCATTAGTCCAGCGGTAATGATTGAAGCCTTTCAAATTGATTACACGCCTGAAATCTTGCAAGGTTTACAGCTTTCACTGCTTATGGCGGTGTTTCTTCAGGTTATTCTGATTATTATTGGCAGTCTGTTAAAGCGCCTATTAAACCTTGATCCTATTGAACATGCCACTTCCATTTATTCCAATTCTGGTAACTTAATTATTCCGATTGTGATGTCGTTATTTGGCAAAGAATGGGTCATTTACGCCAGCTGTTTTATTGTGGTGCAAACCTTTCTATTTTGGACGCATTGCCGTTTGATTATTGTAGGAAAAGGAAATTTATCCTTGAAGATGATTGCCAAAAACATCAATATTTGGTCAATTCTCGTCGGAGCATTTTTATTTGCTTTTCAAATAAAATTACCAAGTATTATCAATGGTACACTCTCTTCGATTGGCTTGTTTATTGGTCCGAATGCCATGCTTGTTGCGGGTATGCTGATTGCGGCAATTCCTTTACGGAGCATCGTATCATCCAAACGCATTTATTTAGTCACACTTTTGCGCTTGTTACTTATTCCGATTGCATTATTGGTATTAATAAAACTGATTGGGTTTGTACATTGGGCTGAAAAAGGGGAAATTATTGTGTTGATTAGCTTTTTAGCAACCACGAGCCCATCCGCTTCAACTGTGACACAAATGGCGGTGATTTATAACAATAATCCACAGAAAGCCAGCGCCATCTATGGTGTAACGACGCTACTTTGTATGTTTACTATGCCACTGGTGATTGCCTTATATCAAATATGGGGGTAAATCGTGGAAAAGTGCGGTCAATTATTTAAGCACTTTTGATGCCGGCTGCTCTTTTTTCAAACGATAAAGTTGATATAAGTTAACGAAAACTAAGAATGCGTTTAGAAGCGCAACTGGATAAGATTTGATGATCAAACTGTAAACGACAAAAAGTACCGCTCCAATTGCATTAACAACTCTCAAGTGAACAATCGATTTAAATAAAAAAGACGCGGCTACAAAAAATGTTGCCAAATAACCTAATAATTCGATGAAATTAAATTCCATAAATCTCTCCGTCAACAATGATTGGAGGCGGCATCATAAAAGATTTTGGAATTGAGGAAAAGAGGCGAAATAAAGGCAACCGATTGCAATATCAAGAAATTTTTATTTCGCTCAACATTCGCTTAGATAAAGACTTTTTGCACTAAAAACATATAAAAAATTGTGCCTGCCGAGATAGAAAGAAACATGTTCTTTTTCCAGAAATGTAACCCCAATACCAAAGCTCCCGCAATAAAATCGGGCAAGCCGTGATAACTACTCAACACATCCACATTTTTATAGCAATACACTACTAACATTCCAAACATCGCGGCAGGTAATACTTTACCTAAATAACGAACATATTCCGGAATCGGACGATTGGCGGGAAAGATCCAGAAAGGTAATAATCGGGTAAATTGCACGCACAAAATACAAATCACAATGGTAATAATCTGTTCCATCAATGTCATTTTAGTGCCTCCAATTTAGATGAAAGTTTAGGACGTCGTATCGTTAATAGAATCCAGATACTGATTAGCGTTGGCACTAAAAAGTGTTCTTTCCCCACAATTAACAGAGATGCAAAAGCTACGCCTAAACCTAACAATGAACTTTCGTGAGATTTTTCTTTTAGCCAGTTTTCGGCAAAGATTACAAGGAAAAGTGCGGTCATAGCAAACTCTACGCCTTTTAAATCAAAAGGTAGGATTGAACCAAATAGGTTGCCTAATCCCGCACCGACGACCCAATAAACGTGCAGATAAAAACTAACAAAGAACATGTACCAGCCTTTATCTAAATGATCGGGGATTTTCGCCATATAGTTCAGGGAAAAACTTTCATCTACTAGAGTACTAATTAAATACCAACGTTTTTTCCCAATTTGAGCACCATATTTTTCTAGCATGGAAATGGCATAAAAAATCTGACGACCACTTACCATCAGCGTAACTAATGCGACACTTAAAGGCGAAAAAGGCATGACTAATGCTGCAGCAGCAATAAATTCAACGGAGCCCGCATAAATGAGTGCTGCCATTGCAACAGGGAACCAAACACCGAATCCAAGTGCTTTCATGTAAATGCCATATGCAATGCCTAAAAATAAAAAGCCGGCAAGCATTGGCATGCTGTAAGGAAATGCCGCTTTTGCTGCGGCTTTGATGGGATTTTCTGTCACCACTTCTGACATATTGACCTACTACAACTCTAAAACAGACAAACCAGGTAAGGTCGAAAAACTTTGTGCTTTTACTGTTTGATGGAAATCTTCGATATAAGCTAAATTGGCATCTTCTTTACGAATTGCTGCATAAAGGTTACTGTACAACCCTTCTTCTGTAATTTTGCGTGCCACTACATATCCTTTTTCTAAATAAGGCAAGGCAGCCCAATAAGGCACGGTAGCAATACCCCGACGACTCGCCACTAACTGGATCAAGGCGATCGTTAGCTCTGTCGTACGACGTGGCGGATTAATACCTTTCGGTTTCAACACTTGACGATATAAATCTAACATATCATCAGGCACGGGATAGGTTACCCAAGTTTCCTCAGCAAAATCTTCCGCCTGCCAAACCTCTTTATTCGCTAATGGATGATCTTTAGAGCAAATCCCCACCATTTCATAAGAAAATAGTGGTTTAAACAAAACATCATCATTTTGTTCAACGTCTGACACAATCGCCCAATCTGCACGATGAGACAATAACAATCCTACAGGATCAGTATGGAAACCTGAGACGATATCCAATTCCACTAGACTCCAATGCTGACGAAACTCATCCATCGCTGGCATTAACCAGTCGAAACAAGTATGACACTCTACTGCAATTCTTAACTGCCCTGCATCACCGTGTTTTACGCGTGCGAGCTCACGTTCTGCATCAATCACTTTCGGAAGAATTTCATTAGCAAGACGAATCAAACGATCGCCTGCAGCAGTAAAACGCAATGGATTACTTTTACGCTCAAAAAGAGGTAAACCGAATTGCTCTTCCATTAACTTAATTTGATGAGAAAGTGCCGATTGTGTTAAATAAACACGTTTTGCCGCCATCGAGACGCTGCCCGTTTCCTTTAAAGCAAGCAAGGTTCTTAGGTGACGAAGTTCAAGAAATGTGGGTTTCATTAGAATAATTCATAAAGTTATAGCATTAGATGAGCAACATAATAACGCAAATTAAATTTGCCGAAAAGAAAGTGCGGTCAAAAACGTTGATATTTTTGACCGCACTTAAGACGATTATTTATCTAATTGAACGGGAAAAAATAAGCTCAATGGTCGTTTTTTCACAATTTGACAAACTTCATGCCAAATTGCCCACCAGCTGTCAATTTCCGTATTTAAAGAGCGCAGTGCGACCCAAAGTGTCAATGAAAAACTGACCATTAAATTCACTAAACCAATCAGCAACACAAAAGCAATGCATTGTAAAAAGAATGGATAGGCAAATTGTCCACTGACTGCACTATATCCTAAATTCGCTGATGAAAATGCAACATGACGAATATCTAACGGGAGATGAGTTAAATATCCCACTAAACCGGTAAGCCCAAGTAACATACCAAAACAGAAGTTACCAATAAGCGAACCATAATTCTCATGCATATAATTAGCAAATTTAACGCGAGACTTCTCAGACATCAATTTTTTTAATAACGGATGTTGTGCTAAACGCATGCGCATATTCAAATAATTGCTACGATTATCAAAATAGCCAGAAATAATTCCGGAGCAGAATAACCATACACCTGCAATAGCTGCGAACCATAAAGAACCATCTAAAGGATCAATACGGTGTAATTGATAGGCTATTTTCTCTGAATTCATCAATGGCTCACCTGTTTGATGTTGATAAACAAAAGCAATTAATGCCGCTAATCCCATAGCAACTACTACATTGCCTAAAACGGCCACGCTTTGGGAACGAAATACATCCACTAATAACTGGGCTAATTTCATATTTAATGTTTTGCCTTGTGGATTTTTCTCTACTGCCTCAGCAAAACGAGCAGCTGTCATGGCTGGCTGTTTGGTTGCAACCGTGAAATGCAACATAAAGATCACCATAAAACCGAAGCCGTAATTTAAACCTTCGGCAAGACTTTTCCAGACTTTATCATCAATAATGCTGCCTAAATAGGTTTTAAATAACGCCATTAGTGCAATCAATACACCACCACCTGCCGCAGAGTAAAACATTGCCCAATACTCTTTTTTATCTCGAGTAATGTAATGCTCGCCATGATCGCCCGCATTTTGGGTAATGCTACGTGAAATTAATCTTGAGCTTTGTTTCCATAATCGGGTGATGCTATGTTTTTCTGCTGCTGCGCGGGCAAAACAGCCGGTTAATAACAATATTCGACGCGGTAAATAGCGATTTGAAACAAAAATTGCCATCAACGTTTCTAATCGTTCTAAGGTCTGAGAAAGACGCTCCAATAAATACGCTGTATTTAAGGAAGACCCCACTACTGCCCCACGTTTCTGTAAGCCAATAATCAATGCCTTACATTGATCAAACATTACCTGTAAATGGCTATCATCAAAATCTATTGATTGGCGACGCGCCGCTACCCAATCAACCACCTCATGGTGTAAAGCAACAAAAGGTGAATCCGCATTCAACAGAGAGGGTTCCATTCGCATCAGCTCAGGATCCATATCTTCAGCTGCAATCCAAATTGAAAGCATCTCAATGGCAAATAACCCTTCACTTTCAATATGATTTTTTAAACGTTCACGATCTTTTTGTTCTGTATAACGGGTTAAAACGCCAAATACGCCTCGCCACGTTTTTAATGGGACTGCATCAATCCAGCGTGCATCATTTTTATCGCTAAATAATAAATAAAAAATATCACGTAAATCATTAATATCTTTAAAAGAAGGATTAAAACGCTCATAAATACGCGTTTTCATTTCTTGCCCAAAACCGCCACGCGTAAGAATACCACTACTAATAAACAACGGGTAAAGGCGTAAACCACATAACCAACCACATAATAATTTCGAAACAGAACAGCCTAATTCTTTATCGTTCTTTAAGATAAACTTAAATAAATGTAAGGTTGGAGAAATTTTTTCTGTAGGGCTACTACGTAATAATTGACACAGCCCTTCCACAAGACCAAAGGCATCATTTTCCTCGACTTTATTACGCAAAAATTGCGGTAAAGTATCAGGTTTTATCATGCTTTCCTCCAGTAATCGTTTATATTCAAAGGGTAGTATTATACAGATCTGTTAGGAAAAATAAAATGAAAGGAAAAGTGCGGTCAATTTTGAAAGGGTTTTAAAAGAAAAGGCGTATGCTTCCATACGCCTTTAAATTGGTATTATTTCTCTTTCTTCAATAAGAAAATACCTTGTTCAGAGAAATTCACATAAGCTTGTTTGAGATCAGCATTGAAGTCTTCTGGTTTGGTGTTAATGAGCAATTCTTTGCCTGCCCAAATTGCCACCACTTCCCAGTGATTTCCCATATAGACTGCACTCTTGATTTCACATTGTTGTGCTGCCTCGCCTTCTGCTTTTAAGTAAATTGCTTCAGGACGTACGCCTACTAAGCATTCACCATCTGGTAAATTGAATTGTGCCGCATTGCTTAATGGTAATTTGTAGCCATTTACGTCAATGGTGTTATTTTCCAATTTACCTTCAAAGATGCTCGATTCCCCCATGAAGTTTGCAAGGAATAAAGAGTTTGGACGCAAATAAAGCTCTTTTGCCGGTGCTTTTTGCATGATTTTACCTTTATTCATGACAATAACTTCATCGGATACCGCAAATGCTTCGGTTTGGTCGTGAGTCACATAAAGCGAGGTAATACCTAAACTTTGTTGTAATTCACGGATTTTTTCACGCATAGAACGACGTAAGTTTGCATCTAAGTTACTTAATGGTTCATCAAAAAGTAATACTTTCGGTTTTAACACTAACGCACGCGCTAAAGCGACGCGTTGTTGTTGACCACCTGAAATCTGATCCACAAAACGATCTTCAAAACCTGCTAAATCAACTAACTCTAAGGCTTCTTTTACACGTTTAGCGCGTTCTTCTTTTCCCACACCTTGCATACGTAAACCATAGCCCACGTTATCGCCAATGCTCATATGTGGGAATAAAGCGTAAGATTGGAATACGATACAAATATCACGATTTTGAATAGATGATTTGGTTACATCTTCACCATCGATAAAAATTTGTCCTGAAGTTGGGTTCTCTAAGCCTGCCACCAAACGTAACACAGTGGTTTTACCACAACCAGATGGCCCTAATAAGGTCACCATAGTGCCACGTTTAATGGTTAAATCTAAATTATCAATGACTGTGGATTTACCAAAAGATTTAGTGATATTTTTTAATACTAAGAAATCATTATTACTCATAATATTTACCTACAACTTAACGAGTTAATTCATTTTTTTCGCTTTAGAACGGGAAATTCGGGTATCACCCACAATCCAGTCAAAGAATAAAATAATAGCCATCATCACGATGATTAAAATCGAACCGTATGCGATAGCAACACCATATTCACCGTCTTCTACACGGTTTAAAATATAGGCTGTTGCTACGCGTGTATCAGCAGTAACTAAAAAGATGATCGCACTCACGGTAGTCATCGCACGAACGAAGCTGGTGACCAATGCAGAAAGTAACGCTGGTTTTAACAATGGTAAAACGATAAACCACAAGGTTTTCCATGAGCTACCTTTTAAAGAAAGAGACGCTTCATCAAGTGATTTATCTAATTGACCAAGACCTGCAATGGCTGCACGCATACCGATTGGTAAATCACGCATTACCATTGAGATGATCACGATAATGCTAGTACCCGTAATATAAAGTGGCGCATTGTTAAAGGCTAAAATATAAGATACCCCTGCAACGGTTCCTGGTACCGCAAAACAAAGCATGGTTAAGAACTCAAGAGATTTTTTACCTTGGAAATCTTTACGCACCACAATATACGCAATTAATAAACCGAAAAGTGCGGTCAATGGTGCGGCAATTCCTGCGTAGATTAAGGTATTAATCAATGATGGCCATGCCCCATCGCTTAAGCCTTGTCCGAATAACATTGCATAGTTTTTCAAGGTTAAGGTGTAATCTACGCCCCAGTTTACGGTGAAACTACCGTAGAAAATACTGCCGTATAACGCTAAGTTAAAGAGTACCCAGAAACCAAGCATACCGATGATGGTATATTTTAAGCCGGTTGGTAAATCTTGCACGTCACCACGATAGGATTTCCCCGAAACGGTCACATAAGAGCGGTTACCAATCCAAATATATTGGATGATAAATACGGCTAATGAGAAGATTAAAAGCATCGAACCTAAAGTACTTGCTGACGCGTAATCTAATTGTGAGCCTGCGATATAGAAGTAGATTTGCGTTGCAATTACGTCAAAGCTACCGCCCAATACTAACGGGTTACTAAAGTCCGCTAAGGATTGGATAAACACGATTAAGAATGAGTTTGCCAATGCCGGACGCAATAATGGGAAAATGATATTAAAGAATGTTTGGTAACGATTTGCACGTAAGGTGTAAGACGCTTCTTCAATTGATGGGTGAACCGATTTTAATGCCCCATCTAAAATCATGAATGAAATCGGCGCAAAAGCAAGAATCTGCGCAATGGCAATTCCGTTAAAGCCGTATAACCAGTTGTGGTTCTCAAATCCAAATGTTGTGGATAAGAACTCTGTCACATAACCAGAACGGCCAAGCATTAATGTTACCCCTAAACCCACAACAAACGGTGGTGTGACGATTGGTAAAATAGAGAAAATTTTACCAATGAATGCCGTTCTACGTGCAATACGGGTGGTATAAAGTGCAAATGCCAAACCGAAAATCGTTGATACGATTCCTACAAAGCCAGACAAGAATAGCGAGTTACTAATAACACGTACAATATAGCTTTGAGTCAAAATTCGCATCACTTGTTGTGGTGCAAAGGTATCACCGTCATAAAACATGGATACAAAGATCGCCAATGTTGGATAAACGATGAAGAAGAAAATTAATAAGATAATGCAAAGTAAAGAGGCAATAATAAATTTATCCCCTTGCATTACTTTTAATTTCGCGAAGGAAAATGTCGCCAATGCAGTTAAACTTGCGATTAATACAATCACAGAATAACCCATGCTGACTTTATAAATTGTCGCACTGACAAAGATAAATAATGTCGCTGCTGCAATAAGATACAGCTCAGCTTTCGCTTGCGTATCCTTCGGTAATTTAAGAAGTGGCATCAATCCGTATAAAATAACCGGTAAAAACCATAATGCCGTAATATTTAACGAAGACCAACCCATTGCACCTAAGTATTCATCGCTTGTGCTTTCAAACAAGCCATAATCTAAAGCGTGGGAAGGCAGAAGAAGAAATGCAATTACAGCAAGAATTATCCAAAAGTTAGCAGATTGGATAATAGGAAGTTTATTTGCGTTCATACAACCTCGCATAAAAGAAAAAAGCGAAATAATATAATAGCTATTATTTCGCTATGTATACATCATTATTTTGCTAATTTAACATCATCAACCCATTTTGTGATCAAACGTTTACGTAAATCACTTGAGCCGTATTTGTCAAAATCATAATTAATTAAATTGATGGATTTAAAATCGAGTGCATAAGGCGATTGCTCAGCGGTACTATTGGTTAAAATAGAATACGCTTCCCCTTTTTTCCAGGTTAACTCTTGCGCTTCTTTTGATAACGCCCAATCCACAAATAATTTCGCATTTTCAAGGTTTCTTGCACCTTTAATAATGCTCACGCCACCAATTTCATAGCCTGTACCTTCGCAAGGTACGACTAATTCCACTGGTGCACCTTTGGCTTTCTCTAAAGAATATTCATGTAAAAAACCAATTCCGATTGCGGTTTCACCACGTGCTGTATTACGGGTTGCCGTGTTACCGGATTTAGTATATTGGGAAACGTTTTTATTGAGTTCTTTGAGATATTTGAACGCTTCATCTTCACCCCAAAGTTGGATATAGGTCGCTAACTGAGTATAACCAGTTCCAGAACTTTGTGGATCGGCTGCTTGGATCTCATTACGATAAGCAGGATCAGCTAGATCTTTCCAACATTTTGGTGTCGGTAAATTGAGTTTTTTCAAACGTTCTGGATTGATACCAAAGCCTAATACACCGAGATAAATCGCGGAGGAATAGTTGCCCTTAATTTTAGCGGGATCTCTAAACTGTTCAGGAATTTGCGCGAGATTTGGTGACTTATACGCTTCAAGTAAGCCCATTTCACCCGCTTGAGAATGAGGATCAAGCGTACCGCCATACCATACATCCCCTTGAGGGTTATCTTTTTCAGCATCAATTTTGGCTAAAATTGTTCCTGTTCCACCACGGATAAAACTGGTTTTAATACCGTATTTTTTCTCAAAAGCCATGGTTTCTTGCTCGCACATCGTATTTTGTGCACTACAATACACCACTAAACGACCTTCTACAGCAGATGCGTGAGAACTTAGCAACACGCCACCAAATACAACACCAGAAAGTGCTAAAGCAACGTTAGACATTTTCATTGGTTCACTCCTGTGTTTATAAAATAAGATGAGCTGATACGCTCATCGTAGAAACCCACCTAAAAACCTATCTAGTGGGGCTAAAATGGCAAAAGTGCGGTCAAAAATCTCATGTTTTTCAACCGCACTTTAAACACTATTTCGCTAACTTAACGTCTTGAACCCATTTTTCGATTAAGGCTTTGCGTTGTTCGGTTGCACCGTATTTTTCAAAGTCATAATTGATCAGGTTAAGTTTGTTTGGATCAAACGCTGTTGGCGATTGTTCCGCTGTGGTGTTGGTTAAGATTTGTAAAGAGTCACCTTGTTTCCACGCTAACTCTTGACCTTCTTTAGATAATGCCCAATCCACGAATAATTTTGCGTTATCGATGTTACGCGCACCTTTTAAGATACTTACACCACCTAACTCATAGCCAGTACCCTCACAAGGCACCACTAATTCCAACGGCGCACCTTGACGTTTTTCAAGTGCATAATCGTGTAAGAAACCGATACCTACCGCAGTTTCACCACGTGCCGCATTACGAGACGGGGTGACACCTGATTTGGTGTATTGAGATACGTTTGGATGTAATGCTTTTAAGAAATCAAAGGCTTTTTCTTCGCCCCAAAGCTGAACGAAAGTTGCCAATGCAGTGTAAGCTGTACCTGCACTTTGTGGGTCAGCAATTTGCACTTCGCCTTTTAAGCGAGGATCAGTTAAATCTTTCCAGCATTTTGGGACTTCTTTAATACCTAATTTTGCTAAACGCTCGGTATTCACACCAAAACCTAAGATACCCATGTAAATCGCAGAGACATAATGTCCTTTGGTTTTCGCTGGATCACGGAAACGCTCAACAATTTCATCAATGTGTTTAGATTTATAAGGTTCGATTAAACCTAACTCTGCAGCTTGTGCTTGAGGGTCGAATGTACCACCAAACCAAACGTCTGCTTGTGGGTTATTTTTTTCCGCTTCAACTTTTGCAAAAGTACTGCCTGAACCGTTGCGAATAAATGAGGTTTTCACATCATATTTTTCGCCAAAGGCTTTAGTTGTCGTTTCACAAAGAATGTTAGTCGCACTACAATACACCACTAAACGCCCTTGAGCATTAACAGCTGATGATGTCATGAAGCCTGCAGCTAAAAGTGCGGTTGAAATGGAGAGAGAAATTTTATTCATTTTCATCGTACACTCCTCATAAATAACACTGATGAAATAATAAAAACGAGCACATCGTAAGCGAAAACGAAAAAAAATTCCGTGAACTACTTCACAAATTTAAAAAATTTAAATAAAAAAGAAAGATGAATTTAAACTGATTTTTCTTTATAATCCTTGTAATTTTTACCTTCCGTTTTTGAGGACGTTCTATGTCAGACTCATCTTGTATTATCATCGCTATCACGGGGGCATCCGCTTCAGGAAAAAGCTCTATTGCTTCCACCGTTCATAAAGAACTTTGTAACGACTTAGGTTGTGAAGAAATCGGCATTATTGCTGAAGACAGCTACTATAAAGATCAAAGCCATTTAGAGATGAGTGAGCGAGTAAAAACCAATTATGACCACCCAAGTTCAATGGATAGAGATTTACTCATTCAACACTTAAAAGACTTAAAAAACGGAACCGCCGTAGATATTCCTGTCTATAGTTATGTTGATCACACCAGAACAGGCGAAACCAAACACTTCACGCCGAAAAAAATTGTGATTTTAGAAGGGATCTTATTGCTTACTGATGAGCGAGTTCGCCAATTAGCCGATATTTCTGTATTCGTGGATACCCCATTAGATATTTGCTTTATCCGCCGTTTACAACGTGATATGGAAGAACGAGGCCGTTCGTTACAATCTGTTATTGATCAATATCGTGCAACTGTTCGTCCAATGTTCTTACAATTTATCGAGCCATCAAAACAATATGCGGATATCGTGATTCCTCGCGGCGGTAAAAACCGTATTGCGATTAATATGTTAAAAGCTCAAATTCTTCATTTATTAAACCAAAAATAGGAAAAATCATGCGTCTTTGCGATACCGATATCGAACGCTATCTAGATGATGGCATTATTTCTTTAACGCCTCGTCCTGAAAATGATAAAATCAATGGGGCAACCATTGATGTGCGTTTAGGCAATTCATTTCGCGTATTTCGTGAACATTCCGCGCCTTATATTGATTTAAGTGGCCCGAAAGAAGAAGTCTCTGCTCAACTTGAATCAGTGATGAGTGACGAAATTATTATCGGTGATGATGAAGCCTTCTTCTTACACCCTGGTATGTTGGCATTAGCAACCACATTGGAGTCAGTGAAACTCCCTGCCAATATTATCGGTTGGCTAGATGGTCGTTCTTCACTTGCTCGTTTAGGCTTAATGGTGCATGTTACCGCTCATCGTATTGATCCAGGTTGGGAAGGCAAAATTGTGTTGGAATTCTACAACTCCGGCAAATTACCTTTAGCATTGCGTCCAAATATGGTGATTGGTGCTTTAAGTTTTGAAGTATTAAGTGGCCCAGCAGCTCGTCCTTACATCAGCCGTAAAGATGCGAAATATAAACATCAGCAAAATGCGGTAGCGAGCCGAATTAATGAGGATTAATCAATGAAAAAGATCGCAATTAGCCTGTTGATCGTGCTGTTTTCGATCTTTGCTTTTTTCTACATTCAACTTAATCAACTGAAAAATAGTATTGCCGATCATTTAACGCAATACGATATTCAAGCACATGATTTTTCACTAAGCCTTATACCTCAACCAACGGTAAATTTATCGGGTTTGAAATACCATCAACTTTCAGCTGAAAACATTGACGCTAAATTTGCGCTCTTCCCGCTTTTATCAGGCAATCCGATTTTAGAAGAAATCCAAATCACTCATTTTAAACTGAGTGAACAAGCCTTAAACCATGCCAATATTCATGGCCGTTTTACTGATTTTTCACTTAAAAATATTTTTAACCAAAACATTGCATTTAAAGGTGAAAGTGCGGTTACTCTTTCTCTTTATAAACCACTTTATGGCACAAACACGCAATATCAATTTGCATTCAGCAAGGGAAATATTAACCTAAACCATCAAGGCAAGAATTTGATTCAATTTGTTAATGCCCGTTTAAATCAACAGCCACTCGGTTATATCGAAACTTATGTTGATTTTTCAAAACCAGTTAAAACCATCAATGCCTATTTGCAACCTGATTGCCAGAATTGTTTAGCCACCTTTAAATTTAGTCATAAAGATCTACAAAGTGCGGTCAATTTTTCTGGTAAAAATTTCCCAATGGCGCAACTTATCGCCTTGCTAAACTTCCCTAATACATTAACAGGTAATGCTGATTTTAATATCCAACTCGCCCTAACCAATTCAGAACTCACCAAAGGGGAATTCTATTTCGATGCTCAAAATGGTGAAATTTTAGGATTGAACTTATTGGATATGGCAGCACAGTATTTACCGATTAATTACAACAGCGATTTAACCGCAAGTAGAAATATGAATACGCCTTACGAGCGTTTAGAGTCGCGTCTTTCATTCGAGAATCACTTGCTTAAAGTAGATAAAATGAACTTAAAAACAACCGCACTTTTAGGTGAAGGTTCTGGAGCCATTGATTTAGATAATGTACAATGTGATGTCAATTTAACCTTAAGATCCACTAACGAAAAATACAAAAAGCTGGCATTGCCTATTCGCTTTTTCGATAGTTGCTACTCACCACAATATAAGGTGAATATTGACCAAAACTTTCGTCATCAATTGAAAGAATTAATTAAAGAGAAATTAAAATAATGTCATTTTATCAGAAAGCAGAAAGAACTAAATATTGGCGCGTAGTTATCATGGCTTGCGCCGCTTTTATTTTTAACACCACGGAATTTGTGCCAGTTGCGTTACTCACAGACATCGGACAAAGTTTTGATATGCAAAGCTCCGATGTGGGTTTAATGATGACCGTTTATGCTTGGACTGTCATGATCATGTCTTTACCCGCCATGCTCGCGACAGGCGATATGGAACGTAAAGGCTTATTACTGAAACTTTTCGTCATTTTTATCATCGGTCATATTATCTCGGTCATTGCATGGAATTATTGGATTCTGCTAATTGCTCGTATGTGTATTGCAGTAGCGCATTCACTCTTCTGGGCAATTACCGCATCATTAGTGATGCGTGTGGCACCGAAGAATAAGAAAACACAAGCCATTGGTATGCTCGCTATCGGTACATCCCTTGCGACTATTTTAGGCTTACCATTAGGCCGTTTAGTCGGTCAATTAGTTGGTTGGCGTATTACTTTCGCAATCATTGCCGCATTAGCTTTGGTTGTGATGGTATTTATTATGCGTTTATTACCAAATCTACCAAGTAAAAATGCAGGCTCGTTATCTAGTCTGCCGATTTTAGCAAAACGTCCATTACTAATTGGACTTTATGCTACAACGGTAATCATTGTTTCAGCACATTTTACCGCTTATACCTACATTGAACCCTTTATGGTTCAAATCGGCGAACTCGATCCAAATCTTGCAACGATAATTTTGTTAGTTTTTGGGGTTTCTGGCATTACCGCAAGTGTGATATTTAACCGCTTATACCGTTTCGGTCCAACTCAATTTATCAGTGGGGCAATGATTTTACTGACTATATCTTTAACATTTATGCTTGCCTCTGCGAGTTATACCGCCACGATGTTTACCCTTGCTTTTATTTGGGGTATTGGCATCTCTTGTATCGGACTCGCATTACAAATGCGCGTACTACAACTTGCTCCTGATGCAACGGACGTAGCAAGTGCCATTTATTCCGGTATTTTTAATGCTGGTATTGGTGCAGGCGCACTATTTGGTAATCAAATCGCTCATCACATTGGTCTTGAATATATAGGCTTTAGTGGCGCGGCATTAGCTATGATTGCACTCGGTATTTTTGTCTTCTTCAATTTCCGCTATCGCGCTCAAAACAACTAAAAAAATGACCGCACTTACTCAAGTGCGGTCATTTTCTTTTCTCTTTTCTAATCGAGATGGAAGCAAGCAATGAGCTTACCATCAGGATATTTTTCCAATTTAGGCTGCTCATTTCGACATTTATCCGTTGCTTTCCAACAACGCGGATTAAAAGCACAACCTTTTGGCGGATTAATCGGACTTGGTAATTCTCCGGTTAATTTAATCCGCTGGCGACGTAATTCAGGTGACAATCTTGGTGTTGCTGAAAGTAACGCTTGTGTATAAGGATGCTGAGGATTAGCAAAGATCTGCTCTTTTGAGCCCATTTCAACACAGCGGCCTAAATACATCACCATCACCTCATCAGCAATATGCTCAACCACTGAAAGATCATGGGAAATAAACACATAAGATAAACCAAGCTCAGCTTGTAAATCCATCATCAAATTCAGCACTTGCGCACGAACAGATACGTCTAACGCTGAAACAGGTTCATCCGCTACAACCACGTCAGGATCAAGCATTAAACCACGAGCAATCGCGATACGCTGACGTTGTCCGCCCGAAAACATATGTGGATAGCGATCATAAAACTCTGCGCGCAATCCCACTTTCGCCATCATGGATAACACTTTTTCTTTACGTTCTTTAGCCGATAGATTGGTATTAATGACTAAAGGCTCTTCCAAAATTGTGCCGATTTTCTTACGCGGATTCAGTGATGCGTAAGGGTTTTGAAACACGATTTGGATTTTCTGACGGCGCAATGCTTTCGTTTCGTGATCATTCTCTAAGAAATTTTGCCCGTTGTAATACAACTCGCCTTCTGTCGGTTCTTCTATCATCGTCAATAGACGACCAAGTGTCGATTTACCACAACCAGACTCGCCTACCACCGCAAGGGTTTTACCACGTTCTAAGGAAAAAGACACACCATCTAATGCTTTCACTTGCTGTGTTTTAGCAAACATCCCTTTTTTGACAGGATAATATTTCTTCAGCCCAATAGCATTAAGCAATGGTGCATTTTTTTGTGCGACATTAGACATTGCTAGGTTCTCCTTGGGCATTTAATGGGGTGTGACATTTTACTTGTCGATTTCCTATTTGACGCAATTCAGGTTCAACACTTCGACAAAGATCGGTCGCATACGGACATCGTGGATTTAACAAACAACCTTGTGGGCGATCGTATTTACCTGGCACCACACCAGGTAAAGATTGCAAACGAGATTTACCTTCTGCGAACTCAGGTAAAGAACGCAATAACGCTTGAGTGTAAGGATGTTTTGGCTCACGGAAAATATCTTCCGCCCGCCCTTCTTCCACTACTTGTCCTGCATACATCACAATAATACGATGCGCCGCTTCTGCGACTAACGCAAGATCATGCGTGATCAGAATCAACGACATACATTCTTTTTGCTGTAACTCAAGTAACAAATCTACAATTTGTGCTTGAATAGTCACATCCAGTGCAGTGGTTGGTTCATCAGCAATGAGCAATCTCGGTTTACATGCAATGGCCATAGCAATCATAACGCGTTGGCTCATCCCGCCAGAAAGCTGATGCGGATAAACATCAATACGTGATTCAGGATCAGGAATACCGACTAAACGTAATAGCTCTAAGGTGCGCTCACGACGTTCTTTTTTGCTGCCGCCTTGATGCGCTTTGATGGCTTCCATAATTTGGAAACCCACTGTATAGGCCGGATTTAAGCTTGTCATCGGGTCTTGGAAGATCATGGCAATATCTGCGCCAACTAATTCCCGCTTTTCTTTTGCCGGTAAGCTTAAGAGATCTTTACCTTCAAATTCTAGCCCTTTCGCTGAAACACGCCCAGGAAAATCAATTAAGCCCATCACAGCAAGGGAACTTACTGATTTCCCTGAACCTGACTCGCCGACAATACCTAATACTTCGCCTTGATTGACTTGGTAGCTTATACGATCCACCGCTTTAAAAGGTGCTTTTTCATCACCAAAGTGAACAGACAGCTCTTTTACATCCAATAATGCCATTCTGCCCCCTATTGTTTTAATTTTGGATCGAGTGCATCACGCAACCCGTCGCCCATTAAGTTAAATGCTAAAACAAGCGATAAAATCACTAAACCTGGAATGGTAACCAACCAGTTTGCCGCCTGCATAAAGCTACGTGATTCAGATAACATAGTACCCAATTCTGGTGTTGGTGGTTTTGCGCCGATACCTAAGAAACCTAAAGTCGCTAATTCTAAAATCGCATTAGAAATCCCCATCGTCATTTGTACGATAAGCGGTGCAAGGCAATTCGGTAAAATGACAATAAACATTAAACGTAATACGCTTGCTCCCGCCACTCGTGAAGAGGTGACATAATCTCTGTTTTTCTCGTTTAATACTGCTGCACGTGTTAAGCGCACATAACTTGGAATCGAAACCACGGCAATCGCCAACGTCGCATTTGTTAAAGAAGGCTCTAAAATTGACACCACCACAATGGTTAAAAGCAAGTTTGGGATAGCCAACATAATGTCAATAAAACGAACAATTAATGTATCTAATGCTCCACCATAATAGCCTGCGAGCAAGCCAAGACTCGTCCCTAAAATGCAAGATAAAATGACAATAATGAAACCTGCAAAAACAGAAATGCGCGTACCATAAATAATGCGAGAAAGAATATCTCGACCAATGTCATCCGTACCCAGTAAATAAGCTGAATTGCCGCCTTCATACCACGCAGGCGGTAACAATAGCGCTGAACGATTTTGTTCGATAGGATCAAAAGGTGCTATCCAAGGGGCAAAAATACTGATTAATGCAACAGCAAGGATAAAAGTGAGCCCAATCACCGCCCCTTTATTTTGTTTGAAATAAAACCAAAACTCCTGCAACGGTGTGCGCGGTGCGAAGGTTTCAATAGGTAAAGTTTGTTCCGTCATTAATAAGGCTCCTTATTGATGGCGAATACGTGGGTTTACCACGCCATAAAGTAAATCGATCGTCAAATTCACCACAATAATAATTGTAGCAATAATCAACACGGCGCCTTGTAAGACTGGATAATCACGATTAGAAATCGCATCAATAATCCATTTACCAATACCCGGCCATGAGAAAATTGTTTCGGTTAAAACTGCACCGGATAATAACTGTCCTACAATCAATCCCACCACGGTCACAACAGGGATCAGTGCATTACGTAGCGCATGAACAATCACAATTCGGGTATAACTTAAGCCTTTCGCTTTTGCGGTACGAATATAATCTTCACCTAACACTTCCAACATCGAAGAACGTGTCATTCGGGTAATCACCGCAAGTGGAATGGTACCTAGCACAATAGATGGTAAAATCAATGACTTAATGGCATTTCCAAAGGCACCTGGCTCACCTGAAAGCCAAGTATCGATTAACATAAAACCGGTTGGTGTATCGATCCAGAAACTATCTTCTAAACGTCCCCCTTGTGGTAAATCTAACCAAGGTGAAACATATAAGATCAAAATTAATCCCCACCAGAAAATTGGCATGGAATAACCCGTTAATGACATGGCGGTCACGGTATGAGAAATCCAGCTATCTTTCTTGACGGCAGCAATCGTTCCTAACGTAATGCCGGCAATTAATGACCAAAATAGAGCAAAGAAAGCCAATTCAAACGTGGCAGGGAAAAGTGTGAAAAACTCCCTCAGAACAGGTTGTTGAGTACGGAATGATTCACCAAAATCGCCTTGTATTACATTACCAATATAATTGAAATATTGCTGATACAACGGTAAATCGAGACCAAGTTGTTTCATCATTTGTTGATGAACTTCTGGCGTTAAACCTCGCTCTCCCATCATAATTTCCACAGGATCGCCTGGAATAAAATGAATGAGAGCAAAAGTCACAAAAGTGATGGCGATAAAGGTAGGAATCACCATCAAAATACGTTTTAAAATAAATTTAAACATCTACTTCCCACATGATAAAAGTGCGGTCATTTCTTCGAATGCTTTCGCACTTGGCACCTTGAGCATAAACATCAATATTCATACTCGTTGCAATAAAATCCTCCCGATTCTACCGCACTTTTTCTAATTTTGCCAAATGTGCAATCAACCACTTAATGCCTTGAGCTTGGAAAGCAATTTGTAAACGGGTGTTATTATCTGAGCCTTCAACGTTTATAACAGTGCCAAAACCAAACTTTTCATGTTTCACTTTTTGCCCCATTTTCCATTCATTCTCAGGCAAACTTGCACTTAAACTCCCTACTTTCGCTTGGTTTAATGCTCGGGTGACTGTTCCGCGTAAACGGATTTCTTGAATGCACTCTGATGGCAATTCTGTAATAAAACGCGAAGGTAAATGGCGTTCTTCTTTCGTGTAAACACGACGACTTTCAGCATAACAAATGGTAAGTTTTTGCTTCGCTCGAGTAATGCCCACATAAGCAAGACGGCGTTCTTCCTCCAAACGACCAGGCTCTTCAAATGAACGGAAACTTGGGAATACGCCCTCTTCTACCCCCACCATAAATACGCGCGGGAATTCCAAGCCTTTTGCTGAATGCAAAGTCATCATTTCCACACATGATTGATGAGGGGAGGCCTGTTCTTCTCCCGCTTCTAAAGATGCATGAGTTAAAAAAGCAGTAAGATCAGTCATATCCTCAGCTTCATCGGGTTTGATAAATTCACGGGTTGCCGTCACCAATTCTTCTAAGTTTTCAATACGGACTTCACCTTTCTCGCCTTTTTCCTGTTTATACATATCGTATAAGCCAGAATGTTTAATCACGAAATCAGTTTGTGCAAACAGTGGCATTTCGGCTGTATCAACCTGTAAAGAATTAATCAACTCTTGGAAACGAAGCAATGCGGTTGAAGCACGTCCCGTTAACATATTTTCTTGTGTGGCCACTTGTACTGCTTGCCATAAGGTAATTTGACGTTCACGGGTTAAATTTCGTAACACATCTAAAGTACGATCACCAATGCCTCGTGTAGGGGTATTAATCACACGTTCAAACGCGGCATCATCTTGACGATTATTGATTAAGCGTAAATACGCCAACGCATCTTTAATTTCTTGGCGTTCAAAGAATCGCATTCCACCGTAAATACGATAAGGAATTTGACAACGAATCAAGGCTTCTTCAATGACACGAGATTGGCTATTACTACGATATAAAACAGCACAATCATCTAATTTTCCACCGTCATCTACCCAATTTTGGATTTGAGACGCCACAAATTTTGCCTCATCTAATTCATTAAATGCTGCATAAATACCTACTGGCTCACCCATTTCACCGTCGGTCCATAAATTCTTACCGAGGCGATCACTATTATTCGAAATAAGTTGGTTGGCACTTTTCAAAATATTGCCAGTAGAACGATAATTTTGTTCCAAACGAATGGTTTCAGCATTGAAATCTTTTAGGAATTTTTGAATGTTTTCGACCTGTGCACCACGCCAACCATAAATGGATTGGTCATCATCGCCCACAATCATCACTTTGCCCGTATTACCGGCAAGAATTTTGATCCAAGCATATTGGATTTTATTGGTATCTTGAAACTCATCCACCAAAATGTGCTGAAAACGTTGCTGATAGCGTTGTAAAATTGCAGGCTTTTTAGCAAATAATTCATACGCACGAATTAACAATTCAGCAAAATCTACTAAGCCCGCACGATCACAAGTATCTTGATAAATTTGATAAATCTTAATCCACTCTTTTTCCTGGCGATCACCAAAATCATTAATATCTTTCGGTCTTAAACCTTCATCTTTTTTATTATTGATATACCAACACGCTTGTTTTGGTGGAAATGCTTTATCGTCATAATTGTGCAATTTCATCAAGCGTTTTACTAAACGAAGTTGGTCTTCAGAATCCAAAATTTGGAAGTCTTGTGGCAAGTTCACATCTAAATGGTGAGCGCGTAATAATCGATGGGCAATGCTATGGAATGTCCCAATCCACATACCAAATAGATTCGATTGAGCATGTTTGGATAAGGTATCTTGAATACGATGACGCATTTCAGCAGCGGCTTTATTGGTAAAGGTGACCGCCATAATGCTGCCTTCAGAAATATTTTCTACGGCAATCAACCAAGCAATACGATGAGTCAAGACGCGAGTTTTACCACTTCCAGCCCCCGCAAGCACAAGGTAATTGCCAAGCGGTGCTGCCACTGCTTCACGTTGTTTATCATTCAAGCCATCAAGTAATTCTGAAATATCCATCGCTCTTATTTTAATCTGGTTAAATTTACAGGGATTATAGTGTGAATTATATTTTTAAACAATCCCAATATTTACAAATTTCCTCCGCCCGCTTATATTAGCAATATCAAATAATTACTATATATTGACAAAGAAAAAGGAGACATAATGTCAATAAAAACTACATTAAAATTAACCGCACTTTCAGCCCTAACCGCCCTCACGTACACGTCTCACGCACAGGCTGAAGGCAAACTCACCGTATATTGCAGTGTACAAAATGTAGTATGCGAAAAAGTTACTCAAGCCTTTAGTAAAAAATACAATGTAGATGCACAATTTGTACGTAATAGTACAGGCGTCGTATTAGGCAAAATTAAAGCTGAAAAAGAAAACCCACAAGCTGATTTCTGGTTTGGTGGCACGATTGAACCTCATCTCCAAGCGGCTGAATTAGGCTTACTTGAATCCTATCGTTCCCCATTACAAAAAGATATCATGCCACAATTTAAATCTCTGATGGACCAACGTGGCAATTTCACCTCTGTGATTTACTTAATGGAACTTGGCATTGGGGTCAATACTAAAAAATTAAAAGAATTGAATATTCCAGCGCCAAAATGTTATGCAGATCTAATAAAACCTGAATATCAAGGCCAAATTCAATATCCTGATCCGCGTGTATCAGGCACGGGCTATTCCCTTATCAGCACTTTTTCCACATTATGGGGAGAAGAAAAAGCTTTTGATTATTTGAAAAAATTAGAGCCAAATCTCATGCAACATACCAAAACAGGCCTTGCGAGCAACTATTTGGCTAACGGTACTGTAGCGATTGATTTAGGTTTTATGTTGGTTTATCCGCGTGAGAAGAAAAATGGTGCGCCAGTTGAAGGTATTTTACCATGCGAAGGCGTAGGCTATTCTTTAGGCGGGGCAAGCATTATTAAAGGAGCTAGAAACCTTGATAATGCCAAGCTATTTATGGATTTCGTGCTAAGCAAAGAAGCACAAGAAATTCCATGGAAAGAATCAGACTCTTACCAACTTCCAACCAATATCCATGCAGAACCTGCACCAGGTTTCCTACCGGCTGGTAAATTAAAACTGGTGGATATTGATTTTATGAAATTTGGTACAGATCAAGAAGGTAAACGCCTCACCCAACGTTGGGTTTCTGAAGTGCTCTTAGAGAGTAAATCACCAAAAGAATAAAAGGAATAAACAAAAAGTGCGGTCAAAATAAGAATGTTTTTGACCACACTCGTTTTTATATAGATAAAACTAAGCTAAAATCAACCGCTTTTTCCCTGCATAGATATTGGCTTTTCCTGGGCGAGCAAAGCCGATAAGGGAAAGATTGTGTTGTTCAGCCATATTGACAGCAAGATCTGTTGCTGCAGAAATTGCAACAAGTAACTCGATGCCACAAGCGACCGATTTTTGAACCATTTCATAGCTAGCTCGGCTCGAAACTAGTACGAATCCTTTCGGTTGATTCTGTTTAGCATGCCAGCCGATTAATTTATCTAGTGCCACATGTCGCCCAACATCTTCTCGAATCGCCAGTAAATTACCTGATAAATCAAAAAAGGCGGCGGCATGTGTCGCCCCTGTCTCTTTTCCGAGTGTTTGATTAGCTTGTAATTGTTCTAAACAGCCATCTAATAAATTTAAATTAAATTGGAAAGTGTGGTCTAATTTCGGCAACTTTTTATAAACTTGCGAAATTTGTTCTGTGCCACAAATGCCACATCCCGTTCTACCTGTTAATGTACGGCGATGATCTTTTAATGCCACAAATTGACGGCTAGATAATTCAATTTGCACTTCAATGCCATTGCATACTTCCACCACATCAATGCCATAAATATCCGCTTTTTTCTCAATAATACCTTCCGCTAATGAAAAGCCTAAAGCAAAATCCTCTAAATCTTGGGGAGAGCACATCATAACAGTATGTGCAATACCATTATAAACAAGTGAAACAGGCACTTCCGCAGCCAAACTATCTTGTTTTTCCACTAAAAGTAAGGTCGGATTTTCAGATGTTTTTTTTAAAAAATTAATTGTTTTTTGGATTATCCAGTGCATTATTTTTTCCCAATAAAATGACTGTTGTAAAAATGTTACTTTTTTTTAACAAAAAATGTTTGTTTTGTGATCTAGCTCAAGTTTTAAAGCGATTATAACAAGTTTTGATTATAGATTTTCGGTTAAAAAATAGTTAAAATCGGTCCGTTTAAATTGGTCATTATTATAATCAATTTAATGGTTGATACGTTATTTTAACGAAATCAAATAAATTATCTATACGAATTTATACTATCGAAATATCTTAACGGTTCGCCGTTATGAAGGAGTGATTATGCAGGTCTCTAGACGTAAGTTCTTTAAGATCTGTGCAGGTGGTATGGCGGGGACGTCTGCGGCAATGTTGGGCTTTGCACCATCATCTGTCTTAGCGGCACCACGTGAATACAAATTATTACGGGCTTTTGAATCCCGTAACACCTGTACATATTGTGCAGTGAGCTGTGGTATGTTGTTATATAGCACAGGCAAACCTTACGATGCTTTAAGCAGCCATACAGGTACCAATACCCGTTCTAAATTATTCCACCTTGAAGGTGACCCTGACCATCCGGTAAGCCGTGGGGCATTATGTCCGAAAGGTGCGGGCGCATTAGACTATGTTAATAGTGAAAGCCGTGCATTATACCCTGAATATCGTGCACCGGGTTCTGACAAATGGGTTCGTCTTTCTTGGGAAGAAGCGATCAAACGCGTTTCTCGTTTATTAAAAGATGACCGTGATGCTAACTTCGTTGAAAAAGACGCTAGTGGCAAAACTGTTAACCGTTGGACAACCACAGGTATTATGACCGCCTCCGCCATGAGTAATGAAGCCGCACTTCTTACTCAAAAATGGGTGAGAATGTTGGGCATAGTGCCGATGTGTAACCAAGCGAATACTTGACACGGACCAACGGTAGCAAGTCTTGCTCCATCATTTGGTCGCGGTGCCATGACAAACAACTGGGTTGACATCAAAAACGCCAATCTTATTATTGTTCAAGGTGGTAACCCTGCTGAAGCTCACCCTGTTGGCTTCCGTTGGGCGATTGAAGCGAAGAAAAACGGTGCGAAAATCATCGTGGTTGACCCTCGCTTTAACCGTACAGCTTCTGTAGCTGACCTTCATGCACCAATTCGTTCCGGTTCTGATATCGCATTCTTAATGGGTGTGATCCGTTACTTATTGGAAACTAACCAAATTCAACACGAATACGTTAAACACTATACCAATGCTTCATTCTTAGTTGATGAAGGTTTCAAATTTGAAGATGGTTTATTCGTAGGTTTTGATGAAGAAAAACGTACTTACGATAAATCTAAATGGAATTACCAATTTGATGAAAATGGTAATGCTAAACGTGACATGACCTTACAAGATCCACGTTGTGTGATTAATATCTTGAAAGAACACGTTTCTCGCTATACCCCAGAAATAGTTGAACGTATCACGGGTGTTAAACAAAAACTCTTCTTACAAATCTGTGAAGAAATTGGTAAAACCTCTGCACCGAATAAAACCATGACGCACTTATATGCGTTAGGCTTTACTGAGCATACAATCGGTACACAAAATATTCGTTCAATGGCAATGATCCAATTACTCTTAGGTAATATGGGGATGCCAGGAGGCGGTATTAATGCATTACGTGGACACTCAAACGTACAAGGTACAACAGATATGGGCTTATTGCCGATGTCTTTACCTGGTTATATGCGTTTGCCGAATGATAAAGATACGTCCTACGAGCAATACATTAATGCGATTACGCCAAAAGATATCGTACCAAACCAAGTGAACTACTATCGTAATACCTCGAAATTCTTCGTGAGTATGATGAAAACGTTCTATGGTGATAAAGCAACCAAAGAAAATGGTTGGGGTTTCGATTTCTTACCAAAAGCAGACCGCTTATACGACCCTATCACTCATGTTAAGTTAATGAATGATGGCAAATTAAACGGTTGGATTTTACAAGGTTTCAACGTACTAAACTCATTACCGAACAAAAATAAAACTGTTGCAGGTATGAGCAAATTGAAATTCTTAATCGTGATGGATCCGCTTCAAACTGAATCTTCTGAATTCTGGAAAAACTTTGGTGAATCAAACAATGTGAATCCAGCAGATATTCAAACTGAAGTATTCCGTTTACCAACCACCTGTTTCGCAGAAGAAGATGGTTCTATTGCTAACTCTGGTCGTTGGGCTCAATGGCACTGGAAAGGCTGTGACCAACCAGGTGAAGCGTTACCAGATGTTGAAATTCTTTCTATGATTCGTGAAGAAATGCATCACCTTTATCAAAAAGAAGGTGGTCATGGTATCGAATCTTTCGAAGCTATGACTTGGAACTATGCTCAACCGCATTCACCAAGTTCTGTAGAATTAGCGAAAGAATTGAATGGTTACGCGCTTGCAGATCTTCTCGATGCTGATGGCAACGTCATGTATAAAAAAGGTCAATTACTTAACGGATTCGCTCACTTACGTGATGACGGTACAACCTCATCAGGTAACTGGATCTATGTGGGTCAATGGACTGAAAAAGGTAACCAAACCGCAAACCGTGACAACTCTGACCCATCAGGTTTAGGTTGTACATTAGGTTGGGGCTTCGCATGGCCGGCAAACCGTCGTATCCTTTACAGTCGTGCTTCACTTGATATTAACGGTAATCCTTGGGATAAACACCGTCAATTAATCAAATGGAACGGTAAAAACTGGAACTGGTTAGATGTAGCTGACTATGGCACACAACCACCAGGTTCTGATGCAGGTCCATTTATTATGTCTGCAGAAGGTGTTGGCCGCCTATTCGCTGTAGATAAAATTGCGAATGGTCCTATGCCTGAACACTATGAACCAATTGAAAGTCCGATTGACACTAACCCACTACACCCAAGTGTCGTCTCTGATCCGACTGTTCGTATTTATAAAGAAGACCGTGAATTTATCGGTTCAAACAAAGATTTCCCTTATGTGGCAACCACTTATCGTTTGACCGAGCACTTCCACAGCTGGACTGCTCAATCTGCGTTAAATATCATCGCCCAACCACAACAATTCGTGGAAATTGGTGAGAAATTAGCAGCAGAAAAAGGCATCCAAAAAGGTGATATGGTGAAAATTACTTCTCGCCGTGGCTACATTAAAGCCGTTGCAGTGGTAACAAAACGTTTGAAAGATTTAGAAGTCGACGGACGTACCGTACATCACGTGGGTATTCCAATTCACTGGAACATGAAAGCCTTAAATGGTAAAGGTAATCGTGGTTTCTCCACCAACACCTTAACACCATCTTGGGGTGAAGCAGTCACTCAAACACCAGAATATAAAACATTCTTGGTAAACATTGAGAAAGCGGAGGCATAATATGGCAGGAAGTGGTCAAGGCGTTCAATCGCAAGACATTATCAAGGTCTCCGCTACGTCTGGTTTAACACCAGCACCTCAAGCGCGTGATCATAAAGTTGAAGTAGCAAAATTAATCGATGTATCCACCTGTATCGGTTGTAAAGCCTGTCAGGTGGGCTGTTCAGAGTGGAATGACATCCGTTCTGATGTTAATGCTCAATGTGTGGGGATCTACGATAACCCTGTAGATCTCAATGCAAAAGCATGGACGGTAATGCGCTTTAACGAAGTTGAAGAAAATGATCGTTTAGAATGGTTAATCCGTAAAGATGGTTGTATGCACTGTTCAGAACCAGGCTGTTTAAAAGCTTGTCCTGCACCAGGCGCAATTATCCAATATGCAAACGGTATTGTGGATTTCCAATCTGATAAATGTATCGGTTGTGGTTACTGTATCGCAGGTTGTCCGTTCAACATTCCACGTATGAACCCAGAAGACAACCGAGTATACAAATGTACCCTTTGTGTGGATCGTGTTTCTGTGGGTCAAGAACCGGCTTGCGTGAAAACATGTCCAACCGGTGCAATTCGTTTTGGTTCTAAAGAAGAGATGAAACTCTACGCAGAACAACGTGTTGCTGACTTAAAATCACGTGGTTACGAAAACGCAGGTATCTACGACCCTGAAGGCGTAGGTGGTACACACGTAATGTATGTATTACACCATGCGGATAAACCTGAACTTTATTCTGGTCTTCCAAAAGATCCAAAAGTTGACCTTACCGTCACCCTTTGGAAAGATGTATTGAAACCGGTAGCGGCTGTAGCAATGGGTGGTCTAGCACTTGCTGAAATCGCTCACTACTTAGCTGTAGGTCCAAACGTTGAAGAAGATGTAGAAGATCATCACCATGAATTTGAAGAAGATAAAAAAGGAGGCAAAGATGAGTAAGATTGAGATTAGCAATGATACTCGAATCATTCGTCATAGAACGCCTGCTCGTTTTAGCCACTGGTTACTCGTAATCTGCTTCTTTATGACGATGTTCACTGGTGTGGCATTCTTCTTCCCAGATTTTGCGTGGTTAACTGAGATTTTAGGTACGCCACAACTGGCTCGAGCAATTCACCCGTTCACTGGTATCATTATGTTCGTTGCCTTTATTTTCCTCGGCTATCTTTACTGGGATCACAACATCCCAGAGAAAAACGATATTCGTTGGTTAAAAGGCATCGTTGAAGTATTAAAAGGGAATGAGCACGCTGTTGCAGATAACGGCAAGTATAACCTTGGTCAAAAAATGTTATTCTGGACATTGAACTTGGCGATGGTCACTTTACTTGTAACCGGTATCATTATGTGGCGTCAATATTTCTCACACTACTTCTCTATTCCGGTATTGCGTTTTGCGATTTTCCTTCACTCTTTAAGTGCATTCATGTTGTTCACTGGTATTTTGGTACACATGTACATGGCATTCTGGATTAAAGGATCTATTCGCGGTATCGTGGAAGGTTGGGTAACAGTTCGCTGGGCGAAAAAACACCACCCGAAATGGTATCGAGAGGAAGTACTTCCTAAGCTAGAAGAAGACCTAGAAAATGAAGCTGAAGGTAAAAAAGTAAAAACCAAAGCATTGTTTAAAGGTATCAATGGCTAAAATCAAAAAGTGCGGTTAAAATTGACCGCACTTTTTCTTATCAATACTTAAGAGACTATTATGAGTATCAAAATCTTATCTGCAGACGAAATCAAACAAAAAAAGAATTCATACGATATTCCACCTGTTTTGTTTGCTAACCCTAAAAATCTTTATCAACGTCGTGCAAAACGTTTAAGAGAATTAGCGAAAGATCATCCATTGGCTGATTATTTACTCTTTGCTGCAGATGTTGTAGAAAGCCAATTAAGCGTATTTGAAAAAAATCCATTAGAAAAACAGTCATTCGATAACTTAAATGAAATCGAGCCGTTAAATGCTAAAACATTTAAACGATCAGGCATTTGGATTGAATATCTCAAAGAAATTTTACATAGCATTAAACCAAAAGCAAATGAACAGGTTACTGCTACTATTGAAAATCTTGAAAAAGCCTCAGAGAAAGAGCTTGAAGAGATGGCTACTCATCTTTTAAGCCAAGAATTTAATTTAGTGAGCACTGATAAAGCTGTCTTTATCTGGGCTGCACTTTCTCTTTATTGGTTACAATTGGCTCAACAAATTCCTCATAACAGCCGCCAAGAAGGCACAGATAACCTGCATTACTGCCCTGTTTGTGGTTCTGCTCCTGTTGCAAGTGTGGTGCATATCGGCACCTCACAAGGCTTACGCTATTTACACTGTAGCCTTTGTGAAAGCGAATGGAATTTAGTCCGAGCTCAATGTACTAATTGTAATGAACACAAAAATCTTGAAATGTGGTCATTAAATGAAGAGCTTGCTCTTGTTCGTGCGGAAACCTGTGGCGATTGCCAAAGCTATTTAAAAATCATGTTCCAAGAAAAAGATCCGAACGTTGAAGCGGTAGCGGATGATTTGGCATCTATTTTCTTAGATATTGAAATGGAAGAAAAAGGCTTCGCACGCAGTGGATTAAATCCATTTGTCTTCCCTGCAGAAGAAGTGTAATGTCTTACTTTTCAGATAAACAAAGTGCGGTCAAAATTGACCGCACTTTTGCATTCTAGAGATAACATGCCATCACAACAGCATTTTCTCGTCCACCATCTGGTTTTGGATAATAATTCTTACGAATATCAACCTCATTAAATCCCAGCTTTTCATAAAGGAAACGAGCCGGATTCGACTCTCGTACTTCCAGCCAAAGGGTTTGAATACCTTTCTCTTTAAGCTCACTCATTAAACCTTGCAATAAAAATGAACCGTAGCCCTTTCCTTGTTGAACCGGATCTATCGCAATATTGAATAATGTGGCTTCATCTAATACCGTCTGGCAAATGGTAAAACCAAGTACTTGCTCTTTTTCCATTAATTTCAAATTGAGATAACGCTCGCCGACATTATTTTTCAATGTTCCCAATGACCAAGGCACAAGGTGTGCTGCTTGTTCAATTTCATATAAGCGATCCATATCGCATTCTTCAATAGGAAAAAGAGAAGGCATCATGATTAAATTTGTTGGATTTGTTGCCAAAGCTCACGCTTAGCTTGGCTATCTTGCTGGAATTGTTGCCAATCAACAGAGCGATAAACACGCTCGGCATTTAAGCAATAAGGCAAAGTGCGGTCGATTTCATCTACATTTTCAGCTAATAACCAATACCGCACAGAATGTTGTAATGTGATATGTTGAATTTGATCGAAATTCAGGCAAAGGCAATCTTCTTTGTTTAACTCGAGTGCCAGTCGAACATCTGAAAAAAGTGGAGAGTTCGATACGTTATCTTTCGCCACCACAATAAATTTTACTTGTTCAGACACACTCACACCAACCGCCCCTTGTAATACTTCTGGGCGATGGAGCTGCCAACGGGTTACCCCCATTTCATTTAAAAGAAGATTGCGTCTATCCATAGATTAACGAGCGATAGTATCTAACGGATAATCTCTTAAACCTTTAACAATCGCTTGTTCTTGCGCTTCAGTTGGTTTTTCTTGATACGCTTTTAAGCTACGGAAAGAAAGAATATTTTTTGCTTGATAAACCACGGCGATAAAACGTTGGAAATCTTTACCATCACAAGTATAGTAAACATCTGAAGCGTTACCAATTGTTTTTAACTCACATACCTTTTTGTTTGCATCAAGGTATTTTGTCGTTAATGCCGGAACATGTGAAACATCTTTTAGATAATAGGTTTCGCTCATAATGAATTTACGATTGCTACGATCTACATTCGCCGCACCACTTAAGAAACGCGGATCTTCTGATTTATCGAAGGCTTTCGTTTGTTTATAGAATTTCTCACCGTTGAAGGTGACTTCTTGGTTACCTTTTTTAATGCGCTCAAACTGTGCATCTAAGCTTTGTGCTTGTGCTGCAGGCAATTCAACTGTTGAACTAGTTGGTAAGGTTGAAGGTTTTTGCTTGCTACCTTGAATTTGTTCGATTAATTGACAGCCGGACAATAAACTTGCCATGGCGACTGCTGTGATGATTTTTTTCATAAATAATTCCTTAATAAATACGTTTAAATCGTTTTCTTTTGTTAGAATAACACGTAATTTTAACCAATAAACCACAGGATTTAAAGCGTGATTTCTCTCGAAAGCGAAGTTTTACAACGCCATCTTCCCCTTTTTAGCGGTAAATCAATTCTTCTTGCCGGCGGCATTAATGATGATTTCCCTCAAACATTGCAAAAATATTGCCAATCTGTGCAGGTTTGGAGTTGGTATTTTGATTATGCCAAAACCCAACGTGCGGTCAATTTTGAAGTTGAATTTCAGCCGCAAGCCGATTTGATTATTTATTATTGGACGAAGAATAAACAAGAAGTGAATTTTCAGCTGATGCAACTACTCGCCAAAAGTAAAATTGGTCAAGAAGTGTTGATTATCGGTGAAAATCGTTGTGGCGTCCGTTCAGCTGAAAAACTGCTTGAACCTTACGGTGAGATTGGCAAAATCGACTCAGCTCGTCGTTGCGGTTTATACCATTTTTCCTTACAAAAACAACCACACTTTGATCTTCAATCTTATTGGAAATGCTACCAAAATGATGCATTAGGCGATCTCCGTATTTACAGCTTGCCGGGTGTATTTAGTGCCAATGAACTTGATAGTGGCACGTCACTTCTACTTTCTACTTTAACGTCACCAATTCAAGGCAAAGTATTAGACGTTGGTTGTGGGGCGGGTGTCATTGGTTCAATGATCAAAAAACATCATTCTAAAGCGGATGTCACAATGACTGATATTCATGCAATGGCAATTCAATCTGCTCGTCAAACGCTTGCTGAAAATCAGCTTGAAGGTCAGGTTGTCGCAAGTGATGTGTTTTCCCACATTGAGGGAAAATTTGATCTGATCATATCAAACCCGCCTTTCCACGATGGAGTCGATACCGCCTATCGTGTGGTGAAAGAACTTATTCAACAAGCAAAATGGCATTTAACGGCAGGCGGAGAACTGCGTATCGTTGCTAATGCATTTCTCCCCTATCCCGATTTATTAGCACAACATTTCGGTAAGTTTGATGTACTTGCTCAAACCTCCAAATTTAAAGTATATTCCGTGAGAAATTAAGGAGAAAACAATGTTTGTAACCAGTTCAGCCATTCAAAATGGCGCTTTTGAAGACAAATATGGCAAACGCGGCACACAATTTAGCCCAAATGGTATGCCAACCTACTCTATCCCGTTTGAAATTCACGATGCCCCTCAAGGTACCAAATCTTTTGCGATTGTTTTAGAAGATAAAGATGCCATTACTGCTAGCGGTTTTGTTTGGATTCATTGGCTCATTGCAGATCTTGAACGTACAGTTATTCAAGAAAATGAAAGCCAAACCGCAACAGATTATGTGCAGGGTGTAAACACTTGGGCGAGTAAATTAGGTCAATTTGATATTGAAGAAGCCTCATTCTATGGCGGTATGGCACCACCAAACTGTTTACACCGTTATGAGCTTATTGTGTATGCACTCGATACCAAACTAAACCTCAAACCGGGATTCCGTTTTAATGATCTGCATTTTGCGATTCAAGGGCATATTTTGGATCAAGCTGTGATAATGGGCACCTATGATGTTTAATCATTTATAGCTCATTCTAAAAATACCATAAAAAATGACCGCACTTTATCGAAGTGCGGTCATTTATTTTGAGGGTTTATAATGTGATTTTATTTGATGAATCTTTCACTAATTTCGCGTGCGCTTTTTTCTGTTCTTTCATCTTATTGCTCGTTTCACGGCGTAAAGTAGAAAGTTCCGCATTGCGAATGTTATAATCATCCACACGACCTTCATAGTCATCACGCATATTTTCGATAATCGCACGAACATCTTCAATGCTCATATCATCACGAATATATTGATTTAAGTTATCTAATAATAAGACACGTTTTTGGTTATCACGAATTTTACGGTTGTTGTCTTCAATGTCACGCTTAAGTTTATTTTTTAAACGATATAAACGCACATACTCTAATACTTCTTGGAAGGATTTATTTACATTTCCCATGATCGACTCTCTCAAAGTTAAAAATAAACTTCGGGTAATGTAGCCTTTTTTTTCGTCCCCGTCAAAAGCTTAAATTTAAATTGATGGATTAGATCAAAAAACTGTTTGATTTAGTTGATTATCCTATTCGGTAGTGGTAAAAATGAAGAATCTATTCAAAATAAAATAAGGAAACACAATGTCAAAAGTCTTTAATTTTAGTGCTGGTCCAGCCATGATTTTCCCTGAGGTACTACACAAAGCACAATCTGAGCTAACTAACTGGCTTGGTCAAGGTGTGTCTGTAATGGAAGTCAGCCACCGTGGCAAATATTTTATGGAATTGATTACCCAAACAGAAAAAGATCTGCGCGAAGTGTATAACATTCCAGATAACTATCGCGTGTTATTCCTACAAGGTGGGGCTCGTGGTCAATTTGCAGCCTTACCGATGAACTTAATTGGTGAGAAAGGCAAAGCACTTTATTTAAATAGCGGTCACTGGTCTGCAACTGCAGCGAAAGAAGCGCGTAACTTTGCTGAAATTGATGAAATTACCATTGTAGAAAATGGTGATCACACACGCATCACCAATCTTGATTTCAGTGACATTGCGGAACAATACGATTACGTTCACTATTGTCCAAATGAAACGATTAGCGGTGTTGAAATTTTTGATGTACCGAATGTAGGCAATGCGGTGCTTGTAGCAGATATGTCATCTAATGTTCTCTCTCGTGAAATTGATATTAGCAAATTTGGTGTTATTTATGCCGGTGCACAAAAAAATCTTGGTCCTGCAGGGATTACACTCGTCATTATTCGCGATGATTTAATTGGTCATGCACGCCAAGCAACGCCATCAATTTGGAACTATGCCACACAACGTGATGCAGACTCCATGATCAATACACCACCAACATTTGCTTGGTATCTCTGTTCATTGGTCTTCAAACATATTCAAGCAATCGGTGGCTTAAAAGAAATTGCAAAACGTAATGCAGTGAAAGCACAAACCCTTTATGACTACATTGATAGCAGTAAACTCTATCGTAACGTAGTGGCTAAAGAAAACCGTTCAACCATGAATGTGACATTCGTAACAGGTAATCCTGAACTTGATGCTAAATTTGTCGCAGAATCTACAGCTGCCGGTCTTCAAGCTTTAAAAGGTCACAAAGTGTTAGGTGGTATGCGCGCCTCTATCTATAACGCGATGCCATTAGAAGGCGTACAAGCGCTCATTGAATTCATGAAAAAATTTGAAGCTGAAAATAGCTAATTATCTGATTCATTAAACTCAACGTGCGGGCTGAAAGGCCCGCTCGTTTTTATAAGGAAAGCATATGCAATACATCAACGTCGCCAATCAAGGCGTTAAATCTCTTTCACCTTACCAAGCTGGAAAACCCATCGAAGAACTCGAACGCGAACTAGGCATTACTAATATCGTTAAACTTGCCTCAAATGAAAACCCTTTCGGTTTTCCTGAAAGTGCGAAAAAAGCCATTCAAGCCCAACTTGATCATTTAACTCGCTACCCTGATGCGAATGGTTTTGAACTTAAAGCAGCTATTGCGAAAAAATTTGGTGTGCAACCAAACCAAATCACCCTTGGCAATGGTTCTAACGATTTATTAGAGCTCTTTGCTCATACCTTTGCGGGTGAACATGATGAAGTGATTTATTCACAATATGCTTTTATTGTTTACCCTTTAGTGACCAAAGCCATTAACGCCGTTGCAAAAGAAATTCCTGCTAAAGATTGGGGACACGATTTAAACGGATTTTTGACCGCACTTTCAGATAAAACCAAGCTGATTTTTATTGCCAATCCAAACAACCCGACCGGGAATTTCTTAACAGAAGCTGAATTGGATGCCTTCTTGGCCAAAGTACCTGAAAACGTAATTGTGGTATTAGATGAAGCTTATACTGAATTTACCCATCCTAGTGAACGGGTTAATTCTTTTGCGTTACTGGAAAAATACCCAAACCTTATCGTTTCTCGATCCCTATCAAAAGCTTATGGACTTGCGGGTTTACGCATTGGCTACGCGGTCTCTAATCCTGAAATTGCAGATTTATTAAATCGTGTTCGTCAGCCATTTAACTGTAATAGTCTTGCTTTGACCAGTGCAATTGCGGTGATGAACGATGATGCCTTTGTCGAAAAAGTGGCTGAAAATAATCGCCAAGAAATGAAACGTTATGAAGCCTTCTGTCAACAATATGGCTTAGACTTTATTCCGTCTAAAGGTAACTTTATTACCATTGATTTTAAACAGCCTGCCGCACCAATTTATGATGCATTATTACGTGAAGGCGTCATTGTTCGCCCAATTGCAGGCTATGGCATGCCAAATCACTTACGTATCAGTATTGGCTTACCACAAGAAAATGACAAATTTTTTACTGCACTCGTTAAAGTGCTGAATTTAGGAAAATAAAAATAAGGCGCTTTCTTTTAACGAGAAAGCGCCTTTTTATTTATTCAGGGAAAATCTCATTCAATATCAATGCAATCCCATCATCATTATGCGAAGCGGTGACGCGATTGGCGGCTTTTTTAATCTCATCGGGAGCATTGCCCATTGCCACGCCTAATCCCACGCTTTCTAACATATCTAAATCGTTAAAGTTATCACCGAAAGCGACACATTCTTCCATCTTCACATGAAAATAATCTTCAAGAAAACGTACCGCGTTACCTTTTGTCGCGGATTTATGCATCACTTCAAGGAAATTCGCATGAGAACGGCAAATACTTAAATGCGGGAATTTCTCTTTCAAGATTTGCTCAATAGCAATCACTTCATCTGTTTCACCAATGATTTGAATTTTATGTGGAGAATAGACCGCACTTTCATCATAAGGATCAATCTGAATGCCTGTCACGCTACGTTCATAAATCACCCATTTATTATCCAAATCGCGAGCGACGCAATCATCATAGGTATAATAATTGACACCTAACGCAGGATGATCTGCTAATACTTGGTTAATGGCTTGAATATCAGCGTGATCAATTTGTACCGAATAAATAGGCGTGGCGTTTTTATCTAAAATCAAGGCGCCACTAAATGCCACGATGATATTGTAATTTTCAATGAGTTTCGCATAAGGCCAAATACCTAGCGGCGAACGAGCAGAGATTGGTGTAAATGGAATACCTTGTTTTGTAATGCGTTGAAGTGCATCTAAGGTTTTAGGCGAAATTCGATGATCCGACGTTAATAAGGTACCATCAAAATCGCTGAATACGGCTCTATACATAATTGCTCCAAATAGTCATTATTTTTCGGAAAGGTAAGGATCGGCAAAGCCTAAACTCTGCATAATTTCAGTTTCTAAACTTTCCATTTCTTCTGCTTCATCATCTTCAATGTGATCGTAACCAAGTAAATGTAAGCTACCATGCACTATCATATGCGCCCAATGCGCCATTAAAGGCTTTTCTTGCTCGATAGCTTCGCGTTCTACTACCTGACGACAAATCACCAAATCGCCCAACAACGGCAACTCCACTTCATCAGGACATTCAAAAGGGAAAGACAACACATTGGTTGGACGATCTTTACCACGATAAGTCAAATTCAAGTCATGACTTTCCGCTTCATCCACAATACGTACTGTCATTTCAACATTATCACTTTCTGGTTGAACTGCAGCGGTTGCCCATTGCAGAATTTGCGCTTCTGATGGCAAGCCTTCTGTATTTTCACAGGCCAGTTGCAAATCGATAATCATATTGCCCATGTTATTCTCCTAAATTCGTTTCATTTTCTGACCGCACTTTTTGCTCACGTTCTGCTCGACGCTGCGCTGCGATTTCTTGGCGACGAATTTCATCTTGAGCTTCCCATTCTTCGTAAGCTTGCACCACTTTTGCCACCACAGGATGTCGTACAATATCTTTACTCTCAAAATAGTTAAAGCTCAATTCTGACACTTTGCTTAATACTTCCATAGCGTGACGTAAACCCGATTTTGTGCTTCGCGGTAAATCGATTTGAGTCACATCCCCTGTAATCACGGCTTTGGAATTAAAACCAATACGGGTTAAAAACATTTTCATTTGTTCGACCGTCGTATTTTGGCTTTCATCTAGAATGATAAAGCTGTCATTGAGTGTACGCCCACGCATATAAGCTAATGGCGCGATTTCAATCACATTACGCTCCATTAATTTTTGTACACGTTCAAAGCCAAGCATTTCAAATAACGCATCATAAAGTGGTCGTAAATAAGGTTCAATTTTTTGGCCTAAATCACCCGGCAAGAAACCTAATTTTTCGCCTGCTTCCACCGCAGGACGAGTCAGCAAAATGCGACGAATTTCTTGACGTTCTAATGCCTCGACAGCCGCTGCTACGGCTAAAAAAGTTTTCCCCGTTCCAGCAGGTCCAATCCCAAAACTAATATCGTGCGTAAGAATATTGTGTAAATATTGAATTTGATTTTCACCACGCGGTTTAATCAAACCTCGCTTGGTTTTAATTGTGGTGCTATAGACGTGATTTTCACTGCGTGACTCACTGCCTTCTTGCGATAACATTCTGCTCTCTTGCAAGGCAATATGCACATCTTCCAAATCAAGTTCTTTCACTTTCTCCTTAATTGGTGCTGTCTCTACATATAATGCCTGGATTAATTTAGCCGCACGCTCAATTAATTGCTCATGATGAGGTTTCGGACTTTCATCGTTAGATTTCACCGTGAAAGTAAAATTATTGCGGGAAATATTGAGGTTAAATTCTTTTTCAATCAGTTTGATATTTTCATCGAATGCACCGCAAAGGGATTGCAGACGATCATTTTCTTGAGGTTCTAAGGTAAAAGTTGTCATTAAATTTCATTTTAGAATTGTGAATACTGTTTCCATTTTAGCCTAATTACGATGAATGTAAAACGGGCTTCACCAACTGATGAAGCCCGATAACCAAATTAAGGCAATTCAGGGAAAAGCATCTTAATCACATTCATTGTCAATCGTCGAGATTGTCCACTAAATGGGAAAATATGCATCATCATCATAGGATTAAAGTTTGCCTCAATCACACCCCACGAACGTAAACTCGGTTCTGCCGGCTGTTTCAAATCAGGAATAATTAAATCTACACCACAAACTTCCGCCCCCATTGCCTTGCTAATCCCTACCGCAATTTCTTTGTAACTGGCATGCATTTCATCCGTCATATCAATAGAATCACCGCCTGTACTAATATTAGAATTCGCACGTAATTGAACAAGTTGATCTTTTGCAGGAATAGAATTCACGGTTAATCCTTGCTCCTTAAGCTGCAACTGCTCAATATCCCCCAATGCTATTTTTTTCAATGGCGTACGACTGCCATCGCCCCGTAAAGGGTGATCATTTTTAGCGGCAACTAATTCAGCAACGGTATGTACGCCATCTCCAATTACATTTGCTGGAACACGTAATAAGACGGCTAACGTTTGATCACCCAGCACAAAGAAACGATATTCAGTGCCAAGTAGATAATCTTCAACCATGATCTCTTTATCTTCACGGAAAGCAATCTCTACTGCTTTTGCAAAATCATCTCTATCCGTTACACCTTGTTGGAAAATACTGATTCCTAAACCAAAATTCGTTGATTTTGGCTTAATCACGACAGCTCGATTCTCAAAAAGTGGGAAATTTTCGACCGCACTTTTCACATCGGTAAACTCGATGCTTTGCGGTACATTAAATCCGGCTTTCGATAACACTTTCTTCGTCACCACTTTATTTTCCATGATGAGCGGGGAAATATAGCTATCGTGAGAAGTCATATTACCGTTTTTCACATATTCCAAATGATCGCCAAATTGAAGACTGATAAATTGATCGCGTTCATCTAAAATCTCAATCTTTAGCCCTTTTTGGATTGCATCAAACAATAACGCTTGTGTGGACAGTTCCATATTATCAAACGCAGTTAATGCATAAAAACGTTCAAAGGCTTTTGCTTTATTAGATTGCGCAATATCGGCCCCTAATTGTTGGTAACTACCGACCTGTTCAATTGCCGCAACCACTTTTGCACAAAGCGTTTGGCTTGGATCCGCAAATTGTCCTAATTTGTCTTTAACAATCGTTTTAATCTCATCACTCACATTAAGTTGCTCAAGCATTTTGAGCATTTCAAGGAGGACTAATTCGCCTTCTACCGCATAAACGCTTTGCTGTCTTGGGTCTTCCCATGCCACTTCAGCAAGACATGCTTTGCCTAATTTTATACCTTCTTGATCAGCGGTATCATCAAGCCATGCCATTAACAAAATAAAATAATGAATGAATTTCGCGTCAGCGAGTTCCATTCCATAAGGTGCAAACGGATTGAGATCAAACAAACGAAATTCTAAATATTGAATTCCTTTTTGAAGTAAATCGCGCGCTTTTTTAGCGCCACGCAAACGTACGCTTGAGTAAAACTCTTTTTCCGCAATCAAATCACCCGATTTCACCCAGTGTTCTAACGTCTCAACATACTCTTGCAAACTGTCATAAGAGACGTGGATCTTCGGATCATTCACATAACCATATTTCCCTGAACGTAAACTCCGCACATATTGATGCGGTTTAAGGGGGGAATTGCCTCTGAAATATTTATCCTCTACCGTCGGTGTTGCAGAAAACAAGTAAAGTAAAATCCATTGATAGCGTAAGAAGTTCTTCGCTATTTTTAGGTAAAAATTATTTTGAAAATCAACCGCACTTTGTGTTTCATTTTGTGCATGAAATAAGGCATCAATAAACTTAGGGTCAATTTGAAAATTGTAATGAATACCACTGATCATTTGCTTATATTTACCGTAAGACTGGACTAAATGCTCACGATAAGCCACATCTTCCTGATTATCTAATTGTGCAACCTTAATTTGCTCTTCTGGTGGTAACCCTGCAGGCATACTAAAAGGAAAAATAAATTCATCCTCCGGTAAAGTTCGCAAAGTCACTTCATGAATGGCTGAAAGCCAACGTAATGTATCCTCTAATTTTTTCATCGGAGGGGTTACCAATTCCAACTGACTTTCTGCAAAATCAGTTTGAATATAAGGGTGAAAACGACGATTACCAAAAGCTTTAGGATGCGGTGACGTCACAATTGAACCATCTGCATATACCCGTTGACTTTCCTTTTCAATCCCAAACGACCCTTGCTGGAATAAGAGCTCTAAATGATGTTGTTTAATGATTTGCTGAATATTCATATCCGTCCTTATTAGAAATTTCTACTAGACATTATGTAGAAAAATCAACATAGGACGAAGTAAAAAAATAGAATGGGATATGAAATTTTGATATAAGAGAAAAACATCTGAGAATTATTTGCATTATCTCTTTTAAATATATTAGAATGGGACGAATTTTATTTTCAGAAAATGGGCGATTTGCCCGATAACATAAAGGAGTTTTCATGAAAATTAAGCACTTCCAAATTGCCGCACTAACCGGCTTAATGGCGTTTGCAGGATTCGCTTCTGCAGATATTACTGTTTACAATGGACAGCACAAAGAAGGTTCTCAAGCTGTTGCTGATGCATTTACCAAAGCAACGGGCATTAAAGTGACCTTAAACAGTGCTAAAAGTGATCAACTTGCAGGTCAATTAAAAGAAGAGGGCGATAAAACCCCTGCTGACGTATTCTTTTCTGAACAAACTGCACCTTTCGCTGCCCTGTCTGATGCGGGCTTATTAGAACCGCTTTCTGCAGATACTATTAAACAAACTGCACACAAGGGCGTTCCTGTTGCACCGAAAAAAGACTGGGTCGCATTAAGCGGTCGTTCTCGTGTTGTGGTTTACGATCACACTAAATTATCTGAAAAAGACATGGAAAAATCCGTGTTAGATTATGCAACACCAAAATGGAAAGATAAAATTGGTTACGTTCCAACTTCAGGCGCATTCTTAGAGCAAGTTGTTGCGATTACCAAATTAAAGGGTAAAGATGCCGCTCTTAAATGGTTAAAAGGCTTAAAAGAAAACGGTAAACTTTATGCGAAAAACAGCGTTGCTCTTCAAGCGGTTGAAAATGGTGAAGTACCCGCAGCGTTAATCAACAACTATTACTGGTATACACTTGCAAAAGAAAAAGGTGCTGATAACCTCAAAACACGTCTTTACTTCATTCGTCATCAAGATCCAGGTGCATTAGTGACCTATTCTGGTGCAGCGGTATTAAAAGGTTCTAAAAATAAAGAAGAAGCGAAAAAATTCGTTGATTTCTTAGCAAGTAAAGAAGGACAACAAGCGTTTGTTTCAGTACGTGCAGAATACCCACTTCGTACCGATGTGGTTTCTCCATTTAACATGGAACCTTATGCAAAATTAGAAGCGCCTGTTGTTTCGGCAACCACTGCTGAAGACAAAGACAACGCCAATAAACTTATTGAAGAAGCTGGTTTGAAATAAGTTTAATTTGCTATGCAATATAGGGCGTGTAATACACGCCCTTCTGTTATTTACTCTACACTAATATTTTCAAAGGATTTTTCTGTGTCTAATCGCCCACCTCGCTGGCTTATAGCCTTAATCGTGCTGATTAGTTTGCCATTATTACTCCCTTTTTTATATGTTATTGAGCGTGCTGCAGATGTCGGATTGGCTCGCAGCATTGAATTACTTTGGCGCCCAAGAATGTGGGAATTGCTCAGTAATACCCTACTTTTAATGGTATTTGTCACACTTTTTGCCATTATTCTCGGCACACTATGTGCGTTTTTATTAGAACGTTATCGCTTTTGGGGAAAAGGCTTTTTCCAAGTAGCCATGACGCTCCCTCTTTGTATTCCGGCTTTTGTCAGTTGTTTTACGTGGATCAGTCTTACCTTCAGAGTGGAAGGCTTCTGGGGAACCATCGGCATTATGACGCTGAGTTCTTTCCCGCTTGCTTATCTCCCTGTCGCGGCGACCTTAAAAAGACTCGACCGCTCTTTAGAAGAAGTGAGCCTTTCATTAGCTAAAAGCCATGCTTACACATTTTGGCATGCGATTTTTCCACAACTCAAACCCGCCATCGGTAGCAGCGTATTATTAATTGCGCTTCATATGTTGGTAGACTTTGGCGCCGTGTCTATTTTAAATTACCAAACCTTCACTACGGCAATTTTCCAAGAATATGAAATGGCCTTTAATAACAACACCGCCGCCTTACTTTCTGGTGTGTTAATGGTGATCTGTATCTTTGTTGTGATGGGGGAAATTCGTTTTAGAGGCACACAAACACTCTATCAAAGCGGCAAAGGCGTAATACGTCCGTATCCATTGAAAACCCTCTCAGCAGGAAAACAAATTTTAGTCGTAAGCTTTTTCACGACCATTTTTGTGCTCAGTATTGGTGTGCCGATTACTATGCTGATTTATTGGCTAACCGTGGGAAGTTCCATTGAAGGTGCGGTCGATTTTGGGGAATTTTTTACCGCCTTCACAAATTCACTGACTATATCAACACTGGGTGCAACACTTACCGTTATTTGTGCACTACCATTGGTATGGGCTGCGGTACGCTATCGCAGTAAATTGACGATTTGGCTTGATCGAATCCCTTATCTACTTCACGCTGTGCCAGGGCTTGTTATCGCATTATCATTGGTCTTCTTTACCATCAACTATGCCTATTCCCTTTATCAAACCTTTGCCATGGTTATCGTTGCCTACTTTATGCTTTATCTTCCAATGGCGCAAACGACCTTGCGTAGCTCGCTTGAACAAATGTCTAGTAACATTGAAAAGGTAGGGCAAAGCTTAGGCCGTAGCAACTTTTATATTTTCCGTACCTTAGTCATTCCAGCTATGTTACCGGGGATTGCGGCTGCCTTTGCTTTAGTATTTTTAAACTTAATGAAAGAGCTCACCGCAACCTTATTACTGACCCCTAATGACATTAAAACGCTTTCAACTGCGGTGTGGGAATACACCTCTGATGCACAATATGCGGCTGCAACGCCTTATGCCATTATGTTAGTGCTATTTTCAGGGATTCCTGTATTTTTACTGAAACGATACGGTTTTAAATAACGAGAAGATAAAAATGACAACATTACTCGACATTAAAAATTTGAATAAATCCTTTAACGGACACCAGGTTCTGCACAATATCTCTCTGCAATTAGAGAAAGGTGAAATTCTATTTCTTCTTGGCGCATCTGGTTGTGGAAAAACCACCTTATTGCGTAGTATTGCTGGTTTTGAACAACCAACAAGCGGTGAGATTTGGTTAAAGAATCAACCTATTTTTAAAGAAAATCTCAATGTGCCGACCCAGCAACGCAAATTAGGCTATGTGGTACAAGAAGGCGTGCTATTTCCTCATTTAAATGTTTACCGCAATATTGCTTATGGCTTAGGCGATGGCAAAGGGAAAACGGAAGAGGAAAAACAACGCATCGAAGAAGTGATGAAACTCACGGGTATTAGCAGCTTAGCGGACCGTTTCCCTCATCAGCTTTCTGGTGGTCAACAGCAACGTGTTGCACTTGCTCGAGCACTTGCACCAAGCCCTGAGTTAATCCTGTTTGATGAGCCATTTAGTGCGTTAGATGAACATCTAAGAAATCAAATTCGTTACGATATGTTACAAGTATTAAGAGAAAGTGGTTCCTCTGCCGTATTCGTGACCCATGATCGCGATGAAGCACTATGTCATGCTGACAAAATCGCAGTGATTCAAGAAGGGAAAATTCTCCAAATTGCGACACCTAAAACGCTCTATTGGTCACCTCAGTATTTGTCTATTGCTAAATTTATTGGGGACAGCATTATTCTTCCTGCAACATTAAAAAACGATAGCATCGCGACCTGTCAATTAGGTGAAATTGCCATCGAAAATAAAGGAAATGGCCATACGCAAGGGAAAGTGTTATTCCGCCCTGAGCAATTCTCTCTTGCGAAAAAAATCCAAGACCCGACCGCTTCTTTTAAAGGTGAGATTAAGCGAATTGAATCAAGAGGACGAGCTATCAATATTTGTATTGATGTTTGCGGTTATGAATTGAATATCAATGAAGATCTCATCAACGAATACCATACTGACGAACAAGTCACCATGTATTTGTATGGGAAAGGGGTATTCTATAATGACTAAAAAAAGGCGGAACACATTGTTCCGCCTTTTTATATGATTTAATGACCAAGTGATTTTCGCATTTTGATGTTGAGCATTTCAACTACTGTTGAGAAGCCCATTGCAAAGTAAATGTAGCCTTTTGGAATATGAATATCCAAACTTTCAGCAATTAAACTTACTCCAACTAAAATTAAGAATGCTAAGGCTAAAATCTTCAATGTCGGATGGGTATCAACAAAATTACCAATTGGTTTCGCTGCAAACATCATCACACCTACTGCAATCATAATTGCCAAAATCATCACTGGAAGGTGGTTTGCCATCCCTACCGCAGTAATCACTGAGTCTAAAGAAAACACAATATCTAAAATCGCAATTTGGATTAATACACCCAAATAACTGACTTTCTTCTTATTATTCTCTTCTTCATGATGTGATTCAGGATGCATCGCTTCTTTGATTTCACCTGTACTTTTCATAATCAGGAATAAGCCCCCAAGGAATAAAATCAAATCGCGACCCGAAATTTCCTGACCGACTAAAGTGAATAGTGGCTCCGTTAATTTCATCATCCAGGAAAGAGAAACAAGAAGTAAAATACGAGTAATCATCGCTAATCCAAGACCGATAATACGACCAGATTGGCGTTGATTCGCGGGTAAACGTCCTACTAAAATACTAATAAAAATAATGTTATCAATACCCAAGACGATTTCAAGAGCGGCCAAAGTAAGCAATGAAATCCATGCTTCAGGATCAACAAGCCATTCAAACATAATATGTTCCTATATAAAATCCGAAAGGTTGAAATAATAGACAGTTTGCCTAGAAAATCAAGATTTTTCCTAACTTTTTAAGGTCTCGAAAATCTTTTCTGCTAAGGCTTTAGAAATACCCGGTACTGATGCGATCTCATCTAATGTGGCATTTTTGACACCTTGCAATCCACCTAAATATTTCAACAAGGCTTGACGTCGTTTAGCGCCTACTCCTTCAATGGTTTCCAATCCACTTTGGGTAAAGGCTTTTTGGCGTTTTTGACGATGACCACTAATCGCATGATTATGGCTTTCATCTCTAATATGTTGGATTAAATGTAGCGCAAGGCTATCATCCGGCAAGTGAATCTCACGATCCTGTTTGCTGATAATCAACACTTCCTGTCCTGCTCGACGATCCACACCTTTTGCCACACCAATTAAGTGCGGTCGATTTTTATCCCATTTTACGTTGAGGTGATGAAAAACCTCTAAGGCACGATTAAGCTGCCCTTTACCACCATCAATAAAAATAATATCGGGGATTTTATCTTCATCAAGATCGCGGTCGTAACGTTTCTTTAAGGCTTGCTCCATCGCTGCATAGTCATCACCACCGGTAATGCCTTCAATATTAAAACGGCGATAATCTGATTTCAGTGGGCCTTCTTGATTAAATACCACGCAAGATGCTACAGTTTGATTCCCCATCGTATGACTAATATCAAAACATTCCATACGTTTAATTTCAGGCATATCGAGCAATTCGCAAAGAGCTTGATAACGTTCGTGCATTCGAGAAGATTGTTTGAGCTGAGTTGCCAAAGCTGCTTTGGCATTAATTTGCGCTAGTTGTAGATATTTACCTTTATCGCCTTTAGCGGATTCTTGTATCACTACTTTTCTACCTGCTTGTTCAGTTAACAAGGCTTCAAGCTCAGCTTTTTCATCTAATTTATGATCCACAATAATACTATTAGGAATACTTCTGCCCTGATGACCTTGCAAATAAAACTGCCCAACAAACGTCGCCGTTAATTCAGATAAATCAGTATTGGCAGGCACTTTCGGAAAATAACTGCGATTGCCCAATACTTTGCCTTGACGAATAAACATCACCTGAACACAAGCTAAACCATGCTGATACGCAATGGACATAATATCCATATCGTCCAAACGCTCATTGGATACGAATTGTTTTTCGATAACTGCACGAACGGCTTGAATTTGATCACGATAACGCGCTGCACCTTCAAAATCCAAGTCTCGGCTCGCCTGCTCCATTCTGCCAATGAGATAATCTAATACTTGCTGATCTTTCCCTTGCAAAAATAATCGTGCTAATTCCACTTGTTGGTTATATTCCTCATCAGTCACATAACCTGGCACACAAGGTGCTGAGCAACGCCTAATTTGATATTGCAAACAAGGGCGGGAACGATTGTTATAAACCGAATTTTCACATTGACGAACAGGGAACAATTTTTGCATTAACGACAAGGTTTCACGTACTGCACCTGCATGAGGATAAGGTCCGAAATACTCACCTGCAATTTTTTTCGTTCCACGATAAGAAGTAATACGAGGATGACGTTCTTTCGTCAATAAAATAAAAGGATAGGATTTATCATCTCGCAATAATACGTTATAACGAGGTTGATAAAGCTTAATGAAATTATGCTCAAGCAATAATGCTTCTGTTTCAGAAGAAGTAATCGTCGTATCAATATGATGAATTGACGACACCAAGGCTTCTGTTTTTTTGCTACTTAAGTTTTTGCGGAAATAGCTGGAAAGGCGCTTTTTAAGATCTTTCGCTTTGCCTACATAAATGACCTGATCTTTATCGTCATACATACGATAAACACCAGGTTCATGAGAAACGTCTGAGAGAAACTTTTTAGAATCAAACATAAATAAAAACTATGCCAAAATTGACCGCACTTTTTCTAAATCTTCTGCGGTATCCACACCAACAGCCGGGACTTCTTTCGCCAATTCCACATGGATACGCTCACCGTACCACAATACACGGAGTTGCTCTAATTTCTCTAAGTTTTCTAATTGTGTTGGTGCCCATTGCACATATTGTTTAATAAAGCCTGCACGGTAAGCATAAATACCGATATGACGAAGATACGCATCAGCCAGTTGTGCCTTTGAGGTATCCGCTAATTGCATAAATTGATCACGATCGTAAGGGATTACTGAACGGGAAAAATACAACACATAGCCGTCTTTATCCGTAACGACTTTCACGGCATTTGGGTTAAATAACTCTTCCGCTTCGTGAATTTTTACCGCAAGCGTCGCCATATTCACGTTAAACTTCGCTAAATTTTCTGCCACTTGACTTACAATAACGGGTGGAATTAACGGCTCATCCCCTTGGATGTTTACAATAATTTCATCATCAGCAATACCAAGCTTACTTACCACTTCCGCTAAACGCTCAGTACCGGAATTATGTGCTTCTGATGTCATACACACTTCTGCCCCAAAAGCTTTTGCGGCCTTTTCAACTTGTTCGTTATCTGTGGCGATAATCACTCGGCTCGCACCTGATTGTTGAGCTTTCTCAAAAACATGTTGAATCATGGGTTTACCGGCAATATCTGCTAAAGGTTTACCTGGTAAGCGGCTCGATGCAAAACGAGCAGGGATAATAACTGTAAATGACATAAGCATTCCTTATTCTTTCAGTGTTTCGGCTTTCTCTGCCAATAAAACCGGCACGCCGTTTTCAATAGGATACGCCACTTGCTCAAAAGGGCAAATGAGCCGTTGATTTTCTTGATCGTATTTCAATCTTGCCAAACACCGTGGGCAAGCGATCACATCTAATAATCGAGGATTAAGTTTCTCACGCATATTTCACTCGAATAGAGTTAAACCAAATGACAGATTTTTTCCCACAATTGTGGAAGTTTTTGGCCTTGCTTTTCAGCTTCAACAATCTCCGCATCAACTGGAACATACCACCAATTCTCTTTAGCAAACGCTTGGCATTTTACGGCATCCTTTTCGGTCATAAAGAGCGGTTGATTTTCAGCGAGTTTTTCTAATAATTGAGGCTCAAAATGTTGATGATCTTGAAACGCTTTCGTATTTTCTAAACGAATATTTAAATTTTCCAACATCGTGAAAAAACGTTGTGGATTACCAATTCCCGCAATAGCTGAACCTTGGGTAAACTCACTTAGCAAGCGTTTTTCTGCCGTCACTAAATTAATCGCATAGTGAGGAACTAACGTCATAACTGCATCAGAATAAGCATTTTTTCCGCCATTAGTAATCACAAAGTCCACACTTTTTAAGCGACTTGGTAATTCACGTAAAGGCCCAGCGGGTAATACAAAGCCGTTCCCTAAAGCACGTTCTGCGTCCATTACCACAATTTCAATATCACGCTGCAACTTATAATGTTGTAATCCATCATCCGAAATAATCAGATCGCAATCCTGTGTTTTCAAAAGTAATTCGATTGCTTGTTGACGATTCGGTGAAATCACCACGGGCACATCTGTTCTTTTTACAATTAAAACGGGCTCATCGCCCCCTTGAACAGGGTCTGTTTCCGGTGTGACAAGTAAAGGATAGATTTTAGATTGGCTACCATAGCCACGAGAAATCACGCCTACACGCAATCCTTGTTTTTGTAACTCTTCAACTAGCCAGACAACGACAGGCGTTTTACCATTTCCACCAACAGAAAGATTGCCAACAATAATGACGGGTTTCGAAGATTTATAAGAAGATAAGATATTTAGGGAAAATAATGCTCGGCGAATTTGGCTAATCAACCAAAATAGCAGTGAAAAAGGCAAGAGCAACCAAGCAAGCTTTGAATTAGAGTACCAAAAAGGCATTTCATTTGTCCTATATTGATTTTGGGCGAACTCATTGGTTCGCCCTTATTATTTTATCCGCTAAACTGCATACTGTGTAATTGTTTATACGCGCCATCAAGTGCTAATAAATCTTGGTGTGTACCACGTTCTTTAATTTCACCGTGTTCAATAACTAAGATTTCATCGGCATTTTCAATGGTTGATAAACGATGTGCGATAACCAATACCGTACGATCTTTCTTCAGTTCTTCTAATGCGGACTGAATCGCTCGTTCAGATTCGGTATCAAGTGCAGAAGTCGCTTCATCTAAAATTAAGACAGGTGAATTACGCAATAGCGCACGAGCAATGGCTAAACGCTGACGTTGACCACCAGAAAGACTTGCTCCATTCTCACCAATAACGGTATCAAAACCTTGTGGAAGTTTCTCGATAAACTCCAGGGCATAAGCTGCTTTTGCTGCTTCAATAATTTGCTCACGCGTATATTTATCTTCTGCCGCATAGGCGATATTATTGGCAATCGTATCATTAAATAAATGCACTTGTTGAGAAACAACAGAACAATTCTCACGTAAATTAGATAAACGATAATCTTGAATTCTCACGCCATCTAATAAAATCTCACCTTCATCAATATCGTAGAAACGCGTCACTAAATTGGCAATGGTTGATTTCCCCGAACCTGAACGTCCCACTAAAGCCACGGTTTTGCCTGCAGGCACATTAAAAGAGATATTATTTAAGGCTTTCTCTTCTTTACCCTCATAAGCAAAACTTACATTTTTAAATTCTAAATCACCTTTTGCTGGTTCTGCTTTATATGTGCCATTATCTTTTTCAGTTTCTAAATCTAAGATAGAAAATAATGTCTGACAGGCCGCCATGCCTCGTTGAAATTGTGAGTTCACATTCGTCAAGGATTTTAACGGACGCATCATCGCTAACATGGAAGAAAAGACGACAGTGAAAGAACCTGCGGTTAAATTATGCTCCGCAATTAATGGTGTGGTTGCTAAATAAAGCACCGCGGCTAACGCCAAAGAGGCAATCACTTGCACGACAGGATCTGAAATGGCATCTGCTGTCACCATTTTCATACCTTTACGACGCATATCGTTACTCACTTTATCGAAACGCTCTTCTTCCACTAATTGACCACCAAAAGAAAGCACCACTTTATGTCCTTTTAGCATTTGTTCCGTCGCAGAGGTTAATTCCCCCATAGAATCTTGCATGTTTTTACTAAGCTTACGGAAGATCTTCGATACAAAGCGAATAAGCACCGCAATAATTGGCCCAATGACGAAAAGAACCAACGTCAATTCCCAACTGGTATAGAACATCACCACGAGCAATGAAATTAAATAGGCTCCCTCACGTACAATGGTCACCAATGAATTAGATGAAGAATTGGCAATCATTTCTGAATCGTAAGTAATACGAGAAAGCAATTTCCCCGTTGAATTACAATCAAAGAAACTTACTGGCATAAACATTAAATGTTTAAACAAACGACGACGCATAATCATCACCACTTTTCCTGATACCCAAGCCAAACAATAGCTGGAAATAAAGTTAGTCACACCACGCAACATAATCATACCAACCACAACAAACGCCATCAGTTTTAGGAAGGAATGATCTGCTTTCCCAAACCCATCATCGAGCAACGGCTTAAGCATATAAATAAGGCCAGAATCAGCCAATGCATTAAAAACGAGAGCAACAGCAGCGACAAATAAACCTGATTTAAAAGGTGAAATCATCGGCCATAAACGCTTAAAAGTTTGCGAGGTTGAGAAATCTTTATCTTGCATAGTTTGTTCTTGCATCACATTGTCTTAATAAAAATTGGCTGCATTGTACCTGTTATTTCGGGGATAATCCAATTACACGGGCAAACCAAGGTGAAAAATCCCCTCTCTCCTTTTCAATTTCAATGCCTTTTTCAGTAAAATTTAACCTTATATGACCTGAAATAGCCGTATTTTCGACCGCACTTTGATAACGATTTAATCGTTCAATCACGCTTGGATGAGGGAAATTCCACGCGTTCCATCGTCCACTTGAAATTAAGGCTATATCTGGCTTTGTCTGTGCCAGTAAAAACTCGCCTGTTGAAGTTTTACTACCATGATGCCCCACTTGTAACACATTAATCTTGCCTTGGTTTTCAGCAAAAGCTCTTTCTGTTGCCAGATCAGCATCACCGGTTAAAAGGATCTTATACTGTCCATCCGTTAATAAAACCACGCAAGATTGAGGATTCTCCGCCCTGTCTGTAATTTGCTCAGGTGAAAGAACTTTAAAATCAATCCCTCGCCACGACCATCGTTTTCCCTGAAGACAAAAAGTGTGATGCGTTTCGCCATAGTTTTTGCGAGAAGGTGTAATCAGCTCAATCTCTGGGTATGCGGCTAAAATCACTTTAGCGCCACCAGAATGATCGTTATCATCATGGCTTAAAATCAAGGTTTCAAGTTCAATCCCTTCCCGTTGAAGATAAGGCAATATTTCCAATTCTGCCATGGAAGAGCCCCCTGTTCCACTCTGCCAAGCAGCCCCAGTGTCATACAAGATGCCTTTCCCCTCTTTCACAATTAAGGTGGCTAAACCTTGTCCAACATCTAACGTGTCTAACTGCCATTTAGGTTTCGTAAAATATCGATACCCTAGCGTACTCATACAAACACTAAAAATAAGGATTACGCCCAATAGGGCTTGTTTATAATCTTCTGACGATAAGACTTTTGTGTTATTTAACGTGAAAAATCGACTCGATTTTAACGGTATATTTTTTGTTTGAGCTTGAGACAAAAAATACAATCCACCTAAAATCCCACCCAAAATAAGGCTTAAAAGTGCGGTCAGAATGAGGGATAAATTAATCGAAATCGGAACATTCGATCCTTGGAAAATACTGAGACATTGCGTAATACCTTGAGCAATCGCATTTGAAAGATGCCAAGAAGAAAATGCGCCATGGGTCAACACTGCAAAGAGAATCAAGGGTACCAGTAAGAAGCTATACAAGGGCACGGCAATTAAATTCGCCAAAAAACCATTTAATGCTAAGCCATTAAAAAAGAAAAGTTGAATAGGCGTGAATAAAATCAGCAGCCCAAGTTGCAAATGAAACAAGCCCAAAATCCACCGCACTTTGCGGGATAATTTTTGATGCCGCCATTTAAAGATCGATAAGGGAACATATCTGTACCACACAATCAAACAAGTAACAGCACAAACTGAAAGCCAAAAGCTCACCGAAAGTGGCATAAGCGGATCGCAAAACAACAAAAATTCCACCACTAAACAAAGCATTTGAGAAGGCGTGTAATATCGTCGCGAAAATTGAAGGATTGCAATAAAAAGCAATGCCATCATTGCACGGAAGGTCGGTAAACTAAATCCGGCTAAATAGGCGTAACCTAAAGCAATCAACACGCCAAAGCAAAGCGGAAACCAGGGTGAAATAAAGCGTGTAGGCAGTGCGAGTTGCAATAATCGAGCAAAGAAAAAGCCTATCCCCATTGCTAAACCGATATGGAGTCCTGAAATGGCAATTAAATGTGCTGTATTCGTTTGTTGATAAATCAGCCACGTTTTATTATCCAGCCAAGCCCGCTCACCAAATGCCAATGCGATAAGTAAACCTTGTAAAGAAAGCCCTTCCGTCTGCTTGAGGGTATTTTGTAGAAAATCTGTGCGGAAAGAAAAATCGTCCCCAATTTTGACCGCACTTTTCACATTTCCTACGGCAATAATCCTTTTAGAAAAATACCATTGTTGTCGATCAAATCCGCCATGATTTAATCTCGCCGAAATAGGGCGAAGCTTTACATCCGCCCGCCAAATTTCACCGAGTTGTGGTTTTTCTGGTGCTCGCCAATTAATAAAAATTTGTTGTTCTTTCCCATCAAATAAAGACGTCGTCGCAACTAACGTTTGATAATCTTGCTGATGAAGAATTTCTGAAATGTGAAGATCTAACGTGATTTTATTCGGTAAACTTGAAATTTTTTCGGCTTGGGTCAATAACGATAAGGCTTGTGAATGCACGTAAGCTAAAGTAAGCAAAAACCAAATGCCGTTAATGCAAAAATTTTTGACTTTAAAATAATTGAACCAATGGAAACAAAATGCGGTCATAACCAACAATAAAATGCTCAGCCCCGCTCGTTGCCAGGTAAACAGTAAAAAATCGGGCACGACAAGCAAAGAAAAGGCTGAAACGATGAGCATGATGCACAGTTGAAATAACGTGAATTTCATTTGGAGTGTGATTTATAGCGAGAAAATAAGGCAACCTAGCTTTAACCTCATAAATAAACAAATAATTACGCCATTTTTTGCGATCTCGATCGCAAAATTTAAATTTCCAGGCTAAATTTATTTGCTAAATAGATGAAGTTCTGCTATTTATATCGCCCTTAAAATAACTAGGTTCTTATGTCAGCTATTTTTAGCAATAAGAACTAATCACAAAAACAAGACAGGACGTCATTAAATTCTGTACTATTATTAGGAGTTATCAATGTCTAAGGCATCTCTAAGTTTGCTGGATTTAGCCGGTGTTACACCTTATCAACCAAAGAAAGATGAGGAATACATGAATGAAGAGCAAATTCTTCATTTCAGAAAAATTTTAACAGCATGGCACGAGCAAATTGTGGAAGAAGCATCAAGAACTGTTGCTCATATGCAAGATGAAGCGTCAAACTTCCCGGATCCAGCTGACCGTGCGACCCAAGAAGAAGAATTCAGTCTTGAATTACGTAACCGCGATCGCGAGCGTAAATTAATGAAAAAGATTGAATACACATTGAAAAAATTGGATACCGATGATTTCGGTTATTGCGATTCTTGTGGGGAAGAAATTGGCATTCGTCGCTTAGAAGCACGTCCTACTGCTGATCTTTGTATCGATTGTAAAACCCTTGCTGAAATTCGTGAAAAACAAGTCGCAGGTTAATTGATTCAAATAACCCAACGAAAAAGTGCGGTCAAAAACAACCGCACTTTTCGTGTTTTTATCAAATGCGCATTGAACATAGAGAATGGAGTAAATTATTCTTACTTATATAAAAAATTTATTTGGTAAAAAAACTAAAAAAGAAACCGAAACCAATATAAATTCGCCCGTTCCAAAAACGGCGCCCAAAACCCAAAAATCAAACGTTTCAAAAACAGAGCGTTCACAACCCAAGATCGCCCCGTCCTCTTCTCACCATAAAAAAACCAACACACAAGCATCTCGTTACGACAAACATAGCGTGAAAGCCTCTCATTTCGGCATTAACCCGCGTATGTTTAGCCGTAATGCCATAACTGTGGTGGAAAAATTGCAACGGCAAGGTTATGAGGCTTATATCGTTGGAGGCTGTTTACGTGATTTATTATTAGGTAAACATCCAAAAGATTTTGATGTGGCAACAAACGCTCGTCCAGAGCAAATCCAGGCAGTATTCCAACGTCAGTGCCGTTTAGTTGGTCGTCGTTTCCGCCTGGCGCATATTATGTTTGGTCGCGATGTGATAGAAGTGGCCACATTCCGTGCAAACCATTCGGATGCTCGCAGCGAAAATCAAGCCAAACAAAGCGATGAAGGAATGTTACTGCGTGATAACGTATACGGCACCATTGAACAAGATGCCGAACGCCGTGACTTCACCGTAAACGCCCTTTACTACAATCCGCAAGATAATACGCTGCGTGATTACTTCAACGGGATTGATGATCTGAAAAACGGAAAATTACGTCTTATTGGTGATCCAGTGACTCGTTATCAAGAAGATCCTGTGCGTATGTTACGCTCTGTGCGCTTTATGGCGAAATTAGATATGTTCTTGGAAAAACCAAGTGAACAACCCATTCGTGAACTTGCACCATTACTGAAAAATATTCCACCGGCGCGTTTATTCGATGAAAGCTTAAAATTATTGCAGTCTGGCAATGGCGTAAAAACCTATAAATTACTGCGTCAATACGGCTTATTTGAACAGCTTTTCCCAAGCTTAACACCTTATTTCACCGAAAAAGAAGACAGCCTTGCGGAGCGCATGATTTTAACTTCGTTAAATTCAACTGATGAACGTATCGCCGATAAATTGCGCATTAATCCTGCCTTTTTATTCGCGGCATTCTTCTGGTATCCATTACGCGAAAAAGTAGATGTGCTGAAAAATGAAGGTGGCTTAAACAATCACGATGCTTATGCCCTTGCAAGCAATGAAGTGCTTGATCAATTATGCCGCTCATTAGCCGCACCACGCCGTCATACAGCTGTCATTCGTGATATTTGGATGTTGCAATTACAACTGCTTAAACGTACGGGCTCTCACCCTGCTCGCACGATGGAACATCAAAAATTCCGTGCAGCCTTTGATTTATTGGCGATGCGAGCCGAAGTGGAAGGTGGCGAAACCGTTGAACTCGCAAAATGGTGGCATGAGTACCAACTCAGCAATCAAGAACAACGTCGCCAGTTGGTTCAAGAGCAACAAAAATTGCATCCAGCGCCAAAGAAAAAATATTATCGCAGACGTAAACCTAAGGCGGCTAACTAATGGTTCAAGTGTATATCGCCCTTGGCAGCAATTTAAATACGCCGACAGAACAATTAAATTCGGCATTAGAGGCTATTTCTGCGCTGCCTAATACCGAATTAAAATCCGTCAGCGGATTTTATCAAAGCAAACCATTAGGCCCTCAGGATCAACCGGATTATGTAAATGCGGTAGCGATGATCGAAACCACTCGCCCACCTTTAGCCTTGCTTGATGAATTGCAACGCATCGAAAATGAACAAGGCCGCGTGCGTTTACGTCGTTGGGGTGAGCGTACACTGGATTTGGACATTCTGCTTTATGGTGATCAAATCATTCAAAATGAACGCTTAACGGTTCCTCATTACGATATGAAAAACCGCGAATTCGTGATTGTGCCACTTAATGATATCGCACAAGATTTGGTTTTACCGGAAGGCGAAAAAGTCGCAGATTTGGTGAAAGCTTTTGAAAATCATCAAATGCATAAAATCAAAAACAGCGAGAAAATTGACCGCACTTAACTCAAAACAAAAGGGCTGATATTTACTATCAGCCCTTCTTTTTTACCTATCAAGCTAGGCAGCAACAGAAACAAAGATTTCTGTGCCGATAATCACACAAATAAAACCAACCAACATTGGGACAGACATACGTTTTACGATTTCAAATGGTGAGATTTTTCCCATACCTGATACAGCCACAACCACACCAGAAACCGGTGATAAACCACGACCTAAGTTAGACGCTTGTAACATCGGAATGGTTAAGAACGCTGGATTAACGCCCATTTGAGTGGCTAATTTTGGAATTAATTCTGCAAAAGCATAGAACGCCGCGTTACCTGAACCTGTCGCCATGGTAGCTAAAATAGTAATCACCGCAAGCACTAACATCATAAAGAATGCTGAACCGCCGAAAGATTGTGCAGAGTCGATTAAATTAGTGATAAAGCCGATTGTACTTAAACTTTGTGCAAATACACCTGCTGCCACTAAAAGCATTACCACGCCCGCAAAGGCATCTGCCATACCGCGATATGCCACAATGAGATTATCGAAGGTTTGTTTTGCGTTAAAGCTACGTAAGAAATCTACTGCAGCAGTAATGATAAAGCAAAGCACCATCACAGTAACGATGTGTAAATTTGGTAAGCCCCATTTACCGTCAAAAATCAACACGCCAATAATGGGTAATAATGGCAAAATCGCATAATAGTTTGGTGCTGTGGTTTTAATTTCATCTGCATTAATGCGTTCTACTTGCACGCCTTCTTTTTTATCTAAATAACGCTGCCAGAAGAAGTGTGCGACAGCAATCCCTAGAATCGCAAAAATCGAAACCGGTAATGCGGTGCCAAAGGCAAACTCACCTAAAGGAATTTTTGATATTTCAGCCGAAAGCACCACGTCGCCTGATGTTGGAGAAAGGATAATAGAAATTGGCGATGCACAAATTGCTGCAGCAGCCCCTCGTGAAATCCCCACGTTTACCATGACAGGGAATAATGTCGCCATTAATAACACGCCTAAACCTGTTGCAGATGACACCGCAAAAGACATCAAACATGCAAGGAAGTAAGCAAACACCATTAAAATATAAGGTGAACGGATATTTTTCAGTGGTTTTGAAACCAATTTCACCACCACATCATTCGCACCAAGATGAGTCATGTACACGGAGAAACCACATAACACCATAATCATCAAGCCTAAGCCGCCGCCACGATTACCGAGTAGATATTTCACATATTCTAAAATATCAAAATAGGTGGAACCGGTACTTTTCACACCTTCCGGTAAAATCGAATGTCCCATCAGCACTGAAATGAATAACAAGACCAAGCCACCGAACATCAACACGCCAGTCGCTGAATAGCCTTTCACGATATAATATGCCACCAAAACAATGGCAATCAAACCTATAATCAAATCCATAATTTACCTCTTTATTAAAATAATAATATCAGCAAGATAGCGATTGAATTGGCAGTTGTAAATCAGTTCAATACGAAAATTTGAGGTAGATCACAAAAAGAGTTTTAGGGAGAAAGTGCGGTTGGTTTTGATGGAATTTTTGAAGTTAAAAAATGTTTGAGAAAACGACCGCACTTTTGAAAACTAAGCAATACATCAAGTGTCTATACTTAGAATAAATAAGTATCAATGCTTACACTATTTTGGAATGCACTTAAAAAATTTATAAATTATTATTTTATTTTTCATTACTGGTAGAAGATTTAATTTTATCAATAAGCTCAAATCTATGTTTCATACATTCTTCCAATAAATCATTAAGCTCTTCTTCTGACGGTTCATTTTTATTTGTCAGATACAAAAAATCAGGTAATACCTTACTAATATCATTTAATTTTTTTAATGTCATAACACCTGATTTTTTATCTATATTCTCTATACTAAAACTAGCAAAAGGTACATATCCCCCATCAACTAAATATTCTATATTTAACTTTCTTTTAAAAAATACATTATACAAACTCGGCTCATCACTATTTATTCTAAAAATCTCAGTAAGAGGATTATAGTTACATAATTCAGGAGAACGAACCATACCATTAATAGAATTATCCTTTTCATCAACATCTATATCGAAAATAAAGAGTGTTTGATTATATGGAATATTTAGTTCTTTATGATCTACAACATAATCTGTGCTTGTACTCCAAGTACCACTTAAAAAATGATCATATACATAATCATTCTTAAATTTTTCATAATGTTCTGGAAAGTTAAGAATACTACCAAGGAAACTATCTAATCCAATGACAATACTCCCTATTACAGTCAATATTCCTAACTTAGATCTAAAAAAACTAACAATGGTATCAAATACCTTATTCTTATCTGTCATAAATTATTTTTAATACCCTACAATCAAATTCAAAATCCGCTTATCCGACACCTGATACTTCGTGCCTAATTGCTGCGCAAATAAACTCACGCGCAATTCCTCAATCATATAGCGAATTTCCGCGACTTCATCAGAAATTGGTTTAGATTTTGGCAGTTTAGCCAGTAATTGTTGGTAAGCCTGTTGTACTTGCTCTACGCGTAGCATCGCAGCACGATCACGATTCACATCTTGAGCCAGTTTATCGATACGTTTATCAATGGCTTGTAAATAACGTTGTAAATCCGGTAGGCGATCATAACCGCTCTTTTGCACAAAACCTGGATAAATCAATCCGCCTAACTGCGCCTTAATATCAGAAAAGGCAAAAGCCATAGTGAAATCCATTTTGCCTTTTAAACGTTGGTTTAAGGCATGGTTAAGGGAGAGAATTTGCTCCACTTTCTGCGCAATATCTACGGTCACTTCGTTCAGATTTTCTCGAACGAAATCACGCAATTTTTGAAAGCCTGCTTCATCCCACACAAAACCGCCAAAATCGGCAATCAGCTTATCCACTGCACAAGCGATACAGTCATCGATCAAATCCAACACGCGACCGAACGGGGTAAAATACAGCCCCAATTTAGCTTTATTCGGCAATTTTTCATGCAGATATTTAATCGGTGACGGTACATTGAGCAACAACAAGCGGCGCAAACCTTGCTGCATCGCCACTGCTTGTTCAAACTCTGTTTCAAATAGTTTGATACCTACGGCATCTTTTTCATCCACAATGGCAGGGAACGCTTTGACGCTAAAACCTCGTTGTTTTTGTTCGTAGCATTGTGGTAAATCTGCAAAACTCCAAATATGCAGCCCGCTTTGCTCAATGCCATCATCTGCCACAGCAGAAATACTTTCCTGCACACGATCTTTTAAGTTGAATTTCAGCTCATCCAAATTCATGGATTCGGCAATTTTCTTGCCGTTTTCATCCACCACACGGAAAGTCATTTTCAAATGGCTTGGAATTTGTTCCCAATTCCAATGTTCTGCTTCTACGGTGACGCCCGTCATACGACGTAATTCATAAATTAGCGTATCTAATAATGGTTTCTCCAGCGGCACTGCTCGACTTAAAAAAGCTTGGGCATAATTAGGTGCTGGCACGAAATTACGACGATAAGATTTCGGCAGCGATTTAATCAGCGCAATCACTAATTCTTCACGCAAGCCTGGAATTTGCCAGTCAAAGCCTGTCATTTCCACTTGGTTGAGCAATGGCAACGGAATATGCACCGTCACGCCGTCTGCATCGGTACCCGGTTCAAATTGATACGTCAGTTTGAGTTTCAAATTGCCTTGATGCCAGAAATTCGGGAAATCCAGCTTGCTCACCTGTTCCGCATCATCATTAATCAAGAATGAGCGTTCAAAATTAAGCAATTCAGGATCTTTTTGCTGCGCTTTTTTCCACCAGGTATCAAAATGTTTTTGGGAAACTACTTCCGTGCCAATACGCTGATCGTAAAATTCAAAAAGCGTGCGATCATCCACCAAAATATCGCGGCGGCGGCTTTTGTGTTCCAACTCTTCTACTTCTCGAACGAGTCGTTGATTTTCTTTGAAGAATTTATGTTTGGTATTCCAATCCCCTTCCACTAAGGCTGATTGAATAAAGATCTCGCGGCTTACCGTCGGATCAATAGAACCGTAATTCACTGGTCGAGCAGCCACAATCGGCACACCGTAAAGCGTCACTTTTTCATCGGCAATCACCGCGCCACGAGATTTCGACCAACGCGGTTCGGAATAGGATTTTTTAATTAAATGCTCGGCTAGCGGCTCAATCCATTCAGGTTCTATTTCCGCCACCATACGCCCCCAAAGTTTGGAGGTTTCCACTAATTCTGCCGCCATCACCCATTTAGGCTGTTTTTTGAAAAGTACAGAATTAGGGAAAATCGCAAAATGGGCATTACGTGCACCAAGATATTGTTGTTTCTCCGCTTCTTTTAAACCGATATGAGAAAGCAAGCCGCTTAAAAGTGCGGTATGAATTTGCTGATATTCTGCTTTTTCCGAATTAATCGGCAAGCCCATTTCACGCACTGTTAGACGAATTTGATGATAAATATCCTGCCATTCGCGAATACGTAAATAATTTAAGAAATCCTTTTGGCATTGACGACGGAATTGGTTTTTACTTAATTCTTTTTGTTGTTCTTGCAGATAACGCCAAAGATTGAGGAAAGCCAAGAAATCCGATTTTTTATCGGCAAAACGACGATGTTTTTCATCGGAAGCTTGTTGTTTTTCTTGTGGGCGCTCACGCGGATCTTGAATGGATAACGCGGCGACAATAATCATCACTTCATGCAATGCACCTTGTGAGACAGCAGTCAGCAACATCTTCGCCAAACGAGGGTCCACAGGGAGTTGAGCTAATTGACGACCTACTGAGGTTAATTGACGTTTCTCGCCCGCTTTGGTGCGAACCATTTCAAACGCACCCAATTCTTCCAACAGTTTTATACCATCTTGAATATGGCGTTTATCTGGCGCATCAACAAACGGGAAAGCTTCAATATCATCTAAGCCCAATGCCGTCATTTGTAAAATAACAGAGGCTAAATTGGTGCGAAGAATTTCAGGATCGGTAAACTCCGGACGAGAATTAAAATCCTCTTCCGAATACAAACGAATACAAATCCCCTCGCTCACACGACCACAACGGCCTTTACGCTGATTAGCAGATGCCTGTGAAATGGGTTCAATCGGTAAACGTTGTACTTTGGTGCGATAGCTATAACGGGAAATCCGCGCGGTACCGGGGTCAATTACATATTTAATGCCTGGCACGGTCAATGAAGTTTCCGCGACGTTGGTCGCTAATACAATGCGATTTAAACCACTTGGATGGAAAATTTTATTTTGTTCTTGTGCAGACAAGCGAGCAAAGAGCGGTAGAATTTCCGTATGTTTTAGATTTTGTTTTTGTAAGGCTTCGGCGGTATCGCGAATTTCTCGCTCACCGTTCATAAAGATCAAAATATCGCCACGGCCTTCTGCTTGCAGTTCATCCACCGCATTAAGAATGCCTTGTAGCTGATCTTGATCGTCTTCCTCCACTACGGGACGATAACGCACTTCAACGGGGTAGGTTCTGCCCGAGACTTCGATAATTGGGGCATTGTTGAAATGTTTGGAAAAACGTTCCACATCAATAGTTGCAGAGGTGATGATAAGTTTTAAATCACGACGATGTGGTAAAAGCTGTTTCAGATAACCGAGAATAAAATCGTTATTTAGGCTACGTTCGTGGGCTTCATCGATAATCAAACAAGAATATTGATTGAGAAAACGATCGTTTTGAATTTCTGCTAATAAGATCCCATCGGTCATCAACTTGATTTGTGTATCATCACTGATTTTATCGTTAAAACGAACTTTATAACCGACTAAACCACCAAGCTCTGTTTCCAGCTCTTCTGCAATACGTGCTGCCACCGAACGAGCGGCAATACGGCGTGGTTGAGTATGACCAATCATGCCCAAATTGCCGAAACCTAATTCCAAACACATCTTTGGCAATTGGGTGGTTTTCCCCGAACCTGTTTCCCCTGCCACTACAATGACCTGATGTTCAGAAAGTAGTTTTTGAATTTCTGCTTTACGTTGGCTAACGGGCAAACTCTCTGGAAAAACAATGGGATTTTTAACCGCACTTTTACGATTTTCTACACGTAATTGAGCCTGTTCAATCTGCAGCTGAATTTCAGCAGCAACGGCTTGTTGAGCCTCTTGGCTTTTAATTTTTCCAATCCCATGAATTCGGGCAGATAAACGACGTTGATCCACCAGCATGATATCCTTGAGTTTCGAAAAGAGAGATTGTTGTATCGGGTTTAATTCACGTTTGACTAATTTATTCTTCATACTGATTTACTTTTAAAACCACCGTAAGCCAAGCAAAGCCAACCAATTAAAAATAACGTTCCGCCAATTGGCGTTACCCACACAAGGAACTTTCCCGCTCCAAGGGCAAGTGCATAAAGACTGCCGCTAAAAAGAAGAATACCGTACGCCCAAGCGCCTGCAGCAAGATTAACTATTTTGTTTGCAACCAATGCTTCCCGGCATAATTGCAAAATGCCAATCGCAAAAATCGCAATGGTGTGGAACATTTGATATTTCACACCCGTTTCAATCCACGCTAATTCTTTAGGTTCTAAAACCTTACTTAATCCATGTGCCGCAAAAGCACCAATCGTCACACACAAAAAACCGCTTAATCCCGCGATAAATAACCATTTGTTTTTCATTTAAAATTTTCCTATTAATACCGCTAAAATCCCTGCGGCGATTAGAGGTCCCACCGGAATACCGCCTAAGAAAGACACACCAATAATCGTACCAATTAATAATCCTGTCACCAAAACAGGTTGTTCACTCATTAATGGCACCCCTTTCCCCGCAAGCCATGCGACGAATACCCCAGTTAAAATAGAAACACCCATTTTCCAGTTTAAAAATGAACTGAGATCGGGCAGTTGGATTTTTCCCGACACTAACGGCGCAAGCACACCAATCGTTAAAATGATGATCCCAATTTTTATCCCGTATTGCTCAAGTATGGGAATGTATTTGGATAATAAGGTTTGCTGCATGATTAATAACACAGCCGCTGAAATGGTGATTGCGCTGTTTTGACTCATTAAACCTAAAATGATTAAGAAAACCAACAACAACGCTATCATATTGAATTGTAATGACATAATACCTCTAAAGTGCGGTCAGAAAACTGACCATTTTTTGGCATGTAAAGTTTTTGTAAATTATACCAATTTCTTGCTTTTCTGTGTTTTTTATTTACCTAAAAAAGGCTAGAATACAAGAGAACTTTCTTCTCATACTCCCTGTTTTTACTAAGGTTTCTTTGCCCTATGTCGAATGCCGTCAGCCCTGAATTAATTAAAACTGTTGTTCTACTTGCTACCAGTGTAACCATTGTGCCGCTGTTTAAGCGTATTGGCTTAGGTAGCGTATTAGGTTATTTAGTGGCAGGCTGTTTAATTGGTCCTTCCGTTTTCGGCGTAGTAAAAGATGCAGAATCGGTTCTCCATATGGCGGAACTGGGCGTGGTGATGTTCTTATTCATTATCGGTTTGGAGATGCATCCCGAACGCCTATGGGCAATGAGAAAAGCAATCTTCGGGCGAGGTTTTCTACAAGTAGGGCTATGTGGTGCACTACTTACCTTTGCCGGTATCTATATTTTAAATCTTCCAAAAGAAGTCGCGTTTATTGCAGGTATGGGCTTTACGCTCTCCTCTACTGCTATCGTAATGCAGGTATTAGAAGAACGCGGGATTACGAACACGCCAAAAGGCCAACGGGTGATTTCTACCTTAATTTTTGAAGATTTATCCATTGTGCCATTATTGGCTTCTATTGCCTTTTTAACGCCTGAAACCAAACACATTGAACATCAAACCAACTGGACATCTATTGCTATTGCACTTGGTGCCGTTGTCGGTTTAGTGGTTGCGGGCAAATGGTTAATGAACCCAATTTTCCGCTTAATTTCCAAAGCTCACATTCGTGAAATGATGACAGCTGCCGCCTTGCTTGTGGTATTAGGTGCTGCATTAGCCATGGAAGCGAGCGGGCTTTCAATGGCGATGGGCGCATTCGTTGCCGGTGTGATGCTTTCAGAATCTGCATTCCGTCACCAGCTCGAAGCGGATATTGAACCGTTCCGTGGTCTATTGCTCGGTCTCTTCTTTATGGGCGTAGGGATGTCACTTGATTTAACCTTGGTGTTCGACAATGCACTTTGGTTATTGGGTATTGTGTGCCTTTATATCATCGGCAAAGCCTTGGCCGTTTACACTGTTGCACGTATTACGAAACTTGACCGAAAAGAATCCGTTGGACGAATGACCATTATGGCGCACGGTGGTGAATTTGCATTCGTACTCTTCTCTGCTGCAACTACGGCGGGTGTAATGACAAAAGATCAAAATGCAACTTTTACTGCAGCAGTCATTATTTCGATGCTATTCTCTCCATTGATTGGTTTATTGATGCGTAAAATCAACCAACGCAAATCAGTAAATCAAGAGGAAAAAGTCGATACTAGCGATCTCGATCCAATTGTGGATTTAGAAGATAGCGTGCTCGTAATTGGTTTTGGTCGTTTCAGCCAAATCGTCTGTCAATCGCTTCTTGTTCGTGGTATTAACGTCTCGGTGATTGACCGTAATATCGAAAACATCCGTGCGGCAGCCAAATTTGGTTTTAAAGTTTATTACGGTGATGGTATTCGCCTTGATGTATTACGTGCTGCGGGTATCGAAAAAGCGAAATGTGTCGTTATCGGGATTAACGATACAGATCGTATTGAAAGCATTGTTCAGAATTTGAAAGACGCTTATCCGAAACTCCCTATTTTGGCGCGAACTTATGACCGTAAAACAACCGTAAGCCTGATTAAACGGGATGTAGACTTTATTGTACGTGAAACCTTTGAGTCTGCACTCACGCTCAGCCACGCGACCTTGATGCAACTAGGTATCAATAAAATTGAAGCCGATGAGGTCATTGCAGAAGTTCGTTATTTAGACCAAGAACGTTTAAATGAAGAAGTTTTACACGGTTTTTCAACGGACATCATCCGAAAATATTGGATGCCAAAACCTTTCATTAAACCACATTCTGATGCTGAAGCACTCAATGAGGAAACGGCTGAGATTTTAGAAAAAGAAGACGACACCAATGACGAAACTGCGGTTGAAACCCTTCTTCATGATGATTCTGAAGCCGAAAAGCAAAAAGAAGTCGAATAATAAAAAAGCCCGATAAATTATTATCGGGCTTTTTATTAGGCTTTCATTGTCACTATCCAGCAATTATGGATTTGTTTATTACGCTCAAAATCAAGCGGTAAGGTTTTCGCTGAAATTTCGACCGCACTTAATCCCAATTCATCTAACGCCTCAAAATCCATTTTAAAACCTCGTTTATTATTCGAGAATACGATGGTGCCGTTAGGACGTAAAATATGCTTAAGATTACGCATTAATTTTATGTGGTCACGTTGTACATCCCAACTGTCTTCCATACGTTTAGAATTCGAGAATGTTGGCGGATCCACGAAAATCAAATCAAACTGGCGATCACATTTCTCTAACCACTGCAAACAATCTGCCTGAATGAGCTTGTGCTGCTTGCCTTCGATATCATTTAAAATTAGGTTTTGCTCTGCCCAGTTTAAATAGGTGTTTGACATATCCACGGTTGTTGTCGATTTTGCCCCACCTAATGCCGCATGCACTGTTGCGGAACCGGTATAAGCGAAAAGATTGAGGAAATCTTTGCCTTTTGCCATTTCACCAACCATTTTACGGGTTAAGCGATGATCCAAGAATAATCCTGTATCCAAGTAATCCGTTAGATTCACCCAAAGCCGTGCACCGTATTCATTCACATAGAAATATTCGCCTTTATTGGCCAATTTTTCATATTGATTCGTGCCTTTTTGTTTTTGACGCACTTTCAAAATCAGTTTATTGGTTTCAATACCAGTGACTTGCAAGGTTGCAGTCACTGCATCCAATAAACGCTGACGTGCTTTATTTTCATCAATATTTTTCGGTGCGGCATACTCTTGCACCACGATATGATCGCCATAACGATCCACCGCCACATTATATTCTGGTAAATCTGCATCATATAAACGATAGGCATCAAGGCCTTGCTGTTTCGCCCATTTTTCAATTTTCTTGATATTTTTTTGCAAGCGATTCGCAAAATCCACCGCGACCGTTGAAGTGCGGTCAAATTCAAGCGGATTTTCAACCGCACTTTCTTTGCGTTCAGAAATTTGATAATTCTTCTGAACACAATCTAATGGACCATTTTTCGCTTTAAATTGACGATGTGAACGCATACGCAAGCAATCAAGCAACGTAGATTCACTACTGAAAATCGACGCATTCCAACCACCAAATTCATTTTTAAGACGTTGTCCAAAGACTGAATATAGTGCAATCAAAGCAGGCGTTGTGCCTAAACGCTCACCGTAAGGGGGATTACAAATCACCGTTCCCACTTCATCTGGACTTGGATTTTTTAATGCGGCGACATCACCTTGTTTCCACTGAATTAAATGTGCCACACCTGCATTTTGTGCATTCTTTTGTGCTTTTTTCAGTACGCGATGATCGAGATCAAAACCATAAAAATGTGGTTTAGGATTTTGATTAAAATAAGTTTCCGCTTGCTGTACCGCTTCTGCTTTTACCTTATCCCAAGCATCTTGATTATGCCCTTTCCAGCAATCAAAGCCCCAATGTAAACGATGTAATTGCGGCGCAATTTGTGCTTCCATCTGTGCTGCTTCGATTAACAAAGTACCCGAACCGCACATTGGATCCACTAAAGGTGTCCCTTTTTTCCAACCTGAACGGAGTACAATCGCGGCGGCTAAGGTTTCACGTAAAGGCGCTTGTCCTGTATCTTCACGATAACCACGTAAATGTAATGCTTCTCCACTTAAATCGAGTGAAACGACGATCTCTTCTTTATTCAAATAAACATGAATTCGTACATCTGGGTAGTCTTTATCCACATTTGGGCGCGCTTTCCCTTGGCGTTCAAAATAATCCACAATGGCATCTTTCACACGCATCGCACCAAATTGGGTATGGCGAATCTCTTGGTTTGTCCCGTTGAAATCGACAAAAAATGTAGCTTTCTCATCAAAATAACTTAACCAATCTTGCCCTGTCACAATTGAATATAAGTCTAAATCACTGTATACCTTGCCATTTACAATAGGTAACAAAATACGTGAAGCTAAACGTGACCATAATAAGCTACGATAAAGTGTTTCATCATCAGCCTGAAAATGTACGCCGCCTTGTGCAATTTTACATTCCGTTGCACCAAGCTCTGTTAGTTCGACTTTTAAGAGTTCTTCAAAACCACGGGCAGTTGTGGCAAATAGTTGTTTCATGCGTTTTCTCGATAGGGAAAAATTGGGCGGATTATAGCATAGTTTTAATTAGGATTTCGCCTAAGGCGACCTACTTTTCTTTGCTTGTGCAAAGCAAAGTAGGCAAAAGAAAACACACCCCAATTAAATCGCTAATCCTCATTCTCTTTCAATTTTCTTTACAGAAATTTTCGAACTCACTTCGCTCAAACAAGCGAAAATTTCTTAAAAATTGAAAATCATTCGGGCGATTTAGATGGGGCAATAAAAAACAGCCTTAAAGGCTGTTTTTAAGATAGAAGCAAATTAGATTATTTACTTAAACATTGAGCATAGCTATCAGCGGTGGCTTGAAGGAAATTCGCGTAGGAATTTGGACCAAGCTGTACGTTATCGCCAATAGGATCTAAACGACCAACATTAACTTTTGTACTTTGTGCAAGCGAATCAATCACTTTTGGTGTGAATTGAGGCTCAGCAAAAAGACAATTTACATGGTGTTCTTCAATCTCTTCTTTGATGTGAGCAATGGTTTTTGCGCCTGGTGCCACTAATGGATTAATAGTGAAATAACCGGTTTGATTTAAACCATAAGCATCATTGAAATAACTATAAGCATCATGGAACACAAAGAAACCTTTATCTTTAAGTGGCGCTAATTGTGCTTTGATCTTGTCGCTTTGCTCAGTCAAAGTGCGGTTAAAATCGGCTAAGTTTTTCGCAATCAGTTCTTTTTTATCCGGGTGTTGTTCTGTTAATTTATCCGCGACTTTCTGTGCCACAATTTGGCTAATGGCTGGTGAATACCATAAATGCCAGTTCACGCTTAACCCATTTTCATCCACATCGTGGTCGTGATGGTCATGACCATGCTCGTGTTTATGATCGTGTCCATGTTTGTGATCATGTCCATGCTCGTGTTCATCACCTTCATGATAATGCTCATGATGCACTTTGCTTAAAAGCGGTTTAATTTCTGGAATATCAGAAATATTGATGACTTTTTTACTATCAATTTGGCTAATTGGTTTTGCTAAGAAAGCATCAATATCTTCACCAACCCAAAGCACTAAATCTGCAGATTTCACTTTTTGCACATCTGAAAGTTTTAAGCTGTAATCATGTGGAGAAGCACCTGCTGGTACTAAAACCTGTGTATCCGTCACACCGTTTGCAATAGACGATGTAATAAAACCGAGCGGTTTCACGGAGGCCAATACATCTGCATTTGCTATCATTGGAAGGGTTAAAAGTGCGGTAGAAATTGCACTCATTTTTAATACTTGTTTCATGTTTGTTTCCTTACTTTTATTGGGAATTATTCTCAAAGCCAACATAGACTACGCCTTTTTGATAAAATTGCAACATTCCAAATAAAAAAATGAAGTGATATTTCTTCATCTTGTTAAATACTTTCATTCATAAAGAAAAAGCAACGTTTTCACGTTGCTTCATTTCTTTATTTTAATAACTTATCGATTACCCGAGAAACGGCAAAAAATCCAAAGGTTGCGGTTATCATAGTTGCAGCTCCAAAGCCATTTGCACAATTCATGGTGGCTGATACTTCACAGCCATCGCCTATTTTAGGGAAAATCAGAGGTTGGCTGGAAAACACCGCATCAACTGCAAACTTACGTTGTGGATTTTGGGTAAAATTGAAATCCTTGCGTAAAACTGACCGCACTTTCGCCAATAATGGATCTTGGATCGTTTTACTTAAATCAGCAATTTGGATTTTCGAAGGATCAGTTTGCCCCCCTGCACCACCAATGGTAATAATCTTGATTTTATTACGTTTGCAATAGGCAATCATGGCGGCTTTCGTTTTCACGCTATCAATCGCATCAATGACATAATCATAGCCACGATTTAAGTATTCTGCTTGATTATCCGGTGAGATGAAATCATCAATGACATTCACCACACATTCTGGATTAATCAGCTTAACGCGCTCGGCCATCACTTCCGTTTTAAGCTTGCCAATATTACCACTTAACGCAGGAAGCTGACGATTAATATTGGTGACACAAATATCATCCATATCAATCATGGTGATCTGCCCTACGCCACTTCGCGCAAGCGCTTCCACCACCCACGAACCTACGCCGCCAATACCAATGACGCACACATGAGCCTGACGCAAGCGTGCCAAGCCTTCTGGTGTGTAAAGGCGACCAATACCGCCAAAACGTTGTTCGTAGTTATCGACACGAGCCATTATTGTAGTACCCAAACGCGTCCATAGTGTTTTGATAAACCTGCGATATGGCCTGCCTGATCGCCAATACCACGATACAAGTCAAAATGGTGACCATTTACCGCACCGCCCACATCAAGTGCCACCATTAAGTGTAATTTGTGTGTACCCATCCAGTTACCATCATTATCAATATCCGGTACTTCAACCAATAATACGGTTCCAGAAGGAATGACATTTCGGTCAGAAGCGACAGCAGCCATAGGCACTAAAGGTACACCTGCAGAACCTTTCACTTCGCCTGTTGGATCGTTTTTAAAGAAAACATAAGATGGATTACGTTCTAACAATTCTCGTACGCGAGATGGGTTTGCTTTCCCCCATTCACGAATTGCTTGGATAGACATTTTTTCTTTTGGAATTTCACCATCTTCTACTAACAAACGACCAACCGCTTGATATTTATAGCCATTTTGTCCCGCATAGGCTAAATAATTTAAATTGCCATCACCGTAATCAACATAGCCACTCCCCTGCACGCCTAATAAGAAGTTATCCATCATTGAATCACTGTAAGCGAGTTCTAAGCCTTGTCCAGCCAATGCACCATTATAAATTTCTGCACGGCTATAACGTTTATAGCTTGGCATCGCATAAATTGGATGTTGATATTGGCCTTGTGCAGTACGGCGAGCATGAATAACCGGTGAGTAATAACCTGTCATCAACACGTTTTGATAACCATCGAAACCTTTCATAATCTGTGGGTTAATGCCGTATTGTGCTAATTCATTCACGTTAGCCCCTGCAAGTACCCAGTTAGTGATTTTGCCATAATTCGCCGCAAAGCGATTTGTTAATGAATTTGAATAATCACGAACATTCGTCAACTGTGTTAAAAAGTCACCTTGGTTAACGACCGCACTTTTATTCTCCACGGAAGCTACGGGACTTAAAATAGCTTGTTGATAAGTACGTCCATTATACTTTGCCCCAAATTTTTGAGGATCGTCGCCTGTCGCAGTACGCGGCAAGCTAGAATTATTTTTTGAAGAGACTTTACTTGGTGCTGAACCACATGATGCAAGCACTGAAACAGCCGCCATCACAGAGAGAATCTTTACGGCGAGATTTTGACGAAATTTCATTCTTATTTTCCTAAATTAAACTAACTAATACAAAGTTGCATACGCTATCAAAAATTCCCTTTTAGGACTAGCACTATTTCATAAAATGATTAATTAATATTCACATTGTTTATTTTCTTAACAAATGGAAAGTCAAATTCAGTTTAAATCTTGCAATAATTTTTGAAACGAGTATATTACGCGCCATCAGACGCGGGGTGGAGCAGCTTGGTAGCTCGTCGGGCTCATAACCCGAAGGCCGTCGGTTCAAATCCGGCCCCCGCAACCAAATTACAAAGCACCGAAATTTCGGTGCTTTTTTTGTATTTGGATAAAGGTAAATTTAATCGAAATAAAAAAGCACAATGCTGTGAAACATTATTCCTTTATCCATCAATCTTATTAGATTTGATACTTTGTCTTATCGCCAATATCAAAATGCAATGGCATTCGCCATTTTTGAACCGCAAGAATCAATAATAATCCACCGACGATCAACGATAAAATTCGGGCAATCCAGCCACCTTCAAATACCCAAGCAAACCAAAGTGCGGCGACAAATGCAGGTTGTAAATTTAACAGCGGTACTCTAAAACAGAAGTATTCTTTAAAGCATAAACCGCCAAGTGTGACCAATGCACCACCCAGTGCTAATTCATGCCAACCTAAAAGCGCACATAAGAGTGCAAGCCACGTGGCAAATTGGAATGTTAAGCGGAAATGCTTTAAATAAATATGAAGGGATGATGCACAACAAGTTGCCGCAACCAACACGACAATTTGAGCCTGTTGAGGATACCAAGTTAAAGCCAAGATGCTAAATGCCGCAATGACAAAGCCTGTGCGATAAATAATGACGGTGAGTTTATCCCAAACATCCATTGGAGATTGAATATGTGGATCAGCCATGTGATTTCCTTATTTTTGATGATAAAAAGTGCGGTCAAAAATACTCTCATTTGTGACCGCACTTTACATTAAGATTATTTTAATCGATCTAAAATCTTTTGATGAATGCCGCCAAAGCTACCATTTGACATCACAAGAATGTGATCTGTTGGTTTTGCTTCTGCCACAATCATATCCACCAATTTATCAACGTTTCCTGTGTAGTATGCCGGTTGAACACATTGTCCCGCAATTTCAGCCACATCCCATGGAATATTATCTGGTTGTAGCATAAATACGGCATCGGCACGTCCAAGTGCGGGTGCAATTTCATCTTTATGCACGCCCATTTTCATGGTGTTTGAACGGGGCTCTAATACGGCAAGAATACGTACGCCACCGCCAACTTTGTCACGCAACGCAGTAAGTGTTGCCAAAATGGCTTCAGGGTGATGAGCAAAGTCATCATAAACCGTAATCCCGTTTACTTCCCCTTTCACCTCCAAACGACGTTTTGCATTGATAAAGCTGCCTAATGCATGACATGCATCTTCAATTTTCACACCTGCATGGTAAGCTGCTGCAATAGCCATTAAAGCATTATGCATATTGTGCTGTCCAACAATATTCCATTTCACTTCAACCACTTTTTTACCGTGATGGAATACGGTAAATTCTGAACAATCATTAGTAATACGTTCCGCAAACCATTCTTTATCTTTACCGATAAATTGTTGTTCTGACCAACATCCCATATTGAGAGTTTCTTTCACGCTTTGTTCATCTGCAAAAGAAAGAACGCGTCCTGTAGAAGGAATAGTTCTGATCATATGATGAAATTGACGCTGGATCGCATGAAGATCGTCGAAAATATCAGCATGATCGAAGCTGATATTGTTGATGATCAAAGTTTTTGGATTGTAATGTACAAATTTAGAACGTTTATCAAAGAACGCCGTATCATATTCATCCGCTTCAATCACGAAGAACTCACTTTCCCCTAAACGAGCAGAGGTACCAAAATTCCCTGCAATACCACCGATTAAGAAACCGGGTTTTAGCCCATTTTGTTCTAAAATCCAAGTCAACATCCCCGTTGTTGTGGTTTTACCATGTGTACCAGAAACCGCTAACACCCAACGGTTGCGCAATAAATGGTCGTGTAACCATTGTGGACCTGATGTGTAAGGCAAGGCATTATCTAAAACATATTCCACGCAAGGATTTCCACGCTTCATGGCATTTCCTACAATCACCATATCGGGTGCAGGCTGAAGTTGAGCCACATCATAATTAGGAATAATTTCAATACCCTGCTCTTGTAAAAAAGTGCTCATTGGCGGGTAAACATTAGTATCTGAGCCTGTGACTTTATAACCCATTTGTTTGGCAATCATCGCGACACCGCCCATAAAAGTCCCGCAGATACCTAAAATATGAATATGTTTCATTGTTCTTCTCTAGTTGCTAAAAATGCTGACTATGATAAATCAACTCAAAGATTGAGTAAATAAGGGCTGTTTACATAAACAGCCCTCTTTCTTATTTGATTCGTTCAAAGCCCGCTTGAAGATCAGCTATTAATTCATCCGTGTCTTCAAATCCAATATGAACACGAATTAATGAACCCGTTAATTTACGCTCAATACCTGGACGAATTTTCGCAATTTCTTCTGGTTGATTGCATAAAATGAGTGATTCAAACCCACCCCAAGAATAAGCCATCGTGAACAGTTCAAAGTGATCCATAAAGGCAGAAATCTCTTCGTCATTTAAACGTTTATGTAATTCAAAAGAGAATAAACCGCTTGCACCCGTAAAATCACGTTTAAAGTTTTCATGACCTGGACAGCTTGGTAACGCAGGATGATACACTGCTTTAACTTGTGGTTGTTCACTTAACCATTTGGCCACTTTTAAACTACTTTCGTGATGTTGTTTTAATCGCACACCTAAAGTACGAATACCACGAGCCGTCGTATAAGCGGAATCGGCATCGACCATTTGTCCCATTAAATAGGAATGCTCGCGCAATTTATCCCAAGTACGTGTATTAGCCACAGCAGTGCCGATCATAATATCAGAATGCCCCACTAAATATTTCGTTCCTGCTTGAATGGAAATATCAATACCGTGTTCTAACGCTTTGAATAGTACGCCTCCTGCCCATGTATTATCGATCATAATGACGATTTCAGGGCTCACGGCTCGAACGGCTTTAACAATAGCAGGAATATCTGGCACTTCCATTGTTAAAGAACTTGGTGACTCTAAAAATAAGACTTTCGTATTTGGCTGCACAAGTTTCGCAATCTCCGTGACTATCATTGGATCATAATAGGTCGTATCAATATGCATTTTTTTCAAAATCACATTGCAAAAATCTTGTGTTGGCTCATAAGCCGCACCGGTCATTAAAACGTGATCGCCAGTTTCTACAAATGATAAAATAGCATTGGTTACCGCTGCGGCACCACAAGGATAAAGATAGCAACCCGCTCCGCCTTCCATTTCACACATTAAATCTTGAAGTGCAAAGTGCGTTAACGTGCCACGGCGTCCATAGAAAAGCTCTCCCTTGTAACGATTTTTTGTACAATGTTTTTTATCAGCAATAGTGTCAAACACTAAAGAAGAAGCACGTTGGACTACCGGGTTTACCGCCCCTTGGGTAAAACGTTTTTTACGTCCGGCATGAACCAGTGTGGTTGATAAAGTATGATGTTCTGACATATATTTCACCTGTAACTTAGACAATATTAATTAATTCAATAGATAAAAACAGCTGTTAAAGTGCGGTCAATTTTTTTAGAATACTACCGAGTTTTTGCGTTAGCAAAATTTTTATTAACATTTATATAGGAATTATGACTATGGTATTAGTAACTCGTCAAGCTCCAGATTTTACTTCCTCTGCAGTTTTAGGCAATGGTGAAATCGTTAACAACTTCAATTTCAAAAAACACGTTAATGGTAAAGCGGCGGTATTATTCTTCTACCCATTAGACTTTACTTTCGTTTGCCCATCTGAATTAATTGCATTCGACCACCGTTATGAAGAATTCAAAAAACGTGGTGTTGAAGTGGTTGGTGTTTCTATCGACTCAGAATTCACTCACAATGCATGGCGTAATACCCCAACTGAAAACGGCGGTATCGGTGCAGTTAAATATGCATTAGCAGCTGACGTTAAACACGAAATCGCTAAAGCATACGGTATTGAACATCCCGAAGAAGGTGTGGCATTACGTGCTTCATTCTTAATCGACAAAAACGGTGTTGTTCGTCACCAAATCGTAAACGACTTACCATTAGGTCGTAACATCGATGAAATGTTACGTATGGTAGATGCGTTACAATTCCACGAAGAACACGGTGAAGTTTGCCCAGCTCAATGGGAAAAAGGCAAAGAAGGTATGAAAGACAGCCCTGAAGGTGTTGCTAAATACTTGAAACAAAACGCTGACAAACTTTAATTTTTAAGAAAAAGCCACATTAAGTGGCTTTTTTTATTTTTGTAGATCCTTTAAAATGAACGTATCTTTAACCAAAGTGCGGTTATTTTTATGAAATATAATATTCCCATTTTCCTGACGATTCTCCGAGTGATTTTAATCCCATTCTTCGTCTTGGCGTTTTATCTCCCTATCCCTTCAGCGCCTTTTATTACCACTCTTATTTTCTTTATCGCGGGTGTCACTGACTGGTTTGATGGCTATCTTGCTCGAAAATTAAAACAAACAACTCGCTTCGGTGCTTTCCTTGATCCTGTAGCTGATAAAGTAATGGTTATTACTGCGCTTGTATTAATTGTGGAATATCAACATTCTTTCTGGATTACCATCCCTGCGATTATTATGATTTCACGTGAAATCATTATCTCTGCTTTACGTGAATGGATGGCTGAGTTGGGTGAACGTAATAAAGTAGCTGTTTCATGGCTGGGAAAAGTAAAAACCACCTCTCAAATGCTAGCTTTAGGTGGATTACTCTGGCGATATAACGTTTATATGGAAACATTGGCAATAATACTACTCTACTTGGCGGCAATTTTAACAGTGTGGTCAATGCTCCAATACTTGAAAGCAGCGAAAGGTAGCTTGTTAGATAACATTGAATTATAGAATTGACTAAATTTTAAATAAAAGGTGCGGTTATTTTAATCGCACCTTTTGTTTTTGAATTATTTTTAACCAATCAAAAAAATTTTTTACGAATTTTATTTGACACAATAAGATAAATCCGTAAAATACGCCCCGTTGTTTGGCAACAAGCAAACGCGGGAATAGCTCAGTTGGTAGAGCACGACCTTGCCAAGGTCGG
>NZ_JVSL01000007.1:0-626 GCF_001053575.1 Parahaemophilus parainfluenzae | reverse complement strand
GAAACACCTTTCATTTTACCTTGGCGGTAACCTTGCATTTCACCCGCGAGTTTTGGATTTTCTTGAAGGGCAAGCGCATAAGCCTCATCCCAATCTTTCAACGAGACCACAACATTATTATAGGTCTTCCCTGGGTTTGAGATTGCTTCCCATAAAGACACTACGGTATCATCTAAATTAACAACCGCATCCGCTGTGTCTTTAATACTATCAATTTGACCCTGAGCCTCTGCAAGCTCTAGACCTTCTTGATATTCTTTAGCTTTATCCTCATCTCCATTGAATAAAACCTTGGCATACATTTCAATGTTTTGCTTACGCTCATCACTAGGATGAACGTCATCAGCCATGCTGTTATTCTCCACAGAGTCTTTCGCCGTCTTAGCCGCAATAATCGCCCCATCAGAACTATCCGATAAACTACCACCGGCAATACCTGCTGCTACTTGGCTTAAAGAAGATACCGTACGTTTTTCTTCTTCGCTGAGCTTTTCAGGTGATTTATCATAAAGTGTCGAGGCGAGGAAATGAGCCGCAGCCTCACCACCAGCTGCACCTGCCGCACCAGCAGCAACATTACGATTGCCCGCATAAGCCTCTACCGCGCCCCAAAGTGCATGAGCAGT
>NZ_JVSL01000006.1:0-1710 GCF_001053575.1 Parahaemophilus parainfluenzae | reverse complement strand
TGCTATTTTGCCTAGTTCCTTCACCCGAGTTCTCTCAAGCGCCTGAGTATTCTCTACCTGACCACCTGTGTCGGTTTTCAGTACGGTTTAGATAAACCTGAAGCTTAGTGGCTTTTCCTGGAAGTGTGGTATCGGTTACTTCAGCTCCGTAGAGCCTCGTCATCATCTCTCAGTGTTAAAGAAGTCCGGATTTGCCTAAACTTCTCACCTACAAACTTAAACGCACATATCCAACAGTGCGATAACCTAACCTGCTCCGTCCCCACATCGCAGTTTATCCAAGTACGGGAATATTAACCCGTTTCCCATCGACTACGCTTTTCAGCCTCGCCTTAGGGGCCGACTCACCCTGCCCCGATTAACGTTGGACAGGAACCCTTGGTCTTCCGGCGAACGGGTTTTTCACCCGTTTTATCGTTACTTATGTCAGCATTCGCACTTCTGATACGTCCAGCAGCCCTCTCGAGCCACCTTCATCCGCTTACAGAACGCTCCCCTACCCAACAGACTTACGTCTGATGCCGCAGCTTCGGTGCTATATTTGAGCCCCGTTACATCTTCCGCGCAGGCCGACTCGACTAGTGAGCTATTACGCTTTCTTTAAATGATGGCTGCTTCTAAGCCAACATCCTAGCTGTCTAAGCCTTCCCACTTCGTTTCCCACTTAATATAGACTTTGGGACCTTAGCTGGCGGTCTGGGTTGTTTCCCTCTCCACGACGGACGTTAGCACCCGCCGTGTGTCTCCTGAGTATCACTCTTCGGTATTCGTAGTTTGCATCGGGTTGGTAATCCGGGATGGACCCCTAGCCGAAACAGTGCTCTACCCCCGAAGGTGTCCGCTCAAGGCTCTACCTAAATAGATTTCGGGGAGAACCAGCTATCTCCCGGTTTGATTGGCCTTTCACCCCCAGCCACAAGTCATCCGCTAATTTTTCAACATTAGTCGGTTCGGTCCTCCAGTTAGTGTTACCCAACCTTCAACCTGCCCATGGCTAGATCACCGGGTTTCGGGTCTATACCTTGCAACTAGACGCCCAGTTAAGACTCGGTTTCCCTTCGGCTCCCCTATTCGGTTAACCTCGCTACAAAATATAAGTCGCTGACCCATTATACAAAAGGTACGCAGTCACCCTTAAAGGGCTCCCACTGCTTGTACGTACAAGGTTTCAGGTTCTATTTCACTCCCCTCACCGGGGTTCTTTTCGCCTTTCCTTCACAGTACTGGTTCACTATCGGTCAATCAGGAGTATTTAGCCTTGGAGGATGGTCCCCCCATCTTCAAACAGGATATCACGTGTCCCGCCCTACTTGTCGTTAGCTTAGTACCATGACCTGGACTTCGAGTACGGGGCTATCACCCTGTATCGCCAAGCTTCCCAGCTTGTTCCTCTGTCTCTGTCATTATCACTAACAGGCTCCTTCGCGTTCGCTCGCCGCTACTAACGAAATCTCGGTTGATTTCTTTTCCTCGGGGTACTTAGATGTTTCAGTTCTCCCGGTTTGCCTCACTTACCTATGGATTCAGTAAGTGATAGTAGATTCTTCATCTACTGGGTTTCCCCATTCGGACATCTTGGATTAAACGCCTCTTATCGACTCATCCAAGCTTTTCGCAGATTAGCACGTCCTTCGTCGCCTCTGATTGCCAAGGCATCCACCTTGTACGCTTAGTCACTTAACTATACAACCTCAAAAATTCTTGATGTTG
>NZ_JVSL01000005.1:0-3097 GCF_001053575.1 Parahaemophilus parainfluenzae | reverse complement strand
AAAGTTTAAAAAAATAAAATAATTATTTTATTTTTTTAAACTTTGTGTTATAATAAAATTTATTTATTATGGTATCTTAATGAAAGAATCTCTAGAAAAAAAATGGGGTGAACATAACTTAGATGACGGATGGGTAGCAATCCCCATAGGGCTACTAAAAAAACAATCAGAACTAGATATATCACCTTTAGGTTTAAACATTATTATCAATTTACTGTCCTATTGGTGGTATTCAGATAGATCTCCATACCCATCTCAAGAAACTTTAGCTAATAGAATTGGAGTATCAAAAAGAAGTATTCAACGCGAAATAAAAAAATTAACTAGATTAGGGGTTATTGATAAATCTTCAACATTAAGAAGTGATAAAAAATACAAAGGGCGAAATATCTATGATCTAGAAAAATTAGTTAACTTATTAAATGGAAAGTAAAAAATGGATAAATTTACAATAAAAGGAGATGAAGAAAATCCTGATAGTTTCTGGCTGATCGATGGAAGTGAAGATTTTGCAATAATACCAGGCAATACGATAAGTGGAATATCTCACGACATGCCCATAAAGCTAAGTGTAGGTAATCAATTTTTTGGAGAAAGACACATAAGTATTAGGCATAACTTATGGGTAAAGAAAAGCATGAATCACAAAAATGAATATGATAAAAGATTGGTGCCAGCTCTCTTACATAAAAAACTTAATCAGGCTGGCGTAATATATGAAGCAGAAAAGAAAAAACTTGTAATACTTCTAAGATTATCCCCAAATACTACTTTAATTTTAAAAAATATGGGTCAATACTTATCTGTTACGACATTTTATTATAAGGAAAACAGTCCAGATGAATTATGGGTTGAAAAAGGTGATTATTTAAGCTCATTTGGAACTAAAAAGAAAAACTTTTAAAGAAAAAGGGCATAGATTTTGACATCTATGCCCTTTTTCTTGTAATCTGTTCGTTGCGTTCTTTGCTAACGATTAGACCCTAGACAAGTCAAATCTTAACAAAGGGTAGCTAGTAAAGCAAGTAATTTGCAAAGCGTCCCTACTACCAAAAAATCATTTCAACGACGTAAACAAGAAACGCAAGCCATAACTTCAAGGGTCAAAAGCTCGGACTGCTGGAAAGCATAAACAGGCAAATTGTGGTGTAAAAACAACGCACTTACAGCGAAACGTAAGCTCTGCCACCGTCTCACCGTACGACAACGGGTACCTGATAAACGAGAAGTTAAGGTTACAGCGGAATGAATGTTTAGGGTCACATAATTCCAACGAAAACACGCTTTTTTACTGGTAAGCCATTCACTTACCGATAACTAAGAACGTTACAAAGAAACGCGCTCTTTTGGGCGCTGTGGATTTGTGGATTGTTTAACGGTTTTTTGCCTACGGCACCGTATGGATAATGTTGATGGATAACTTGACGGCTTCGCCTTGCACAACTCTACGAGTTGCACACAAGTTACCACACGAGCATTATCCACACTAAAAACCTACAACCAACAAGCCCCACGAGCGCTAATAAATAATAAATATTTTTTTGTAATTTTTAAGGAAGAAAAGCCAAGCTAATATAAAAAAGTTAGCAATACTTTTCAGTAAAAGAAGTCGCCCAAAGGGCTCCGTATTTTTTAATACCACATCGGAGCTTTATGGCTTCTTTTATTTAAATTTTATGTGTTTATTTTGAAACACTGTCACTATTTAATATCTATCCTGCCTCTTGATTTAAGCAATTTATGGGTAAAAAGATTCTCTGGAGAGTCTGTAGAGATTCTCTAGAGAATCTTTTTGTATGCTAAATAGCATGTTTTTGTATGCTAAATAGCATGTTTTTGTATGCTATATCGCATCTAAAAAGATGCGATATAGCACAGGAAGGTGATTTCCTTAATAAAATCAAAGGTGTGCTGTATAGAATCTGTAGAGATGCTATATAGCATCTCCAATCCCCTATTCAAAATTTAATCACCATATACCTTAAGCATTGATTACTAAAGAAAAAAAGGCAAAATGCAATTTTGCGTTAGGTGTGTGACATCATTAAATTGTTAGCGTTTTTTAAGATAAAGATCTTGGGTCAGTTTTAATAAAATCTTATGAAATTTTATGACCTTATAATGGCGATCCTATGCCTAATGTTTAAGAGAGGAAAAGATAAAAATGAATGACATATTGATCGTTTTGATCGGTCTTTTTTCTTTGTGGTTATTTTTAAAATATAGGACTAAAAAACACCGTGAAAACCTTGTAAGTGCGTTTGAAAAATCTCACGCCAAATTTGCCGTAAATGGGAAATCTCAAGCAGCTTTTCAGAAAGCGGCAAAGGAATGGGAAAAGAAACATCCAATTAAGGCTCTAAAACGGCGTATAAAGCGTTTATTTTGGTAAATCGATAAAGGCATTGTCACTTGATGGCAATGCCTTTATCGATTCAGCAAGCCACTTGTGGCGCGGTAGCTTATTGTGCTGAAGTCGTTCACCTCTTCTTCTGCTAGTCAATGCTTTAAACTTCTTTAAAAGTCTTATCTTGGATCCGTAGATACAATCAATAGCCATTAATTTATATCGGAGGTTTAACATGATCACACTTGTGCTACAAATCATTTCATTACTGTTACAAATCTTGAAAGTGGTCTTAGAAATTTTAACTAAATTTGAGGTGATATAAGGTCGGTCAAATTTGCATAAACAAGCGATTTAAGTGACTAGAATCATTTAACATAATCGCACTTTATGCGAAGATAAGAATATAACTATGCAAATATAGAAAAAAATAAAACCGCCAAAAAGGCGGTTTTATTTTATAAATTCTTGAGTTCGAATGGCGTACGCAATTATAGTAAATCTATAATCGTTTTCTTAGAAAACCACATTCAAGTGTGAACTGTAATTTATACAGTTAGGCAATCCACTTCAGCATGTTTATCTCATCTAATATTGCCTAGAAGGATAATTCGTCTTCTGAAAACTCATAATTATGATATGACATTTTGTCACACTTAAAAGATGACAAAATGTCATGCAAATTATATATAATACTAAAATATATAAAGTTTAAAAAAATAAAATAATTATTTTATTTTTTTAAACTTT
>NZ_JVSL01000004.1:0-1056 GCF_001053575.1 Parahaemophilus parainfluenzae | reverse complement strand
ACAGGGAGAACTCATCTCTTGGCAAGTTTCGTGCTTAGATGCTTTCAGCACTTATCTCTTCCGCACTTAGCTACCCGGCAATGCGTCTGGCGACACAACCGGAACACCAGTGGTGCGTCCACTCCGGTCCTCTCGTACTAGGAGCAGCCCCAATCAATTCTCCAACGCCCACGGCAGATAGGGACCGAACTGTCTCACGACGTTCTAAACCCAGCTCGCGTACCACTTTAAATGGCGAACAGCCATACCCTTGGGACCTACTTCAGCCCCAGGATGTGATGAGCCGACATCGAGGTGCCAAACACCGCCGTCGATATGAACTCTTGGGCGGTATCAGCCTGTTATCCCCGGAGTACCTTTTATCCGTTGAGCGATGGCCCTTCCATTCAGAACCACCGGATCACTATGACCTACTTTCGTACCTGCTCGACTTGTCTGTCTCGCAGTTAAGCTTGCTTATACCATTGCACTAACCTGACGATGTCCGACCGTCATTAGCAAACCTTCGTGCTCCTCCGTTACTCTTTGGGAGGAGACCGCCCCAGTCAAACTACCCACCAGACACTGTCCGAGACCACGTTTCGTAATCTTCGTTAGAACATCAAACGTTAAAGGGTGGTATTTCAAGGACGACTCCATAATCACTGGCGTGACTACTTCAAAGTCTCCCACCTATCCTACACATCAAAATTCAATGTTCAGTGTCAAGCTATAGTAAAGGTTCACGGGGTCTTTCCGTCTAGCCGCGGGTACACCGCATCTTCACGGCGATTTCAATTTCACTGAGTCTCGGGTGGAGACAGCCTGGCCATCATTATGCCATTCGTGCAGGTCGGAACTTACCCGACAAGGAATTTCGCTACCTTAGGACCGTTATAGTTACGGCCGCCGTTTACTGGGGCTTCGATCAGGAGCTTCTCTTTCGATTACACCATCAATTAACCTTCCAGCACCGGGCAGGCATCACACCCTATACGTCCACTTTCGTGTTTGCAGAGTGCTGTGTTTTTAATAAACAGTTGCAGCCAGCTGGTATCTTCGACCGGTTCAACCTTC